>NZ_JBEZGL010000004.1:0-571881 GCF_040649915.1 Micromonospora sp. NPDC048839
GGTACTGCACTCGTGAGGGTGTGGGAGAGTAGGACGCCGCCGGACAATCTTCCAGTCGAGGGCCGCCCCATCCGGGTCGGCCCTCGACTGCGTAGCGCCATTGGTGGCGCAATCAGGAAGGATGTACCTGTGAGTTCAGGACCGCAGGGCGGAGACCGTCCCCGTCGCTACGAAGACCGTACTGACGGTGCGGGCGGACGCGACCGCGGCCCGCGCCGCGATGACCAGGGCCGGCCCCCGTACCGGGGAGACCGCGACAGCGCTGGTGGCGCCCGCGGCGGCTACGCCGGCGGCCGTGACTCTGGTTCCCGTGGCGGTGACCGGGACAGTTCGCGTTCCAGCGCTCCCCGTGAGGGTGGTTACCGGGGTGGCGACCGCGACGGTTCGCGTTCCAGTGCCCCGCGTGAGGGTGGTTTCCGCGGTGGCGACCGCCGCGAAGGCGGTTACCGCGGCGGTGACCGCGACGGTTCGCGCTCGGGCGCTCCCCGTGAGGGTGGTTACCGGGGCGGCGACCGGGACGGTTCGCGCTCGGGCGCCCCGCGTGAGGGTGGTTTCCGCGGCGGTGACCGCGATGGTTCGCGTTCCAGTGCCCCGCGTGAGGGTGGTTTCCGCGGTGGCGCTCCCCGTGAGGGCGGTTACCGCGACGGTGGCTTCCGGGGCGGCGACCGCGAAGGTGGCTTCCGCAGCGGTGACCGCGACGGTGGCTTCCGGGGCGGCGACCGCGAAGGTGGCTTCCGCGGCGGTGACCGTCGCGAAGGTGGTTTCCGTGGTGGTGATCGGGACAGCTCGCGTTCCAGTGCCCCGCGCGAAGGTGGCTTCCGCGGCGGTGACCGCCGTGAGGGCGGCTACCAGGGTGGCGGCGATCGCACCCGTTCCGGCCCCTCCCGTGAGGGTGGTTTCCGGGGCGGTGACCGCGACGGTGGCTTCCGCGGCGGTGACCGCCGCGAGGGATCCCGGCCTGGCGCGCCCCGCGAGGGCGGCGGTTTCCGTGGCGGTGACCGTCGTGAGGGCGGGTTCCGTGGCGGCGACCGGGACGGTTCCCGCACGGGTGCCCCCCGCGAGGGCGGCTTCCGTGGCGGTGACCGTGATGGTTCGCGCTCGAGCGCCCCGCGTGAGGGTGGCTTCCGTGGTGGTGACCGTGAGGGTGGTTTCCGCGGGGGTGACCGTCGTGAGGGCGGGTTCCGCGGTGGCGACCGTGATGGTTCCCGGTCGAGTGGACCGCGTGACGGCGGCGCGCCTCGTGAGGGCGGCTTCCGCGGCGGCGACCGTGAGGGCGGCTTCCGCGGTGGTGACCGTGAGGGCGGCTTCCGCGGTGGTGACCGCGAGGGCGGCTTCCGCGGCGGTGACCGTCGTGAGGGCGGCTTCCGTGATGGTTCCCGGTCGAGTGGACCGCGTGACGGCGGCGCGCCTCGTGAGGGCGGTTTCCGCGGTGGTGACCGTGAGGGTGGTTTCCGCGGTGGCGACCGTCGTGAGGGCGGTTTCCGCGGTGGTGACCGTGATGGTTCGCGTTCCAGCGCCCCTCGTGAGGGCGGTTTCCGCGGTGGCGACCGTGAGGGTGGCTTCCGGGGCGGTGACCGTCGTGAGGGCGGGTTCCGCGGTGGCGACCGTGATGGATCGCGCTCGAGCGCCCCGCGTGAGGGCGGTTTCCGGGGCGGCGACCGGGCCGGTTCCCGGCCGAGTGGACCTCGTGACGGCGGCGCGCCTCGTGAGGGCGGCTTCCGCGGCGGCGACCGTGACGGCGGCTTCCGCGGCGGCGACCGTGACGGCGGCTACCGGGGCGGTGACCGTCGGGAAGGCGGCGCGTCTCGCGAAGGCGGCTCCCGCGGTGCTCCCCGCGAGGGCGGCTTCCGAGGTGGCGACCGGGACAGCTCTCGGCCGAGTGGGCCGCGTGACGGCGGTGGCTACCGGGGCGGCGACCGTGAGGGTGGCTACCGGGGCGGCGACCGGGCTGGTGCTCCCCGGGCCGACGATCGGCCGCGTCGCGAGGGCGAGTTCCGCCGCGACGACCGTGCTGGCGGCTCCGACTCGTACGACGGTGGACGTAGCTCGGCCCCGGCCCTGCCGGACGACATCGTCGCGACCGACCTCGACAAGGACGTTCGCGCTGAGCTGCTCTCGCTGAACAAGCCGGTCGCCGAGACGGTGGCCCGGCACCTGGTCGCGACGGGTCAGCTGATCGACGAGGACCCGGCCGAGGCGTTGGCGCACGCGTTGGCCGCCCGGCGGCTCGCGTCGCGCATCTCCGCAGTCCGTGAGGCGGTCGGTCTGGCCGCATACCACGCGGGGGAGTGGCAGTCGGCGATCGCCGAGCTGCGCACGTACCACCGGATGAGTGGTCTGCAGAGCCACCTGGCGGTGCTCGCGGATTGTGAGCGGGCGCTCGGCCGGCCGGAGCGGGCCATCGACCTGTTCCGCGGTGCCGACCGGGAGAAGCTGGACCAGGCCGTCGCGATCGAACTGCTCATCGTGGCCGCGGGTGCCCGCGGTGACCTCGGGCAGAAGGACGCCGCGGTCGCGATGCTCCAGGTCCCGGACCTCACCAGCGAGGCGACGGTGCCGTGGACGGCCCGGCTGCGCTACGCGTACGCCGACGCGCTGCTCGCCGTGGGCCGACGTGAGGAAGCCCGCGAGTGGTTCTCCCGTGCCGCTGACGTGGACACCGAGGGTGAGACGGACGCCGCCGAGCGGCTGCTGGAACTCGACGGCGTGGTCATCGAGGGTGACGACGAGGACGAGGCCGCTGAGGAGATCGCCGCGGGTCCGGGCGCTCCGGGAGCGGTTCCGGCGGAACCGGACGCCGACCTGACCGGCGAGAACGACGACGACCGCGACGAAGACGAAGACGACGACGACCGCGACGACGACGACCGCGACGACGAGGACGACGACGACCGCGACGACGACGAAGAGGACTTCGACGACGACGAGGACGACGACGAGGACGACGACGAGGACGAGGACGACGGCGAGGACGACGAGGACTTCGACGACGACGAGCGGGACGGTGCGGTCGGCCGTCCTGGCGACGACGAGGACTCCGTCGACGAGGACTCCGTCGACGAGGACGAGGACCGTCACCCGGACGAGGCCGGCAACGCCGAGGCGGACACCGCTGCCGACGGCAGTGTGACGTCCGGCGACACGGTGAACGCCGACGAGACCGCCCCCACCCGGGGCGACGAGTCGGAGCCGACGCAGCGGTGAACGGGGGCGCGGGGGAGCGGCTGGTCGACGGGTACACCCTTGTCGTTTTCGACCTGGACGGGGTGATCTACCTGATCGACCGGCCGATCCCCGGCGCCGTCGAGGCGGTAGCCCGGCTGCACGACGAGGGACGGGCGGTGGCGTACGCCACCAACAACGCGTCCCGCCGGTCCAGCGAGGTCGCCGGCCTGCTGACGGGGATGGGTGTGCCGGCCCGGCCGGAGGAGGTGCTCACCTCCGCGGCGGCGTCGGCCGAGCTGTTGCGGGATCGGCTGCCCGCCGGTGCGCCGGTGCTGGTGGTCGGGGCGGAGGCCCTGCGTGCGGAGCTGCGCGCCGTCGGCCTGACCCCGGTCACCAAGGCCGACGAGAATCCGGCCGCGGTGGTGCAGGGGTACGGGCCGCAGGTCGGCTGGGCCGAGCTGGCCGAGGCGTCGATCGCGGTGCGCTCCGGAGCGCTCTGGATCGCCACCAACACCGACCGGACGCTGCCCAGTGGGCGAGGTCCGTTGCCCGGCAACGGGTCGCTGGTGGCGGTGCTGCGGACGGCGCTGGAACGGGACCCGGACGTGGTGGTCGGCAAGCCGGAGTCGGCGCTGTTCGAGACCGCCGCTCGGCGCGCGGGAGGTGGCCGGAGCCTCGTGGTGGGTGACCGGTTGGACACCGACATCGAGGGTGCCCGCCGGGCCGGGCTGGACAGCCTGCTCGTGCTCACCGGCGTCCACGGCGTACCGGATCTGCTGGCCGCCCCTGCGCAGCGGCGTCCCACGTACGTGGCGAATGACCTGGCGGGGCTCTTCGACCCGGCGGCTGCCGTGCGGGTCCCGGGCGCGGCGGACGCCGCTGGCTGGTCCGTGACCGACCGCGACGGCACCCTGGAGCTGGCCGGCTCAGGTCGGCCGCTGGACGCGGTGGCGGCGCTCTGCGCGGTGGCCTGGTCGGCGCCGGAGCCGGCGCTGCCGAGGATCCGCCCGATCGGCCCGGACGCGACGCACGCGGTGGAGCGCTTCGGTGTGACCGCCGCTGCCTGACCGGGCTCGTCAGAGCAGTTTGCGCAGCTTCAGCAGGTCGAACGGGTTGGCCTTGATCGACACCCGGCGGGAGGTCACCGCGTTGGTGACGTCCAGGTCGCCGCGGACCAGGGCGAGCAGGTCATCGCTGGACGTGCTCAGCGCGATCTTGGCCTTGGGGTCGTCGCCGTCGGTCAACTCGACAAGTCGACCGCCGGTGATGCGGCCGTGGAATGCGGTGTCCAGGTCGGTGATCCGGCAGGCCAGTGTCCGGTCCAGGTCGATCCGTTCGCGCACCGTCTCGGCGTTGCGATCCAGCCGGGCGGCCAGCTCCTGCAAAGCCTGCCGGCACTCGTCCACGCTGGCCACATCTCCCCCTCGTTGATCGCCACGCCGTCCTCGGCACCGTACCGCACGGGTTGGTCCGGGGTGCCCGGTAGCGTGACACCTGCACACCCCGCCCCGTGGAAGGACTCAGGCATGCAGGACGCGTGGCGCGCCTACCTCGAGCTGGCCATGGGCCTCGCGGAGGCGCCCCGGAAGAAGGCCCAGGACGTGGCCCGTCGTCTCGTCGGCTCCGGCGGCGCGACCGCCGCCCAGCTCCAGGCCCTCGGCGAGGAGCTGGTCACCACCGGCGCCGCCAACCGGGAGGCGCTGACCAAGCTGGTCCGATTCGAGGTCGACCGGGCCCTCGGCGCGGTCGGGCTGGCCACCGCCGACGAGGTGGCCGAGCTGACCCGACGGGTGCACGACCTGGAGCGGCAGCTCCGCGAGGCGCGCGCCGCCGAGCCGACCACCGCGCCGGCTGTCACCGAGCCGACCGCGACCCCGTCGGCTGTCACTGAGCCGACCGCCGCCGCGCCGACCACCGCCGGCAGCACGGCGCAACCTGACCCCACGCTGGCCGCGCGGCCCGGCACCGGTCTCGTGCCCTCCGACGCCTCGGCCGGTGCCCCGGTGGCCAAGGAGGCCGTGGCGAAGAAGGCCGTGGCGAAGAAGGCAGTGGCGAAGAAGGCCATCGCCAAGAAGTCGTCAGCGCCGCTCGGCGCCGCCGACGAGGCTCCCACTCCCGCGGACATGCCGGCCAAGAAGGCGGTCCGCAAGCAGCCTCCGGACGACGCCGAATGAGCCAGCCAGGCGCACCGGCCGGCGGGTCGTTCCCGGCCCGGCCCGGCCCACCACCCAACGCGGCGTTCCCAGCCCGTCCCGGCCCACCGGCCGGCGGAGCAGCCCGTCCCGGCCCACCGGCCGGCGGAGCAGCCCGCCCCGGCCCGCCAGCCGGTGGCGCGGCCCGGCCCGGCCCGCCGATGGTCGTCCGGCCCGGCCCGTTGCCGGACGTCGGAGACGACGAGGCGCGGCACCCGGCGGTGGACGCCGCGGTGCGGGCCATGGCCAACGCGGCGACGCTGGCCCCGGCCGATCAGATCGCCCAGTACGAGGCGGCCTACGAGACGTTGCGCGAGACCCTCGCCACCATCGACCAGACCTGAGTGGGACGACCAGGCCTGAGCAGACCGGAGAACCACCCATGGCACGTCGCAACCGGCTGGACGCCGAACTCGTCCGCCGTGGTCTGGCCCGCTCCCGGGAGCAGGCCGCCGCGTTGGTCGACGCCGGCCGCGTCCAGCTGCGGGGAGTCGTCGCGCGCAAGGCCGCCGCGATGGTCGACCCCGCCGATCCGCTGCTGGTGACCGGCGAGGACCCGACCGAGGAGTACGTCTCCCGGGGCGGTCACAAGCTCGCGGGCGCGCTGGCCGCGTTCGGGGCCGGTGGGCTGCGCGTCGCCGGCCGGCGCTGCCTGGACGCCGGGGCGTCAACGGGTGGTTTCACCGACGTGCTGCTGCGCGCCGACGCCGCCGAGGTGGTGGCCGTGGACGTCGGCTACGGGCAGCTCGCCTGGTCACTGCGTACGGATGAGCGGGTCCGGGTTCTGGAGCGCACCAATGTCCGTACCCTCGAGCCGGATGCGATCGGCGGGCCGGTCGATCTCACGGTGGCCGACCTGTCGTTCATCTCGCTGCGGCTGGTGCTGCCGGCGTTGGCCGGCTGCACGCGGGACGACGGTGACCTGGCGTTGATGGTGAAGCCGCAGTTCGAGGTGGGCAAGGACCGGGTCGGCGCCGGTGGTGTGGTGCGCGATCCGCAGCTGCGCGCCGAAGCGGTGCTGGACGTGGCGGCGGCGGCGGCGCGGCTCGGTCTCGGCCTGGCCGACGTGGCGGCCAGTCCGCTGCCCGGGCCGAGCGGCAACGTGGAGTTCTTCGTATGGTTGCGCCGGGGCGCGCCACCGGCCGACCCGGAGCGGGTGCGGGCGGTGGTGGCGGCCGGGCCGGACGGCCCGACGGTCGGCGACGTGCCGGACGTGGCGGCGGAGGAGGTCGCAGGGTGAACGCGCGCAGCGAGGGCGCCGCGACGGTCCGCGGGAGGACACGCGGCCGGGTCGGGGCGACGGCGACGGTGGCGTGCCACGGTCCGGGGCGGGTGGCCCGATGAGCCGGACCGCGTTGCTGGTGACCCACACCGGCCGACGGCGCAGCACCGAGCATGCCCGGTCGGTCGCCGCCGACCTGATCTCCGCGGGTTTCGAGGTGCGGGTGGTCGCCGACGAAGCCGACGACCTCGACCTGCCCGGTGTGGTGCCGGTCGCCGGTCCGCAGGCCGCCGAGGGCGCCGAGATCGTCTTCGCGCTCGGTGGGGACGGCACCTTCCTGCGCGCCGCCGAGCTGGCCCGGCCGGCGAAGGCGCCGCTGCTCGGCATCAACCTCGGCAAGGTGGGTTTCCTCGCCGAGGCCGAGATCGACGACCTGGACAGCGCGGTGCGCGACGTCGTCGGTCGCAACTACACGGTCCACGAGCGGCTCACGCTGGACGTGACCGCCGAGTTCGACGGTGGGCCGACCATCGAGTCCTGGGGGCTCAACGAGATCAGCATCGAGAAGGGCGAGCGGGCGCAGATGCTCGAACTGCTCGTCGACGTGGACGGGCGGCCCCTGTCGCGCTACGGCTGTGACGGTGTCGTGTGCGCCACCCCCACCGGCTCCACCGCGTACGCGTTCTCCGGTGGCGGGCCGGTGGTCTGGCCGGAGGTGGAGGCGTTGCTGCTGGTGCCGATCAGCGCGCACGCGTTGTTCAGCCGCCCGTTGGTCACCGCCCCGACGTCCACCTTCGTGATCACCGTCGACCCGTTCACCACCCTCGCCGTGTTGTCCTGCGACGGGCGGCGCGTCTACGACCTGCCGCCGGGCGCCCGGGTGACGGTGCGTCGGGGCGCCCTGCCGGTGCGCATCGTGCGGTTGCGGGCACGCCCGTTCACCGACCGGTTGGTCGCCAAGTTCGGCCTTCCCGTGCACGGGTGGCGCGGCAGCCGCCGGTGACCGCTGCACGGCTGGCGCGGCAGCCGCCGGTGATCGCGGCGTGCACCGTGGGTGGACGGCGGTTGTCCACCTGACGACATGTCGCCGCTGCGGCGGCTGGCGACTAGTGACCTGATGACAGGCTCCGTCGCAGACTCCGATCGGCCCTCATCCACGGATGGCGGGCCTGGAGGAGTAGAGGAGCGCATCGCATGCACTGGTCCCCCCGCTGGCTCGCCGTCGGCGCGGTCGGCGCGTTGGTGGTCGGCCTCGCCGCACCGGCGTCCGCCGACCCGCCCGTCCGGCCCACCGGCCCGAACTCGGGCACGCCCACCCCGCTCGCGGCACCCGTCCGCGTCACCCTGATCACCGGCGACCAGGTCGAGCTCGCGCCGGCGGCGCCGGGCCGGGTCGCCGCCACCGTCCGCCCGGGACCCGGGCGTGAGCGGATCATCTTCCAGACTCTGGAGGTCGACGGCCGGCTGCGGGTCCTGCCCAGCGACGTCCTTCCCTACGTCTCCAGCGGGGTCCTCGA
The DNA here is from genome assembly GCF_040649915.1 of Micromonospora sp. NPDC048839. Classification (NCBI taxonomy): domain Bacteria; kingdom Bacillati; phylum Actinomycetota; class Actinomycetes; order Micromonosporales; family Micromonosporaceae; genus Micromonospora; species Micromonospora sp. NPDC048839. The sequence goes on from NZ_JBEZGL010000004.1 coordinate 8,097, forward strand.
CGCGAACCTCTTCGACGTGCAGGAGTTGGCAGCCGACGGGTACGGCGACGCCGAGCAGGGCGCGTTGCCGCTGATCGTGCGCTACCAGGAGCAGGCCGCGGGGCGGGTCAGGCCGCTCGCCGGTGCCACCGACGCCCGGCCGTTGGAGAGCATCAACGGCGCGGCGTTGCGGGTCGGCAAGGGCGACCTCGGTGGCCTGTGGACCACGCTCGCCGGCACGCCCGGGCAGCGTGCCGCCGCCGGGACGCCGGCCACACTCGGCGCCGGCATCGCGCGGATCTGGCTGGACGGGAAGGTCCGCCCGACGCTGGAGCACAGCGTGCCGCAGATCGGCGCCCCGACGGCCTGGGCAGCGGGCCGCGACGGTGCCGGCGTGACGGTGGCGGTGCTCGACACCGGCGTCGACGCCACCCACCCCGACCTGGCCGACCGGATCGCCGAGGCGCGGGACTTCTCCAACAGCGGCAGCCCCCGCGACGGGCACGGCCACGGCACCCACGTCGCGTCCACCATCGCCGGCAGCGGCGCGGCCTCCGCCGGACTGCGCAAGGGCGTGGCCCCCGGCGCGAAGCTGCTGATCGGCAAGGTGCTCGACGACGGTGGCTCCGGCTACGACTCGTCCATCATCGCCGGCATGGAGTGGGCCGCCCACTCCGGCGCGAAGGTCGTCAGCATGAGCCTCGGCGGCGACCCGACCGACGGCACCGACCCGATGAGTCAGGCCGTCAACGACCTGACCGCCGAGACCGGCGCGCTGTTCGTGGTCGCCGCGGGCAACGCGGGTGCGGCGCGTACCGTCGGTTCGCCGGGCGCGGCCGCCGCGGCGCTCACCGTCGGCGCGGTGGACCGCGACGACAACCTGGCCGAGTTCTCCAGCCGCGGCCCGCGGCTCGGCGACAACGGCCTGAAGCCGGAGATCACCGCCCCGGGCGTCGGGATCATCGCCGCGCGGGCCGCCGGCACCACCATGGGTACGCCGGTGGGCGACGCCTACACGACCGCGAACGGCACCTCGATGGCCACCCCGCACGTGTCCGGGGCGGCCGCGATCCTCGCCCAGGAGCACCCGGACTGGAATGCCGGCAGGCTCAAGGACGCGCTGGTGAGCACCACGAAGGCCAACCCGGCGCTGACCGTCTTCGAGCAGGGTGGCGGTCGCGTCGACGTGGCCCGGGCGCTCACGCAGCAGGTGGTCGCCTCGGCCACCGCGGACTTCGGCCGGCTCTCCACCGGCGGTACGGCGGTCGAGCGGACGGTGACGTACACCAACGGCACGACTGTCGCGCTGACCCTGCGGCTGGCCCTGGACCTGCGCAACCTGGACAGCGGTGCGGCCGAGACCGACGGCGTCGCCGTGGCCTCCGGCGAGGTGACCGTGCCGGCGGGCGGCAGTGTGGCCGTGCCGCTGCGCGCCGACCCGGCGAAGCTGGCCCGGGGTCCGCACGGTGGCTGGCTGGTGGCGACCGGTACGGACGGCGTCGCCGTGCGGACCCCGGTCGGGCTGACCGTCAGCGGTCCGATGCACCAGGTGACCGTGCAGGTGTTGGACCGGCAGGGCCAGCTGACCGTGTCGCCGGGGATGACTCTCTTCGGTGAGCAGCCCGAGTCGGACTTCTGGGGCTGGTGGCCGGGCGAGGGCACCCTGCAGGTCGAGGAGGGCTCGTACCTGCTGACCGCGATGGTCGAGCACGGCGCCCCGTTGGACGAGCAACTGACCGAGGTCGTCGAGCCGGAGCTGACCGTCGACCGGGACCTGACCGTGGTGCTCGACGCCCGCAAGGGCACGCCGGTGCGGATCGAGACGCCGAAGCCCAGCGAGCAGCAGGCGACGCTCAGCTACTACGTGCACCGGGTGATGGGCAACGGCCGGCAGGTCGACCACGGGGTGATGTCGTACAGCACCGTTCAGCAGGTCAACGTCACGCCGACGCGCCAGGTGCGCCGGGGCGAGTTCGAGTTCGCCTCGCGCTGGCAGCTCGTCGCCCCGATGGTGGAAGCGAAGATCAGCGGCGTGTCCGGTCCGCTGGACATCAACCTGATGGGCACGTCACCGGCGCCGACCGGCCGGCGGAAGCTGGCGCTGGTCTGGGCCGGCACGGGGACTCCCGCTGAGCTGACCCGGGTGCGGGGCGCCGCCGCGCTGCTCGCCACCGACCCGAACCGCTCCGAGGACGAGCAGATCGCCGCCGCGGCGGCCGCCGGTGCGGCGGCGGTGCTTGTCGTTCGACCGGCGGACTTTTCCGCGTGGACGGTGTGGCGCCCCCTCGGGGACCGACTGCCGATCCCGTCGATGGCGGTCGCCCACGACGACGGGCAGCGGCTCATCGCGGCGGCCAGGAAGGGCCCGGCGACGCTCGACCTGACGCTGACCGTTTCCAGCCCCTACCTGTACGACGTGTGGCAGGTGTCGAAGGGCCGGGTGCCGGAGCGGATCGTGCACACCGTGACCGCGAAGAACACCGCCGAGGTGAGCGCGAGCTACGGCGACACGGGTGCGGGTTGGGCCAGTGAGCAGCGCTTCGGTTGGCGTCCGTGGCAGGAGTACTCCTGGAACGACGACCAGCGGATGGTTCGCAACGGCACCACCCGGCAGGAGTTCGTCAGCGCCGGGGACAACTGGTGGCAGCACCGGGTGCAGCACAAGCTCATGTACCTGCAGTGGGGGCAGTTGGCCGGCGGCCTGAACCAGGAGCCCCGGCGCTACGGCGCCGACGATCGGGAGACCGAAGCCTGGCACGCGCCGGTGGTCCGCCCGGCCGTACCGGCGAGCGGGGTGCCGGTTCCCACGCGGACCGGTGACACCCTGGCTCTGCGGGTGCCCGAGTTCGTCGACGCAGACGGGCACTACAGCGTGGCCGGCGGAAGTGAGGAGTCGGACACCGTCGAGGCCCGGGTCAGCCGGGACGGGCAGCAGATCGCCGACCTGTCCGGTGGGTGGGTCCCGGTGCCCACCACGGCGGGTCGGGCCCGCTACCGGCTGGACCTGACCACGAAGCGGTCCTCGGACGAGTGGCGCTACGCCACCCGGACCGACACGGCCTGGGAGTTCACCTCGGCGCGACCGACGGGCGACGCCGCCACGCCGTTGTCGCTGTTGCAGGTGGACTACCGGGTGCCGGCCGACCTGCTCGGCACGGTCCGCGGCGACCGGCCGCACCAGCTGGGGTTGACCCTGCGCCAGCCCGCCGGGGTGCCCGCGCCGACCGGCGCCAGCGTCCGCGTGCAGGTCTCCTTCGACGGGGGCGTCACCTGGCGCACCGCGCCGACCAGGGGGTCGGGTACCCGGTACACCGCGACGGTGCCGGCCGGGCGCGGAACGGTGTCGCTGCGGGTGCGCGCCGCCGACCGGGCCGGGAACACCGTCGAGCAGACGGTGCTCGCGGCGTACGGGCTGCGCTGACGCGTACCGGGCGGGGCGGCGGGGGCCGTCCCGCCCGGGTGGGGTCCGCCGTCGCTCGAGGGCGGACCCGCCGCGTCAGAGCCAGCCGCGTCGGGCCACCTGGAACGCCAATCCGGGCCGGGTGTCCACCCCGGCGGCGGCCATCAGGTCGGCGACGCGTCGCTGCACGGTGCGCCGGCTCACCCCGAGCTGGGAGGCGATGGACTTGTCCGGTACGCCCGCCACGAACAGCGACAGCAGCCGTGCCTCGTCGGCGTCGGGCTGGTAACCGTCGCCCGGTTGGTCCGCGGGCTCCGGCCGTCGAGCCTCGGGGGCTGCGACGGCCAGGGGATCGTCGAGCCGCAACCGGGTGGCCACCCGCCAGTGGCTCTCGAAGAGGGCGAGCAGCGCGTCGAGCAGTTGACTGCGGCCGATCACGGCGGCGCTCGGCTCGCCGCCGTCGCGGTCGGGCACCAACGGGCAGATGGCGATGCGGGCGTCCACGATGGCCAGTCGGACCGGCAGCCGGTCCAGGACCCGGGCCTGTTCCCCGGCGGCGACGCCCTTGGCCAGGTCGGTCAACGCGCCCGGTTCCAGCAGCAGGTCACGCTCGTAGATGGCCCGGTAGCTCACCCCGCGGGCCAGCGCGTCGAACTCCTCGACATTCTCCGGGCCGGCCATCGCCAGGGGGTTGGCGCGGCAGAACCAGAGCACCTCGGTGCGTGCCGCATTCTGCAGATCGCGCAGACGGTCGCGGAGCACCCGGGCGCCGGCGATCACCTCGACGAGGTGGTCGACGTGCTGCCGGCGTAGGCCGGACCGGTACTCCTCGGCCAGTTGGGTGACCCGTCGGCGGGCCGCCTCCAGGTCCTCCTGGCGGCGCAGGAGCGTCGCGCCGAGGGCGACGTCCGGGGCGGTCGGGCGCAGCGACGCGTCCGGGTCGTTGTCGGTGGGCTGCACCAGGCCCTTGGCGCGCAGCGCCTCGACCTGGGCGACGACCTCGTCGCGGGGTCGGTTCAGTCGGCGCACCAACTCGTCGATGCGGGCCGTGGTGAGCTGGAGCAGGCAGCGGTAGAGCTCCTCCTCAGCCGTGGTCAGGCCGATCACATCCAACACGGGGCAGAACTGTACGGCGGCCGGGTGTCGGCCGCACCCGGGCCCGTCGGCTGGTCAACTGTCGGGCCTCGCGTCTACTGTCGGTGGCTGTGCTGGAAGAGCTGCGCATCACCGGACTGGGCGTCATCGAGGACACCACGCTGCCGTTGACCGGCGGCATGAACGTCATCACCGGCGAGACCGGTGCGGGCAAGACGATGGTGGTGACCGGCCTCGGCCTGCTCTTCGGAGGTCGGGCCGACGCCGGGCGGGTCCGCGCCCAACCCGGCCGGGCGGTGGTCGAGGGGCGGTTGCGCCTGAGCGGTCGGGTCGCCGACGCCGTGCACGCGCGGATCACCGAGGCCGGTGGCGAGCCCGACGAGGACGGCTCGGTGCTGCTGAGCCGCACGGTCACGGTGGAGGGGCGCTCACGCGCCCACGTCGGCGGCCGGAGCATGCCGGTGTCGATGCTCGGTGAGGTCGGTGAGCAGGCCGTGGCCGTGCACGGCCAGTCCGACCAGCTGCGGCTGCTGCGCCCCGCCGAGCAGCGCGCCGCACTGGACCGCTTCGCCGGGCCCGCGCACGAGAAGCTGCTCGACGCGCTGCGGGAGGCGTACACCGGGTGGCGGCGGGTGGTCGACGACCTGGCCGACCGGCGGCGCAACGCCCGCGAGCGCAACCAGGAGGCCGACCTGCTGCGGCTCGGTCTCGACGAGATCACCCGGGTCGATCCGCAGCCCGGTGAGGACGACGAGCTGAAGACCGAGGCGCAGCGGCTGGAGCACGCCGAGGGGCTGCGGACCGCCGCGCAGATCGCCCAGCAGTGCGTGGCGGGTGGTGCGGAGGCCGCCGACGAGGCGCCCGACGCGGCGGTGCTGCTCGGCACTGCCCGACGGACGTTGGAGGCGCAGTCCGGCACCGACCCGGCGCTCGGTGAGCTGGCGGCCCGCCTGGAGGAGGCGGCCACGCTGGTCACCGACGTGTCGGCGGAGCTGTCGGCGTACCTGGCGACGCTCGACGCGGACCCGGCCCGGTTGCAGCACGTCTACGAGCGGCGGGCGGCGCTGCGGGCGCTGACCCGCAAGTACGCCGACGACGTCGACGGGGTGATCGCCTGGGCCGACCGGGCGCGCACCCGACTGTCCGACCTGGACACGTCCGACGACCTGCTCGACGAGTTGGAGCGCGACGGTCAGCGGCTCGCCGTGGAGGTGGCCGACCTGGCCGGGCGGGTGTCGGCGTCCCGGCAGGAGGCGGCGGTCCGGTTCGCCGACCAGGTCACCGTCGAGCTGGCCGGGTTGGCCATGCCACACGCGCGGATCGAGGTGGCGGTGCTGCCCCGCCCGGCTGGTCGCGCCGAGCCGTCGCTGTCGGTCAACGGCGTGGAGGTGGGTGTCGCGCCGGACGGCGGTGACGAGGTGGAGTTGCGGTTGCTGGCTCACCCGGGCGCGCCGTCGTTGCCGTTGCAGCGGGGCGCCTCCGGCGGTGAGCTGTCCCGGGTGATGCTCGCCATCGAGGTGGTCTTCGCCGGCTCGGGTGGCCCGCCCACGTTGGTCTTCGACGAGGTCGACGCGGGCGTCGGCGGTCAGGCGGCGGTGGAGATCGGTCGGCGGCTGGCCCGGCTGGCCCGCAGCCACCAGGTGCTCGTCGTCACACACCTGCCGCAGGTGGCCGCGTTCGCCGACCGGCATCTGGTGGTGGCGAAGGACACCGGCGGCGCGGTGACGACCAGCGGGGTGCGGGTCGTGGAGGACACCGAGCGGGCCCGGGAGTTGGCCCGGATGCTTGCGGGTTTGCCCGATTCCGATCTGGGTATCGCTCACGCCGAGGAGCTCTTGGCCGTGGCCGCCAAGGAAAGGCGGCTGTGACGCCGCGTATTGTGAGCGCAAGCACACCGGCTTGTGCCGTCGTGTGCTTCCCTGGGTAGGCGGCCCTGCTCAGGCATGTCGCGACAGAAAAGTCTGCCTCACATGCCAGGATGGTCACGATGCGTCTACCCACGTTGCGCCGGAATCGGAACTCCGAACCGGGCAGAGTCCTCGGCACCGCGCGCCTTGATCGCCGGACGAAACGCCTGGTCGGTCGGCTGCGCCCTGGAGACATCGCGATCATCGACCACGTCGACCTGGATCGGGTGGCGGCCGATTCGTTGGTCGCGGTCGGGGTCGGCGGGGTGCTCAACGCCAAGCCGTCGGTCTCCGGCCGTTACCCGAACCTCGGCCCGGAGGTGCTGATCGCCGCCGGCATTCCGCTCCTCGACGACCTCGGGGAGGGCGTCTTCGAGCAGATCCGCGAGGGCGACCAGATCCGCATCGAGGGCAACACGGTCTTCGCCGGTGACGAGCCGGTGGCCCACGGCAGCCTGCAGGACGCCGAGTCGGTCGCCAAGGCGATGGCCGATGCCCGGGAGGGCCTGTCGGTGCAGTTGGAGGCGTTCGCCGCCAACACGATGGACTACCTCCGTCAGGAGCGCGATCTGCTGCTCGACGGTGTGGGTGTGCCGGACATCGAGACGCAGATGCAGGGGCGGCACTGCCTCATCGTGGTGCGCGGCTACGACTACAAGGCCGACCTGGACGTGCTGCGCCCGTACATCCGGGAGTTCAAGCCGGTGCTCATCGGCGTCGACGGCGGGGCCGACGCGCTGGTCGAGGCCGGGTACACCCCCGACATGATCATCGGGGACATGGATTCGGTCACCGACGACGTGCTGCGGTGCGGCGCCGAGGTGATCGTGCACGCGTACCCGGACGGGCGGGCGCCCGGCCTGCCCCGGGTCAACGGTCTCGGCGTGCCGGCGATCACCTTCCCGGCGGCGGCGACCAGCGAGGACCTGGCCATGCTGCTGGCCGACGAGAAGGGCGCCTCGCTGTTGGTCGCGGTCGGCACCCACGCCACGCTCGTCGAGTTTCTCGACAAGGGTCGCGGCGGGATGGCCTCGACCTTCCTGACCCGGCTGAAGGTCGGTGGCAAGCTGGTCGACGCCAAGGGTGTGAGCCGGCTCTACCGGCAGAGCATCTCCGGGTCCTCGTTGCTGTTGCTGGTGTTGTCGGCGATCGCGGCGATGGCGTCCGCGGTGGCTGTCTCGACCGTCGGGAAGGCGTACCTGGGCGTGGTCGCCGAGTGGTGGGACAATTTCGTGTTCCAGCTGTACCGGCTCTTCTAGTTCCCGACCGATCAAGAGGCTGCAAGCGTGATCAACTTCCGCTACCACGTGGTGTCCCTCACCGCGGTGTTCCTGGCTCTGGCGATCGGCCTGGTGGTCGGCACGGCCGCCCTCAACGGCCCGGTCGCCGATTCGCTCGAGGGGCAGGTCACCGGGCTGCGCAAGGACAACCAGTATTGGCGCCAGCAGGTCAACAACATGGAGACGCAGCTCGGGCGGGAGGAGGAGTTCGCCGACAAGGTGTCCGAGGTCATCCTCCCCAGCACCCTGACCGGGCGGCGCGTGCTGGTGATGACCCTGCCCAACGGGCGCGACCACACCGAGGGTGTGCTCAAGAAACTTCAGCTCGCCGGGGCCACCATCACCGGCCGGGTCGATCTGCAGGACAAACTCGTCAACCCGGACAACAACTCCAACCTGCTGGAGTTGGCGGTGACCGCGGCCCGCCCGACCGCGCAGACCACCGGCCTGCCGGGCAACGGGCACGGTGTGGAGACCTCCAGCGCGCTGCTGGCCAGTGTCCTGCTGGACCGTTCCCAGGGCGTCGCGCCGGTCAGCGACGCCGACCGGCGGGCGGTGCTCGCCGCGTACAACAACGCCGGCTACCTGACCACCGACAACAACAAGGTCACCGGCTCGGCCGAGGCGGTCGTCGTGGTCAGCGGTCAGCCGTACGTCGACAAGGACTCCGACAAGCGGGACGAGTCGGTCGTCAAGATCGCTGAGCAGTTCGACCGGACCGGTTCGATCGTGGTGGCCGGCAACGGGTCCGCCGGCGGCAACCTGGTGTCCGTGGTCCGCGGTGACCCGGTGCTCTCCCAGACCATCTCCACCGTCGACAACGCCAACACCGTGCAGGGCCAACTGGTCACCAGCCTCGCCCTGGTGCAGCAGCTCACCGAGAAGAAGGCCGGCCAGTACGGCGTCGGCGACAACGCCGCCTCCGGCCTGGTGCCTACACTGCCCCAGTGAGCGAACGACGTACCCCCGTGTCCGTAATCGACGCTTCCGCGAGCCTGCGGCCCCGCGGGGCGGCGGCGTGAGCGCGCTGGGCCGGCTGCTGATCGCCGGTGCCGGCGCCGCGGCGGCCCGCTACGCGCTGCGCGAGGTGCGCACCTCCCCGGCCGGACCGGCGCTGGAGCGCACCAACTTCCGGGGCCGCACGCTGACCCTGGCCGCCGGCCCGGCGCTCGCCGCCGGGGCGAGCGCCGCTGGCGCGTTCGGTGCCACCAGCGGCGCCTCCGGTGCCGCCGCCCTGCTCGCCGGCCTCGGTGCCGGTGGCGTCGGCCTCTACGACGACGTGGTCGGCGCGCGACCGGAGCAGAAGGCGGCCAAGGGCTTCGCCGGTCACCTCGCCGCGTTACGCGCGGGACGGATCACCGCGGGCCTGGTCAAGGTCGTCGGAGTGGGTGCTGCCGGGCTGGGTGCCGCCGCGCTGCTCGCCGCCGACCCCCGCGTCGCCGCGCACCCTCGCCGGCAGCGTCACGGCGCGTTCGGTCGGAGCGTCGACGTGCTGCTCGGCGCCGGCGTGATCGCCGGTACGGCGAACCTGCTCAACCTGCTCGACCTGCGGCCGGGTCGCGCCCTCAAGTCCGGGCTGCTGCTCGCCGCGCCGCTGACCGGCGGCCCGCACGGCGGGATCACCGCCGGCGTGGCCGGTGCCGCCGCCGGCCTGCTCCGCGACGACCTGGCCGAGGACGTGATGCTCGGCGACAGCGGCGCGAACGCGCTCGGGGCGCTGCTCGGTGTCGCGCTCGCCGCCCGCAGCGGCCCGCTCGGCCGCGCCGGTCTGCTCGCGCTGCTCGCCGGTCTCACCGCCACCAGCGAGAAGGTCAGCTTCACCGCGGTGATCCAGCGGACCCCGGGGCTGCGGGAGCTCGACGCTCTGGGCCGGCGCGCCGACTGACGTGACACGACCGGCACCCCTCGCCGGCGCCGGCCGGTTGGCCGGGGCAGCCGCGCTCATCGCCGTCCTCACCGTGGCCAGCCGCCTCGCCGGCTTCGGCCGCACCGCCGTGTTCACCTGGGTGGTCGAGCAGAGCGACCTCGGCGGCATGTACGTCATCGCCAACACGGTGCCGAACATCGTCTTCGAGATCGTCGCGGGCGGGGCGTTGGCCAGCCTGGTCGTGCCACTGCTCGCCGGGGCGGTCGCGGCGGACGACCGGCGGACGGTGGCGGCGACCACCGGCGCCCTGCTCACCTGGACGGTGAGCCTGCTGGTTCCCCTCGCCGCGCTCGTCGTCCTGTTCGCCGACCCGATCATCTCGCTGATCAGTGAGGGACGATCGGCGGCGGAACTCGCCGCCGGCGCGCGGATGCTGCGCGTGTTCGCCCCGCAGTTGCCGCTCTACGGGATCGGCATCGTGCTCACCGGCGTCCTGCAGGCACATCGACGCTTCGCCTGGCCCGTCATCGCGCCGCTGCTGTCCAGCCTCACCGTGGTCGTCGTCTACGTGGCCTTCGGCGCCGCTCAGGGGCGGGGCGTGTCCGTGGCCCAGGTCGGCCGCAGCGGCGAACTGCTCCTCTCCGGCGGCACCACCCTGGGCGTGGTCGTGCTGTCGCTCTCGCTGCTGATCCCGCTGCGGCGGCTGCGGGTGCGGCCCCGCTTCGGGTACGCCTTCACCGCTGACGCGCGGGAGCGGATCGGCGGGCTCGCCACGGCCGGTGCGGTGACGGTGGCCGCACAGCAGATCGCGCTCCTGGTGGTGCTGAACCGGGTCTCCGGGGGCCCCACCGGCTCCCCGCAGGTGTTCAACCTGGCCCAGGCGATCTACCTGCTGCCATGGGCGGTCCTCGCCGTGCCGTTGGCGGTGGCCTCCTATCCCACCCTGGCCACCGCCAGCGCCGCCGGGGACGAGGACGGTTATCGACGGACCCTCTCCGGCGCGGTGCGGGGCGTGCTGCTCTTCAGTTGCCTGGGCGTCGCGGCGTTGATCGGCACCGCGCAGCCGATCGCCGCCCTCTTCTACCCGGACAACCCGGCGTCGACCGCGGCGGCCATCAGCGGGTTCGCGCCGGGGTTGCTCGGCTACGGGTTGTTCGCGGTGCTGTCTCGCGCGCTGTACGCCCGCGGCGACACTCGCTCGGCGACGGTGGCGATCACCCTCGGCTGGCTGGTCGTTCCGGCCGTGGCGCTGCCGTTGACGGCGTTGCTCCCCACCGCCGACCGGGTGCTCGCGGTGACGTCCGCGAACTCGGTGGGGATGCTGGTCCTCGGGGCGCTGCTGCTCCTGGCGGTGGCGCGCAGCGCCGGCCGTCCGGCGCTGGCCGGCGCGGCCCGTGCCGGGGCGGCCGGTGGCCTCGCCGGTGTGCTCGCCGCGCTCGCCGGGCTGGGCCTCACCCGCTGGCTCGACACACCGGGCGGCGGCACCCCGACGACGGCGGCGGCACTCGGTCAGGGCATGCTGTCCGGGGTTCTGGTCGGGGCGGTGTTCCTCGCTGTGGTCTGGTTCGTCGACCGGCGAGACGTGCAGCCGCTGCTCGCCGGGGTGCTGCGGCGTCTGGGTCGGCGGGGGCCACGGGGCGGCGGGCCGACGCCGGTCTCCCCGCAGCGGGGCGACGGGAAGGAGACGGCAGCGCGATGACTGAGTCACCTCAGCCTGCCGGTTGGTCGGGCAGGGTCGCGTTGGTGCTCGCGTCCAGCACCGGCGGGGTCGGCCAGCACGTCCGCTCGGTGGCCCGTGGTCTCGTCGCCGGCGGCGCGGCCGTCGTGGTCTGCGGGCCGGCCGCCACCCAGGAACAGTTCGACTTCACCGGTGTGGGTGCGCGGTTCGAGCCGGTGGAGATCCCGGCCAGCCCGACTCCGGCCGACGCCCGTGCGGTGCTGGCCCTGCGGCGGGTGCTCTCCGCCGCCCGCGTCGACGTGGTCCACGCGCACGGCCTGCGGGCCGGGCTGGTCGCCGTGCTGGCCCGTCCCGCCGCCCCGCTGATCGTGACCTGGCACAACGCGGTGCTCTCCGGCGGGCTGCGGGGTGGGATGTCCCGCCTCGCGGAACGAGTGGTGGCCCGCAGCGCACGGGTGGCGCTGGGCGCCTCCACGGATCTGGTGCGCCGGGCCGCCGCGCTGGGCGCCACCGATACCCGACTCGCCCCGGTCGCCGCGCCGACGCTTCCCGCGCCGCGCCGACGCCCGGCGGCGGTACGCGCCGAGTTCGGCGTACGGCCGGACCAGCCGTTGATCGTCTCGGTTGGCCGGTTGCACCCGCAGAAGCGCTACGACGTGCTGATCGACGCGGCTGCCCGCTGGCGGACGCGTACCCCACCGCCGGTCGTGGTGATCGCGGGCAGTGGGCCGGCGTATCTGCCGCTGGCCGCGCGGACCTCCGCGGCCCGCGCACCGGTGACCCTGCTGGGGCACCGCACCGACGTGGCCGACCTGCTCGCCGGCGCCGACCTCGCGGTGGTGACCAGCGACTGGGAGGCCCGGCAACTGTTCGCGCAGGAGGCGCTGCGCGCCGGCGTACCGCTGGTGGCCACCGCGGTCGGCGGCCTGCCGGAGCTGGTCGGCGACGCCGCCACGCTGGTTCCTCCCGGGGATGTGGACGCGGTCGACGCGGCGGTGCGTGCGCTGCTGGACGACCCGGCCGCGCGGGCCGAGCTGGGCCGGCGGGGCGCGCAACGGGCGGCGACGTGGCCGACCGAGACGGACACCGTCGCCACGCTGGCCGCCCTCTACGCCGAGCTGACCGGGCAGTCGACCGGTCCGGCGGCCACCCCCGACTCCGACGCCCCGAGAACGGGACAGCGGTGATGCTGCGCCGAATCGCCCCCGCCCTGTTGACCGTGCTCGTGGTGGCGCTCGGCGTCACCGCGCTGGCCGCCCGCCCGCCACGGAGCGCCCCGCAACGCACCGCCGACTTCGTGGTGCTCGCCGGGATCGCCGGGCTGCGCTGGGAGGACGTCGATCCGCAGAGCACCCCGACGTTGTGGCGGATGGCCCAGGACGGGTCGATCGGCTCGCTGTCGGTGCGTTCCGCGCACCGACCCACCTGCCCGGTGGACGGCTGGCTGACCCTGGGCGCGGGCAGCTTCGCCGGGTGGAACGGCAGCCGGCCCCCCGACGGCTGCCCGCCGGCCGGGGTGGCCGTGGAACAACCCGACGGCATCGGCGCGAACCTGCCCGACCAGGAGAGCGTGGTGCAGTACAACCAGCAGCGCCTGTCGTGGGGTGCCATGCCCGGTTCGCTGTCGGAGTCGGTCCGCTGTTCCGTCGCCGTGGGTCCGGGTGCGGCCGTGGCGGCCGCCCGACCGTTCGGCCGCGTCGACAGGTACGCCTCGGCGTTGCCGGCCGATCCGCGGGTGCTGCTCGGCTCGTGCGTGCTGAGCATCGTCGACCTCGGCACGGTCGAGGGGACCGACCCGGCGTCGCGCGCGGGGCAGGCCCGAGCGGCGGACGCCCAGCTGGCCCGGGTGCTGGCGGCGCGGCCACCGCAGTCGTTGGTGCTGGTCGCGGGGATCTCCGACACCGCCCAGCCGTCGCGGCTGCACGTGGCGGTCGCCGACGGTCCGGGCTGGGAGCGGGGGTGGCTCACCTCGGCCAGCACCGGCCGCGACGGCTACCTGCAACTTGTCGACCTCGCGCCGACCGCCCTCGCCGCGTTGGGCCGGCCGATGCCGGAGCGCCTCTTCCTCGGCCGGCCGGCGGTCAGCACCGGTGGTCGTCCGGCCGACCTCGCCGACGCGATCAGCGCCCCGGCGAACGCCGATCGGGAGGCGGCCGCCCAGCGGACCGTCTCCGGTCGGTTCTTCACGCTGCTCGCCGGTGTGCAGGTGCTGTTGGCGCTGGCGGTCCTGCCGCTGCTGCGCCGTGCCCGCCCGCACGCCGGGCCGGCCGGTCCGACCGCCGTCTCCGGGCGGGTCGCGGCCGTGGCGGAGTTGCTGCTGGTCGCCGTGGCGTTGACGGTGCCGGCGGCGCTGCTGGCCGACGCGGTGCCCTGGTGGCGGGGCGACCACCCCGGCTGGTTGTTCGCCGGGATCACCGGGCTGCTGGTGGCCGCCGGCACCGCGGCGGTCCGGTTCGCCCCCGGGTACGCGGGCACCCTCGGCCCCCTCGGTGCGGTGGCCGGTCTCACCACACTCGTCGTCGGGCTGGACGTGCTCACCGGGGCCCGACTGCAGCTCAACGGCGTGGTCGGCTACTCGGCGTTGCAGGGTGGCCGGTACGCCGGGCTGAGCACCGTGGGGCTGGGAGTCTTCCTCGCCGGGGCGTTGCTCACCGGGGGCTGGTTCGCCCAGCGGCTGCACCGGGGTTGGCGGCCCGCGGTGATGGTGGCCGTGGGTGGCCTCGCCGTGGTGGTGGTGGGCAGCCCGTTCCTGGGCGCCGACCCGGTCGGCGCGATCGCCCTCACCGCCGGGGTGAGCGTCGCCGCTGTGATCAGCGCCGGTGGCTGGTTGACGGTCAGCCGGCTGGCCTGGGCCGCCATGGCCGCCCTGGCGGTCGGCATCGGGTTCGCCGTGGTGGACCTGCGGCGTTCGGCGGCCGAGCGGGGCAGCCTGGGCCGGTTCCTCTCCGCGCTCGGCGACGGCACCGGCGGGTTCACCGTGCACCGGTCCAGCACGGAGAATTTCGAGACGTTGGTCAACAGCCCGCTGACCGTGCTGGCGTTGGTGGGTGGGTTGCTGGTGTGGTTCGCCCTGTTGCAGCCGTGGGGTGGGCTGATGCGGTTGTTCGGCATCTATCCGGCGGTCCGGGCCGCGATGGCCGGCACCGTGGTCGCCGCCGTGCTCGGTGGTGTGCTCGACGGTGCGGCACTCGACGTGCTGGGCGCTGCCGCCGCGCTGGTGGTGCCGATGGCGGCCCTTGCGTCGTTGCGGGTCCTCGGACACGCCGCCGACCGGACCCGCCCGCTGCCGGGTCGCTCCCGCGCGGACGGCGCCGACGACCCCGGGTCCGGCGGGGTCGGTCCGGTCGGTGGGGGTGACGGGCCGACCGGGGGTGGCGGGCCGCTGGGTGCGGTCCACCCCCGTCCGATCAGCGGACCGCCCGCGGGCGTACCGGAGGCGGTCGCGCCACCGGAGAGCCCTCCGGCCGACGCCGACGCCTCTCCGGCCGACGCCGACGAGCCCTCGGCCGACGCCGAGGACTCCTCCGTCGACTCCGACGAGCCGGCGGGGCCGACCCGGGGTGGGACGACTCCGGAGGCCGCCTCGCCGGTGCCCGTGCCGCCCCGACAGGTCAGCCGGTCATCGACCGAGGTTGCCGCGTCCTGAGCGCCCGGACGACCCGGTGGTGTCGCAGCCGGGGTGCGGCCTGCGGGTACCCGCCCGGGAGGTGTTACCGTCGAATCCCGTGGATCGCGTGATCACTTTTGCTGATCAAGCACGGCGGTCTGCCATGACCGCGACAGACGACACGGGAGCAGGCCTTGGCCCCATCAGCACGGACGACCAGGCACATTTTCGTCACCGGGGGCGTCGCCTCCTCGCTGGGTAAGGGCCTCACCGCCTCCAGCCTCGGCAACCTGCTGACCGCGCGCGGGTTGCGGGTGGTGATGCAGAAGCTCGACCCCTACCTGAACGTCGACCCCGGAACGATGAACCCGTTCCAGCACGGTGAGGTCTTCGTCACCGAGGACGGCGCCGAGACCGACCTCGACGTCGGGCACTACGAGCGCTTCCTCGACCGGGCGTTGTCCGGCAAGGCGAACGTCACCACCGGCCAGATCTACTCCGACGTGATCGCCAAGGAACGGCGCGGGGAATACCTGGGCGACACCGTCCAGGTCATCCCGCACATCACCAACGAGATCAAGTCGCGGATCCTGGCGATGGCCGACCCGGACGAGGACGGCCAGCTCCCCGACGTGGTGATCACCGAGGTCGGCGGCACCGTCGGCGACATCGAGTCGCTGCCGTTCCTGGAGGCGATCCGCCAGGTCCGCCACGACCTGGGCCGGGACAACTGCTTCTACCTGCACGTCTCGCTGGTGCCGTACCTGGCGCCCTCGGGTGAGCTGAAGACCAAGCCGACCCAGCACTCGGTGGCGCAGCTGCGCAACATCGGCATCCAGCCGGACGCGATCGTGCTGCGCTGCGACCGGGAGATCCCGGTGAAGCTCAAGGAAAAGCTGTCGCTGTACTGCGACGTGGACACCGAGGCGGTCGTCGCCGCCCCGGACGCCCCGAGCATCTACGACATCCCGAAGGTGCTGCACCGCGAGGGGCTCGACGCGTACGTGGTGCGCCGGCTCGGGCTGTCGTTCCGGGACGTGGACTGGGCCAGCTGGGACGACCTGCTGGAGCGGGTGCACCGGCCCCGGCACACGGTCACCGTCGCGGTGGTCGGCAAGTACGTCGACCTGCCCGACGCGTACCTGTCGGTCAGTGAGGCGATCCGCGCGGCCGGGTTCGGTCACCGGGCGCGGGTGCAGCTGCGCTGGGTGCCCAGTGACGAGTGCGTCACCCCGGCCGGCGCCGCCGCGGCGTTGGCCGGCGTGGACGGCATCCTCATCCCCGGCGGCTTCGGCGTGCGCGGCATCGAGGGCAAGATCGGCACCGCCCGGTACGCCCGCGAGACCGGCATCCCGCTGCTCGGCCTCTGCCTCGGCCTGCAGTGCATGACCATCGAGGTGGCCCGGCACCTGGCCGACCTGGACGGCGCCAACTCGCTGGAGTTCGACGAGCAGGCCGCACACCCGGTCATCGCCACCATGGCCGACCAGGAGGACATTGTCGCCGGCAAGGGCGACCTGGGCGGCACCATGCGGCTCGGGGCGTACCCGGCGACGTTGACCGAGGGGTCGATCGTCGCCGAGGCGTACGGCAGCACCGAGATCAGCGAGCGGCACCGGCACCGGTACGAGGTGAACAACGCCTACCGGGACGCGCTGACCAAGGCGGGCCTGCACATCTCCGGCACGTCGCCGGACGGTCGGCTGGTCGAGTTCGTCGAGCTGGACCGCAGCCTGCACCCGTTCTTCGTGGCCACCCAGGCGCACCCGGAGCTGAAGAGCCGACCCACCCGCCCGCACCCGCTGTTCGCCTCGTTCGTCAAGGCCGCGGTGACGTACTCGCAGGCCGACCAACTGCCGGTCGACCTGGACGCGGCGGCGGAGGCCCCGACGACGCGCAAGGCCGCCCGCAACGGCGCCGCGACGAAGGCGGCATCGTCCTCGTGAGCGAGCGCACCAGCAGGCTCGGTAGCGGGGCGACGGCGTGAGCGGGGTCGAGCACCGCTACGAGGTGCGCTCGCGCGAGGAGCGGTACCGGGGGCGGATCTTCGACGTGGTCACCGAGGAGGTGACCATGCCCGGCGGCGGGACGGGCGTACGCGATGTCGTCCGGCACGTCGGTGCGGTGGCCGTGGTGGCGCTCGACGACGTCGGTCAGGTGGTGCTGATCCGGCAGTACCGGCATCCGGTCGGCCGGCACCTGTGGGAGCTGCCCGCCGGGTTGATGGACGTCTCCGGCGAGGAGTTGCCGGCCGCCGCGTTGCGGGAACTGGCCGAGGAGGCCGACCTCACCGCCGGGCAGGTCGACGTGCTCGTCGACCTGCACAGCTCACCCGGGTTCACCAACGAGTTGGTGCGGGTCTTCCTGGCCCGGGATCTCGCCGAGGTGCCGGCCGACGAGCGGCACGAGCGCCGCGACGAGGAGGCCGACCTCCAGGTCGTCCGGATCGATCTGGACGAGGCGGTGGCCATGGTCCTGGCCGGTGAGATCACCAACGCGTCCGCGGTGGCCGGGCTGCTGGCCGCGGCCCGCGCCCGGGACACCGGCTGGGCGGCGCTGCGCCGGGCGGACGCGCCGCTGCCCCGCTGAGCGACGCCGCCGGTCCGACCCGGCGAGGGAGTACGCGCGAAGGGGTCCCGCGGTCAACCGCGGGGCCCCTTGCCGGCTGTCCTCAGCGGCATGCGGCAGATGGGGCGATAATGGTCGAACCCCGTCCCGGCGGCGGAGGCGACCGCGCACCGGCGAATCCGCCCGCGTGCCCCTGACACTCCGTCAGGACACCCGGGCACCGGATGCCACTGTGCTGGCTCACGGCGGCACCGGGCGCGCCTAGACTGCCGCCGGCGGGACCGGTGGACCGTGGTGGCAAAGGGGCCACCGTGGCACCGAGCAGTCGGGGGAGAGCAGCCCCGAAGAGAGGTGTCTGCATCGTGAAGGTCGGAATCCCACGCGAGGTCAAGAACCACGAGTACCGCGTGGCGATCACGCCAGCGGGCGTCAACGAGTTCACCCGCAGTGGTCACCAGGTCTTCGTCGAGGCCGGTGCGGGGGTCGGCTCCAGCATCACCGACGAGGAGTTCACCGCCGCCGGTGCGACGATCCTCGCCACCGCCGACGAGGTGTGGGAGACCGCCGAGCTGGTGCTCAAGGTCAAGGAGCCGATCGCCGAGGAGTACCACCGGATGCGCGAGGGGCAGGTGCTCTTCACCTACCTGCACCTGGCCGCCTCCAAGGAGTGCACCGACGCGCTGATCGACCGCAAGGTGACCGGCATCGCGTACGAGACGGTCGAGCTGCCGGACCGGTCGCTGCCGCTGCTCGCCCCGATGTCCGAGGTCGCCGGCCGGCTCGCCCCGCAGATGGGCGCCTTCTACATGATGCGCACCGGCGGTGGGCGCGGTGTGCTGCCCGGCGGTGTCTCCGGCGTGTACGCGGCCAAGACCGTCGTCATCGGCGCCGGCGTGTCCGGCATGAACGCCGCCGCGATCGCGCTGGGCCTGCAGTCCGAGGTGCTGCTGCTGGACAAGAACGTCGCCCGGCTGCGCTCGGCCGACGCCATCTACCGGGGCCACCTGCAGACCATCGCGTCCAACGCCTACGAGGTCGAGCGGGCCGTGCTCGACGCCGACCTGGTCATCGGCGCGGTGCTGGTGCCCGGCACGAAGGCGCCGACGCTGGTCTCCAACGAGCTGGTCTCCCGGATGAAGCCGGGCAGTGTGCTCGTCGACATCGCCATCGACCAGGGCGGCTGCTTCGAGGACTCGCGCCCCACGACCCACGCCGACCCGGTCTACAAGGTGCACGAGTCGATCTTCTACTGCGTCGCGAACATGCCCGGCGCGGTGCCGAACACCAGCACCTACGCGCTGACCAACGTCACCCTGCCGTACGCCCTGGAGTTGGCCAACCACGGCTGGCAGGAGGCGCTGCGCCGCGACCCGGCGCTGGCGCTGGGCCTGAACACCCACGCCGGCCAGGTCACCTACGGCCCGGTCGCCGAGGCGCACGGCATGGACGTGCTCCCGCTGACCGACGCGCTGGCCTGAGCGGTGGCGGGCTGACCGGCGGCACGGACCCGGCCGGCGTGGGCGAGCAGCCCACGCCGGCCCTGCGCCGTGCCGTACGCGGCTACCTCGACCACCTCACCGTCGAACGTGGACTGTCCGCGAACACGCTCGCCTCGTACCGCCGGGATCTGGACCGCTATCTGACGACGCTGGCCGACGCCGGCGTCACCGACCTCGCGGCGGTCGGCGCCGGTCTCGTCGAGTCGCACCTGGCCCGGCTGCGCGCGGGCGACGACGCGCACCCGCCCCTCGCCGTCTCCTCCGCCGCCCGCGCGGCCAGCGCGGTCCGCGGCCTGCACCGCTTCGCGGTGCGCGAGGGCCTGACCAGTCTCGACCCCAGCCGCGACGTGCGCCCGCCCACCCCGCCGCGCCGGCTGCCCCGGGCGTTGCCGGTCGACGACGTGGTCCGGCTGCTGGAAACCGCCGGCCCGATCACCGCCGCCGGCGACGACGCGCCGCTCGCGCTGCGCGACCGGGCGCTGCTGGAGTTCCTGTACGGCACCGGCGCGCGGATCTCCGAAGCGGTCGGCGCCGCCGTGGACGACCTCGACACCGACGAGGGCACCGTGCTGCTGCGCGGCAAGGGCGGCCGGGTGCGGCTGGTGCCGATCGGCGGGTACGCCGTCGACGCCGTGCGCGCCTACCTGGTCCGGTCCCGTCCCGGCCTGGCCGCCACCGGTCGGGGCACCCCGATGGTGTTCCTCAACGCCCGCGGCGGCGCGCTGACCCGCCAGGGCGCCTGGGGCATCCTGCGCGCCGCCGCCGGCCGGGCCGGGCTGCCGGTCGACGGGCCCGCGGCCGTCTCCCCGCACACCCTGCGCCACTCGTACGCCACCCACCTGCTCGACGGCGGCGCCGACGTCCGGGTGGTCCAGGAGTTGCTCGGCCACGCGTCGGTGACCACCACACAGGTCTACACACTTGTCACCGTGGAGCGGCTGCGCGAGGTGTACGCCACCGCCCATCCGCGCGCCCGGGACTGAACCCGGTGGCGGTCGGCGCCGACACGCCGGGCCGGTGCCCAACCCCCTGCTGGTCGGTGGCGTACAGTCGGCATCGGCGCGGACCTCCTGGAGCGACACGACCGGGGTGCGCAGCGGCGCCGCGAAGGACGTCGGACGGCTCCGACGCCGGGTGGGGTCGTCGGGAGGGGGCAACGAGCACATGGCTGGCAACGGTGACCGTGCCGAGACCTGGACGTCGGAGCTCCGCGAGCAGCAGGCCACGCTCGGCGCGGACCTCGGTCCGGCGGACCCGGCTGCCTACACGATGCGCAAGCCCATCCCGGAGCCGATGCCCACCGACCGGCACGGGCCGGCGCGCATCATCGCGATGGCCAACCAGAAGGGTGGCGTGGGCAAGACCACCACCACCATCAACCTGGGCGCGGCGCTCGCCGAGTACGGCCGCAAGGTGCTGCTCGTCGACTTCGACCCGCAGGGCGCGCTCTCGGTGGGGTTGGGCGTCAACCCGCACAACCTCGACCTGTCCATCTACAACCTGCTCATGCAGGACGACATCATCGCCGAGGACGTGGTCATCAAGACCGACGTCGCGGGGCTGCACCTGCTGCCGGCCAACATCGACCTCTCCGCCGCCGAGATCCAGCTCGTCAACGAGGTCGCCCGGGAGATGGCCCTGGCCCGGGTGCTGCGCACGGTCCGCAAGGAGTACGACTACATCCTGATCGACTGCCAGCCGTCGCTCGGCCTGCTGGCGATCAACGCGTTGACCGTCGCGCACGGGGTGCTCATCCCGCTGGAGTGCGAGTTCTTCAGCCTGCGCGGGGTGGCACTGCTGCTGGACACCATCGACAAGGTGCGCGAGCGGCTCAACTTCGACCTGGAGCTCGAAGGCATCCTCGCCACCATGTACGACAGCCGCACCACGCACTGCCGTCAGGTGTTGCAGCGGGTGGTGGAGGCGTTCGGCGACAAGGTCTACCAGACGGTCATCACCAAGACGGTGAAGTTCCCCGAGTCCACCGTGGCCGGTGCCCCCATCACGACGATGGACCCGGCCTCCTCCGGGGCACGCAACTACCGTCAGCTGGCCCGCGAGGTGATCGCCGCCCAGTCGGAGCGGTAGCCGGACCGCCCGGTGCCCGCCTCGTGGACTACGGTCGTGCGGTGACCGCGCCACCCCTCGACCCACCCGACACCGCTGCTCCGGGCGAGGTCGACGGTGTGCCGCTCGCCGACCCGGCTGCCGACCCGCCCGCCGGGGCGGCCGACCTGCCTGCCGCCCCGGCGGCCACCGGTTTCACGGTGCGGCTGGCCAACTTCACCGGCCCGTTCGACCTGCTGCTGCAACTCATCGGCAAGCACAAGCTCGACGTCACCGAGGTGGCCCTGCACACGGTCACTGACGAGTTCATCGCCTACATCCGGGCCATGGGCGACGACTGGGACCTGGACGAGGCCAGCGAGTTCCTGCTGATCGCCGCGACGCTGCTCGACCTGAAGGCGGCCCGGCTGCTGCCCTCCGCCGAGGTGGAGGACGAGGCGGACCTCGCCCTGCTGGAGGCCCGGGACCTGCTCTTCGCCCGGCTGCTGCAGTACAAGGCGTACAAGGAGGCGGCGGCGTACATCGCCGAGTTGGAGGCGGTCGGCGGCCGCCGGTACCCGCGGGCGGTCAGCCTGGAGGCCCGCTACGCCGACGCGCTGCCCGACCTGGTCCTCGGCATCGGCCCGCAGCGGCTGCTGAAGCTGGCCGTGAAGGCGATGACCCCGAAACCGGTGCCGGAGGTGTCCATCGCCCATGTGCACATGGTCCGGGTCAGTGTCCGCGAACACGCGGCGATCCTCGCCGCCCGGCTGCGGCGGGCCGGCACGGCCACGTTCTCCCTGCTCTGCGCCGACTGCGAGGCCACCCTGGAGGTGGTGGCGCGGTTCCTGGCGCTGCTGGAGCTGTACCGGGAGGGGCTGGTCGCCTTCGTGCAGGAACAGGCCCTGGAGGAGCTGACCGTGCGCTGGACCGGCCCGGTCGACGGCGACACCGAACTGCACGTCGACGAGTACGCCGGCACCCCGGCCGACGCCGGTCCGCCGAGCGCCGCCCCTGAGCCGGTGGAGCCTGAGCCGGTGGAGCCTACGCCGGTGGGTCCTGAGCCGGTGGAGCCTGAGCCGGTGGGGGTTGGGCCGGTGGGGGTTGGGCCTGAGCCGGCCGGAGCTGAGCTGCACGGGACCGGGCCTGCGTCGGCGGGGGTTGGGCCTGCGCTGGCGGTGGCTGAGCCTGCGCTGGCGGTGGCTGAGCCTGGGTCGGCGGTGGCTGAGCCTGGGTCGGCGGTGGCTGAGCTTGAGTCGGCGGGGGCTGAGCCTGAGTCGGCGGGGGTTGGGCCTGCGCTGGCGGGGGTTGGGCCTGTGCTGGCGAGGGCTGAGCCTGGGTCGGCGGTGGCTGAGCCTGAGTCGGCGGGGGCTGAGCTTGAGTCGGCGAGGGCTGAGCCTGGGTCGGCGGGGGTTGGGCCTGCGCTGGCGGGGGCTGAGCTTGAGTCGGCGGGGGCTGAGCTTGAGTCGGCGGGGGTTGGGCCTGCGCTGGCGGGGGCTGAGCTTGAGTCGGCGGGGGTTGGGCCTGCGCTGGCGGGGGCTGAGCCTGCGCTGGCGGGGGCTGAGCCTGCGCTGGTGAGGGCTGAGCCTGAGTCGGTGGGGGAGGCCGGCGGGCCGGACGGGACGGGAACGACGGAGGGTGCGCGGGATGAGTGACGAGCAACGCCGGGACTCACTGGCCGACCAGGCCGCCGCCTGGGTCCCCCCGTGGGACCGCCCCCGCCCGCCCGCCGCCGACGGCACCCAAGACGCCCCCGAAGCCCCGCCGAACGAGTCGACCGAACAGCCAGACGAGTTCGCCGCGGCGCCACCGTCGAACCCCGAAGATCTTGGAGAGAAAGTGCCCCTCCAGGGGCCGGAACCTTCCAAGATCTCCGACGAGCCGGCCGCGAACGCGTCGGGCTCGGCGTGGGTGGGGCAGGGCTCGGCGGTGGGGCAGGGCTCGGCGGTGGGGCAGGGCTCAGCGGTGGGGCAGGGGTCGGCGGCGGGAGAGCCGGGGGGCGTTGAGGGGGAGGGCTCGGCGCAGGCGGGGCAGGGCTCGGCTGCGGTGGAGGGCTCGGCTGAGGTGGGGCAGGGCTCGGCGGGGGAGTCGGGGGGTGCTGGGGACGTACCTCGGCGGCAGTTGGCGGGGCGGCGGCGGGTGCCCGTCGCGCCGGAGCCCGCGCCCGACATGTCCGACAGTGAGCTGCGTGGCGCCCTGGAAGCGATCCTGCTGGTGGTCGACGAGCCGGTCAGTGAGCTGGTCCTGGCGCAGGTGCTGGAGCAGCCCGCTGAACGGGTCGGGCCGATGCTCGACGAGATCGCCGCCGGCTACACCGCCGCCGGGTACGGGTTCGAGCTGCGTCGGGCGGCTGGCGGGTGGCGGCTGTACACCCGGCCGGAATACGCTACGTACGTTGAGCGGTTCGTGTTGGACGGGCAGTCCGTACGGCTGACCCAGGCGGCGTTGGAGACGCTCGCCGTGGTCGCCTACAAGCAGCCGGTGACCCGTTCGCGAATCTCAGCCATCCGGGGTGTGAACGTCGACGGGGTCATCCGTACGCTGGTCACCCGCGGCCTCGTCGAGGAGTGTGGCACCGAAACGGACAGCGGGGCGTTCCTCTACCGGACCACCACGTTGTTCCTGGAGAAGCTCGGGTTGAACACCGTTGCCGAGCTGCCGCCCCTCGCACCTTTCCTGCCCGACGACGTAGAAGAGCTTGCTGATGCGACCCGATAACCGTTCCCCCAAACCCGACGCCCCTGTCTTCGAGGGGGCTGAGCGCCTGCAGAAGGTGCTCGCCGCCGCCGGCGTGGGTTCCCGGCGTGCCTGCGAGGACCTGATCTTCCGCCGCCGGGTCACCGTGGACGGGCGGGTCGCCAAGCTCGGCGACAAGGTCGACCCGGCCATCGCCGTGATCCACGTGGACGGCGAGCGCCTCCAGGTCGACGTCCGCCTGGTCTACGTGGCGATGAACAAGCCGCGCGGGGTGGTCACCACGATGGCGGACGAAAAGGGACGCAACGAGCTGTCCGACTTCATCGGCGCCCGGCTGGAGCAGCGGGTCTACCACGTCGGGCGGCTCGACGCGGACAGCGAGGGCCTGCTGCTGCTCACCAACGACGGCACGCTCGCGCACAAGCTCATGCACCCCTCGTACCAGGTGCTGAAGACCTACCTCGCCGAGGTGGTCGGGCCGATCCCGCGCAACCTGAGCAAGCGGCTGCTGGCCGGGGTCGACCTGGAGGACGGGCCGGTCAAGGTCGACTCGTTCAAGGTGGTGGACACGCTGGGTAAATCCGCCCAGGTGGAGCTGAGCCTGCACGAGGGGCGCAAGCACATCGTCCGGCGGCTGATGGAGGAGGTCGGCCACCCGGTCACCCGGCTGGTGCGTACCTCGATCGGGCCGATCCGGCTCGGTGACCTGCGGACCGGGCGGATCCGGCGGTTGACGAACGCCGAGGTCGCCGCCCTGTTCAACGCCGTGGGTGACTGACCCCCGAGTTCGGGGTACGGCTGCCGGTAGGCTCCACAACGGCCGAGACGCGGCCGCGGGGGTGGCGTGGGTCGCCTCCGGCGGCGTCGCGCGCGGGTCCGCCACGGACCGCGGGCATGATTGATGACGATTGACCATCCGCTTGCGGCGCCAGATCACCGGGCGATCCGTGAGGTACGGGCTGAGGAGGACACGGTGGAGGAAAACGTACGGGCCAGGCGATGTGTGGTCGCTGTGGACGGGCCGTCCGGTTCGGGTAAGTCCACCGTGTCGCGGCGGCTCGCCGTCGCGATCGGTGCGCGCTACCTGGACACGGGAGCGATGTACCGGGCGATCACGTTGGCCGTGCTGCGCTCCGGCGTGGACCTCACCGACGCCGCGTCGGTGGCCAAGGTCGCCGGCGACGTCAAGCTGCACATCGGCACCCACCCGCAGGGGTACGCCGTGACCGTCGACGGCGTGGGCGTGGACGCGGAACTCCGGGGCCCGGAGGTGACCGGCGCGGTTTCGGCAGTCGCCGCCGTGGCGGCTGTTCGTGAGCTGCTCGTCACCCGGCAGCGCGAGATGATCGCCAACGTTGGCCGGATCGTCGTCGAGGGTCGGGACATCGGCTCGGTCGTCGCGCCGGACGCGGACCTGAAGGTGTTCCTGACCGCTTCCGAGGCGGCCCGTGCCGCCCGGCGTAGCGCCGAGGACGCCGCTGACGTGGCGGCCACCGCGGCCGACCTGGCCCGACGGGATCGGCTCGACTCGACCCGCGAGGTCAATCCGCTGGCGCAGGCACCCGACGCGGTGGTGCTGGACACCACCGAGCTGGGCATCGACGAGGTCGTGGCGCGGTTGCGCGAGCTGCTCACCGAGCGGGGTGTGGCATGAGCAGCGCGGTGGTGTCTCAGGTCGGTCCGCAGCGTAGCGAGCGAATCATCGGGCTCAGCGCGATTGGGTCTCAGGTCGGTCCGGAGCGCAGCGGAGGAGCGGCGTGAGCGAGGGTGCAGGATGGGTCGAGCTGCGTGAGCCCGACGTCGCCGTCGAGGAGCCGAGCGGCCCGCAGCCGGTGGTGGCCGTGGTCGGCCGCCCCAACGTGGGCAAGTCGACGCTTGTCAACCGGATCATCGGCCGTCGGCAGGCGGTCGTCGAGGACGTCCCGGGCGTGACCCGCGACCGGGTGCCGTACGACGCGCAGTGGAACGGCCGGGCGTTCACGGTGGTGGACACCGGCGGTTGGGAGCCGGACGCGAAGGACCGTGCCGCGGCCATCGCGGCGCAGGCCGAGACGGCGGTCGTCACCGCCGACGTGGTGCTCTTCGTGGTCGACGCGATGGTGGGCTCCACCGACGTGGACGAGGCCGCGGTGAAGATGCTAAGGCGCAGCGCCAAGCCGGTGATCCTGATCGCCAACAAGGCCGACAACACCGCCATCGAGATGGAGGCGACCTCGCTGTGGTCGCTCGGCCTCGGTGAGCCGTTCCCGATCTCCGCGCTGCACGGGCGCGGCTCCGGCGACCTGCTGGACGCCATCCTCGCCGCGTTGCCGGAAGCCCCGGCGATCGTGGAGAACCGGCCGCGCGGCCCCCGCCGGGTGGCGCTGGTCGGGCGGCCGAACGTGGGCAAGTCCAGCCTGCTCAACCGGTTCTCCGGCGAGGACCGGGCGGTCGTCGACTCGGTGGCGGGCACCACTGTGGACCCGGTGGACAGCCTGGTCGAGATCGGTGGTCAGACCTGGCAACTGGTCGACACGGCCGGGCTGCGCAAGCGGGTCGGTAAGGCCAGCGGCACCGAGTACTACGCCAGCCTGCGCACCGCCGGCGCGATCGAGGCCGCCGAGGTGGCCGTGGTGTTGCTGGACTCCAGCGAGCCGATCAGTGAGCAGGATCAGCGGATCCTGTCGATGGTGACCGAGGCCGGTCGGGCGATGGTCATCGCGTTCAACAAGTGGGACCTGGTCGACGCCGACCGTCGGTACTACCTGGACAAGGAGATCGACCGGGAACTGCGTCGCATCCCCTGGGCGATCCGCCTGAACCTGTCCGCGATGACCGGCCGCGCGGTGGACAAGCTGGCCCCGGCCCTGAACAAGGCCCTGGCCAGCTGGGAAACCCGGGTGCCGACCGCGCAGCTCAACCAGTGGTTGACCGCGCTGGTGCAGGCCACCCCGCACCCGGTGCGCGGCGGTCGCGCGCCGCGGATCCTGTTCGCGACGCAGGCCGGCGTGGCGCCGCCACGGTTCGTGCTCTTCACCACCGGTCCGCTCGACGCCGGCTACCAGCGCTTCGTCGAGCGCAAGCTCCGCGAGGAATTCGGGTACGAGGGCAGCCCCATCGAGATCTCGGTCCGCCCGCGCAAGAAACTCGGCCCCGGCGGCCGAGGCAAGGCGCACGGCTGACCCGTTCTTGTTCTCCAGAAATGCCGGATGGGTGGTCCTCGCCCGTCCGGCATTTCTTCCACCCCACCCTCCTAGGACGCTGTAGGGGTTGTGCGGTGGTTCGGTCACCTCGCGACGCGGGTGGGGCCTGTGCGGAGGACCCGGGGCAGCTGCGCTAAGCTGTACCGGCTGCCGCGGGGGAAACCGCGCGGGGGCGGGACGTAGCGCAGCTTGGTAGCGCACTTGACTGGGGGTCAAGGGGTCGTCGGTTCGAATCCGGCCGTCCCGACAGAGTTTCGGCAGGTCAGAGGCCTTGATTCACTTCGGTGAGTCGGGGCCTTTTGCCGTTTCGTCTCACAATTTCTCACGTACGCGCGTACTGCTGAATTTCGGGCGCTCGAGTCACCCGAACAGCCCTGATTCGAGGTGCTCGGCCGCCACCTTGAGGTGGCTGCTGTCGGGGTGGACGTAGACCCGCTTGGCGAGCGTGCCGCCGTCGGCGTGGCCGGCCCAAGCCGCCAGCACGACGTCGGGCACTCCGACGCCGGCGAGGTAGGTCAGGCAGGCGTGCCGGGCGTCGTACGGCCGGACCTTGCGTACTCCGACCTTGGTCATCAGCTCGTAGACCCGGCGGCGGAGCCAGTCGGTGCGCTGCGGCTGGCCGAGTTCGTTGACCAGGACGTAGCCGCTGTCGACGTAGGTGTTACCGGCCTTCAGGCGTTCCTTCTTCTGCAGGGTGTTGAACGCTTTGAGCGCCTTCGTTACCGTCGCGGGCATCGGCAGGCCGCGTTTGCCGGCCGCCGATTTGGCTTCCTTCTCCTCGATCTCTCCGTCAACGAGCGTCCGGGTGTTGTCCCCGGCCGCGATCGTCCCGGTCTCGAAGTCGACATCGGACCATCGCAGCCCGCACACCTCAGCCGGTCGAAGACCCATCAGCGACAGCAGGCAGGCGGCGTAGAGGCGTTCGCTTGTGATGCCGGTCAGAAACGCCTTCACCTCTTCCTGGGTCCAGGGCTTGCGCTCAGCCTGTGCCTCGGCCGCGGCCTTCGCAGCCGCTCTGGGGATGGCGACGAACGCGGCGACGTTGCGGACCACGAGCTGACGCCGAACCGCCACGTTCAGCGCGGTTCGAAGGCGGCCGAGCGTCAGGCGCACTGACCGGACACCGAGCCCCGATCCTGGCTTGCCACCACGTTTCCGGCCCTCCGTCAGCATCCAGTCGATCAGAGCCTCGATGTCGGCCTCGGTGACGTCCTGGAGTGGCTTGCTGCCAAGGCGGGCGCGGACCGGCAGCAGCGCATCGCGGTAGTTGGCGGCGGTGGCCTTCTCTACATCGCGGGTGGCGGACGCCAACCACTCGTCGAGGAAGTCGTTGACCGTGATCTTGCCGGGTTTGACGTATGTGCCGCGGTCGGTCTCGTGCTTGATCCGGGCGTACTCCGCCTTGGCTTCCTTCCTGGTGTCGAAGGTGTACGTCCGCTGGTCCCGACGCCCGTCCGGCTTGCGTCCGATGTCGAGGACGAACCGGTAACGGGTCTTGCCGCTTCGAAGCGTGATCTTCTTGATCGGATCCGAGGTGCTCATTCTGCTTCTGCGCCTTTCGTGGAGGGGTTTCGTCGGGGCCTGCAACGGGGAGGATGCGTCTTCAAATGGTACCGAAAAGAGGTACCAAATTCCGGCCCCGGCGTCCGGCTCATGGCGGATGGCGATAGGCGATGTGAGATGTGGGACCCTCGACTCGTCATGCGGCCGTTCGATCTGCTTGCCTAGGAGTTGAGGTATGCCGCGACAGCGCCCTGTCGCTGACAACCTGCCGCCGTTGCCGGCGCGGGAGAAGCGGGATCAGCAGGTCAAGATCAGGCTGACGCCGTCGGAAATGGAGAAGTTGGGTGTGCTGCGGCCCGACCTGACCCCGCCCGGGATCGTCGCCTTGCTCGTTGACGATGTGCTCACCGGTCGGTACCGGCCGGCATGGGCTGCCACTGCGCCCGACGAGGATGGACCTCAGCGATCGGCGTAGCGCCGCTCTGTCTGTTCCAGACGATCATCACGGACAGCCGTGGGCTGTCGGTCGACGCCGACGAGCCGGAGCAAATCTGCCGTGCGCACGCGGTACGAGGTTCCAATCCGAAGTACCGGGCAGGGGAAGGCGTTGCTCTTTGCCAGGTCGTAAGCCTTTGTGCGGCCAACTCCGAGAGCGCGGGCGGCGGTCGCCAGGTCGATCATCGCAGGAAGTTGCAGTAGCTCGTCCTGGTTGAAACTGCTGGTGGTCATCACCCTGCTCCTTCGGTCGAGGGGAGCGGACGCCAGGGGCGTCTGGTTGGAGAGGCATGGTCTGGCATGCCTCGACACGACCATCCGGTATGGGCGTTGTTTGTGGCGCTACCCGTTTCTGGTAGCGGTGTTCCAGGGAGCGCGGTAACACGGCTTGCGATCCAAGTTCGGACCCTGTTTCTTCGCCGGTCCGGCCGTTCTGTCCCGGGCCCCCAGGCGTCTAGTGAGTGTGGCGACGCTTCAGAACGGCGCTGACGGCTGGTGCCGCTTCCGGGCTGCGGAAGGGCGTCAAACCGCTGCAGCCGTCGGCGGCACTACTGCGGCGACGGCGACCATGATTCTGCTGACGGCCTTCAGCATTATCTCCTGGCTGCTGGGCACCACCACGGCCGTGGTCGCCGGCATGGGTGCCTGCACTCTGGCGGACGACGAGATTCGCCGCTACCTCGGCGTTGCCGTCGACCAGGAACTCCGTCCGCAAAGTTCAAGGCGTCCGAGGATCCCAGGCGGGATGACGAATGAGCGCGAGGATCGGCCCATCCAAGAAGCCGCTTGACCCAACCGCCGGGCTCGTCGTGCATTCGCCTACTCCCTGCGGAGGCTGCGCCAGGAGGCCAGCAGCCCGTCGTACCGGACACTGGCGAACCGCACGTACTACTCGGTGTCCGCGCTGTTCGTCGCCTCTAGCGGAAGCAGTTTCCCGAGTGGGGCATGCGCTGAGGCATACGTCCGGGACGTGCGGGGTCGGTGGCGACCCCTAGATGAGTTCCTCACCGCGCTGGACCAGGCGGGGCAGCGCAGGTCCGGATCCAGCAGGCGCTGTATGACTACGTCGACCGGATCTGGGAGGACACCAAGGCCCGCGGCATGAGCCCGGCGGTCCGGCCGGACTGGAACGTCGTGGCCGGGCTGCGGGACGTGACGAGATGCGCTGGTCGAGCAGGCCGGGCAGGCGCAGGCCGACGCCGGCGAGGACTGAGCTGCCGATGACCGACAGCGGCTCGCGTGATGCCGAGATCCGGGACCTGGTGGCCAGCACAGCGATGCTCGGCCGGGTGTCCGGGCACGAGCTGCTTTCACGGTGGCCGGTGGCCGGTGGCCGGTGGCCGGTGGCCGCGCCGGTCCGGCTGGCCGGTCGTGCCCCGGCTGGCCGCGCCGTGGCAGGACACCCTCACGAGCGGATCGGCTGGCGGATGCGCGCGGCGAACCTACGCGGCCACGACCCCGATGACGCTTCCGTGCGGGACGAGTTCGTCTTCGAGGCCGACTACCAGATATGTCATCGGTGCCGGATCGGCTGGGTCGAGCAGCCGCATGCCCTGCCGGCCTATCGCCGCCGCGGACTGGCCGCCGCCGGCCTCGCGGCGTTGCGCAGGGAAAACGCCTGCTACGACTGGCACACGCTCGGCGGGTACATCGACGGCTCGCCGGCCTTCTGGGACACCATCGGCGCCGACGTCCCGGGCGGCTACCGGCCCCGCCGTGTGCGAGCAGGTCGCCGCCGGTGGCTGAACGGCCAGGACGTCACAACGGCGCCTGAGGATGTGGACTCCAGGTAGGGGCAGCAGCCGGGAGGGCGCGGGTGCGTCAGACCCCCGCCGTAGGCTGGACCAGACGGTAGGTCAGAGGAGAGGATCTTGGCGAAGGTGACCATCAACAAGCAGGGGATCGCCCGGATGATGCGCGAGATGCAGCGCGAGTTCGACAAGCACCCCATCCAGGTGACGACGGTCGCCGATGCGCCGACGGGCCTGCGCGGGGCGGAGCGTACTACCGTGCCGACGACGATCACCTACAACGGGCCGGTGATCCACGGCGGGGCCGCAGGCGCTCAGCTGGCATGGAACAACACCGGCACCGTCAACCAGACGCAGACACACAACGAGCAGATCACGCCTGGCTTCGAGGCCCTGGCCCAGGCCGTGGTCAGCACCCGACAAGGGCTGTCGGCGGTTGGTCTGTCGGAGCAGGACCTGCAGGATGCAGAGGCTGCCGCCGACGAGGTCCTCACCGAGGTCACCCAGGAGACGCCGGACCCGAGCCGGCTGCGGCGCGGCGTCGCCGCGCTCAAGGGACTGCTTGCCCCAATCGCCACCGGCCTGGCCATCGGTGCGGGTGAGGGAGCCCAGGCCTGGGCACAAACCGCCATCGAGCAGCTGGGCAACGCCGCGATCGGCTGACTCAGATCCAGGAGCCTCGACCACGTGCAGAACTGGACCCTCACGGCCGACGAAGTTCGCGCCCTAACCCTCGACGAGCTCGCCCTGCGGGTGCTGGCCTCCGCGCAGGATGCGTGGAACTGGCGCAACTGGCTACTCGAAGTCCGGCAGGATCACTATCCCCGGGATCCGGACACGGTTCAGCTCCTGTCGGAGGCATGGGGCTGGCTGCAGGCCAAGTGCCTGATCGCCCGGACCGTTGACCAGAGCGCCGCCGAGGCATTTACCACCACCAGGCGCGGTCGTCAGTTTCTACTTCACGGTGCCCACTGGCTCCGGGCGGTCGAGCGGCTCGACGTCGACCTCGTTCCTGAACTGGAGTTCACCGCCCGGCCTCAGTTCCTGCGCGGCGATTACGAGACGGCGGCGTTCACGGCGTTGAAGGAGGTCGAGGTCCAGGTCCGTCGCCGCGCCGGGCTCTCCGACAGCCTGGTGGGGACGAAGCTGATGCAGGAGGCGTTCCGCCCGCCGAAGAACCCCAGCGACCAAGCCGGCCCCCTCTGGCGCGATGACCTTGACCCAGGCGAGTCGGTGGCCCAGATGGAGCTGTTCAAAGGCGCCATCGGGCTGTTTAAGAACCCATCGAGCCATCGCCGCGTCGACTACTCCGACTCCACCGAAGCCGCCGAGACCGTCCTCCTGGCGGACCTACTTCTCAGGCTGCTCGGCAAAATCCCCGATGGTCCCGTCGCTGGTGAAGGCGTGGACCTTCACGGCGACTGACCCTTCCCATCGCGTGAGTGCCAGACGGAGCGCGTCGGGGTCAAGGCAGGCACTATTGTTCCAGTCTGGACGTCAAGGAGCGGTGACGGCGGGCGGCAGCGTCGCTGCAGGGCTACCTGGCGCCACTGGAGTTCACCGACTGGTCCGCCGCCCGGGTGACCGCCGAGTTGACTCGCCAGGTCGTGGGCTGGGGTGTGGAGCACGGATGGCGAGTGCGCCGCGAGGTGCCCAGCATCGCCGGCCTACCCGGACCACACCCTGACCGACCCGGCTACCTGGACGTCGTGTGTCAACGGCTCGACGGCCCGCCCATCGCTATCGAGATCGACCGCACCGACAAGCAGTGGTCCAGCCGGAAACTGCTGTGCGAGGCCGACGCCGGTGCGATCCCGCTCTGGGTGCGCTGGAACGACGCGAGGACATGGATCGTGCCCGACCCGATTGGAGTAGTCCGAATACCTACCATCCGCCGGAGGATCGCCGGGCGACCGCTCTACTCCCGGGCTGCCGCCGAGCACACGCGCCGCGCGCCCATGACGCAACCAGTGCCACCAGTCGAGGGAACGGTCGTCCTACAGCCTGCAGATCCGGCGCAGCCGAGCGCACACTGCTCGGCTGTCACTACCAAAGGCGAGCCCTGCATGATCGACCCACGACCGTCCGGTCTGTGTCACGTTCACGACCCGGCGGTGCAGTGCGGAGCCATCAATCGCAAGGGCAGACGCTGCACCATCGCCACCGGCGGAGGCCGCTGCAAACGTCACCAAGATGTCGACGGGCACGGTGCAGGGCTGTTCGCTCGCCCCGACACCCTGCTCTAACAATCATCACCCGATCCCACCCGGCTGGCCGATCCGGAGCATCATCGGCATTCGCTGGATCCGCCTCGAACAGATGTGCGCCGTCATCAGCGTATCGAACCTGGACAGAACCGGGGATGTACCGGGTCTGTGGGAGAGGAACATTCCTCGGCACTGCGGTTGTCACCAACCGTGGAGCTCCTACCGCTCGGCGCCGCTTCTCGGAGCGAGCGCGGGGGTCCAAACCCCGCAGCCGAAGAGGAGGATTGCGGTGCGACAACAGCCGGAGCAGGACGCTCCGCGCAGGTCACCTCGTGAACCGAGCTGTCGGCGTGCGCAACTGGTGTGTCTACGGTTGTGATGCAATGCGCCGGCTGCCCACGGTCCTCGGGTACTATCAGAGTGTTCTCGGCAGTCGGACTTGGGAGGGGCTACTAGGGATGAGCCCGCCGGAGAGGCTCTTTACAGCAATTTTCGGCTAATGGCCAGTTAGCCGATGCTGCCCAAAATCCGGCGGAGATCATCAAGATTGGCCTCGCGTTAGCGCTGGTCACCGGGGCCCTGACCTTTTCCTACCACTTTTCCAAGCAATTGGCTTCGATCCTCTGCGCGGTGATCCGCACGGTGGCCGCTGGCAAGCTCCCTGATGTTCCGTCCACTGGGTCGGCCCCTCCGGAAGGCTGTTGCTGCGACGGTCAGCGGTGCCGACCGTCAGTCGTACTCTTTGCGCAGCCCCGCCGCGGGGATCATGCGGACACGGTGAGAAAACAGGACGCCATGTCGCATGCAGGGTTCGGCAAGACCATCAACCACTATGGCCCGGTCATCTACGGCAACGTGGACAGGACGCAGTTGGCTTGGGGGAACAACACGGTCAGCCAAGCGTGCAGCCATACGGAGCAGGTTGCTCCGGGGTTCGAGCTCATCGCCGAAGCGGTGGCAGGCACGGTAGAGAAGCTGGCCGACGTTGGCTTGAGTGAAGATGATCTCCGTGAGGCACGGCTGGCGGCTACCGATGTCTTTGTCGAGGCTGCGCAGACTGAACCTGACCGGGAAAAGGTCCGTCGTGCCGTCAACGCGTTGAAGGGCCTTCTCGCCCCAGTGGCTATGGGCGTGGTGGCTGGCAGTACGGCAGGTGCTCAGGAGCGGGCTCGTACGGCAATCGAGCAGCTTAGCGTGCCGTTCTGACGGCCTGGTGGACCAATACGCACGCCTGTACGACGGGTGCCGCCGCCGCGCGCGTCATCTGCGCACTGGCCGCCAACACCACCAAGGCGTACCGGGCCCGCACCCGCGCGTACGCCGCCTGGCTCGACGAGCACGCCGGCGAGCACCCGGACGCCTTCGTCGACCAGGTCGGCGCCGAGACCGCCGTCACGCCTGGCGGCGGCACCTCACCGCCACCAACGCCGGTTTGTCCAGCTGAACCAAGCCCTCGCCGCCGTCGACCTGCTCTACGAGATTGGCGCGCGCCGGGCTCCGGCTGAAGGTCAAGCGGACCCGCGTGTCCCGACCCGGCGAACCCGACGCGCTCACCCCCTAGGAGCAAGGCGCCGTCGATCGGGCCGCCAGCCGCCGTGGCGTCCGCGACGCCGCCGTCGCCGTGTTGTTTATACCGACGCCCGGCGCAGGAGTGCGCCCGCCTCGACGTCGACGACCTCGCCCTCACCGTCCGCACCGGCACGATCCGCCTGTACGGCAAGGGCGACGAGGTCCGTCAGGTGCCGGTCCCGGCACCGGCACGCGAACGCCTCAGCGCCTGGCTCTGCCACCGCGGCACCGAGGCGGAACCGCTGTGGACCGGGCAGCGCGGCCGGCTGACCACCTCCGGCATCAGCCAGGTGGTGCTCATCGTCGGCGACGCCGCCGGCCCGCCCAGCCTGCGCCCGCACCGCCTGCGCCACACCTACGCCACCCGGTTGCGCCAGGGCGGCGGGAGCTCCGCGCAGTTCCAGGCGCTGCTCGGGGCACGCCTCGCTCGACACCACCGCCGGCTACTTTCGCGCAAGCATCGCGGAGCAAGCCGCCATGGTGGAGCGGATCTTCGAGTGAGCTCTTCGAGGAACGGCCAGGCCGACCTCCGTATCGCCGCCGCACGCAGGACGGGCACCACCGCTGTGACCGTGCTCGCCCGGCAGCCTTCCTACCGGGCGTCACCATCCACTACACATAGCGTATGGATCACCTCTACTGGAACCTCGGCACGTGCGCGGGCGGCGCAGTGTTCGAGGTCGGGTTGCGTGGCTCGACCGCCCGGGTCTGCCTGATGGACGGCGACGAGTATCAGGCGTATCTCGACGACGAGGAGTACGAGTACTTCGGCGGCTTCTACGACCTCACCCCCGTGTTCCTGGAGGTGCCCTACGACGACCACTGGTTCCTCGTGGTCGACAGCCACCCCGATCGCATCCGGGTCACGGTGAACCAGGTCTTCGACTGACCGTTTCCGGCCCACCACGACGGCGAAGGCTTCGTCAGATTGAGCTCGCAGGACCCGCAGCCACCACTGGCCGCTGCCCAGGCCGATCGGAATGGTGACCAGACCGAGGATCAGGGTGAGGATCAGCGACGGCAGCGAGCGGGACAGCGCGCCGTAGGTGAAGCCGCCGATCAAGGAGCACGAGGCCCAGAGCGCTAGCACCACGCCGGTCCAGTCGACCTGGCCAGCGTCACGCAGCATCGCAACCACTGACACATCGATGCCGGCGATCACCAGTGTGCTGGCCGTGCCACCGGCGAGCAGCCCGATCAGCCGTGGGGTCAGCCACTGCCGGCGGCTGGCTACCGGCGCTGGCCGGGGCTGGTGGCCCACATGTGCGTACTTACTAAGCCGAATGAACGTGGGCGCGGGCTGGCGCGTGCCGTTGCCTCCGTAGCAGTCGCGGACGGTTTGGCGAACCATCTGCTGCCGCAGTGGCGGGCTCGACCGGAACCGTCGCGCCGAGTGGCGCGGGCGCTGGGATTCCGTCAGCTTGGCGCTCAGCTGAGCATCCGGATCAGAGCCTGAGCCCCGAACGCCAGTTCGCCGGCTGCGCGGACGGCCGTGCCGAACGCGGCGCGAGTCGCGCGATCAGCGGCAGATGCCGTGCGTTCTCGGGTCGTTGCCCGTGGAAGCGTTCTGCGGGACCGGACCGGACCGGTGCCGCACCGACCGGCTGACCTCTGGCGGCCCAGACAGCCGCATCACCGACCGGACTGCCTCGTTAACGGTCCTGCTCGGTTCTCAGCACGCGCATCATTCGCAGGATGCCCTGATGAATCAACACGCCGACGCCGGTGTTGGCTATGGCGAGCCCAGACGCGCCGAGCAACCCCGGCCCGACACTCATCACGTCGTCGGCGGCGAGCAGGACTGGCCACCCCAGAGCGGCGGCGATGAGCGACAACCGCCACCAGCGTCCGAATACAAGGCCGAACAAGATCAGTGTCGGGATCACGGCGATCCGCCCTTCGCTGCTCCCAACATACGCTCATCGGCCGGGCGTCCGCCCCACCCCGCGACGTCACGGAACGGGGCGCCCGCTCGGCGGCAGAAGAGTGTGTCGACGGCTCCACACTCTCGCGGCCACTTCTGATCAGTGGCAACGACGACGGTGCGTACGACGCCATCAGCAGGTCTCGGATGCTCGGTCGAAAGCCGAACCAGATCACACCCGGTAGTACTGCACGACGCAGAACTCGTTGTCCTCCGGGTCGGCCATGACGAGGACTGCGCCCTCCTGGTAGTCATGCCGTTCACCTGTCCACCGCCCGCCCAACATCCCGATCCGATCGACCGCTTCGTCAACGTCGTCAACGGCGATGTCGAGGTGTAGTCGCGTCTTGCCAGCCTTGGGCTCCGGGACCGGCTGGAATGTCAGCACCGGGCCGCCCCCGGCGACATTGACGCGCCGCCAGCCGGGAAGAGACTCCGTCACGCGTCCTCCAAGCACCACGGACCAGAAGTCAGCCAGTCGCTGCGGATCCCGGCAGTCGACTGTGACTCCGGCAAGTCGGCCCAGTGTCTCCACGACACCGACCATAGCGACGATGTGCAGCCCGCTCCGACTGGGGCGCACTCAGCTCGGCAGATCAGTGCGCACCGCGTCGGGTCGTGGAGACGCGTCCGGCTGAGAGGGCTCGTGACAAAGACGGGTTTCGAACGCCTGGCGCGGGACCTAGGTGGGCTGATCTTCAGCTGAGCGGGATGGCGCCGATAAGGCGTATCCCACGTCGGGCATCGGTCCGTGGCGGTCCACCGAGACGAACCCCTTGCCCGGGGTAGGCGAGTCGCGACGGGCGGGCGCACGCTGTTTTCTGGTGACGGCACGTCCCCGATGGCGGGGGAGCGGGGCGCGCTGGGACCCAGCACTGTCATGTCTGCCGGGCCCCCGTTTACCCCCCGAAAACCCCCGTCTGCCGTTGACAATCAGTGGCAAGGAGCGACCAGCGTTTTGATCGTGTCCGTGCAGCTCAACGCCTATTTTTGACAATCAATGACAAGCTCGGTTTCGTTACGGATGGTAACAAGGGGTTTTGACAAGCAATGACAAGCCTTGACGGAGGAGGCTTGACATGAGGTCTTCGTGGGTTCAATTCCCCTCGTTCCCCACGAGCATCTGGCTCCTAAAGCGAAGGTTGCGTCGGTCGAGGTTACTACGAGCGAGCCGGATCGCCGACTACTTCGCAGTTGACAGCAGCACGCCTCGGTGATCGAGATGTCCGTTCAGTGCGGCAAGATCCGCCGATCGTAAAGGTGCATATGGCGTGAAGGGTCATCGCGGCGCACAGGGCTGGGGCTTCAGGTGAGAGCTTGCTGGGTTGCTTCCGCCGCCTGAGATGCGGTGGGAGATCCGTGTTGACATCCACGACGTGGCTCTTCGGCTTGGGGCATCTTCGGCGCTCCGATGGGGAGCGTGCCTGCAACTGCGTCGTCCGTACGCTTTGTGCTCGCCGGGCCGTGTGCAGCACGCGCCGGGCGAGTCGTCGTCCCGGCATCTCTCGGCGTGGTCGTGCCGGTACGGGCGGCGGCGCCACGCATCTGGTGGGGACCCGACGTGGTGCGGGATCGGCGGTCAGCGCCATCGACGAAGCGCTCCCCGCGAGGAGGTTGAGGCGGCGAGGAGAGTGCTCGCTGTCGACTATGACAAGAGCCAGCCATCCAGCCGATGAAGAGCTAAAGCGATCGTTGGCTGCCAAGGACGGTCCGGCGGGATGCCGGGGGTGCAGGTGATCACGGCAGCCCGCCCGGAGTGGATCTTCCCGATCACACGGTTGCAGCCCGCGCAGTTCCGCACGCTGGTCCGGCTGGTCGCCGAGCGTGGCGGTGACGGCATCGCTGACGGCCGACCGGGTCGGCAGTGGGCCCTGGACCTGCCGGATCGGGTGTTGCTGGTGGCCGCCTACTGGCGAACGAACCTGACGATGCGGTAGATGTGGTCCCCTGTTCGGGGTGTCGCACTCGGCGGCGCACCGGGTCATCGACACACAGCACCGCTGCTGGCTTTGGCGCCGGTGCGCAAGCGGCCGGTCGAGCACATCGCGATCGTCGACGGCACTCTGAGTCCGACGCGCGATCACCGGCTGGCCGCACGGAGCAAGAACTACCGATACTCGACAAACCTGCAGGTCGCCATCGACGCCTCCACCCGCCTGGTCATCGCTGTCGGCGAACCCCAGCCGGGCAACCGCAACGACACGATCGTCTACCGCACCTCCGGCATCAACCAAAGCTGTGCGGGCGGACGGTAATGGCCGACGGTGGGCACCGCGGCAATCCCGAGGTGATCATGCCGTACCGCAAGCCCACAAACGGCAGCTCGCTGCCGGAGCGCGGCCACCGCCGAGACTAGTAAGGAGCAGACACCCACAGCAGACAGCAGCAAGGTCTGGGCAAGGACAGCCGTGGCCGGAACCAGGAATTCGAAGAGACCTGCGCGATCTGCCCTGCCCTCCCCTGCCGTAAGCGCAGGCGGAGGTTCACCAGCCCGAACTGGCACGTAGAGCCCTGCTCGAAAAGCTTGACGTGGCACTCGGCTGAGTCCAGCCCGTCTCGTCGCTACTGGCACGACGAGCCTTCTTCGAGAGGCTTGACGTGGCACTCGGCGTCGAGCCCGCGTCGTCGCTGAGAGGTCAGCTGGCCAGTCTATGTCCAACCCCTGAAAGGCTGCCGCAACAGCATGCCACCCCGGATTAGTGGGACCGGAAGCCGCACGAGTGCGGTCGGTCCAGCAGCGGCCATCGAAGTACCGCTCCAGCGGCAGATCCGAGGGGCACTGAAACCAGCCCTTAGCCTGCTCTGCCATCGACCATCCCCCCGCGTGTGCAGATGATAGCGCTGGTGTGTGGATCTGGCGGCACCTCTCTATGTCAAGGATTTGGCATAGAGAGGCCTCCGCGTCCATGATCATGCTTCGATAGACGACGTCGATGAGGCACGCGCATGGCCTTGTGTGGGTCTTACCTGCGGCCCGTTGGCGCTGGTATTAGCGCGTCTCTGTCGACCCCAGCGGCGGCTTGGACCCGCACGTCGCCCGTCTGTCCGTCGCGCGCCCCCACCGATGATCCCGAGAACGCGCGGATGTTCGCCGCGGTGACCGCACTGCGCGCCCAGGGCCTCGACGGCCGGGTGTTGACGGCTGCTGAGACGTTGTTCCTCGAACCAATCCAGCCCGAAGTGCCCGGCGCTGTCGTTCCGTACATCAACGGCCGACACCGGGCTGACGCGATGCTCGACGCCGGCGTACGCCACACCGTCATCGGCCGCTGGAGCGACCCAGGCGCCGACCGGTGACCAGCGGCGCGTATGCCCTAGTCGGGCCATGAACTCGGACGGGGGCGCGCCGGCTTGCAGACCGGTGGTGATCGCCGTGGACAACGCTTCGGTTAGGCCGGCCAGGGTGGAGCCGTGTTTGTCGACGCGCAGGTCGACGTGGGTGAGCTGACCGGACGAGGTGGCCGTGGTGAGGCGTCTCGTGTGCCGTCCAGCACGAAATCCGTGGTGGTGCCGGTGTAGCGGCGGGGGTGCCCGCCGCTGCGCGTTGTCATCGCTCACTTTGCGTTCTCCCTGGGTGTGGTGGCGGCGGCCGTGACGGCGGTGGGTAGGCGGGTGCTCGCGCTACCGGAATGACGTGCCGGTAGGCGACGTCCCTCTGGGCGGGTTGGCGGCGGGGGTGTGGGTCGGGTTGTTCATGGTTGTCTTCCATGGCAGGAACGCGGCGCTGGTGAGGGTGAGGGCGGCGGTTGCCGTGAGGGCGGTGCGGGGGCCGGTGGCGGCGGCGAGGATGCCGGCGGCGGCGATGACGATGGGTTGGGTGAGTTTGCTGGTGATGGACCAGGCGGTCAGGACGCGGGACAGGCAGTGCTCGCTGGTGTGGTTCATGCGGTAGGCGGCGAAGGTGGGATTGAACGTTCCCGCCATGAACAGCAGGAGTGTGTCGGCGAGGGTGATGATGATCAGTCCCGGTGTGCCGGGCGGGGCGAGGGGGATGAATCCCATCCAGGGGGTGCGGGCGACGCCGGTGGTGAGTAGGACCGTGCGGAGGCCGTATCGGGTGGTGAGGGGGCCGGCGGTGAGGGAGCCGAGGATGCCGCCGAGGCAGGGCAGTCCGAGGGCCAGGCCGTACTGCCAGGGCGCTAGGTGGAGGTCGCGGAGCATGAACACCGCGATGATGGGCGTGCTGGCCGTGATGGCGCCGCCGAAGATGATGGCGTTGACGAACAGGGCTCGCAGGCCCGCGTGGTGAAGGATGTTCCGCCATCCTTCGATGGCTTCCCGGCCGCGGCTCGGGGCGGGTTGCCGCGTTGGTGGCGGCGGTTCGGGGCTGCGGAGGCGGTGGATCCCGAGCGCGGACATCAGGAAGCTCGCGGCGTCGACGGTGATGGACGCGGTAGCGCCGAGCCAGGACACGAGGACACCGCCGATGGGTGAGCCGAGGCTGTTCGCCGTCCACTGGGAGGTCTCGAATCGGCTGTTGGCGGTGACACGTTGATCGGGGGTGACGAGGTGTTTCAGGTGTGCGCCGCTGGCGGCGCTGAACACGATGGTGCCGGCGGTCTGCACGACGGCGACGACGCACAGCTGCTCGTACGTCAGGGCGCCTAGCGCGGCGGCGATGGGGACGCTGGTCAGGGCCGCGAAGCGCAGCAGGTCGGCGCCGATCATCACGGGCCGTTTGCGCCGGAACTCAATCCAGGGACCCAGGGGTAGGACGATGACTGCCGAGGCGAGGCCGGAGATCACCGCGAGCAGGGAGATCTGCAGACTCGATGAGTCCAGCAGCAGGATCGCGACCAGCGGCAGCGCGCCCGCCCCGACGGCGGATCCCAGGTGGCTGACCGAGTAGGCGCCCCACAGCCGGTGGAAGTCACGGCTCAGCGGGGAAGGTGCCTGTGAGCCGCCCACAGGGCTGGGCTGGACCGGCGCGCCGGCGGTCGTCCGGTTCATGCCCATCGCGTCAGCGCCTGAACGTGGTGGCGTGCCTGGCTGAGTGGCTGTCGCAGGTACGCGAGCCGGGACGTGGTCGCGCCGCCTGCTGGCAGCACAGTGTGCAGACGGATCTCTCGGCAGGTCAGCAGGAGCAGGCTGACGTAGTAGGCCGTCGTAATGTCGGCGGTGAGCACACGTTCGGCGATCGCGGCAGTGAGGGTCGGGCTGGCCGCAGCGCCGACGATGTGCAGCAGCGCGAGGTCGTAGCCGGGTAGGTAGCTGCCGGTGTGCACGAAGTCGATGAGGGCGCAGTGCTCGCGGTCGAGGAGCAGGTTCGCGGGTAGGGGGTCGCCGTGCGCGGTGACCCGGCCCGCGCCGAGCTGGTCAACGAGGGTGTGTAGGGCGTACTGATCGGCGTCGTCGAGGAGTCCGGCGGCGTGTTCGGCGTCGGTGCGGCCGTGGTAGTCGACAGGTTGCGGCAGCGGCGGTGCCGGCGTCCAGGCGGCGACGGTGTCGAGGGTGTCCAGGACCAGCTGTGCGGTGGCCGGGCTGACGTCGCGAGTGAGGTGGCGTTGGTCGTCCAGGCGCTGCCCGGGTAGCTGAGTAAGGACGGTCAGGTGGGCATCGGCGTACAGGACCCGCGGCACGCGCACGAGGGGCGGCTGATCGGTGAACAGCTCGTACATGCGCAGCTCGTGCTGACGCCAGCCGACCCAGTACGGGTCATCGGTGGTCAACACTTTCACGATCACCAGTCGGCCGTCGCGGCGGCCGGTGGCGACGACGGCCTTGCCGGTACGGTGCACCACCCGGCCGGCGCCCACCCGTGCGGCAGCGGCACGGGCGACCAGCGCCGCGAACACATCATCCGCCCCGAGCCCGGCATTGTCTGGGGTTGCTCTCGGTGGTGCGGTCATGGGACTGCCGGGAGCAGGTCGTCGTCGCGGCCGGTCAACGGCAGGCCGGCCGCGGTGGCGATGCGCTCGATCGCCTGCTCCAGCGTGGTGGTCTCGGGCAGGACGAGTTCGTCGCTCCAGCCGAGGACGTCGCGTGGGGTGTACCAGCTGCGCAGGTTCTCCGGCGACACCTCCGCCGCCATGGGACGCGTTTCGTGGCGCCGTAGGGTCTCTGGCAGCGACACGTCGAGGTAGACGAAGAGCGTTCGCCCGCGGTGCGCGTCGCGCTGCTCGGTGAGCATGCTCCGGTACCGGGCGGTGTGCATGATCCCTTCCAGGATCACGTGGTAGCCGTGGTCGAGACAGAAGCGGACGTTCTGCGCCATGAGCGTGGGTGCGAGACCACCTGGCCTGTCACGTTCCCTGAGCAGGATCCGCCTAATATGATCTTGGCCGACGAGGGCGCAGCCGCGGCCGTGTCGATACCGCAACTCACGGGCGATGGTGCTCTTACCGGAGCCGGAGTTCCCGCGGAGGCAGATCAAGATCGGCAACTCGGTGTTGCTCATCGGTCTGTCTCCGGCCAGGTGATCGCGGTCAGCGTGTGGCGGCGGGGCACGAGCAGCTGCAACCGTTCAGTGTCGGGCAGTCGCGTGCCGGCCGGGTGCACGGTGATGTCCGGGCCGGCGCCGGCGCGGAACTGCCGGTCCCAGGCCACTGTCAGTGCCATCAAATCGCTGGTCAGTTCGGTGGCGTGCGGACCGAAGCCGTGCCCGCCGAGCTGCCACGTCGTCGTGTCGTAGCCGCGCACGGTCAGGTAGGCAAGGCTGTCACCGGTCAGCAGGGTGGGGCAGAAGAAGCGGTCCTGTGGATCCAGCAGGCCGGCGGTGCGGTCCCGGTCGACTCTGAGCACGCCGTACGGGCGGGGTTGACTGGCCAGCCAGAGGTGCAGGCTCTCGAGGCAGGTGCTCATGCTCATGTCCAGGGTCACCGGCGAGGACACCTCGACCCGTGGGCCGTCAAGGGCAGCGCGGAGGGCCTCGGTGTTGGTGGTGGTGGTGTCGTCGTCCAGGGTGAGAACGGCGTCGTCGCCGCGCAGCGGCACCCGGCGGGCCGGGCCCCGTCCGTGGCCTTGCATCGCGACGAAGCCGCACTGCACGGATGCTGTCGCGGCCAGGTGGTCACCTGCGGACTGCAGGGTGAGGCAGCGGGTGTTGCCGCGCATCCGCAAAGGCACCACCAGTCTGCCGGCTGGTGAGAGCTGGTCGGTCCACGCGGGTGGGAGGTCACTTGCCTCGACCGTGACGAGCACCGTGTCCCACAACCCGTCGGCAGGATGGCCGTGGACGCCATCGGCGTGGACCACCTCGACCTGCGGGTAGCCGGCCTGTGCCAGCGCCTCTCGCGCGTGGGTGACGACCTGCACGTCGATGTCGACGCTGACGACGGTTCCGGCTGGGCCGACGACCTCGGCGATCAGCGCGGCGTTGTACCCTCCTGAGCCGATTTCGAGGACCCGGGCTCCGGGCCGCAGCTCGGCGGTTTCCAGCATGTACGCCTGCAGCCACGGCGCGGAGATCGAACTGGTCGCCTTCCCGTCCGAGCCGCGTCGGGTGACGACAACACCATTCGCGTACGCGCTCTCGATGCTGGTACCGGCCGGCGCGAACAGGTGCCGCGGTACTGCGGTGAACGCCGCCGCCACCTCCGGTCGGGTAATCCAACCCTGACGGCGCAGCTGGTCGACCAGCTGCCGGCGAGCGTCCTCCGTCTTCAACGTCTCGGTCGTCCTGCTTCCAGGTGCCACGACATTTCCTCCCTCGAACGAATATCAGGTGAGCAGCCGGCCGACCGCGACGAGCATCGGCCCGTTGCGGGGATGCGGCAGGTCGAGATCAGGAGACCGGCACGCCGTCTTCGAGGTAGCGGGTCGACCCGTCGACAGGCTGCTGGAGGCATTCGCTGACGCGGCGGGCCAGCGGTGAATTCCTGGGGGGTCGGAGGGCATGCGGGCACCGTAGGACTCCAGGTAGTCGACACGCCCGCAGCGCCGCGCGCCGACAATGTCGGCACATCTCGACATCAGCTCCAACACCCGCCGCCTGGACCGCTTTCGGCGACAGCCGATGGTGCTACCCCGCCGCATGATGCGCCGGCTGTCGGCCCGACAAATGTCACAGCCAGTCGCTACGGTGACCGCTCACCGTGAGCGCTCTACCCGGGGGTGGTGGCCGATGGGCGACAGCGACGAGATCAGTGCTGCGCGCCGCGCGCTCGGCCGTCGCCTCGCGCAGCTGCGCAAGGCTGGCGGACTCACGCAGCATGGCCTCGCCCCTCTTGTGCGGTATGCCCGCAGCTCCATCGCCAGCATCGAAACCGGTCGGCAGCACCCCGACCGGACGTTCTGGTGCCGCTGCGACACGATCCTGCGAACGGGCGGCGCGCTGAGCGCCGAGTACGACCGCATCATCGAGCTGGACCTTCACCGTCAACGCGCCCAGGCCAGGCCGGCCGACACCGCGGCGGCCAGTGGTGACGTGCTGTTCGAGCGCGAGGAATGCATCATCGCCCGCCGGTCGGCCCTGATAGGCACCACAGACGATGACGCCCGGCTGACGCACCTGGAACACGAGATTCAGCGGGCGATCATTGACAACGAGCGCTTCGCGCCGAGCACGCTGGTTGCCCGTCTGCGTCCGCTGAGGGCCTGCGTCGACGAGCTGATGGCCGCCCAACACCCACCGCAACGGGCTCGGCTCTACACGGCCGCCGCACACCTGTCCGGACTGCTCGCCG
Organism: Micromonospora sp. NPDC048839; assembly: GCF_040649915.1. Classification (NCBI taxonomy): domain Bacteria; kingdom Bacillati; phylum Actinomycetota; class Actinomycetes; order Micromonosporales; family Micromonosporaceae; genus Micromonospora; species Micromonospora sp. NPDC048839. Next base: position 52,975 of record NZ_JBEZGL010000004.1, read on the forward strand.
CCCTCGCCCTGGACCTGGGGGCCTTCCGCATCGCGCGCGCGTACGCCGCCGAGGTGTCCGACCTGGCCGTCGCCGTAGAGAAGCCCGAAGTACTGGCCTGGGCCCACGCCACTCAGAGCCTGATCGCCAATCACACTAGCGATCCACCGGAGGCCCTCACTGATGCGGAGGGCGGCCTGATACAGGTCGAAAAATGCTCACACCGCATCGGCGTGGTCATCAGTGGGCTGGCGCGGCATTCGTCCGCATCGGCGGTCGCAACGACGTCGACCGCGCCGCCGAAGATGCCGTCGCCTCGATAGCAAGCAGCCGACAGGCACAGGTCAGCTCACCTTGTCCGAGCAGTCGACCCGGAAGAAGTGTGCTCGGGCTACCACCGACAACGGAGGCGAGTCGTGACGATCGACAACTCGGACGTCTTGGGAGCCTTGTCTGCCTACCTCACGTTCTACCCCCACGAAGCCGCAGGGCTGGCGGTGCCGATGCGGCTGTTGTCCGAAGGAGCGAACGTCGCCTCTCGTTCTCATCTGCCCATGCACGTGACTGTCGGCGCGCTTCTGGTGCGCGGCGGCGCCGAAGTACTGCTCGTCGATCACCTCGCCTACGGGATACTGCTCCAGCCTGGAGGACACCTCGAGCCGACTGATGCCACGCTGATCGGCGCGGCGATACGGGAGCTCGTGGAGGAGACCGGCGTTGATCCCTCCGGTATTGTCCCGACCTCGCAGGTGCCGGCTTATGTCGAATACGGGCAGGTGCCGGCGCGGCCCGACAGAGGGGAACGCGCGCACTTCCATCTCGACTTCGGGTTTCCGTTTGCGACAGCGTCTGCTGATGTGGGTCTGATCCAGGAGTCGGAGGTGCGAGGTGCCGCCTGGTACCCGCTGGCCGAGGCCGAGCGGCTTGTCGGCAGCCGCATCGCGCGGGCGGTGACTGCGCCGGCATGACGGGTTGACCAGGCCGGGTGACGTTTGCTCCCCCCGAACCGCCGCTGGGCTGACGCACCCCGGCCCCTACCGGTCTGCCTTCGCCCGGCACGACTCTGCGGGTAGCGTCATCGGGGGCGATCGCGTAGAACATTCCGGCGAGCCGCCGCATCGGTGGACGGTCCCTTCGATGTCTTGCCTCCCGTGACGCGCTGTGCGCTGCTGGTTTGACGGCGCCCGTGATTGCGTCGATCTCTGCGGTGGATGTTGCCAGACGGCGGAGGAGGGTTAGCCATGCGTATCTGCGTCGCCTGCCGAGCAGACCTGCGCACCGATGTTCGTATCGGCAGATGGGGCCTGCCGCACGGTACTCCCGGGCACCAGGTCAATTACCGCTGGACCAGCCTGTCTGCCTGTCCTTTGTGTGGGGCCGGGCTTCTCGTGTACTTCGATCATGACTGTTTCCGCCAGCCCTGGGAGGAGCCGTGGGACATGGACTGGTCGTGGCCGGTCGCCGTTGACGGGGTTCAGCAGTTGAACGCTGCTCTTGGCCGATGTCCAGATCTGCTGCATCCGTCGTGCGAGTGCCCTGTGCACCGGTCGTTGCGTGACAGCATCGAGAGCCCGCCGTCGCGTGAGGTTCCGCTGACGGTTGCGCTGACCGAGGAGGGGCTGCCACAGGTTCGGTCAGCACGCATGCCGTGAGGCGGCGCGGCACGGTGGCAGGGCCAGCGGGGGCGATCAGACCTGCGGGATTCTGTGTGGGACTCCCGTTTACCCCCCCGAAAACCACCGTCTGCCGTTGACAGTCAGTGACAAGAAGCCGCCAATGTCTGATCGTTTCTGTGCAGTCAGGTCAGTCAGCGCGGATAACGCAGGACAAGCCAGCTCGTCACCATGGTTCCTTCGGCGAGTATCGCCCGCAGCCGCACCGGCCCTGGCGCAGGCAGTGGCAACTCAAACCCGCCCAACTCGGCGAGTGGGGAGTGGCCGAAGACGCCTCGGGGGGTCTCGCCGACCACCTCGAGGAGAGGCTCGTCGGGGGCAGCCGGGTCGGTGCCGTCGATGGTGTAAACCTGTCCGACCAAGCCGGATTCGGTGACTTCGACGTCGATCGCGAGTCGGTCGGTGCGGAACGCCAGGAGGCGCGCGGAACCGACCGCCCGGATCGGACCGGCTGGCTCGGGATCGCAGGCTGAGTCGAACACCAGCTCCGCGAGGATGGCCTGGCCGTGGGTGCGGCCGATGTCGAATGTGGAAAGCGCCTGCTGCCGGAGCAGTTCTGATGACAGCCCGCCGGGAGACAGGGCCGCATGCAGATCGGTGACCAACCAACGGTCGTCATCCCACCGCCGCCCGTTCACCTCGTCACCGTCCGCCCACGCTCGAGTTGCGCGGCCACCGTTGGGCTCGCGCGGAGCTTGTCAAGGCACCGGCGTTGGGTGGGCCCGATGCTGCCGATACGCATGCCGGTCCTTGTCACGATGTCGCGGTAGCTCATCTGCGGCTCGCCGAGCAGCATGCTCAACAGCTCACGGCATCGGTCCGGCAGTTGGGCGAAGCCGGTACGCAGCGCGTGGTACTGCTCCTCGCGCAGCGCAGCCTCCATCGGGTCCAAGGGCTCGGTCTCCCGGCTCATCAGCTCGTCTTCGCTGCCGACGAGGTGCGCGTGCTGGCCCGCGGTGCGTTGCACGCGCAGGCACTCCCGTCGGGTGGTGGTGTCGATCCACTTCGGCAGCGCTGCCGGGTGACGCAGATGCTCCAGCCACTCCACCACGCGCAGCCACACTGTCTGGTTGACCTCGGCGGCGTCCGGGCCGGTCAGCCCGCACTCCTCGATGGTCGCGACGATCATGGGCATCAGGTGGGTCACCAGCTCCTCCCATGCCCGCCGGTCCCCGCCGGCGGCCGCCCGGACGGTGGCGTCCAGATCGACGTGCGTCACCTGTTCACCGCTCACGGCACTACGGCGCCGTATCCGGCGTACGGCTTGGGTCCGACGCACAGCGAGGCGGCGGCGGCCTGCGGGCTGATGCCGAGGTTGGTGACCAGCTTGGCCATCCGGCCGATGGCGTACGGAACCGCGAACGAGGTTCCGTGCCAGGTTGCGAAACCGTCGAAGGACAATGGTTTCTGGTCGGGCGGGGCGAGCAGACCGGTGACGTACGGTCCTTGATGTCCGCCGATGGCACACAGGTCGACCCAGGGTCCGAAGTTGCTGTATTCGGTCGGCACCTGGCCGAGCAGGGCGTCCGTGCGCAGCGCCGCGACCGCGACGACACCCGGTAGCGCCGCCGGCCAGGTGGGCCGGGCCGATCCGGCATTGCCCGCCGCGGCCACCACCACCGGCGCCACGCTCGGCGTGGGAGCGAGGCTGGCGATCGCGTTGGCCAGCGGCAACGAGGGCACGTTGCCCATGGTGTAGCAGCCCAGCGAGAGGTTGACATACGACACGGTCGGGTTCAGCGACGCCAGGGCTGCCGCGACCGAGGCCTCGTCGCCGATCCCGTGGGGTGTGAGCGCGACGGCTGGATCGAACATGATCGACGGAGCCGTCCGGCGCAGGACGCCGGCGATGAAGGTCCCGTGGCCTGCCTGCAACGCCAGCGTGGAGTTCCCCTGGTAAAGCTCATCGATGTCGGCCGGTGCGGCAGCGTAGCTGCCGGCGAACCAGAGCGGGTGCCTCTTGGTCGCGTCGGCCCAGATCCCGGTGTCGCAGATGCCTACGAGCTGGCCGGAGCCCGTAGAGCCCGTCGCCGGTGCGACGGACACCGCGAGCGACGCGGGCGCATCGCCCGGGTTGCCCATGATGTTGGGGTACCCGACAACGACGTGGTGCGGCTGCACCACCGGGACGGGCGCGGCCCAGTTCGCCCGATTGCGCAGGTCATCCACGATCGCCTTGATGTCGACGTCCACCCTGAACATGACCCGGGCGACACCTGCGAACGGGGCGCCGGTCGCGACGACGTACCCGAGGTTGGTCAGGCGCGCCATGACGCGGCCAAGGTCGGCGGGAGCGACCAGGAGCTGCCGGGGCCGATACCAGAACTCCTGGCCGGGCGTCAGGTGGGCGCGGATGTTCGGGTCGGTGGCCACGACAGACTGGAATGCCTGCTCATACCATCCGGGAGCGGCGATCGCCCGCCCGGGGCGCAGCAGTGCTCCCAATGCGGCGGCCCCTCCCGCCGCAAACACGGTCCGTCGACGCAGCCTTCCAGGCTCGATACGCATGGCGCGCCTCCCATCCTTGTGGATGCGGATGCATCGTTGCCAAGGCTAGGATGTCTTTTCGCGATGGTCATCCATAAAGCCGACCGTATCAAGGCGGGCTCAGCCGCCTCGTCGGCTGCCGGCCGGCAGGAGCTGGCCGACCTCGCCGCGCGTGCGCTGGCGTTACGGCAGCACCAGCCGCGCGAGGCGATCGTCCTGGCCGAAGAGGTCCTTGTCGGCTGCGGGCGTACTGGCTTCGCTCAGGAGCGATCCGTCGCCGAGCGGGCCCTCGGCCTGGCTCACAAGGAGATGAACGACCTCGTGGCGGCAGAGCGGCACCTACGTCGTGCGGTGGCCGCGGGTCGCCGCAGCGGGTCGTCGCAGATCTTGGCCATGGCCCAGATGAGCCTCGGCTATGTGCTCGCAGCCGCGGGGAGAACCGCCGCCGCGTACCACGCCGTCAGTGCCGCGCTGCCGCAGCTCGGCGGCGCCGAGGCCGGGCAGGCGCTGATGCAACGCGGCGTCGTGCAACATTTCCGCGGCCGGTACGCAGAGGCGGCCGTCGACTACGGCGCAGCCATCGATGTCGCCCGAAGGGAAGGCGATCGGCTGGTGGAGGCCCGGGCCCGCAACAATCGGGCGGTGCTGCCGATCGGCGATCACGTCCTGTCGGGTGAAGCAGATCTGGAACGGGCCGCCGAACTCTTCGGCGAACTCGGCCTGGATCTTGCTGCAGCCGATTGCCGTTGGAACGTCGGGCATCTCGCGGCTCGCTGCGGCGACCTGGCCCGGGCGCTGGAGATCTTCGCCGACACCGAACGCCAGTACCGCCGCCTCGACGTGCCGCGCCCCGGCCTGCTGCTCGACCGGTTCGAGCTGCTCGCCGCCGTACCGCTGATCGGGGAGGCGGCGGCGATGGCGGAGTTCGCCGTGGCGGAACTGCACCGCCGAGGGCTTGACTCCGATCTCGCCGAGGCGTTGCTGGCCAGGGCGCGTGCTGAACTGCTCGCCGGTGACCCGCAGCGGGCCGCAGGCTCCGCGGCGGCGGCATACCGGAGGTTCCGGCGACAGCATCGCCCAGTGTGGTACGCATTCGCCCGCCACATCGAGCTGCGTGCCCGGTTCGCACAGGGTACAAGGACCCCGGCCCAGCTGCGCGCCCTGAGCGACAGCGCCGCCACGCTGGCCTCGGCCGGCCTGACCGGTCTCGCGCTGACGGCCTGGCACGAGGCGGCGACGGTCGCCTTCGCGGTGAACCGGCCAAGCCAGGCCCGAACACTGCTGGCGCTGGCGGCCAGACACAGGCGCGGCGGACTGGCGGCAGAACGGGCCCAGGGCTGGCACGCCCAGGCGCGACTGCACCGCCTGGACGGCAACGACCGAGCCGCCATGTCCATGCTTCAACGCGGACTGTCCGTTCTCGACGAATATCGCGTGACCCTGGGCACGTCCGAGCTCCGGGCACGCAGCAGCGCTCACGGGCAGGAGCTGGCCCGGGAAGGTCTGGAAATCGCCATCGCCACCGGAGCACCCGCACGGGTCCTGGCCTGGGCGGAACGGTGGCGCGCGAGCACCCTGCGGATCCAGCCCGTGAGTCCGTCGACCGACCCGGAGCTGACCGCGGCACTGGCCCGCCTGCGGGTCGCGGCCCGCGACGCCGAGGACGCCGCGCTGGCCGGCGGCTCGCAGCTCGCGGCGATGCTGCGCCAGCAGTCCGCACTCGAGGCCAACGTACGCGACCTGGCCCGACGGAGCCAGGGCGCCGGCACCGGAGGCGGGACGCCGGTCTGCGTGCCTGACATCGCGGCGATCACCGCTCAGCTCGGTCCGGCGGTTCTCGTCGAGCTGCTTAGCCACGGCGACCGGATCTGGGCGGTCCTGGTGCGTGACGGGCGGGCCAGCCTGCACGATCTCTGCGCGCTGCCTGCCGTGCTCAAGCACCAGGGACGCATTCGGTTCGCCCTGCGGCGACTGGTCACGCTGGGCGCCTCGGCCGGGGCGTCGGCGGCACTCGAGCACTCCGCCGGCCTGGTCGACGCAGACCTGTTCGGCCCGATCCGGCGCAGGCTCGGCGATCTGCCATTGGTCATCGTGCCCGGCCAGGCGTTGTACGCGCTGCCATGGGCAGCACTGCCGTCCTGCGTGGGGCGTCCGGTCACGATCGCACCATCGGCCGCGACCTGGCTCGCCGCCACCCAACGGTCCGCACCCGGCGGGCGGCCGGTCCTGGTCGCCGGTCCGCGCCTGCCGGATGCGCTCAGTGAGGTCGCGGCACTCGCGGCGCTGTGGCCCGAGGCGACTGCGCTGGTAGGGGAGCAGGCTACGGTGGACACCGTCACCGCAGCCCTGTCCGGTGCGCGCCTGGCTCACATCGCGACGCACGGAACGTTCCGTGCCGACAACCCGCTTTTCTCGACTCTGGAGCTCGCCGACGGCCCGCTGTTCGCGTACGAACTGGAGCGGCTGAGCACGGCTCCGGGATGCGTGATCGCCTCCGCCTGCGAGAGCGGACGGGCCGAAGCCACCCTCGGTGATGAACTCATGGGCTTCGTCTCGGCACTGCTGGCGAGCGGCACCCGCACGCTCGTCGCGGCGCTGCTGCCGGTGCCCGCGGACCGCACCGTGGCACTGATGACCGAGCTGCACCGTCGACTGCGGGCGGGCACACCTGCCGCGCCCGCCCTCGCCGAGGCGCAGCAGGTGTTGCGCGCCACCGGCGACCCGGTGGACCTCGCCACGGCTGCCGCTTTCGTGTGCCTTGGCGCCGGATAAGCGCCGGTGCGCGCTAATTGAACGGCAGGCCTACAGGCCGATGATGAGCCCAGAAACCGGTGTGTATCAAACAGCGACGAGTCGCCTCTGAATGGTGCGGACCTCGGCAGATACCTCGCTACGGTGTGGGATCGTCCACAACAGTTACTGACCGATTCCCATTGAAAAACGTAGGCGCCGCGCCCATTGTGAAGCAAATCGCCGGATCGGAATCTGGGGCTCCACTCGAATTCAGGTCCGGCAACTCGACCCCGACAAGGGAGTGGTCTACATGCAACCCAGGAATATCGGGCGGCGCCCAAGGTACCTCATCCTGGCCCTGGCCCTGCCGCTGCTGACCGTCGGCCAGCCGGCGCAGGCGGCTCCGCACGCCGACGGAGACAGCATCCGTCAGGTGGGTACGGCCGTCAGCGCCGAGGCGTGGGCGGCCGGCAGGCAGCGGTACGGCGCGCAGGTGACTGCCGACGCGGCGATCGAGGTGTACTGGACGCCCGAGCGGATGCGCAATGCCAGGCCCGTCGAGGAGTCTCCCTCGTACAAGGCCGCGGCACGCCGTTTTGCCCAGAGTGGAGGAACCTCGTCTGCCGCGCCGACCAGCCGGTCCAGGCCGGTGGATGTGCCTCCGGTGGCGGGCCTGATGGGTACCCCGGGCATGTCCACGCAGGCCATCAACCCCAACCTCGGCTCCAACCACCCGACCGCCCGGTCCAACGGCAAGGTCTTTTTCAACATGGACGGCGGATCGTGGGTCTGCTCGGGCGCGGTCATCAACTCGGTTGGCTTCAACACCGTGTGGACGGCTGGCCACTGCATCCACGGCGGCCCCGGCAGCAGTCTCGCCACCAACTGGTCGTTCGTCCCGGCGTACGACGATGACCTGGCCAACCCTCGGCCGCACGGCACCTGGACGGCCCGCGAGCTGTGGACCTGGAGCAGTTGGATCGACAGCTCCAACTGGGAGGCCGACATGGCCGTGGCCATCATGAACACCCGCAACGGCGTCCACATCGTGAACCAGTTCGGGGGCCACGGCTTCCGTACGCACCAGGGCTTCACGGTCGGCATCAACAACTTCGGCTACCCGAGCGGCGCGCCGTTCGACGGCGGCAACCTGTTGAGGTGCAGCGGCAACTCGACCCAGTCCGGGGCGCGGATCCGCATCAACTGCGACCTGACCGCAGGCGCCAGCGGCGGCCCGTGGTTGATCAACTGGAATGGGAACTGGGGCTACCTCAACGGGGTCAACAGCACGCTCAACTCGTACGCGGCACCGACCTTGTGGTGGTCACCCTATTTCGACGACACCGCGTCGGAGTTGTACGACTTCACCGCCACTCACTGACCGATGTCCGGTGACGGATGTCTCGTCCCGGTAATGCGCACTTGACCTGAGCGGGCCGGCTCCAATGGCAAGTGATCGAGCGACTGGTCGCCATTGGAGCCGGCCTACGGCGTGTCGGACGAGCTACTCGCAGAGCGAGGTGCGGTTGTTCTCTGTGGCGGGGAATCGGTGTGATGCAGGGTGATCGTGTAGTCGGTTGACGGCTGCGCTGAGCTGGGGTGTCCTCGTGGCAAGCGGCCTTTGTGGAGGCGAGTAGAGCGGGTGAGACCGCACCGTCCGTGGTCGCCGGCTACCCCGACGCGTCACCACCCACCGTCACCGAGGGTGAGACGTCAGGACTGCTACGCGCCTTGTCGCGCGTACCGGATCCCCGCGACCCTCGCGGGGTGCGGTACCCCCTGACAGGTCTGGCGCCGGCAGAAGAAGCCGTCAGGATCCACCGGCGGCTGGCCGAAACCGACCCTGACGCCTACCTCCCCAACCTCGCGAGGTCGCTCTGGACATTCGCCTCTTTGTGTACGGCAAGCAGAAGAGAACTTGCGAAGTCACTCGCATCAATACGAGAGGCGATCGGCATATACGAGAGCCTTGCCGCAGATCTTCCGCAGGCGTTCGGACCGTCCCTTCTGTGAAGGCAACCGGCAATTTGACGGCATGACCGCCCAGGTGACCCAGATCGAGGCCCGGCCCGATCGGCGCAGATTGCCTTCACGAAAGGTTGTGCCGCTGCCGATCGGCGGTCTTGCCGCCCCGGACGCGATCGGGGCCTGGGCCGGCCGCTACCTCGACGCTGCCATCCGCGGCGTCCGCTCGGCCAAGGTCGCCGACAAGATCGCCCTGCACCTGGCCCGTTCCGCGACCACTTCCACGAGTGACAATGCATTCGGCAACTTCGAACTCCCGCCTCAGCCTGTGTCGCGGTTCATTTGGGCCGTTGCTCGAACCTTGACTTCGGATCGTGTCGACGGATGATTGTGTCCACCAGGGGGCCGGTCGTCCCGCGTCCACCCTCCGTAGAGCCGATGGTCTCGGGCCGGTCGCGTCGCTAGGCTCCAAGGCCATGCGAACCATGTGGGAGTACGCACGCCTGCAGCTGAGTTGCGATCCCGGCAAGGACGTCAATGAGATTTACGGCTTCCTCTCCCTGCCCGGAGCGACCGACTGGGAGCAGCTCGGGCTGGTCACAGGCATCACCGCTCTGCTCAACAAACTAGGCCGGGACGGCTGGGAGCTCGTCGGCATGCCGAACGACGTGAACGCGGTCTTCGCGTATCAGGCGGCCAATAGCACCTGGCATGACCGCGCAAACTTCGTCGAACGACACTTCCTGTTCAAGCGACCGGTGCACGCATGATACATATCCCCGGCCATGTGCCCGGTGTCCATATCCCAGGCACGACTGTCCCGATTGCCGCCGTCATGGCGGACCAGAATGCGCACCAGCAGGCTGTGGCCGACCAGCAAGCAAAGAAGCGCCGCGCTGCGCTGCTGCTCCTGCTCGGCAGGTAACCGCTGCTTCAGGACGTCAGTTTTTCGTCCGGGGAATCGCGGCGGGTCCGGCTGCGTTCTTGGGCGATTGATCTCGTGATCGTCCAGCGTGGTGGATGAGGCCGAAGGGCCGGGTGTGTAGGCGGGCGAGTTGTCGACCTCGACCGGGGCCACGCAGTCCTCAGCGTTCTATGCGGGTGTCGTGGGTGGCGCGAACTCGACGTCGTCGGTCGGCGGTTTGTCGTTCGTCTACGCCATCGCGAGATCGGTCCGTTCCCGCGCGGCTCGCGCTTCGCGCCGCTCGCCTCGTTCCGTGACCTCATCGCTCAGCCGAGCCGGGGCGCTACTTTCCTCATAAAGGGTAAGCGTTGCGACCCAGCGGCACGCTCTCAAGAACCAACTGGCCAACACGCCGCATCTTTCGGGTGCCGAGCCCCGCGTTGGTCGGCCAGCCAATTGTGCGGGGCTGTCTCGTATCCCTGGAACGTTCAGACGAGCGTGTGTAGCGCGCCGCGCTGCGAAACTCCAGGCAAGTCCTACTGCGGATGATCTGCACGGTTCGGAGTGTCGCCGTCTGTCGGTGCATCGAACTCCAGGCGCAGGATGCTGTTGTAGGCCACTGACGGTTGCTGAGGGGCGGGTGCCGGTGGGCGGTCGTTGCCGGTCCAGACGGCGAGGGCCCGATAGTCGTATCCGTCCTGCCAGCCGGTCTCGAACTCGAACGAGACCGGTTGACCTGGGCTGAGGGAGCGGTAACCGCTCATCAGGACGTTGCTGTAGTGGGCCCAGCATCCGCCGGGGGTGGCGTCGGAGTCGAGGACTCCCCAACCATCGTCGGTGTGCCATTCCCGGACGGTTCCGACCGTAATCACCTAAACAGTGTTGCACCTGGTCGTGGTGACGTGCTGCTCAGTTGCTTGGGTCTGTCGTCGGTGGAGCGTGCTGAAGTGATGTCCTCCGGCGTTGAGCACCAACCACGAACCGGGCGCCATCGCTGCCACTGGCCACGGCCACGGCGATCCGTCGGTGGCTGCGGGAACCCGATGGCCGCCTCCATAGTGATCACCGCGGCATTCAACCCGATGCCGTGGGCACGCCAGGGTCACGGGCCCGGGTGGGGAGCAGAGTGGGGTGCGGCGTCCTGTTTCCCCCGGAGTGCTCAGCGGTTCTGCGGAGAAGTCAGCACTCCTCTACGTCACCTGGTAGGGGATTGCGCGCAAGTCAAGGCGGTAAGGAGCCATAGGTTGGCCTGCCCGGACGCGGTGGTGGCGGGTCGTCGGCCGAGCGCGACAGCCGGTCACCTCGAGCTCTCGCCCGATATACGGCCGGGCGGTGGCGTGCCGCGCGCAGGGACCTGGGCGAGAATGGGCCAGTTCGGACTCTGCGCAACTCTGGAAGGACCCTCCCTTGGCCGGTGGACTCGTAGCCCTGCTGGATGACGTGGCGGTGCTGGCCCGGGCCGCTGCCGCGTCGATCGATGACATCGGGGCGGCCGCCGCGAAGGCCGGCGCCAAGGCTGCGGGCGTCGTCGTCGACGATGCTGCCGTCACGCCGCAGTACGTGCGGAGCCTGGCGGCCGAGCGCGAGTTGCCGATTATCAAGCGCATTGCCGTGGGGTCGCTGCGCAACAAGTTCTTCATCATCCTGCCAGCGGTGCTGCTGCTCAGTCAGTTCGTGCCCTGGCTGCTCACTCCGATCCTCATGCTCGGCGGCGCCTACCTCTGTTATGAAGGCGCGGAGAAGGTGTGGGCCAAGATCGCCCATCACGATGCCCACGGCGCGGGCGAGGAAGAGGTGCAGGACGAGACGACACTGGTGTCCGGGGCGGTACGAACCGACCTGATCCTCTCGGCGGAGATCATGGTCATTAGCCTTGACGAGGTGATCGATGAGGCGTTCTGGTCCCGCCTGGCGATCCTGGCTGTCGTCGCCGTCGTCATAACCGTCCTGGTGTACGGCGTGGTGGCCCTGATCGTGAAGATGGACGACGCCGGGCTGCGCCTGTCGCAACGTTCCGGCGCCGTCGCCACGTTCGGCCGCGGTCTGGTGAGGGCGATGCCGGTGGTCCTCACCGTGCTGACGGTAGTCGGCACCGCGGCGATGCTGTGGGTGGGCGGGCACATCCTGCTGCTGGGCACGAACGAGCTGAACCTGCACTTCCTGTACGAGGCCGTGCACCACGTGGAGGTCGCAGCCCACGACGCCACGGGTGTTCTCGGCGGGCTCGTCGGCTGGCTCGTCAACACGGTGGCCAGCGCGATCCTCGGGCTGATCGTCGGAGCGCTGCTCGTGCTGGTCATGACTCTCACGCTCCACCGCCGCCAATCCAAGGCTGCGACTGCGACTGCGACTGCGACGGCCACGACTCGTACTCACGGCACCATCCCCGCGCCGCCGAGCCGTGCAGCTCGGCGTCGCGACGCTCCTGCGGACCGAGCGCCGCGAGGTTGACCGCAAAATCATCGCAACTCGACCACGGGGTCAGGCGTTCTGGTGCTGAACCGCGCTTGGTACTCCAGCCGCACCTGGTGGAGTCGGATTCTCCGCTGGTATTAGGCCGTTTTGGCGCGGTATTGGTGTCGTCGTCGCCATCGTGACCATCGATGGATGTGGCCGAAGGGTCAAATCGTGGTGATCAGGTGTGCCACCCCGAGGTGAGCCGCCTGTCGGGCGCACCCTTTGCGCCAGCAGACTCGCGACGAGCCGGCTGGCCGAGCCGTCGGCCGGCGGGCGTCCCATGAGGTGAAGGTCCTCGACGGTGGCGTCTTAAGGGATCGACGCGATAGCCGTCTCTCATTTACCCAATACGCCCATCACGGGCAAGTCGTGTACTACTCCCGTGGACGCAACCGCCTGGTGATAATCGGATCCGATGATCAGCGATAGTTCCGGCATACAGGTCGGCGACGGCAACACTCAGTACAACCACTAGTACGGGCTCTCCTCACCCGGCGTGCCGCTTGCGGAGTGGTGGAACGACACGTGGTTGCCGTTCGCCGAGCCTCCCCTCGGCCCGGAGATTGTGTTGGCGGGGCGCCAGGCGCAGGCCGCCGCCGCCGGCCGCTGCTCGCCGGGAACCGGCGGGATGCGCGCAACGGTGTCGGATCGACCCTGACACCGTTAGCTGCTCTACGTGCGCGAGCGATTCAGTTTTTCCGCAGGGTGACCGACACTCCAGCGTGCAGGTGACTGTAGGTCGGAACGACTGATACCACTTCCCATCCCTGAGCTGATCATCCACCGCACTGGCCCCGGGCGGCCCGGTCGCGTGCCGACGGCTAGGGGCGTTGCCGGGGTCGGCGAGGCGCGTCACGGTGCCGGGTGGGGCGCCGAGGCCGGCGCACGCTTGGCCCGCTGGATCTGCGCGTAGACGTGGGTCCGCAGCTCGGTGAACCGGGGCAGCGCCCGGGTGGTGAGCTGATCACGTTCCCGCGGGAGGTCGATCACGAGGTCTTCCTGCACCCGGGTCGGCGAGTGGGACAGGACGAGCACGCGCTGGCCCAGATACACGGACTCGTCGATGTCGTGCGTCACGAAGACAGTGGAGATACCGCGGTTCAGGTGCAGGTCGCGTACGAGGTCCTCCAGGTCCGCGCGGGTCTGCGCGTCCACCGCCGCGAACGGCTCATCCATGATCAGCACTTCGGGTCGGTACGCGATGGCGCGAGCGATGGCCACCCGTTGCTGCATCCCGCCGGAGAGCTGCCATGGATGGCTGCGGGCCGACTGCGGCAGTCCGACCGCGTCGAGGGCGTCGGCGACCCGCCGGTCGCGTTCAGCGCGGGAGAGCTTCTTGTGTCGAAGGGGAAGCTCCACATTGCCCCGGACCGTCAGCCAGGGATAGAGGCTGCGGCCGTACTCCTGGAACACCACTGCCATCGCCGGGCTCGGGCCCGTCACCGGAGATCCCTCCATCTCGACGAGGCCGCTGGTGGGCCGGAGCAGTCCGGCGAGGCACTTCAGGAGGGTGGTCTTTCCGCAGCCCGAGGGGCCGACGACGCACAGCAGTTCGCCGGGCATCATGGTGAAACTGAGATCCCCGATCGCCTCGACCTCGCCCCGGCCGGAGGCGTAGACCTTCCGCAGGTGCTCGACCCGCAGCAGCGGACTTGCGTCAGGCACGGGTGACCTCCCTCATTCCGTGGTACCAGCGCAGGACGCGGCGTTCGACGACGCCGAAGGCCACGGCGAGGAGGACGCCGATGAGGCCGAGCAGGAGGATGCCGCTCCACATCTCGGCGATGAGGTAGTTCCGCTGGAAGTAGGCGATCCGGTAGCCGAGGCCGGCCGAGGACGCGAACATCTCCGAGATGACCATGAGGATCAGGGCCACCGAGAGTGCCTGCCGTACGCCGGTCATGATGCGCGGACTCGCCGCCGGGAGGATCAGCAGCCACACCCGTTCCCACCGGGAGATCCGGTACGAGTCGGCGGTCTCCAGCATCACGCTGTCGGTCGCCCGGACGCCCTCGATCGTGTTCAGCAGGATCGGCCAGATCGCGCCGGACACGATGACGACGACCTTCATGGTGTCGGTGATGCCGAGCAGTAGCATCGCGACCGGAATCAGCACCGGTGGCGGAATCGCGCGGAAGAACTCCAGCAGCGGTTCGAGGATCTCGCGTAGCGGGCGGATCCGGCCGATGAGGACGCCGGCGGCGATGCCGAGCATGATGGACGCGAACAGGCCGGCCAGCAGCCGGTACACGCTCGGCAGCACGTCGTCGACGAACGCCGGGCCGATCCAGGTCTGCCGGAACGCGTCGAGGAGCGGGCGGGGGCCGACGAGGAACCGGTTGGCCGACCGGGTGGACCAGACGGCCCAGAGCCCCACGGCCAGGACAGGAAGCCCGACCGCGTACAGGACGTCCTCGGCGACCCGGACGCCGAGGCTGCGAGGGGCGGTCCTGCCGGCACCGAGGGCGGTCATCGGGTTGCCTCGTCCGCGAGCACCGACTGGTGCCAGGCCAACGAGCGGCGTTCGGCGAAGCGGAACACGACGTTCACCATCACGCCGAGGAGCCCGGTGACCACGACGAGGCCGTACAGGCCGACGGCGTCCCCGGCGGAGCGCGACAGCTCGATCATGCGTCCGAGGCCGGGGTTACCGATCACCATCTCCGCGGTGACGGCCAGGATGAGCGCGACCGTCGCGGCGAGGCGCAGGCCGGTCATCAGGTACGGCAGAGCGGTCGGAAGGACGAGATACCGCAGCCGCTCGAAGCGGGTGAGGCCGAAGCTCCGCGCGGTGTCCCGGGCGACCGTGTCGACGTCGGCGACGCCGTAGATCACCTGCACGAACACCTGCCAGAACGCCGCGTAGACGATGATGACGAGTGCGGCGCGCATCTGCAGGCCGAACATCAGCACGGCGAGGGGGATCAGCGCGACCGACGGCACCGGCCGCAGGAACTCGACTGTCGTGTGCGTGGCGCGACGCAGGAACGGCACCAGCCCGACCACCGTCCCCAACCCGACCGCGGCGAGCGTCGCCACCGTCAGGCCGATCGCCCACGACGTCATGGTGAGCCGGAGTCGCCGCCAGAACGCCAGGTCGCGGACCTCGTGGAACAGCCGTCCGAACACGTCGGTGGCGTACGGCAGGTCGTTCCGGTCGACCAGCCCCAGAGCCGGGAGCAGTTGCCAGACGGCGAGGAACCCCAGCAGGCCGACGGCGCCCAGCAGGATCTTGCGCATCGGTCGGCTACTGCTGCTGGACGAGACGGTCGAAGTCGGGCTGCCGGTCGAGTACGTGGTACTTCTGAGCGAGCGTCGCCAGTTGCTCCAGGCCGGCCCGGTCGATTTCCCACCCGAACGCCGGGAGCCGGACGGAGTCCGCTACCGCATCCGGCAGTTCGAGGTTGTCCTTGATGGCCTGCCGCAGGCCGGCCTGGCTGGCCGGGTCGTTGGCCCAGGTGAGCGTCTTCTTCATCGCCGACGAGAAGTCCGTCACCAGCGTGGCGTCGGAGTCCTTCAGCTTGCTCGACGTGATCGTGGTCAGGGTGGTGAGTCCGGGAACGGTGGCCTGGTAGGGAGCGACCACGAGAACGTCACCGCGCGTACGCAGCTGGGTGATGAACGGCTCGGTCACCCAGGCGGCGTCGATGTTGCCGGCGGCGAGCTGGGCCGGTGCGTCCGGGAAGGCCACCTCGACGAACTTGACCTCGGTGGGATCGCCGCCGTCCTTCTCGACCGCTGCCATGATCGTGACGTCGCCGGCGGCGCCCAGGCTGTTCACCGACACCGTGCGTCCGGCGAGCTGGGCCGGCCGGGTGATACCGGACTTCGCGGACGCCAGCACGGCGTTGATGTCGTCGCCGTCGGCGTAGGACGACGCGTAGTTCCCGATGATCACCACGCCGAGGTTCTGCAGATCGGCGCGGAACGGGCCGAACGGCTGGCCGATGGCGAAGTCGATGTCGCCGTTGATCATGGCCGGGATGGCCTGGGCGCCGCCCTGTGCGGGCACCACCTCCACGTCAAGCCCCTGCTCCCGGAAGATGCCCGCCTTGATGCCGCCCCACAGCGCGGCGGTCTCGCTGATCGGCAGCGCCGCCACCCGGACCTTCCGCAGGTCGCCGCTCGTCCCGGGGGACGGATCGGTGGCATCGGAATCCGTGCAGCCGGTCAGGGCGATCACGACGCCGGCGAGAACAGCGAGGGCAGTGACCTTCTTCATGGGCGGGCCCTTCCGTGCGCAGCGCCTGTGCAGCCTGAGGAGTGGGGTCGACGGAGTGCCGAAAGCATCCGACCGCGTCGATCAGCGTCATGCAGAAGCGATTGATTGTCAAGAATTCCAAAGGGCGAATCGCATAGCGATGCGAGTGGTCCGATGGCGATGAGAACACGTCTTGACGGCCGACGATTTCGTGACCAAACTGTGCGGTTGGTGGCGCGGGGCGGAGAGGGCGACGACGTGGCAATCGTGATCGTGGGCGCTGGTATCGGTGGCCTCGCCACCGCGCTCAGCCTGCACCGGGCCGGCTTCCGTGAGATCACCGTCTACGAGCGCGCCGCCGCGCTGCGCCCACTCGGCGTCGGAATCAATCTACTCCCGCACGCCGTCCGTGAGCTGACCGAATTGGGCCTCGGGGAACGCATGGAAAGGCTGGGCGCCGCACCCGGCACGCTTGCCTACTACAACCGCTACGGTCAGCAGATCTGGAGCGAGCCACGCGGACTGGACGCCGGATATCGCTGGCCGCAGCTTTCCGTGCACCGCGGCCGGTTCCAGATGGAACTGCTCGCCGTGGTGCGGGAACGGCTGGGCGCCGACGCGGTGCGCACCGGGCACCGGCTCGTCGGCGTCCGCGACGGCGTCGCGCACTTCGAGACGGCGGCGGGGGAGGTGAGCGTCGCTGGCGACCTGATCGTCGGAGCGGACGGCATCCACTCCGCGCTGCGCCGCCACCATCGGCCCGGCGAGGGGGCGCCACTGTGGAACGGGCTGACACTGTGGCGGGGGACGGCACGGGCACCCGGATTACTGGACGGGCGAACCATGATCATGGCCGGGGACGCGGAACAGAAGTTCGTGGCGTACCCGATCGGCGCCGGCCTGATCAACGTGGTCGCCGAGCGGCGCGGGCCCGGTTTCGCCGGGCCCAACGCGGACTGGAACCGGACGGTCGACCCCGCGCCGGTCGTCTCGCTCTTCGCGGACTGGCGTTTCGCGTGGCTCAACGTGCCGGAACTGCTGGCCGCCACCGACGAGATCCTCGAATACCCCATGGTGGACCGCGATCCGATCGACACGTGGACCCACGGCAACACCACGCTGCTCGGCGACGCGGCCCACCCGATGTATCCGAACGGTTCCAACGGGGCGTCGCAGGCGATCCTGGACGCACGTACCCTCGCCTTCCACCTCGCCACCGCACCGACGGTCCGGGCGGCGCTCGACGCCTACGAGGCGGACCGGCGGCCCGCGACCACAGCGCTCGTGCTGAGCAACCGGCGGCAGGGCCCGGAACAGGTGATGGTGCTCGCCCACGAGCGCGCGCCGGACGGATTCACGCACATCCACGACGTCATCCCGCCGGAGGAGCTCACCGCTATCGCCACCGGCTACAAGAAGGCGGCCGGTTTCCTGCCCGCCGACCTCAACGAACGGGCCTCCCTGACGCCGACGGCCTTCCCGGGTGTCCTGCCGTGACCGGCCCGGAGCCGACCGAACTGGACGCGGCGCGACTGGCGTCGGTGATCTCACCGCTGCGCCGCACGCTGCTCGCCGCAGCCCGGGCCGCCGAGCACCTGCCGGAGATCCCGGACGCGCAGATCGAGATCGTGCGGGCTCTGCCCCAGGGCACCGTGGCCGGCCCCGGTGAGCTGGCCGAGCGGCTGCGCCTGAGCCGATCCACGGTCAGCAACCTGCTCACCGCGATGGAGGGCAACGGTCTCGTCGAGCGTCGCCCCCGTCCCGGCAACCACCGCCACGTCGACGTCCTCGCCACAGCGAAGGCCCTCGACCTGTTCGACCGCTTCGACCTCGCGAGCGGAGACCTGGTCGCCCGCGCCGCGGCGACCCTGCCGGCGGCGGACCGCGCGGCCCTCGCCGCCGCGGTGCCCGCGCTGGAACGCCTCCGCGACGCCCTCGCGCACGCCAAGGACACTCCATGAGTACGCGCCGAGCCGCCGGTCGGGACGCCGTGACTGGCCCGCCGGTTCCCGGGCTGGAGGCCGCGTTCGAGGTGGAGGTGCGGCTGGGCGCGCTGGAGGACCACGGGATGACCCGTGCCGGTCACCGTCGCGTGGTGCCTGTTGTCGGCGGCCGGGTCACCGGTCTCTTCGAGGCCGACATCTTGCCCGGCGGCGCCGACTGGCAGGTGGTCCGCCCCGACGGCGCGATCGAGATCGACACGCGCTACTCGGCGCGTACCGCCGACGGCGGTCACGTCTACCTGCGTACGTTCGGCGTCCGCAGCGGCCGCGCGGAGGTCCTCGAGGCGTTGCTGCGCGGCGACGCCGTCGACCCGTCCGAGTACTACTTCCGCCTGGGCGTACGACTGGAGACGTCGATGCCCGCGCTGGCCGTCCTGGAGCAGTCCGTCCTCGTGGCGTCGGCGATCCGCGAGGCCGACCGGGTGCGCTACACCGCTTACCGCGTCACGTAGCTGTTCCCGCCCAGGGCTGCGACAGGGCGCGCTTGTCGGGCTTGCCGCTGGGAGCCACTGGCACCCGGTCGATCGACTGGATGGTCCGGGGGACCGACGGTTCCCCCAGTCTGCGCCACCACCGCACGCAGCCGGTCGGCATCAGGCACGCGACCGGCGGCAGGCAACACGTACGCGTGCACCGCCTCCCCGGTGACGTCGTCCGGACGCGAGCGATTGATGTGCTGCGGGCTCGCGGCGGTGCCTTCGCTGGTCCGGGAGACACCGGACGCCCCAGCACCGCTGACCCGACGGTCTACCGACCGGTGGTTGAGGCCACTGGTGGTCGTGCAAGACAAGAATTCGTCCGGACTTCTTGGCATGGGAAGCGCTTGACGATCCGCGGAAACGAGCCCGGTAACGGACGGGATTGCCGTAGGTGGATGAGTCGGTGATCCACGGCATGGAACGGCATTCGTGTGCGCCGTTCTTGTCCCCGGCGAGGTAGGTCAGGCAGGCGTGCCGCGCGTCGTACGGCCGGACCTTGCCGACTCCGACCTTGGTCATCAGCTCGTAGACCCGGCGGCGGAGCCAGTCGGTGCGCTGCGGTTGGCCGAGTTCGTTGACGAGGACGTAGCCGCTGTCGTTGTAGGCGTTACCGGCCTTTAGGCGTTCCTTCTTCTGCAGTGTGTGGAAGGCCTTGAGCGCCTGACCCACCAGCGGATCAAACGTCGGCCCCACCTTGTGGAGGGGTGACGCCATCGTAGGCACCGGTGACGGTCCTGAGGAGCTCGACATTGCTCGGGTAGGTCGCCGAGAGGAGTTCGCGTATTACGGGTTCACGGTCATAGTCGTCGGCCAGACGTAAGCCGAGGATGACGTTGGCCATCATGCCGGCGGCAAGGGTCTGACTGGCTTGTTCGGGTGTGAGATCGCCGCGGTTGACGAGCACTCGGTAGACGCGGAGGAAGCCGTCTCTGGCGAGTGGCCCGATCTCCGGATCGGTGCCGGCGGTGAAGGCGTGCGCGAGGCAGAGTTGCAATCCCTGCTCCTTGAACAGTTGAAGGTAGGCGACACCGATACGCGGTGCGAGGTCGCCAGGTGCTTCGTCGTCGATCGTCTGCTCGAACACCTCGACCACCCTGTCGAGCGCGTGTTCGATCGCGGCTCGGATGAGCGCGTCTTTGCTGCCGAACAGGGACACCACGTAGGGCTGGCTCACGGCGGCCTCGCGGGCGATGTCTGCCGTGGTGGTTGCGGCGAAGCCCTTGCTGCCGAAGATCCGGATCGCCGCAGCGAGCACGGAAGCGCGTCGCTGGGACGAGGAGACTCGTTTCTGGTCCATGGTTGACATGTTATCAATCAATCAATAACCTCTGCGATGCGCTGCCGACCGGCCACCTCGGCGGGCGCACCGGCGATCGCGGCGATCGGCTCCAGCCGTGCTTTCTCATGTGCGGTGTCACGTCGCGGATGCTGCGGCACAGCTCGCCGATGGGGCGTGGCACTGAGCAGTCCGGCACGATGAGAGGACCGGGTATGGACGTGCTGATGTTCGCCACAGTCGCGGTGCTGGGGTTCACGGCGTGCGCCGAGTTCGGCTCCTATGCTTTTGTGCATCCGGTGGTCAAGCGTCTGGCGCCGCGTGACCACATCCTGGTCGAACAGGGTCTGCTGCGTACCTTCGGGATCGTGATGCCGGTGCTGATGACGGCTTCGCTCGTGCTGGCTATCAGCTACGCGGCCCGCCCTGATGGGGCGGGGTTGCCCGAGGTGTTGCGTTGGGTTGCGGCCGCGACCTGGGCCACGGGCATCGTCACGACCGTGGTCGTGAACGTGCCGATCAACCTGTCCACACTGCGCTGGGACAAGGATTTCCCTCCGGAGCGCTGGCAAGAGCGCCGTAACCGCTGGGAGTGGTTTCAGGGATACCGTTCGTGGGCCTATCTCGCGGCCTTCCTGCTCGTCGCTCTCTCGGTCGCCACGGTCGGCTGAGGGAGTGTTGGGTTACCCGATGACCACGTGAAGTGAGTGGACGGGATCCGTTGTGGTGGAGGGGATTACAGAAGCGGATACCGGATCAAGTGCGACCGGCTTGCCGACGGTCAGTCGCGGCCAGTACCCGCCTGGCTTTGGATGCGGTGCCCGTGGGACGAGGTGGCGTGGCCTTCGTGGTCGTCGTCTACCTCGTAATCTTCCGTACCAGGACGGCCTGTCATGACGCGCCTCATGACACTTCAGGTCAGGAGTTCGCGGGCCAGGGCCTCGGTCCACCAGCGTTCGACGTGATCGGGTTGCCAGCCGCGTTCGTCGGTCAGTGTGGCGTAGACGTCGATGTTGCAGATCGCCGCATAGATATCGACGGCCGACGGAATGTCCAATCCTTGCCGGAGAACGCCTTCCGGCCACGACGAGAACACCTGGATCCTGGTCTTGTCCCCCTGCTGACGGCCGTCGCGGTAGGCGGTCGCCAGCGCGGGCTCGGTGCGGCCCGCCTCGCGTACGAGCGCGATGATGTCACCGGCACGCTCGAAGAGTCGCCGGTCGTAGCCGGCCATCGCCGCGAGCTGCCGCACCGGATCGTTGTCGGCCCCTTCCAGTTCAGCGAGCGACTGCGATGGATCCGCGGCGATGTCTGCCGCGTCGGCCAGGGCCTGGATCAGCCCGGTCTTGTTCCCGTACACCGCGTAGACGGTCGGCACCGAGACCCCGGCCTCCCGCGCCACGTCCCGTACCGTGGTCGCCGCCCAGCCGCGGGAGAGGAACAGCCGACGAGCGGCGCTGGCGATCTCACCCCTGGTCTCTGCCGCTTGCGCCATCCGGCGCAGCGACTCGTACCTGCGCCTGCCTGTCTCGGCGGTCAATGGCTTGTCGAACGCGTCCGTTCTGACGGAGGGGCGGGCGGCGCGGGATGACTACAGGTTTTGCAGGAAGGGAAGGAGGCTGTCGGTGGGGCGGTAGCGCTTCGTGTCCTCGGTGCGTGGTGCGGTGCGGGCCAGTGCTTTCTCCTTCAGGGCCGCACCCGTTGTGGTCGTGGCCGGGCGAACCCTGGACGAGTGATTCCGAATTGCGCAGCCGGCTCTACCCACTCGATAGCTTCTGGATCCACACCGCCGGCAACTCAGAGAGGGTTGGCTCGATCGCGCTGTACGCCAACGACTGCGGCACCGTTACGGGCCGCGCCCTTACCGACCACCGCGCCCAACAAGCCCAAGCCACCACCCATCAAGCGCGATAGCCCCCTCGACGCCCCACCAGATCGACCCCAGACGGAAGGCTCCGACCGCATCCGACGGCTCAGCCTGGCTCCGTGACGAAGTCGATGTGCTCGCCGCCAACAGCGTCGCGGCGGCGCTGCTCTCCCCGTTCGCAGGCACGCGCGGCCTGACCCGCCTGTTCAAGGTCTTCCACCACCCGGACGCCGGGCGGATCGAGCTCACGTACCACTAGGTTATCTGTCCAGCTATATCTGCTGTTCGGCCACCGCTGACGGCCTTACGGCGAGCAGCGGATATCCGACCGGAACCTCATCGCCCTCGCCAACGAAAACAGCCGCCACCGTTCCGGCGGCCGTGGCGGGGATTTCTGTATCGACCTTATGGGTCGATACCTCCGCTACCGCGTCACCGACCTGCACCGGTTCGTCCACGTGCTTCATGATCCGGACAACTGTGGCGGTCGTGACTCCCCCCCCAATTGGGGCATCTCGACCGCCACTGTATCCCTGGGCAGATCTGGCCAGGCTGATGCGTCCACGGCGGCTCGCGCGAGGCGACGCCTGTAAGCATCAACTGCCAGGGCGATCACAACCGCGAGGCCGACCAGTGGCGCGACGATGTTCCACGCCTCATGCGGCAACCTCATGCCGCCGATTATGGCTGGTTTCTCGCATCCGTTGACAGTTCAGCGAGGGCGCAGCATCAGCGCTGGTCTGAGCCCATAGACGCCAGGATCTGAATGACCAAGTGGGTGACGATCGGGGCGGATCCAGACGGGCATCCACGGACACCGACGGACGCAACTGCCAGCGTGGGGCACCTGATGTGATTCGAGGTGCTCGGCCGCCACCTTGAGGCGGCTGCTGTCGGGGTGGACGTAGACCCGCTTGGCGAGCGTGCTGCCGCCGGCGTGGCCGGCCCAAGCTTGCCAGCAGGACATCGGGCACTCCGGCGCCGGCGATGCAGGTCAGGAAGGCGTGCCGCGCGTCGTCCGGCCGAACCCTGCGGACTCCGACCTTGGCCCGGTCATCCACACGCGCCCTGTGACCGCCATCCCGAAGATCGGTCAATCGGCACGAATCAGGTCTTGGGTACGTCGCCCGAGCCGGAAGATCGCTAACCTTCAATAGATTTCGACTTCGCTGGCATCGAACTCGTAGGCTCAACCGAACTCCGCCTCTACTGGAAGGGCACGCCGCCCGCCGCGGTGACCACGGTTGTCAAGCGGCTCCGGCAGAGCGTTCCGATCAAGGTTGTGCCCGCGGCGTACGCGTTGCGCGAGCTGAAGACCGAAGCGACGCGGCTTGTCAAGGAGGGGACCACGTCCGGCATCGTCCTGGCGGCGCCGCTCGCCGATGGCAGCGGTCTTCGGCTCCGGGTCGCGGGCACCGCCATGACCCGGACGGCACAGGCACTGACCACGATTCCCACGTCGGTCGAGGTCGGTGACGCGCCGACGCCCACCGGCCGGTGGGCCGACACCGTACCGTTCTGGGGTGGATCGACAATCGAGCGATCCGCCGGCGGCAACAAGGTCACGCGCTGCACGACCGCGTTCGCCGGCCGGCGCAACAACCAGAACGTGCTGCTGACCGCCGCGCACTGCGGCTCGACCGGTCAGGCATGGACCACTCCGAGCGGCACCTACTTCTCGCAGATCGCGGTCGGCACCGCCAACTACGAGAAGCCCGACCTCGAGGCCATGTTCATTCCGGTGTCCGATCACCGCGGCCGGATCTACGACGGCGGGGTCGACCCGACGGGGCAGGGCATCGGCGAGTTCTCCAAGGCCGTCGCCGGCTGGGCACCGCCCGAGGTGGGACAGTACATCTGCCAGTCCGGCAGCTACTCCGGTGTCCGCTGCAGCATCCGGATCACGCTGAAGTGGGTCACGTACTCGCTTGACGGCATTATCGTCACCAACGGCGTCGAGGCGCAGCGCGACGACAAGACCAACGCGGTCGGCAAGGGCGACAGCGGCGGGCCAATTTTCCGGCTGTCCAGCGATCCGAACCGGGTCGTGGCCCTCGGCGTGCAGTCGGCGGGGGACAGCTCGACACCGGCCACCTGCACCGGCATCGCTACGCAGTGCTTCTGGCGGCTGTACTTCGCCGACATGACCCAGATCGTCGGCCAGACAGGGTTCACCGTCACCGTCGGCTGACGCCGTGGCCGTTGTTCCGGCGGAGCAGCCCCGCTCCGCCGGAACCGCGCCGCGTCAGTCGATCCGCACCGACCCGGAGATCGTCTCGACCAGCCCCGGGTCGGTCGACACGACCTCGACAACGATGTCGCGGTCGGGCACGACCATCAGCCATCGGGTACGCCCGTCCGGCATCGACCCCGCGCCGATACGCACCGGCACACCGCCGATCTCGCCGGCCGTCGAGGCGGCACTGTTCGCCGGGTCCGCGGTCAGGTCCGACTCGCGCAGCGCCACGTAGCTGACTTTCGGCTCCGGGCTCAACGCGCACATCGGCACGTTGCCGGGATCGAGTACGTAGGTGTCGGCCACCGGGGTCCCGCACTCCAGCCGGTTCTTCGGCCATGCCGCTGGCACCACCACGCTGACGCCCGCCTTGCGAAGCTCCCGGCCGGCGGCGACCAATTGCTCACTCGAACTAGAGCGGACGCGCGCCCACCAGACCACCCCGACAACGAGTGCCACGGCGACGGCTGCGGCAACCCAGATAGCTCGCCTGCTCATCCCACCTAACTCGGAAGTAGACCCACTTCCTCCCGATTAGGGCCGCTTCGCGCAGCGGAGCGACAGCGACTAGCCCCGAAGTCGACGGATCCTTATTGGACCTCTACCGCACCGTACCGGTGAAAGTCAACGTCACCGTGGGCGGGTCGGTCGCTGCGGGCGCGTCAGTACCTGTGCGGCCCAGTGTCGGGTCTGGGCGTGTCGATCCGGGTCCGCACCGGGATCGAGCGGCCCGCATCACCGAGGCGCTGTTGGTGCGCCGTGGACTGCTCCTGCACGGGCACCCGGAGTTGGCCGCCGCCGGGCCGGAGGACTTCCTCCGCCGCGTCGGGCAGCGCGCCGGGGTGGACCCGGCCACCGCCCGGAGCGGCACTGGCGCCGTCTTCGCCACCCTGCGTGAGGCGGTCATGGTGCGGGAGTTCCGGGAGATGGTGTCGCGGTTGCCGCGCGACGACGACGGTGCTGTCGGCCCCGTCCCGCCGGAACCGTTCACGCGCTGAACCCACGGCGCAGAGCGTGGAGCGACCCCGATGCCTCTGGTCGGGAAATTCCTCTACGCAATGAATGTGCGACCGCAAAAAGAGCCCCTGGTGATCGTTTTAGGCGAAAATCCGCCACTGCACCAGGGGGATGATCGGACGATTTTCGTCATCCCTCGTCTGATCACCCGCTAGCCCTTCGGGTCGACTCTAGTCAATGATCTTCCGCGCCAGGCATTGAGTCCTATGCTCGCTCCATCGTGAAGTCCTGGGGGGATCATGATCAATGTAGCCGGCCGCGGCGTGTCCGTCTTGCGTGGAGCGATGTGCGCGTCCTGAGATGGAAAATTCGACGCTGATCCGTCGCTTCGGCGATGCCACTACCGCCCGGCCCAACCATCCCGCCGTGCTCGGTGACACCGGCCCGCTCGACTACGCCGGCCTGGCCGGCCTGGCCGGCGGCCACGCCGAGCTGCTGGCCGGGGCCGGCGTTCAACCCGGCGACCGGGTCGGACTGCTGACCACACACGGCGCCGGCACCATCGCCGCGATGCTGGGCACCCTCGCCGCAGGCGCCGCCTACGTGCCGCTCGACCCGGGCTTCCCGGAGCAGCGACTGCGCCAGCTCGTCGACGGCGCCGACGTCACCGTGCTGCTCAGCGGGGGCGAGCACACCGAGCTGGCCCGCCGGCTCGCCACCGACCGGCCCGGCACGCGGGTCGTCCCCGCCGTCGACGTGCGGCCGGCGCCGCTGCGGCCGGTGTCGGTGGACCCGGACGCCCTCGCGTACGTGCTGTTCACCTCCGGCTCCACCGGCCGGCCCAAGGCGGTCGGGCAGACCCACCGCAACCTGCTGCACGTGGTGGACAACCAGATCGCCACCCTCGACCTGCGTCCGGACGACCGGCTCAGCCTGCTCGCCTCGTTCAGCTTCGACGCGGCCATCCCCGACCTCTACCCGGCGTTGCTCACCGGCGCCGCCGTCGTCCCGGTCGACCTGCGCCGCCACGGGCTGGCGTACGCCGTCGAGCAACTGGCCCGGCACGGCGTCACCGTCTACCACTCCACCCCGACGGTCTTCCGGTACCTGCTGGACACTCCCGGCGTCGACCGGCTCGACCGGGTCCGGGTGGTGCTGCTCGGTGGCGAACAGGCCAGCTACGCCGACGCCGCCCGCGCCCAGGGTCACTTCGCCCCGGGTTGCGTGCTCGTCAACGGCTACGGTGCCACCGAGATGACCTTCGCGGCCCGGTCCGCGTTGCCGCTGGCCGACGTCGACCGTACGGCCACCGGGCCGCTGCCGATCGGCACCGCCCTGCCCGGGTACGCGCTGCGGCTGACACCGGACGGCGAGATCGTGGTGCGCGGCCGGCACCTCGCCCCCGGCTACCTCGACCAGGTCAGCGACCGGTTCGGGCTGGACCCCGACGGGGTGCCGGCGTACCGCACCGGCGATCTCGGCGAGCTGCTGCCCACCGGCGAGCTGCGCTGCCTCGGCCGCCTCGACCGGCAGGTCAAGGTGCGCGGGTTCCGGGTCGAGCTGACCGAGATCGAGTCGGTGCTCGCCGCCGAGCCGAGCGTCGCCGAGGTGCGTGCCATCGCCCGCGACGGCGAGCTGCTGGCGTACGTCCGGTCGACCGGGACACCGGTGGACCCGGCCGCGCTGCGGGCCGCCCTGGCCCGGCAACTACCCGAGTACGCACTGCCCCGCGCCGTCGTGCCGGTCGCCGAGTTTCCGCTGACCATCAGCGGAAAGATCGACGAACGGGCGCTGCCGGCGCCGGCCCGGGCCGTGCTGGCCGAGGATCGACCGGCCAACCCGACCGAGCGGATCGTGCACGACATCTGGTGCACCGTGCTCGGCCGGGACGCTGTCGGCCGCACCGACAGCTTCTTCGACGTCGGCGGGCAGTCCCTGCTGCTCGGCCAGGTGCAGCAGCGGCTGACCGAACGGTTCGGGGTCCGGCTGCCGCTGCTGCGGCTCTTCGACCATCCGACGGTCGCCGCCCAGGCTCGACTGGTCGACCCGCCGCCGTCCGCCGACCTGCCGGCCCCGCCCGTCGCGACCGCCTCGGCGTCCACCGCGTCGCCGTCCACCGGCGGTGCGTACTCCTCGTCGGTCGGCGTCCGCGAGTACACCGGCGAGGAGATCGCCGTGGTCGGTCTCGCCGGCCGGTTCCCGGGAGCGGCGGACGTGGCCACCTTCTGGTGGAACCTGTGCGCCGGCGTGGACGCCATCCACGACCACAGCGACGAGGAGTTGGCGGCGCTGGGCGTCGGCCCCGGGCTGCGCGCCGACCCCCGGCACGTGAAGGCCACCGGGCGACTCGACGGCATCGCCGACTTCGACGCGGAGTTCTTCTCCTTCGGCGACCAGGAGGCCGCCCGTACCGACCCGCAGCACCGGCTGTTCCTGGAGACCGCGTGGGAGGCGCTGGAGGACGCCGGCCACGACCCGACCCGGTTCCCCGGCCTCGTCGGCGTGTACGGCGCCACCTCCGTCAACCGTTACTTCCTCTTTCACCTGATGGACAACCCGGCCGTGATCGGTGACGTCGATCCGGACGACTGGGAGGCCCGCCTGATCGGCCGGCAGCTCACCGACCACCTGCCCGGCCAGGTGGCGTACCGGCTGGGGTTGACCGGGCCGGCGGTGGCCGTGCAGAGCGCCTGCTCCAGCTCGCTGGTCGCGGTCTGCCTGGCCGCGCAGAGCCTGGCCGACTACCAGTGCGACATCGCTCTGGCCGGTGGCGTGAGCGTCACCTGGCCCCGGCACCGGCACACCCCCGGTGGCCTGGCCTCACCGGACGGCCGCTGCCGGGCCTTCGACGAGGCCGCCCAGGGCGCCGGCTTCGGCTCCGGCGTCGGGGTGGTGGCGCTGCGTCGGCTCGCCGACGCGCAGGCCGACGGGGACCGCGTCCTCGCGATCCTGCCCGGCTGGGCGGTCACCAACGACGGTGCCGACCGGGCCGGCTACGCCGTCCCCGGGCCGGCCGGGCAGGCCGCCGCGGTGGCCGGCGCGCTCGCCGCCGCCGAGGTCGCCCCGGGCGAGGTCCGTCTCGTCGAGGCACACGGCAGCGGTACGCCGCTCGGGGACGCCATCGAGGTGGCCGCGCTGCACGAGGTGTACGAGGGTGCCGCCCCCGCCGAGACCTGCGCGCTCGGCTCGGTGAAGACCACCATCGGTCACCTCGACGCCGCGGCCGGCATCGCCGGGCTGATCAAGGCGGTGCTGGCCGTACAGCACGGGGTCATCCCGCCGAACCTGCACTTCACCCGTCCGCACCCGGAGATCGATCTGGCCGCCGGTCCGTTCTACGTACCGACGAAGGCGCGGGACTGGCCCGACGTGCCGCGCCGGGTGGCCGGGGTCAGCTCGTTCGGGCTGGGCGGCACCAACGCGCACGTCGTGGTGGAGCAACCACCCGCGGTCGAGCCGGTCGACACCGGGTCGGCCCGCGCGCACCTGCTGCCGGTGTCGGCGCGTACCCCCGCGGCCCTGCGGGCGGCCCTGACCCGGCTGCGGCGGCACCTGGCGGGCACCGCGCCCACGCTGGCCGAGGTCGCCGCGACGCTGGCGCTGGGCCGACGGGAGTTCGGCTGCCGGGCCTCGGTGGTCGCCACCACCCCGGCCGACGCGGTCGCCGCGCTCGACGCGTTACTGGCCACGGACACCCGAGTGGTCGGTCCGGCCGGCCCGCTGCGCGACCTGGCCGCCGGTTGGGTGACCGGCCGGTCCCTGGACTGGACGGCCCTGCACCCGGCCGGCGGCGTCCGACGAACCTCGCTGCCCACCTACCCCTTTCAGCGGCAGCGGTACTGGATCGAACCTCCTCAGAAAGGTGTTCGGTGAACTGGTTCCTCTCCGCCGGCAGCCGCGATCCGGCACCGGCGCAATTGTTCTGCCTGCCCTATGCCGGCGCCGGAGCCGGCGCGTTCCGCAACTTCCCGGGCCGATTCGGTCCGGACATCGAGGTGCTGCCGGTGCAGCTCCCCGGCCGGGAGAACCGGATCAGCGAGGACCCCCGGTTCCGGGTGGTCGACGTGGCGAGCGCCATCGCCGGGCGGGCCACCGGGCCCTACGCCATCTACGGCCACTCGATGGGCGGCCGGCTCGGCTTCGAGGTGGTCCGCGAGCTGCGCCGCGCCGGGCGTCCACTGCCGCTGCGGCTCTACGTCGGCGGCGCCCGCGCACCGCACGTCACCGCGCCCACCATCTTCGACGGGCTGTCCCAGGTGGACGACGACGAGCTGCTGCGCCGGCTGGGGACCGGCGGCGGCCTGCCCGCCGGCGTGCTGGAGCACCCCGAGCTGGTCGACCTGCTGCTGCCGCTGCTGCGCGCCGACTTCGAGCGGGTGGACACCTACCGGTACCGGCCCGAGGAGCCGCTGCCGGTGCCGATCATCGCGTTCACCGGCCGGCGCGACCCGGCGGTGACCCGGGAGCAGAGCGCGGCCTGGCGGGAGCACACCGCCGCCGGCTTCACCCTGCACGAGCTGGACGGCGGGCACTTCTTCCTGCACGACGCGTTGCCCGACCTGGCCGACGCGATCCGCGCTGACCTGACCGCGGCGCTCAGCGCCGAACCGCCGGCCGCCGCGCCGAGGGCGGCCGCCGCCGCGCACCGCGTCCCGCTGGGCGACACCGGCTGGTCGGTGTGGCGCGACGCCGTCCTGCGCAGCACCGGCTTCCCGGCCGACGGGCTGACCCTACTGTCCGCGCCGCACGCCGCCGCGGCGGCCGACGAGCTGCTGACCACCGGCACCGGCGCCGACGTTTTCGACAAGGAGTTCGCCGAGGCGCTGTCCACGGCCACCCGGCGGATCACCGAGCTGGCCGCCGACCCGCTGCTACGCGAGGCGGTCACCTGGCAGAACCGGGGGGTGCTGCCCACCCTGGACGGGCTGATCCGTGGTGGCTCCGACGCTCCCCGCAACACCCGTAGGCGCGAGCGCGAACGGGCCGTCATCAGGTACTGGCAGCGCTACTGCGGCAAGAACGAGACCGTCGGCTTCTTCGGCCCGAGCTGCTGGGTCACCCTCGACCCAGAGCTGCCGGTCGCCGCCGAGGTCCGGCCGGGAGCGGCGCTGACCCGTGACCGCTGGGTGTGGTTCGAGTCCTGGGCGCTGACCGTGTACGCGCAGCGGATCGCCGAGGACCTGGCCGTCCGCCGCTGGTGGGCACCCCAGCTCGCCCCGCACCTGAGCCTCGCCGGCCGGGAGGTGCGCCGGCCGGGTCGACCCCCGGTGCCCCTGTCGCCGGTCGAGGCGGCACTGCTCGGTGCCGCCGACGGCCACCGCCCCGCCCACGAGCTGGTCACCGACCCGGCCGTCGGTCTGCGTCGGCCGGAGGACGGGTACGCGCTGCTCGACCGGCTGGTGCAGCGGGACCTGGCCACCTGGGACGCCGCGCTGCCGGTGAGCCCGGCCGCCGAGGAGGTGCTGCGGCAGCGGATCACGCAGGTCGGCGACGCCCCCGCGCGGGCCGCCGCCCAGGCCGGCTTCGATCGGCTGTGCGCCGCCCGGGACGCGGTCGCCGCCGCGGCCGGCGATCCGGACCGGCTGCACGCCGCGCTGAACGCGCTCGACGAGACGTTCACCGACCTGACCGGGCAGCCGGCGCAGCGCCGGGCCGGGCAGATGTACGCCGGTCGGACGCTCTGCTACGAGGACACCAGCCGTGACCTGGACGTGGTCTTCGGCGCACCGCTGCTGGACGGGATCGCCGCCCCGCTCGCCGTGCTGCTGCGGGCCGCCCGCTGGCTGGCCGGCGCCTTGGAGGAGGCGTACGCGGTGGTGTTCCGGGAGCTGTACGACGAGCTGCGCGCCGAGGCCGGCGACGCCCCGGTGGCCCTGTCCGACCTGTGGTTCCTGGTCCAGGGCATGTTCTGGGGCAGCGGGCCGCGCCCGGTCGACGCGGTGGCGGGCGACTTCGCGGCCCGCTGGGCGGGGCTGTTCGGGCTGGCCGACCTGCCGCCGGGCAGCACCGACGTGCGGCTGGACGTGGCGGACCTGGCCGCCCGGGTCGACGAGGTCTTCCCCGTTCTCCGGCCAAACTGGTCGAACTCCCGGCTGCACAGCCCCGACCTGCAGATCTGCGCGGCCGACGCCGACGCGCTGGCCCGCGGCGACTACACCGTGGTGCTCGGCGAGCTGCACGCCGCCTGGCCGTCGTTCGACTGTGCGGTGCTCACGGCCGCACATCCGGACGTGGAGCGGCTACGCGACGCGCTGGCGGCCGACCTCGGCCCGAACCGGATCCGGCTGCTCTATCCCACCGACTGGCCGCGCCGCACCAGCCGGGTCGCCGAGTCGCTGATCGGCCCCACCGACCGGCAGGTGGCCTTCGCGTCCGCGCCCAACGCCGACCCGGACCGGGTGCTGCCCACGGTGGCGCTGACCGTGCGGGACGAGGACGGCCGACTGACGGTCGTGGCCCCCGACGGGCAGCGCTGGCTCCTGACCGAGGTCTGCGCCGGGCTGCTCAGCCTGCACGCCGTGGACGGGTTCAAGCTGGTCGCGGCCGCCCCGTACACCCCGAGGATCACGCTGGACCGGCTCGTGGTGGCCCGGCAGACCTGGCGGACCACAGTCGGCGCGTGCGACTTCGGCGCGGCGCAGGGTGAGCGGGCCCGCTTCCTGGCCGTACGGGACTGGCGACGTCGGTTGGGCCTGCCCGAGCAGGTGTACGTCAAGCTCGGCACCGAGACCAAGCCCTGCTTCGTCGACCTGAGCAGCCCCGCCTTCGCTGACATGTTCTGCGTGATGGTCCGGGCGGCCCGGCGTGACGGCGGCGACGACACGACGGTGGTGGTCAGCGAGATGCTGCCCACCGAACAGGACGCCTGGGTGCCCGACGGGGCCGGTCGGCGTTACTTCAGCGAACTGCGACTGCACATCGTGGACGCCGACGAGCCGGAACCGGTCCGATGAGTCACGTGCTGCCACTGGGCGGGACGGGCTGGTCGGCGTGGCGGGACGTGGTGCTGCGTACCGCCGGCTTCCCGGCCGAGGGTCTGACCGACGTCGCCGCCCCGGACGCTGCCGACGGGTTGCTCGCCCAACGCGGTCGTGGTCACCGAGCTGTTACCGGCACCGGGCGACAGCTGGGTGACCGACGCGCAGAGCCGCGGCCACGTCAGTGAGCTGCGCCTGCAGATGACCGATCCGCACAGCTATCCCGGGGGGAACGGGTGACCGACCTACTGTCCAGCAACGCCGTACGGGGCGAGGCCCTGCCCTGGCCGGACGCGACGATCGCCGAGCTGGTGGTCGCGCAGGCCGCCCGTACGCCGGACGCGACGGCGGTGCGCCAGTGGGACAGCCGGCTCAGCTATGCCGAGCTGCTGTCCCAGGCCGCCGGGGTGGCTGCCGCGCTGCGAGCCCGCGGCGTCGGCCGACAGAGTCTGGTGGGAGTGTGCGGCAGCCGCCGGCCGGAGCTGGTGGCGACCGTGCTGGGGGTGTTGCTGGCCGGCGGTTGCTACGTGCCGCTGGAGCCGGGCGGCCCGCGTCGGCGGCTTCGCGGGATCGCCGCCGACGCGGGCATTTCCCTGGTGGTCGGCGACGCCGCCGAGACCGAGTTCGGTGACGCCCCCGGCGTCGAGGCGATCGGGTTGCCCGGTCCCGCCCCCCTCGCGCCCTGCCCGGCCCGTCCCGGGGACCCGGCGTACGTGCTGTTCACCTCGGGCTCCACGGGTCGACCCAAGGGTGTGCTGACCAGCCACCGCAATGTGGTGGAGTTCGTCACGGGCGTGGCCGCGCTCAGCGGTGCCGACGCCGGCGTACGCAGCCTCGGCCTGGCGTCGCTCGGCTTCGACGCGGCCACCATCGACCTGTTCGTGCCGCTGCTGCTCGGCGGGACGGTGCAGCTCCTCGGCGCATCGGATCGCGCCGACCCGGTCCGGCTGACCCGGTTCATCATCGAGCACGAGGTCAACTGGGGTTTCATCACGCCCACCGTGCTGGCCATGCTGGACCCGGCCGACCTGCCCGGCTGGCGTACGGTGCTCTGCGGTGGCGAGGCGGTGCCCGCCGACCTGGCCGCCCGCTGGGCGCCCGGCCGCCGCTTCCTCAACGCGTACGGCCCGACCGAGACGACCGTGCTGGCAGTCAGCGGCCCGTTGAGCGCCACCGAGATCGACCCGGTACCGATCGGCCGGCCGATGCCCAACCACCGGGCGTACGTGGTGGACGCGGTGCTGGACCTGGTGCCGCCGGGCGAGACCGGTGAGCTGCTGATCGGCGGGCCCGGCCTGGCCGACGGCTACCTGGGCCGGCCGGCGCTGACCGCCGAGCGGTTCGTTCCGGACCCGTTCTCCGGGCTGCCCGGCGAGCGGTTGTACCGCACCGGCGACCTGGTGCGGCAGGACCCGGACGGGCGGATCGTCTACCTGGGCCGGGCCGACCGGCAGGTGAAGATCCGTGGGCAGCGCATCGAGCTGGGCGAGGTCGAGGCGGTGCTCGCCGACCTGCCAGGGGTGACCGGGGTGGCCGTCGAGGCGGTGCCCGGTCCGGCCGGCACCGAGCTGGTCGCGTTCCTCACTCCGGCGGATGCCCCCGACGACGCGCGGCTGCGCGCGTACGCCGGCAGTCGGTTGACCACGGCGATGCTGCCGGCCCGGGTGCTGCGCAGCGCGGCCCTGCCGATCAGCCCGATCAGCGGCAAGCTGGACCGCCTCGCGTTGCGCGCGCTGGCCGCGGACCGCACCGCCTTCTCCGCCGACACCGTCGCTCCGGAGGTGCCCGGTGGTCCCCTCGCGGCGGCCGTGGCCGGCATCTGGACCCGGCTGCTCGGCGCGGCACCCGGGCCGGCGACCGACTTCCTCGCCGCCGGAGGCAACTCCATCGCGGCGATGCGCCTGGTCGCCGCGCTGCGCGCCGAGCTGGGCCGGCAGCTCGACACCCGTGAGGTGTTCACCGAGCGCACCTTCGGCCGGCTCGCCGAGCGGGTGGCCGCCGCACCCGTCGGCGACGACCGGCTGAGCACCGGCAACCCGCCCACTCTCTCCCCACCGCAACGCCGGCTCTGGTTCGTCGACCAGCTCGCGCCGTCCAGCGCGCCGTACAACATCGCGGTGGCGCACCGGCTGCTCGGCCCGCTGGACATCGCGGCCCTCGGCGCGGCACTGCGGACCGTCGCCGAGCGGCACGACGTGCTGCGCTGGCGCATCCCGCAGACCGCCGGAGTGCCCTACGCGGTCTGCGCCGAGCCGACCGACGTGGCGGTGCCGGTGGTCGACCTGACCGGCAGCGCCGAGCCGAAGGCGGAGCTGGCCCAGATGCTCGCCGCCGGTGCCGCGCATCCGTTCGACCTGGCCACCGGGCCACCCTGGCAGGTGACCGTCTACCGGCTCGGCCCGGCCGAGCACGTGCTGGCCGTCACCTGGCACCACGCCGTCTTCGACGGTTGGTCGGAGCGAATCTGCTACGACGACCTCGCCGCCGGGTACGCCCAGTCGGTGGCCGGCACGGCGCCCACACTGCCGGCGCTGCCGGCCCGGTACGCCGACTACGCGGTGTGGCGTGCCGAGCGCGACCGGCTGCGGGGCGAGCCCGACCTGGCCTGGTGGACGGGGCACCTGGACGGCGTGCCGACCGTGCTGGACCTGCCCCGGGACCGGCCGCGGCCGGCGGTGCAGACGTACGCCGGGGCGGAGGCGGCGGTCCGGCTGCCCGCCGACACCGACCGCGCGGTCCGCGAGCTGGCCGAGCGTCGCGGCACCACGGTCGCCGCGGTGCTGCTGGCGGCCTTCGGTGAGCTGATCGCGCGGCTCACCGGTGGCGACGACCACGTGCTCGGGGCGATCGTCGCCGACCGGCGGTTGGCCGCCTTCGACGACGTCATCGGCTTCTTCATCGACACGGTGCCGGTACGGGTCCGCACCGGCGGGGTGAGCTTCGCCGAGCTGGTCGACCGCTGTGCCGGGGAGTTGCACGAGGTCGCCGCCCACCCGGGGGCCCCACTGGAACGCATCGTCGAGGCGCTCGGCGTCGGCCGGGACACCGCCCGCGCACCGCTGGTGCAGGTGCTGTTCAACGTGCTCAACTTCGCGCCGCCCGCGCTGACGTTGACCGGGTTGGCCGCCGAGCCGGTGTCGGTGCCCAAGCCGGGCTCGCCGTTCGACATCACCGTCTACGTGGTGCAGCACGGCGGTCGTACGGGCGTCGAGGTGGTCTACAACCCGGACCTGTTCGACGCCGGGCGCGTCAACGACCTGCTCGCCGACCTGGCCGAGCTGGTGGGCGCGCTGACCGCGGCGGCGGACACACCGGCCCGCGAGGTCGCCACCGCGCTGCCCCGACCCACCGTGCGGGTGCCGCAGCTCGGCGCGATGACGGTCGCCGGCGGTGACCCGGTCGGCCCCCCACCCGCGCTGATGCCTGTCGGCCCGGACGGGCTCACCGAGACCGAGGAGCTGATCGCCGGGATCTGGCGGGAGGTGCTGGAGCACGACCGGGTCGGGGTGACCGACAACTTCTTCGACATCGGCGGGCACTCGCTGGCGCTCGCCGCCGTGCACGCCCGGCTGACCGCCGCGACCGGCCGGTCCATCCGCATGCTCGACCTGTTCCGCCACCCCACCGTCCGAGCGCTCGCCGCCAGCCTCGACGGTGCCGCCGACCGGCCGGAGCTGGCCCGGGCCGCCCTGCGGGCCGCCGCACGCCGCGGCCGTACCCGTCGTAACCCACCTCGCCGCCCCGGCGGCTCCGCGTGACGAAGGACAGCCTGATGAGCAACCCGACCGCAGCCGACCAGTCCGACGACGTCACCGAGTCACCTGACCACGGCATCGAACCGATCGCGATCGTCGGCCTGGCCGCGCGCCTGCCCGGCGCCGCCGACGTCCACGAGTTCTGGCGCAACCTGGTCGACGGCGTGGAGTCCACCACCGAGCTGACCCGGGAGGAGCAGCTCGCCCGGGGCGCGACACCCACGGAGGTCGACGACCCGGGCTGGGTCAACCGCGCGCCGCTGGTCGACGGCTACGACGAGTTCGACGCCACGCTGTTCGGGATGACCGCCCGGGAGGCGGAGCTGACCGACCCGCAGCACCGCCTGTTCCTGGAGTCCTGCCACACCGCGCTGGAGGACGCCGGCTACGACCCGGCCCGCTACGACGGCGCGATCGGCGTGTACGCGGGCACCGGCGGCAACACCTACCTGCACCGCCACGTGCTGCGTAACCAGCGGGTCGGCGGCAACCCACACAGCACGGTCTCCATCGCCACCGGCAACTCGCCGAACTACGTGGCCACCAACGTGTCGTACCGGCTGGACCTGCGCGGGCCGAGCCTGACCGTGCACACCGCCTGCTCCACCTCGCTTGTCGCGTTCCACCTGGCCTGCGAGTCACTGCGCAACGGTGAGTGCGACATGGCGCTGGCCGGCGGTGTCAACATCGAGCTGCCGCACGTCGGCTACCTCGGCATGGAGGGCTTCACCTCGCCCGATGGCCGGTGCCGCCCGTTCGACGCCGCCGCCAACGGCACCGTGTGGGGCAGTGGCGTCGGGGTGACGCTGCTCAAGCGGCTCTCCGACGCGATCGCCGACGGGGACCACATCCGTGCCGTGGTTCGGGGCAACGCCATCAACAACGACGGCGCCGGCAAGGTGGGCTTCACGGCGCCCAGCGTCGACGGGCAGGTGGCCGCGATCGCCCAGGCCGTCGACATGGCCGACATCGACCCGCGCACCATCAGCTACGTCGAGGCGCACGGCACCGGCACCGCGATGGGCGACCCGATCGAGGTCGCCGCGCTCTCCGCCGTCTACAGCCGGGACACCGACGAGCGGGGCTGGTGCGGCATCGGGTCGGTGAAGTCCAACATCGGCCACCTCAGCCAACCCTCGGGCATCGTCAGCGTGATCAAGACGGTGCTCGCCATGGAGCACGGGCTGATCCCACCGACGATCAACTACGAGACGCCGAACCCGGCGGTCGAGTTCGCCGACACCCCGTTCTACGTGGCGAACACCCTCACCAAGTGGGACACCGACGGCGGGCCGCGCCGGGCCGGGGTCAGCTCGTTCGGCATCGGCGGCACCAACGCGCACGTCGTGCTCGAGGAGGCGCCGGCGGCGTACCGCACCGACCGCCGGGTGCGCCCGGCGCATCTGCTCCAGGTCAGCGCGGCCACCCCGGGCGCCCTGGACGCCGCGGTGCAGCGCCTCGCCGCCCACCTGGACGGTGCCGCGGACGCCGGGCCCGCGTACCTCGCCGACGTCGCGCACACCCTGCGTGCCGGCCGCCGCCCGCACCCGCACCGCCGCGCGGTGGTCGCGTCGGATCTCCCCAGCGCCGTCACGGCCCTGCGCGCCCCGAAACGCGGAACGCAACCATCGACCGGGCTTCCAGCCCCGAAAGTCGCTCTCCTGTTCTCCGGTCAGGGTTCCCAGTACGCCGGGATGGGCGCGCAGCTCCACGCCGAGCAGCCCCGCTTCGCTGCCGTCGTCGACGAGTGCGCCGAACTGCTCCTTCCCGACCTGGGCATCGACCTGCGTGACCTGATCCTCGGTCGGGATCCGATGGCGGGGGAGAAGCTCACCGAGACCCGCTACACCCAACCGGCGCTGTTCACCGTCGAGTACGCCCTGGCCGCGCTCTGGCAGGCCACCGGCGTACGCCCGGCCGCGATGATCGGCCACTCGATCGGTGAGTACGTCGCGGCCACCGTTGCCGGGGTGCTGAGCCTGCCGGACGCGCTGCGGGTGGTCGCCGCCCGGGGCCGGCTGATGCAGTCGCTGCCCACCGGGTCGATGCTCGCCGTCTCGCTGGACGAGTCGGCGGTCGCCGACGTGCTGCCCGAGGGGCTCTCGGTGGCCACGGTCAACGGGCCGGGGACCTGCGTGGTGGCCGGCGAGACCGCCGCCGTCGAGGCGTTCGCGGCGACGCTGACGGCGAAGTCCAAGATGCTGCGCACCTCGCACGCGTTCCACTCGCCGATGATGGAGCCGATCCTCGCCGAGTTCACCGCGCTGATGGGCACGGTGTCACTGCGCCCGCCGACCGCGCCGTTCCTCTCCAACGTGACCGGCACCTGGATCACCGCCGAGCAGGCCACCGACCCGGCGTACTGGGCGGCGCACCTGCGCCAGCCGGTCCGCTTCGGCGACTGTGTGGCCACCCTGCTGGCGGCGGGCACCTGGCAGTTGGTCGAGTGCGGTCCCGGCCGGCAACTGGCCAGCCTGGCCCGGATGCAGGTCGCCAAGGCAGCGCCGGAGCAGCGACAGCTCATCCCGCTGGGCAGCCTGCCCGCCGCCGGGGAGACCACCGGCGACCTGGCCGCTCTGCTCGGCACCGCCGGCGCGCTCTGGTGCGCCGGGCTGCCCGTACGGTTCGACGTGGACCCGGCGGCGCGGCGGGTGCCGCTGCCCAGCTACCCGTTCGAGCGCCGCCGCTACTGGATCGACCCGGACCCGGAGCAGCAGGTCGCCGCCGCTCCGGTGGAGACCGGGCCGCGACCGCTGCCCGAGTGGTTCGCGGTGCCGGTCTGGCGGCAGGCCGCGCCGCTGTCGCCGACCGGGTCGCTGGGCCGCTGCCTGGTGCTGACCGCGGGCGCGCGCGGCGACGCCCTGGTCGCCGGCCTGCGGGCCGCCGGTGCCGACCCGGTCCCGGTACGCCCCGGCGACGCCTTCACCGCCGACGGCGGCTACCGGCTGCGCCCCGGGGTGCGCTCGGATCATGAGGCGCTGGTCGCCGCGCTCACCGCCGACGGTGGACTGCCGACCCGGCTGGTGCACGCCTTCGCGCTGGACGGTGCGCCGACCGGCACCGACATCGCGGCCACCTGGGCGGCCCAGGAGCTGGGCTTCTTCAGCGCCCTGCACCTGGTGCAGGCGCTGGCCGGCGTCGGCCTGACCGGCGAGGACGACGACGTCGTCCTGGATCTGGTCACCGCCGGCACCGGCGATGTGCGCGGCGACGACCTGCGCCGCCCGGAGCACGCCACCCTCGCCGGGCTGGCCCGGGTGCTCCCTGCCGAACTACCCGGGTTGGCCGTCCGGCTGGTCGACGCGGACCCGGCCGACGACGACGTCACCGCGCTGGTCGCCGAGCTGCGCCGTCCTCGGGAGCCTGAGGTCGCCCTCCGTGGGGGCCGGCGTTGGGTGGCCGACGTCGAACAGGTGACGCTCGACGCCGAGGGGGAGCCGGGCGCGCTGCGCGACGGCGGCCGGTACCTGATCACCGGTGGGCTCGGCGGCATCGGCATCACCCTGGCCGAGGACTTCGCCACCCGCGCCCGCGCCAAGCTGGTGCTGCTGGCCCGCTCCGGGCTTCCGGAGCGTGAGCGGTGGGACGACCACCTCGCCGTGCACGGCGACGACCGGGCCGGTCGGGCCATCGCGGCGATCCGCCGGATGGAAGCCGCCGGCGCCGAGGTGCTGGTGCTCGCCGCTGACGTCACCGACCCCGCCGACCTGCGCCGGGTCCGCGACGCCGCGCAGGCCGCGTACGGCGGCGTCGACGGCATCGTGCACGCGGCCGGTCTGCCTGGCGGTGGAATGATCGAGGTCAAGGAGCGGGCCGAAGCCGAGCGGGTGCTCGCCCCCAAGCTCGCCGGCACGCTCGCCCTGGCCCAGGTTTTTGGCGACCTGCCGCTGGACTTCGTGGTGCTCTGCTCGTCCATCACCGCGGTGGTCGGCGGCTTCGGGCAGGTCGACTACTGCGCCGCGAACGCGTTCCTGGACGCGCACGCCCGCTCGGGCGCCGGCTGGCGTGCTCCGGTGCTGTCGCAGAACTGGGGCGGCTGGGCCGAGGTGGGCATGGCGGTGGAGACCGCCGCGCCGGCCGGGTTCCGGGCTGCCGGCCGTGACACGGTGACCAGCACCGTCGACCATCCGGTGCTCACCACGAAGGTCAGCGGGCCGACGGAGACCGTGCTGCACGGCCTGGTCTCCGCCAGCACCCACTGGTTGCTCGACGAGCACCGGATCGCCGGCGTACCGGTCGTACCGGGCACCGCCCACCTGGAGTCGGTGCGGGCCGCGGTGGCAGCCGCGATGCCCGCGCCCGACGGGGACGCGGCAGTGGAGCTGCGCGACGTGGTCTTCCTGGAGCCGTTCGCGGTGCCCGACGGCACCATCGCCCAGTACCGGGTGGAGCTGACGCCCTCCGACGACGGCGGCACCGACTTCGCCGTCCGGAGCCTGGCCAGCGGTCTCCTGCGCACCCACGTACGGGGGGGAGCCGGCTGGACCGACGAGCCCACCCCGCCGGCCCACCGCGTCGAACCTACCGGTCGGCGGGTGGACGACGACGCGTCCTTCGGCCGGGGCCGCACCAGCATGCTCACCTTCGGGCCGCGCTGGGCAGCCTTGCACGAGCACCATCTGGCCGACGACACCGAGCTGGCGGTGATCGAGGCCCCTGCCGCTGCGCTCGGTGACCTGCCCGCCTGGGGCCTGCACCCCGCGCTGCTGGACGTGGCGACCGCGTTCGGCCGGGGCCGGGGCAGCGGCGCCTACCTGCCGCTGTCCTACGGCCGGATCGTGGTGCGCGGGCCGCTGCCGGCCCGGTTCACCAGCGAGCTGCGACACCGGCCCGGTCCCACCGACGAGGTGGTCGCCGCCGACCTGTCACTGCGCGACCCGGACGGCCGGGAACTGGTCGCGATCAGCGACTTCGTGCTGCGCCGGGTCGACCAGGGGGCGGTCACCGGTGGCCTGACCGAGACGTCCACGGTCGATGCCCCGTCGTTGGTCTCGACCGACGACATCCGGCCAGTGGACGGTGCGGAGGCGTTCCGCCGCAGCCTCACCGCCGGTCTCGGCGCCCAGGTCGTCATCGCCACCCGGACGGTGGCCGACATCCGGCATCGGGCCGGTCGGGTCACCGCCGACGACCTCGCCGGCGACGACACGGTCACCGGCTCGACCCGGTCCGGCCTCGGGGACGGCGGCGCCGCACCGGGCACCGAGCTGGAAAAGATCATCGCCCGGGTGTGGGAGGACGGGCTCGGGGTGGCCGAGGTCGGCGTCGACGACGACTTCTTCGCCCTGGGCGGCAATTCCCTGGTCGCGGTGCAGCTCATCGCGGCGATGCGCAAGGCGACCGGCGTGCGGCTGCCGATGCGCAGCCTCTTCGAGACCCCCACGGTGGCCGGGCTCGCCGCCCGGATCGAGGAGCTGCGTGCCGCCAACACCGACGATCCGGCCGCCCCGGCGCCGACCTCCGCCATCCCGCGACTGCCCCGCGCGTAACGAGAATCAGGAGTAGAGAGCAATGAGCGACACGATCGCCACGCTGCCCGTGGTCGTCGAAGCCG
Organism: Micromonospora sp. NPDC048839; assembly: GCF_040649915.1. Lineage (NCBI taxonomy): Bacteria > Bacillati > Actinomycetota > Actinomycetes > Micromonosporales > Micromonosporaceae > Micromonospora > Micromonospora sp. NPDC048839. The sequence goes on from NZ_JBEZGL010000004.1 coordinate 94,478, forward strand.
ACGGCCGGGCGCTGACCGAGCTGATCACCGATCGCCGCGCCGAGCTGCGGGCCACCCTGGCCGACCAGGGTGGGCTGCTGTTCCGCGGCTTCGACGTGGGCGGGGTGGACGGCTTCGACCAGGTGGTCCGGGCGTTGTCCGGGGAACCATTGACCTACACCGAGCGGTCCTCGCCCCGGCACGCCATCAAGGGCCGGGTGTACACCTCGACCGACTACCCACCGGACGAGGAGATCTTTCTACACAACGAGAACTCGTACCAGGCGCGGTGGCCGTTGACCCTGTTCTTCTACTGCATCACCGCGCCGCAGACGCTGGGCGCCACCCCGTTGGCCGACATCCGTCAGGTCTACCGGGAGATCGACCCGGCGGTACGCGAGGAGTTCGTACGCCGCCGCTGGATGCTGATCCGAAACTTCCACGAAGATTTCGGCACCACCTGGCAGCACGTGTTCGGCACCGACGATCGTGCCGAGGTGCAGGCGTACGCGGCGGCCAACCGGATCACGCTGGAGTGGGTGGGCCGGGACGGGCTGCGTACCCGTGCGGTGCGTGACGCCGTGCACCTCCGCCCCGGCTCGGACGTTCCCCGCTGGTTCAACCACGCCACCTTCTTCCACGTGAGCAGCCTGGCGAAGGACCTCCAGGAGGGCCTGCTGGACATGTTCGGCGCCGACGGGCTGCCGTCGAACACCTACTACGGCGACGGTGGCGAGATCCCCGCCGACGTCCTGGACCACCTGCGGGCCGCCTACCGGGCCGCGAGCGTCCGCTTCGACTACCACCGCGACGACGTGCTGGTGGTCGACAACATGACCGCCGCGCACGGCCGGGAACCGTTCACCGGCCCCCGCAAGATCGCCGTCGCGATGGCCGAACCGCACACCCCTGACACCAACGGAGAGCAGTGATGGCCGAGCCCCGATTCCTGGTCGTGCGCAACGACGAGGAGCAGTACTCGATCTGGTCGGCCGAGCGGGACCTCCCGGCGGGATGGCACGACACCGGCTTCGCCGGCACCCGCGAGGAGTGCCTGGCGCACATCGACACCGTCTGGACCGACATGCGCCCCCGCTCGGTACGCGAGGGGGCCCAGTGAGCGCGAGGAGTGCAGCGGAGCGGAGCCCCGCAGTCGCGAACGAAAGGCGGCAACGATGAGCAAGGAGTGGACCTTCCCGGCGTCCTTCGCCCAGGAGCGGGTGTGGACGGCCAACCAGCTCGACCCCGGGTCGCCGGTCTACAACGTCTCCGCGCCGTGGCGGTTCCCGGTCGGCGTCACCGCCGCACAGGCCAGCGAGGTGTTCGGCCAGGTGGTCGCCCGGCACGAGTCACTCCGTACGCACCTGCGGATCGTCGACGGCGCGTTGGTGCAGGTGGTCCGGGCCGTCGAGCCGTTGGACCTGCCGGAGTTGGACCTGACCGGTCTGCCCGCCGACGAGCGGGATACTCGCTACGACGAGACCCTCGCCGAGCTGGCGCGTAGCCCGATCCCGCTGGACACCCCGCCGCCGTGGCGGGCCCGGCTGGTCCGGTTTGCCGCCGACCGGGTCGGGTTGCAGTTCGTGGTGCACCACGCGGTCTTCGACAGCCACTCGGCGGTGCTCTTCGACGCCGAGCTGACCGCGTTCAGCCGGGCCGCGCTGACCGGCGCACCCGCCGACGTGCCCGAGCTGCCCATCCAGTACGCCGACTTCGCCGTCTGGCAGCGCGACCAGCTCACCGACACCGAGTTGGAGCGGCAGCTCGCCTTCTGGCGCGGTCACCTGGCCGGTGCGCCGGCGGTGACCGGCCTGCCGCTTGACCGGCCGCGCCCAGCCCAGCTCGGCTTCGCCGGTGACGAGGTGCGTTTCGACCTCCCCGACGGGCTGCTGGACCAGGTCGGGCGGCTCGCCGCCGGCAACTCGACCACCCCGTACATGGTGCTGCTGGCCGCCTTCGCGGCGCTGCTCTCCCGAATCTCCGGTGACCCCGAGGTGGTGGTGGGCGTCTCCACCGCCGGCCGCGACACCGCCGAGCTGACGCCGCTGATCGGCATGTTCGTCAACCCGGTGGCGCTGCGGTGCGACCTCACCGGCGACCCGAGCGTCAACGAGGTGCTCGGCCGCGTCCGGACCGGCCTGGTGGACGCGATGGAGCACGGGCAGACCCCGTTCCAGCGGATCGTCGAGGCGGTCGCCCCGCAGCGCGACCCGTCGGTGCAGCCGGTGTTCCAGACCGCGCTGAACCTGATCCCGGACTCCGGCCTGGACCCGGTGCCGCTGGGCACCACAAAGGACGACCTGGCCTTCGACATCACCGGCGGCACCAGCCGGCTGGTCTACCGCACCGACCTGTTCGACCGGGCCACCGCGGAGGCGGTCGTCGCCCGCTACCTGCGGCTGCTCACCGCCGCCGTGACCGACCCGGGGACGCGGCTGTCGGCGCTGCCGCTGCTCGACGACGCCGAACGTGACCTGCTGCGCGCCTGGACCGACACCGGGCACGCGGTCGCCCCGATCACCCTGGTGGCCGAGGTGGAGCGGCAGGTCGTCGCCACCCCCGCCGCGATCGCGCTGGTCTGCGACGGGGAGGAGCTGAGCTACGCCGAGCTGAGCGCTCGGGCCAACCAACTGGCCCGGCTGCTGGTCGAGCGCGGCGCCGGCCCGGAGACCCGGGTCGCGCTGCTGCTGCCCCGCTCGGTGGAGTTGCTGGTGGCCATCCTCGCGGTGCTGAAGGCCGGTGCCGCGTACCTGCCGGTGGACACCGGCTATCCGGCGAACCGGATCAGCTACCTGCTGACCGACGCCGAGCCGACGCTCGTGCTGGCCACCTCGGAGACGGCCGCGCTGGCCCCCGCCGACGCACTGGTGCTGACCGACACGACCGCCGCCGACCTGGACTCCGCCGACCTCACCGACGACGACCGCCGTACGCCGTTGCGTGCGGAGCACCCGGCGTACCTGCTCTACACCTCCGGCTCCACCGGGCGGCCCAAGGGCGTGCTGGTCGAGCACCGCGCGGTCACCGCGTACCTGGCCTGGGCCCGGGACACCTACCCGGGGCTGGCCGGTGTCGCGCTGCTGCACTCGCCGGTCTCGTTCGACCTGACCGTGACCGGGCTGCTCGGCCCTCTCACCGCCGGGGGCACGGTCCGGCTCGCCGGCATCGACACCCCGGCGGCGCGGGCCGGTGGTCCGCCGACCTTCCTGAAGGTCACCCCCAGCCACCTGCCGCTGCTCGACGACGCCCTGTCGCCCACCACCGATCTGGTGATCGGCGGGGAGGCGCTGACCGGCGAACAACTGGCTGGCTGGCGGGCCACCCACCCTCGGGTGGCGGTGGTCAACGAGTACGGCCCGACCGAGGCGACCGTCGGCTGTGTCGCGGCCCGGATCGCTCCCGAGCAGCCGGTCTCCGCCGGGCCGGTGCCGATCGGCCGGTCCACCTGGGACACCCGGGTCCACCTGCTCGACGCCGCGCTGAACCCGGTGCCGCCGGGTGTGGTCGGTGAGCTGTTCATCGCCGGGGCGCAACTGGCCCGGGGCTACCTGGGCCGGCCGGCGCTGACGGCCGAGCGCTTCCTGCCCTGCCCGTACGGGCCGCCAGGGGAGCGGATGTACCGCACCGGGGACCTCGCCCGCTGGCGGGCCGACGGGGCACTGGAATACCTGGGCCGCCGGGACAACCAGGTCAAGATCCGGGGGATGCGGATCGAGCTGGGCGAGATCGAGTCGGTGCTGCGCGCCCGCGCGGACGTGGCCGAGGCCGCGGTGGTGGTCCGCGCCGACCACGGCGAGCCGACCCTGGTCGGCTACCTGGTCGGCCGGGTCGACGAGGCGACGCTCGCCGCAGACCTGACCGAGGAGCTGCCCGCGCACCTGGTGCCGAGCGCGTTCGTCTGGTTGGACGCGCTGCCGCTGACGCCGAACGGCAAGCTGGACACCGCCGCGCTGCCGGCACCGACCACCGCCACCGCCGACGGCTTCCTCGCCCCGCGTACCGACGCCGAGGTGCTGGTCGCCGAGGTCTACGCCGAGATCCTGCAACTGACGAAGGTCGGCGCGCTCGACGACTTCTTCGCCCTCGGCGGCAACTCGCTGCGCGGCATGCGGGCGATGGCCCGGATCCGCGCCGAGGTGGACGTGGAGCTGCCGATGCGGGCGCTGTTCAGCAGCCCGGTGGTGGCCGACCTGGCCGCCCAGATCGAGCAGCGGATCGCCGCCGAGCTCGACGAACTCTCCGAAACCGAGGTCGCCGCGCTGCTCGCGGCGGATAAGGACATCCCCGTATGACCGACGTGAAGGACTCGGCCCGCGACGCCGCCCGGCAGGCGCTGATCGCCCAGCGGTTGCGCCGCCGGTCAGGCAGCCCGCCCGCCGCGCGGATCACTCCCCGCCCGCCGGACGCCGAGGTGCCGCTGTCGTACGCCCAGGAGCGGGTCTGGTTCATGGACCAGCTCGCTCCCCGCGAGGCGGCGTACCACATCGCGGTGCCCTTGCGAGTCCGTGGCCCGCTGGACGTCGCGGCGCTGCGCCGCGCGCTGGCTGACCTGACCCATCGGCACGAGTCGCTGCGCACCCGGTTCCCGGCCGACTCGGACGGCCGGCCCACCGTGGTGCTCGACGAGGTCGTCGAGGTGCCGCTGACCGTGGTGGACGCCGCCGACGACACCGCCGCCCAGGCACTTGTCGACGAGGCGGCCGTCGAGCCGTTCGACCTGGCCAACGGGCCGCTGCTGCGGGCTCTGCTGATCCGGCTGGCCGCCTGCGACGATAATCCGGCCTCCGCGCCGCAAGACGGCACTCCGGACCGGATGAACGTCGACGAGCACGTGCTCTTCCTCGGCCAGCACCACATCGTCGGTGACGGCTGGTCCGTGGACGTGCTGCTGCGTGACCTGATCGCCCGCTACCGCGACCGGGAGCTGCCCGCCCTGCCGGTGCAGTACGGAGACTTCGCGGTCTGGGAGGCACGGGAGCTGGCCGGGCCGGGCGCGCTGCGGCACGTGGACTGGTGGAAGGAGCGCCTCGCCGGGATCACGCCGCTGGAGCTGCCGCTGGACCTGCCGCGGCCGGCCACCCAGACGTACCGGGGTGACTTCGTCGAGTTCACCCTGGACGCCGCCGCCACCGAGGGGCTGGCCGCGCTGACCCGTGCCTACGGCGGCACGATGTTCATGACGCTGCTCGCCGCGTACCAGGTGTTCCTGGCCCGGCACGCCGGTCAGGACGACTTCGCGGTGGGCGCGTCGGTGGCCGGCCGGTCCGCTCCGGAGCTGGAGAACCTGGTCGGCATGTTCATCAACATGCTGCCGATGCGTGCCGAGCTGGCCGGCGACCCGACCTTCACCGAGCTGCTGGATCGGACCCGCCGCGCGGTGCTGAACGGGCTGGAGCACGGCGAGGTGCCGTTCGCCCGGGTCGTGCACGAGCTGGGTCTGCCGCGTGACGTCAGCCGCTCACCGGTGTTCCAGGCGATGTTCGTGCTGCAGAACTACGAGATGGGCCGGTTCGAAGGGGTGGCCGAGGACGCCGACGTCAGCTTCGAGTGGCATCCGATGGAGCTGCGCGCCACCCGCTTCGACTTCGAGCTGCACGCCGTCGAGACCGGCAACGGGCTCTGGGGCAAGCTGGTCTTCAACACCGACCTGTTCACCCGGGCCACCATCGAGCGGATGGCGCACCGGCTCACCACGCTGCTGCGCGCCGTGGTCGCCACCCCGGATCTGCCGGTCTCCGCGCTCGATCTGCTCGCACCCGCCGAGCGGGAGCTGTTGGCCGGGTGGAACGACACCGACCACGTTTTCCCCCGGCAGCAGACGCTGCACGCCCCGATCGAGGAGCGGGCCGTTCGTACTCCGGACGCGGTGGCCCTGCGGTTCGCCGGCCGTTCGGTGACGTACGCCGAACTGAACGCGGCGGCGAACCGGGTGGCGCACCGGCTGCGCGCCTGCGGGGTAGGCCCGGAGACCCTGGTCGGTGTCTGTGCGGAACGCTCGGTGGAGCTGGTCGCGGGCCTGCTCGGCGTGCTCAAGGCCGGCGGCGCCTACCTGCCGTTGGACCCGGAGTATCCGGCGGACCGGCTGGCCTTCATGGTCACCGATGCCGCCGCGCCGGTGGTGCTGGTGCAGGCACACCTGCGCGACGTGCTGCCGACGACCGACGCCACCGTGCTCGCCCTGGACGACGAGGCGGTCTGGGCCGACCAGCCGACGAGTGACCCGACGCCGACGGCCGGCCCGGCGCACCTCGCGTACGTCATCTACACCTCCGGCTCGACCGGCCGGCCCAAGGGTGTGCCGAACACCCACCGGGGCATCGTCAACCGACTGGACTGGATGCAGCGCACCTACCGGCTCGGCGCCGACGACGCGGTGTTGCAGAAGACCCCGGCCAGCTTCGACGTGTCGGTGTGGGAGTTCTTCTGGCCGCTGCGCGAGGGCGCGCGGCTGGTGCTGGCCGAGCCGGGCGGTCACAAGGACGCCGGCTACCTGCGCGACCTGCTGGTGTCCGAGCGGGTCACCACCGCCCACTTCGTCCCGTCCATGCTCACCGTCTTCCTCGCCGAGGACGGCGTCGAGGCGGCCACGGCGCTGCGCCGGGTGATCTGCAGCGGTGAGGAGTTGCCGCTCGCCGCCGCCCGGGACTTCACCGCCCGGCTGCCCGGCTGCGGCCTGCACAACCTGTACGGCCCGACCGAGGCGGCGATCGACGTCAGCTCCTGGGCGTGTGACCCGGCGCTGCTGGCCGAGGTGGCCAGCGTGCCGATCGGTGCGCCCATCAGCAACGTGCGGCTGCACGTGCTGGACGCCCGGGGCAACCCGTGCCCGGTGGGAGTCGCGGGTGAGCTGCACATCGGGGGGGTGGGGCTGGCCCGCGGCTACCACCGTCGGGCGGCGCTGACCGCGGAGCGGTTCGTGCCCGACCCGTTCTCCGGCGAGCCGGGTGCCCGGCTGTACCGTACCGGCGACCTGGCCCGCTGGCAGGTCGCGCCCGGTGACCGGCCCGGCGGTGTGCTCGAGTTCCTCGGCCGGATCGATCACCAGGTCAAGCTGCGCGGCCTGCGCATCGAGCTGGGCGAGATCGAGAGCGCGCTGCGCGCCCAGCCCGGGGTGACCGAGGCGGTGGTGCTGGTCCGCGAGGACACCCCCGGCGACAAGCGGCTCACCGGGTACCTGGTCGGCGCGGCCGAGCACGACGCGGTCAAGGTGGCGCTCAAGGAGACCCTTCCGGAGTACATGGTGCCGGCGGCGTTCGTCACCCTGGACGCCCTGCCGCTGACCCCGAACGGCAAGCTGGACCGCAAGGCGCTGCCCGCGCCGGTGGTCACCCGCGCCGCCTCGGTGGCGCTCGTGCAGCCGCGCGACGACACCGAACGGCTGCTCGCCGGGATCTGGTCCGAGGTGCTCGGTGTGGCCACCCTCGGCATCGACGACGACTTCTTCGACCTGGGTGGGCACTCGATGCTCGCGACCCAGGTGGTGGCCCGCATCCGCAAGGCCGAGCACGGTGGGCGGCCGGTCGGCGTGATGGACCTGTTCCAGCAGCGGACCATCCGCGACCTGGCCACGTTCATGTCCGGTGGCGGTGGCGACGGGCCCCGTCGGCTGCTCTACGAGCTGACCAAGCCGATCTCGCCGGCCCAAAGAGTGATCACGTACGTCTGCGTGCCGTACGGCGGCGGCAGCGCGATCGTCTACCAGCCCCTCGCGGACGCGCTGCCGGCCGGGCACGCGCTCTGGTCGCTGGCCATCCCCGGGCATGACGTGGGGCTCACCGAGGACGCGCTGCCCTTCGACGAGCTGACCACCCGGGTCGCCGAGGAGATCATCGAGCGCGTCGAGGGCCCGCTCGCCCTGTACGGGCACTGTGGCGTGGGCAGCGCGATCGTCGCCGAGGTGGCCCGCAAGGTGGAGGCCGCCGGACGGGAGCTGACCGCGCTCTACATCGGTGCGATGTTCCCGTTCGCCCGGCCCAAGGGCCTGTTCGCGGCAGTGCGTACCAAACTGGAGAAGCTGCGCAGCAACAAGCACTACGCGAGCTGGCTCAAGTCGATGGGTGTGGACACCGACGAGCTGGAGCCGGAGCAGGCGGACCGGATCATCAGCAACATGCGGGCCGACTCCCGGGCTTCCGAGGAATACTTCACCGCCCTGCTCGACCAGGGCGCGGTGAAGCTGCGCGCCCCGATCATCTCGGTGGTCGGCTCGGAGGACCCGGTCACCGACTACCACATCGAGCGGTACGCCGAGTGGCAGTTCCTCAGTGACCGCCTCGGGCTGGTGGTGCTCGACCAGGCCGGGCACTTCTTCCTCAAGTACCGCGCGCCGGAACTGGCCGAGATCGTCACCCAGGTGCACCCGGCGCTGATCGCCGGCGACGTCGGCGAGCTGACCCCGCAGGCACGGGGCGAGGACGCCGGCTGGGCGGTGGCCGACACCCGGGGCGTCGACGCCGTCGTCGTCCCGGACAAGCCGGTGGTCCGGCCCAGCATGGCCCGCTTCGTGTCGGTCACCGTCGGGCAGCTCGTCTCCACCACCGGTTCGGCGCTGACCGCGTTCGCCCTGCCGATCTGGCTGTTCACCCGCACCGGCTCGGTGACCGACCTGGGTCTGCTCTGGGCGTTGGCGCTGATCTGCGGCGTGCTGGTGCTGCCCGTCGCCGGGGCGATCACCGACCGGATCAGCCGCCGCAAGATCATGATGATCGCCAGTTGCAGTGCCGGTTCGGTCCAGCTCGTGCTGGCCGCGCTGCTCTGGACCGACAACCTGGCGCTCTGGCACATCTACGGCCTGGTGGCGCTCAGTCAGGTGGCCGGCTCGTTCCAACGGATCGCGTTCCAGTCGGCGGTGCCGCAGTTGGTACCCAAGCGCTACCTGGGCCACGCGATGGGCATCGCCCAGCTCTCCAGCGGGTTCGCCATGCTGCTGATGCCGGTCTTCGCAGCCGGCCTGCTGGCCGCGATCGACCTCAAGGGCATCCTGCTGCTCGACGTGGCCAGCTATGTGATCGCGGTGGTGACCCTGTCCGTGGTCCGCTTCCCCGACCTGCTCGGATGGCGACCTCGGGAGCGACTGCTGGTGGCGATCGCCAACGGTCTGCGCTACTCGTGGCGGCACCGTGGCTTCCGGCTGATGCTGGGCTACTTCGCGCTGGGCAACATCTTCCTGGCGCCCGCGCTGGTGCTCACCACCCCGTTGGTGCTCTCCTTCGGCAACGCGACGCAGGTGGCCCAGGTGGCCCTGGCCGAGGCTCTCGGCGCGGTCGCCGGCGGCGTACTCATGTCGCTCTGGGGTGGTCCCCGCAACCGACGCATGATCGGCGTGCTGATCGGCAACCTCGGCACGGCGGTCGGCTGCGTCCTGGTCGGCCTGGACGCGTCCGTGGCGATGATCTGCGTCGGTGCGTTCTGGCTGGCCATGTCGATGACCACGGCACAGTCCATCTACGCCACGATCGTCCAGGTCAAGGTGCCGCAGCGCTATCACGGTCGGGTGTTCAGCCTCAACCAGACCATCTCCTGGTCGACGCTGCCCATCGGGTTCGCGCTGATCGCCCCGGCGGCCACCCGCCTGTTCGAGCCGCTGCTCGCCCCGGACGGGGCTCTGGCCGGGTCGGTGGGCGCGGTGATCGGCACCGGTCCGGGTCGGGGCATCGGCTTCGCGTACGTCTGCTTCGGCGCGGCGCTGATCCTGATCACCCTGGGCGGGTTCGCGATCCGGCTGCTCCGCCGCTTCGACGTTGAGGTCGCGGATTCGCTGCCCGACGACCTGATCGGTGCGCAGGAGCGGGAGCGTCGGCTGGCGGCCCGTGCCGCGCAGCGCGAGGAGGAACGGGTGCCGGTCGGCGTGTGACGACTGCGAAGGGGCCGCCGCGGTGCCTGCGGTGGCCCCTTCTTGGCCGATTGCCCGGACCAGCCGACCGGCGGCGTGGTGTGAGTGCACGGTGAACTCTGACGGCCGTCGTCGTATGGCCGGCTGGACGTGCTGGTCAACAACGCGGGGATTGTCGGCAGCGGGACGCTGGGGACGATCAGCCGGGATCTAATCGAACCGCAGCTGGCGACCAACCTGGTTGCGCCAGTCATGCTGGCGCAGGCCGCGTTGCCCGCGTTGCAGACCAGCGGCGGGGGTGATCGTGAACGTCACTACGTCGGTCGGGCAACGGGCCTGGCCGGGCAACGCGGTTTATGCCGCGACGAAAGCCGCCCTGGAGCTGATACTGCAACGGCAGTAGGCGAATCGAGTCCGACTCGCGTTCGTTGGTCTGCGTGTGATTGCGGCGGCTGCCGTCGCCGCACCCCGCTACGGAGGTGCATTGACCGGTATGCCAGTGCCACTCGCGGTCCATCGCGCGTCGGTTTGGGTGCAACACGGCCAGGTGCTGGTCAGCGACGCGGAAGGCGGCGACCTGGCAGGCCTCGACGACTCGTGGGACGACGCAGTCGAATCCGGGCGCTTCGTGGGCGCCGCCGACGGCATCGTGAACATCGTGACTCCCCGCGCGGACAGCACCGGCACACCATTCACCGTCGAGGAATGGGCCGACGAGCCGCCGGACGATCGACACGACTGGGATCACGAAGTCGACATCGACATCGACGCGCCGAGCGGGAGGCTGGAGCTCTTCCTCACGACCGGCGAGATAGAAGACGGCACCGCCCGCCTCACCAAGGCCGGCCCGTGCCGGCTGCGGGTGTCCGCCCGTTTCCCCGAGGCTGGCGACGACGACGCCGACGTGTACCGGCTACGGGTATGGCCGCGCACCGCCGACACGCCGCCGCAGCTCCGGCAGTCCTGGCCGCACTGGCCCAGAGTCCGCTCATGACACCACCGAACACGCCTCACCCGCCTCGCCGCCGCCGGCGGCTCGCGTCCTGGGCGGCCATCGTGACCGTCGCGCTCAGCGGCTACGGGCCGGCCCTCACCGGCAAATCCGCCGGCCAGGGCGCACCCGCTTCGTCGCGCCCCGGTGTCGCCTGCATCAGGATCAAGTCTCCTCGTTTCCCACTGACATGGCGTATCAGTGGTTTTCGACATCGTTGGACCGTGCTGGACGGACGTGGACAGCGCTGAACCCTGGAACGTGGACGCCGCTGAGACAAAGACTCCTCATCGAGCGCAGCCGTCACCCCCGGCGGCTGCGACACCTGATGGCAGGAGTGAGCGATGTCCACCGTCTCGACGGCAATCCCGGTCGCCATCACACGGCATCCGCGTGCCGTCGTGGTGCTCGCCACCGCGCAGTTCCTGGTGCTGCTCTCGACCTCCATCGTCAACGTCGCGCTGCCCTCGGTGCGTGACGGCCTCGGGCTCAGCGCGGGGTCGGTGACGTGGGTCGTCAATGCCTACGTTCTCGCATTCGGTGCCCTGCTGCTGCTCGGTGGGCGCCTGGCTGACGTCTTCGGGCAGCGACGGACGTACACCATCGGTCTTGGCATCTTTCTCGTCGCCACGCTGGGCGCCGGGCTCGCGCCCACCCCGGAGGTCCTGTTCGCGTCGCGGGCCGGGCAGGGCGTCGGCGCGGCAGTCCTGTCCCCCGCAGCGCTGGCCCTGTTGCTCCGCCTGCATTCCGGCCCCGAGGAGCGCAACCACGCCCTCGCCGTCTGGGGCGGGGTCTCCGCGGCTGGGGGCGCGGCAGGAGTGCTGCTCGGCGGTGTGCTGACCGAATCGCTGGGCTGGCGATGGGTGTTCCTGGCTGCCGTACCCCTCGCCCTGGCTGCGTTGTTGCCCGTGGCGCAGGTGCTGCCGGCGGACGAGGTGCGCACTCAGCGCTCGCTCGACATTGGCGGTGCGACGCTGGTAACCGCAGGCGTGGTGCTGGCGACGTACGCCGTGGTGCAGGGCGGCACGAACGGCTGGTTGACCGTGACCACCGCGCTGGTGGCGGCCGCCGCCGCCGGAGCGCTCGTGGCTTTCGTCCTCGTCGAGCGCCAGCAGCCGCAGCCCCTGCTGCCCCTACGGCTGTTCGCGAACGTCGAACTCAGCCGGGCCAACGTGGCCATGGCGTTGTTGGGAACCGTCTGGGTCGGGCTGTTCGTGGTGCTGCCGCTCTACCAGCAGCAGGTGCTGGGCTGGTCGCCGCTGAAGTCCGGAGTCACCCAGCTTCCGTTGGCGCTGGCCAACATCGCCGCGGCCATGCTCACGCCCCGGATCGTCGCACGCGTCGGAGCTGCATCGGCCACCGTCGGCGCGCTGCTGCTGCTCGCAGTGGGGCTCGCCTGGCTGGGTGCCGCCGGCACCGACGGGACCTTCCTGCGGGCGCTGCTCGGGCCCACAGTCCTGATCGGCGTCGGCATCGGTGCGGCCTTCGTGCTGCTCACCGACGCGGCAACCGCCGGCGTGGCCCCCGGTGACGTCGGCGTCGCGGGTGGCTTGGTGAACGTCACACGCCAGGTGGGCGGTGCGATCGGTCTCGCCGCCATGCTCGCGGTGGCGAAGGCGCGTACGTCGGCCTCGCAAGCCCTGCCTGCCGTCGAAGCGCTCGCCGCGGGGTACCGCGCCGCATTGCTCACCGCCGCGCTCGTCGCGCTGCTCGCGGCTGTCGTCAGCGCCACCGGGTTACGCCGCCGCGCGGTCCGCGGTCGGACTCTCTGACCGAATGCCCCTGTCATACAGAAGGAGACGCCACATGTCTGTCACCACTGCCGCCTCCGTCGGCAATGCCCCGAGGCCGTACCTGCAAGCCCACTTCGCCCCGGTCGTCGACGAGATCAGCGCGACCTCGCTGACCGTGCAGGGCTCCCTCCCCTCCGAGCTGGACGGGCGCTACTTCCGCAACAGCCACAACCCGCTGCCCGGTGTCGTCCCCTCGAACTGGTTCGCCGGCTCGGGCATGATCCATGGCATTCGACTGCGCGGCGGACAGGCCGGGTGGTACCGCAACTCCTGGGTCCGCACTCCCGCGCTCGACGGTGCCCCCTACCGCCGTGCCGACGGCAGCACCGATCTGACCGCGAGCGTCGCGGGGACCAACATCATCGAGCACGCCGGCAGGATCCTCGCCCTTCAGGAACAGAATCTGCCGTTCGAGATGACACCTGAGCTGGCCACCGTCGGGCCCTACGACTTCGGCGGCACGTTGCGGACCTCTATGACGGCCCACCCCAAGGAGGACCCCGTGACCGGCGAGCTGCACTTCTTCTCCTGGTCGCCCTACCCGCCGCACGTCACCTACTACGTCGCCGACTCCTCGGGTGAGATCGTTCGCGCGGTACCCGTGCCCGCCGCCGGGCCGACGCTGCAGCATGACTTCGGTCTGACCACCAACTACGTCGTGTGGCTCGACATGTCACTGGTGTTCGACCACACGAACCCCGGCCTGCCGTTCGGGTGGAGCGACACCTATGTCCCGCGCCTCGGCGTCATGCCCCGCACCGGCCCCGCCGAGGTCCGCTGGTTCGAGGTCGAGGCCGGCGCCCTCCTGCACGTCGGCAACGCCTATGAGGACGGGGACGGCAACATCGTGGTCGAGGGTCCGCGGTACGACCGCAGCGCCTGGGAAGTCACCGACAAGTTCACCCTCGGCGCCCCCGGTCACCTGGGTACACCCAACGGCGGCGCGGTGCAGACCCGCTGGGTCCTCAACCCCGGCACCGGGAAGGCCGGTGAGGTCGTCGTCGATGACCTGGTCACGGAGTTCCCCACCATCAACGAGGACTACCTCGGCCGCGCCAACCAGTTCAGCTACGCCATGGCCTTCCCCGGCGGCGGGCTGGACGAGTACGCCGTGGTCAAGATGGACGCCGGCAGCGGCCGGACGACAGTGGCCCGGATGGGCGACCGGCGGATGCCCGGCGAGGCCGTCTTCGTGCCCGCTCAGGATGGCACCCGCGAGGACGACGGCTGGCTGCTCACCCTGGTCAGCGACACCTTGGCCGACGCATCCCAACTGCTGGTCATCGACGCCTCGAACCTGAACACCATCGCGGCCGTCGAACTGCCCCGCCGGGTGCCCTCCGGCATCCACGGCAACTGGATCCCGGACTCGGACCTCGGCTGACAGCCCGACCGACCAGCAAGGAGAACCCAGCCATGGACACCATCATCAACCGGTGGCATCCGACCGTCACGGCCACCGCCGCCCACCAGGGGCCTGCCGTTCAGGACGGGCTCGTACCCGGGCCCTGTGCCGACTCCACAAAGTCGGACGGCCGCCGCTGATTCACGTGGACGCGACTTCGGCTTCCCACAGCACGTCGCTCACCCGGGCGACAGCCGCTCGCAGGTGCCGGCGGTAGGTGCCGAAGGGTAGACCGAGGCGTCGCGCCGCCGCCTCCTGGGTCGGGGCGCCGGAGAAGTAGGTCGCCGCCAGCGCCGCGTGGGCCTTCACACCGGCCAGGTCCGTACGCATCGCGTCGGCCGCATCCTGCACCATGGCCCGCAGAACGACGACCGTGTCATCGCCGGCCGACGTCAGGAAGCTCCGGCGCAGCAGGGGGTTCGACGCGAAACCCTCGGGGTGACGCCAGGTCTGCAGAGCGAGGCGGACGTACTCGTCGAACTCCTCGCGCTCCAGCTCGGCGTCGCCCCGCTGGTCGGAACACCGCGGCGGGATCTGCACCGCGGTGTCCAGCTCACCGACACTGACCGGGACGTCGCCGCCGACCACGGCGTCGAACCACTCCTCGAACGACTCCAGCCGCCAGTCGCTGACGAACAGCCCGTAGGTCGCATCGCCGACCCGCGCGCATCGACCCGAGTCCGCCATGGCACTGCCGAACCGAGCCGCCCAGGCCTCCATGTCCTGGTAGACATCGAAGTCGTGCGCCCTCCCGGTCGCCCGATAGGCCTCGACCAGCGCTCGCCAGTGGTTCAGCTCAAGCACCGGCGACGGTTGCTCGTACGCGGGTGGATAGACCGCGAAGCGCGTGATGGAGATGTGCTCGCCAGGCCCCGCCGGGCTGATGTCGTTGCTGTATCCCCAGGCCGCCGCGACCACCGGGTCGGTGGCGAGATCCTCGGAATCGGCTGGCACGGGGAGCACGAGGTGCGCCGAGAAGGCCAGAACCTCGCTGCTGCGGGCCTCCCGGAAGACGTGGAAGGCCTGCGGCTGCTTGGCGTACCAGTAGGAGACCAGCTCTGCTGACTCCTCGCCCTCGGCCGCACGACACAGTTCGAGCACGCGCGGGAGGTGCTCCGGCGCCATGTCGTCCTCGTACACCCGACCCTGGCGCGCCCACGAGTACATCGCGCCCACAAGCCGCACGTCGCGGTACAGGTAGAACGCACGGCCCATCGCCTCGAGCATCTGGCTGGCCGGGGCTTCGCGCGCCTGGCGAAGGTACGCCTCCAGCAGCCGCATCCGGATAGCGTCGTACGCCTGCGGCGACCGCCAGCGCAGATCGGCGGCGAGCGTCGCCCGTGCGGCGTCGTGCGGGAAGAGCCCCTGCGGCGAGGACTCCATGAACGGCAGCCCGCGCAGCCAGTCGAACAACGCCCGCGCGTCCTCGCCCGGCAGGGCCGCGAACAGCAGTTCCTCGGTCGTCGAGTAGGCCTGCGCGGCTATCTCCAGCGCCCGCTGGTGGATGGCCGAGGGGACGTCGCCGATCAGCCGTGTCATCAGGGTCGCGAGTACCTCGCCAGTCGGTGTCCAGTCCTGGGTCTCCCGGACAGGGTGCTGTAAGACGGCTGCGGCGAGCGACAGCGCGAGCGGGTTGCCGCCGGCGAATCCAGCAACGGCGGGCACATCCGCTGCCCGGACACCACGAGCCGCGAGCAGCGCACCTGTCTGCCCGGGGGTCAGGGGGGACAGCTCGATCACCCTCAGGATCTCCGACCAGCCAGGGTCCATCGACCACTCGACCTCGGGCCGTGTACGACCGCTGAGCACCACGAGGGCACCGTCGGCGAGGCGGGGGAGGAAACGCTCGCGCAACCACCCCTCGATCCACTGGCACTTGTCGAAGGAGTCGACGACGAGCACGGCGGAGCCGTCTTCCAGCACCGCGGCCGCCGTCTGCTCGAACTCCTGCGGCGACCGCCCGACGAAACGCCCGTCGACCTCGACCACCGCCCGCCCCGCCCGCAGCGCCTCCTGCACCCACAGGCGCGTCAGCGTCGACTTGCCGATGCCACCCGGCCCGTGGACCCAGAGAACAGCGACCGCCGAGCCACCGAACAGGGCGTCATGAAAGGCAGCCCGCTCCTGTTCGCGGCCCACGAAGGCGCGCTCACGGGCGGCTTCGAGTCGGCCTGCCAGATCGCCACCGGAGGAAGGGGAAACCAGCTCTGACCGCATCGTGCGCTACTCCCGGTGGCTCGTCGGCAGTGTCTCGTGCACAACTCTCCCAGACAGTCGGCGCTCAGCTGTCGCGCTCCGAGCCAGGGGTACCGCCCGGCATGCGCATGGTGGTCATGGCCGCGAGGAGTCCGTCTGTCAGCCGCTCGATCCTGGCGGGATCCAGGTCAACGCCTCGGACGACGACACGCCAGTAGAGCGGCCCGATCATGAGGTCCAGGGACTGATCCACATCGCAGTCGGCGGGCAGTTCGCCGCGCTCGATGGCCCGGCGCAACATCTCGGCGGCCATCCTGCCACGGGGGCCTTCGACGGCATCGCGCAGCAGTGCCGCAAGTTCGGGGTTGTGCTGCGCCTCGGCCATGATTGCCGGGATGATGCGGCGGGCCAGCGGGTAGCGCACAGCGTCCACCGTGCTGGTCAAGAACTGGCGAAGGTTGCTGCGCAGCGCGCCGGTCTCGGGGAGGTCGACGCCGTGTACGGCGACCTCGGCGATCAGGGCGAGCGCCATCGCGTCCCTGCTGGGCCAGCGGCGGTACACGGCGGCCTTGCTGGTGCTCGCGCGTCTGACGATGGGCTCCACGGACAATCGTCCGTAGTCAACGTCGGCCAGTTCCTCGAAGAACGCTGCTCGGATGCTGGCGGTGAGGCGTTCGTCGAACGGTTGCCGCGACGGAGGTCGACCCTCCGGGCTGTCAGCCGGCCAGGCTCACGATGACCGCATTGATCCACGCCGTGTGCGGACAAAGGACCTGGCCCCGCTGCTTTCGCAGGACGCGCCGTGGCTGACCGTGGACGAATTCATGACCGCCCTGACGAGAACCTCGCCAACTCATGAGCACGGGCACAAGCAGGATGCGCCACCGATCGCGGCGGCGCACCCCGTTCCGTCTCAGGAGACCCAGCCCTTGTCGTACATGTGGTGCATCAAGGGTCGGACGGCGTTCGGGTTGTCCCGAAAGAATTGCTGTGTCTCGGCTACACGGACCGGGTCCAGGAACTGTCGGAAGGCGGCAATGTACTGCGGGCGGGGCATGACGAGCGCACCCGGCACCGGTGCCGGGTGACCGCCGCCCAGCGCCACGGCGTCGTGGATGTGGTTCTCGCCGACCTTCCAGAGCGTCGGCTGAGCGGCATACTGCGCGAACCGGGTCAGGCGCAGCAGCATGGCAGCCGATCGGGCGACCTTTGGTCGGTCGGCGAACTGGGCGAGGCTCGGATCCTCCAACGGCAGGGCCGATTTGATCTCGGACCGCAGGGCGACGATGTTCACCCTCAGAGTGGCCCGGGTAGAAGAGGTCGTCCGCATCCGGTCTATTTCGGTCGCGCGGTGGTGGGTGCGGACCGTATCGGTGATGGACTGGACGTAGTTGTGCAGCATCTCGCCCTTCTTGGCGGCGGGGCTGTCCTTGCTCGCGCCGGTGCCCGCCAACTCCTTCCTGAGCGCGGCGAGGATGTCGCCGGCCGCCCGGTCGACGGCCTCGAAGTCGTCGACAAGCTTCTTCTGACGACTCCTGTCCTTGTCGGCAACCCACTCGTCGATGTGCTCGTCGGTGAGCAGCCCGGCGATCTCGCCGGCGCACGCGACGAGACCCATCAGCGGGCTGTCGAGTCCGATCGCGGCCGGCAGGCCGTGACCCGGGAGGAGGGGGAGCGCGCCCTCCTCGTACATGACAGTGACGCCCTGTGCTCGCCAGATCGCGATCTCCTCGTCGTGCCTTATGCGGGAGTGCAGTTCGCCGGCCATGATCACACGGGTGCCGCCCGCGAAGGCCGCCATGACCGCGTTCTGCGGCGCGGCCGGCGCCGTGCCGGTGGTGGTCGGTTGGGTCACGGAACTCCTCCTAAGTACTGAATCAACAACAGCCCGTACCGTATGGAGTCGGCAGCTGACGATCAGTAACGCGGGCGACATGAGGGTTGTCCGATCAAGGACAGGCATCGCGAGGCATCTCGGCGGCCCGCTCCGGCGGGATGTCATTGATCAACACGCCCATGGCGGACGTCTAAGGTCGCCGGTAGCACCCCGCACGACTACGACACCATGCTCAAGGCCGTCAACGGCAGGCGCTGCGCCAAGGCGTCGACCCCGACACGCGCCGGACCCCGACGTGGGACCGCATCCGTCAGGCCGGCTTCCTGGCCGCCGCGGCCAGGTCCACGACCACCACCTTGCTCGAGGCGCGCGCCTCACGCTGCGAACTTCCGCGGGCAGCCGGCGTCAACACCCCGGCGGCGCGCTGTGACGGCAATGCTCCGACAATGCAACGGCATTCAGGGGTTCGGGCGCTGCGCATACGCGCGATAAGAGTCGGTGCTTGGAGCTGTGCGTGGATCCGCCGACGCCCCGGTGAGGTCAGGGTGGTCGCCGGGTAGCGGGCGACCACGGTTCCGTCATGGCCGGCCTGCCGTCGGTCGCGCCGTTGTAAGCCCTTGGTGTCTTGTACGCGACCCCCGCTGGTCATTGCAAATGAAAACCGTTACCGTCTAGCGGTCCGGGATTCCTCGAACGTCGGGAGTGCGCGGTGGGTCATGTGCTGTTGGTCGAGAGCTGGGTTGGTGCCATGAGCACGCTGCTGCCCAGGGCGGTTCGGGAAGCGGGGCATCGGTTCACGTTCCTGACCAGGGACCTGCACCATTACTTGCGTCCGGGCGGTCATGAGGGTGTGCATCCGCTGCTGATGGCGGACAACGTGATCACCGCGGAGACCAACGACCTGGACATGCTGCTGCCTCAGGTTCAGCGGCTGCATGAGGTGCTGCGGTTCGACGGGGTCGTCACGTCGTGCGACTACTATCTCGGCACGGTAGCTGGGCTGGCCGCCCACATGGGCCTGCCCGGCGTGCAGCCCGAGGCCATGGAGCGCGCGTATCGCAAGGATCTGACGCGGCAGCGGATGCAGGCGGCCGGTCTGCCGGGTCCGGCGTTCGCGGTCAGCGAGGATTGGCTGGGTGCCCAGGCCGCCGCGCGCAGGCTTGGGTTCCCGCTGGTGATCAAGCCGGTTGATCTGTGCGCCGGGATGTTCGTCCGGCTGGTGGCCGACGAGACGCAGCTGCGGGAGGCGTTCGACGCCCTCGACGGCTTCCCGGTCAACGCCCGTGGCCAGCGCCGTGCACCCCTGGTGCTGCTGGAGGAGGTGCTGGTCGGGCCGGAAGTGAGCGTCGAGACCGTCACCGTCGACGGCGTGACGACGGTGCTGGGCGTGACGGACAAAAGCTTGGCAGGCCATCCGTGGTTCGTGGAGACGGGGCACATGTTCCCCGCCGCGCTCGACGCCGCGACGGTGACCGCGGTGTGCGACATGGCGGTCGCCGCCCTCGCCGCGGTCGGCCTCGATCGGGGGGTGGCGCACACTGAGCTGCGGCTGACCGCCGCCGGGCCGCGGGTGGTTGAGATCAACCCGCGGCCGGCAGGCAATCAGATCACCGAGCTGGTGCGTCGGGTGACCGGTGTGGATCTGCCCATGGTGTACACCCAGCTCGCCCTGGGCGAACAGCCTGATCTCACGGTGACCGACACGGGCGTACGCAGCGCGGCCATCTCGTTCCTGTTGCCACCCTGCGCCGGGTCCGTGGCCGGGATCGACGGTACGGCCGCGGTGGCCACGGCTCCTGGCGTCGTTGACTGGGCGGTGAAGCCGGCCGGGCACCGCACCGGCGACGCGGTGAGCAACAACAACTACCTCGGTCACGTCATGGTGGTGGACACCGCCGGCCCCGGCGCTCGCGCCCGGGCCGAGAAGCTGGTCGCCGGGCTGGCCGTGCGGTACGCCGAGGACCTGGCCGAGGCCCTCGCGTGACGACGTCGTCGCCGGTCAAGACCGGTGAACCTTTCACGTCGTTGACGGACCTGATCTCGGCGGTCACCGCCGGCCGTCTGGGCACCGACCCGGCCGTCGAACAGGTCAGCGTCGCGTTCACCACCCGGCAGGGTGCCCGGCACGCCGGACGCGGCCGCGGCTACCGCAACCACGTGCTGAGTCTGCGCGTGGGTGCCGCCGTCGGTTCGTGCTCGGTGGAACCGGACGAGCTGGCCGATGACGTCGCCTACGACTGCGTGGGCCGCAGCGTCGCCGAACTGCTCACCGATCCGGTGCGGGCGGTCCGCGTCGCGGCCCTCGACGCCTACCTCGCCGCCGTGCACCCGCACGAGCACGCCGCCCACGACACGGTCATGATCGCGGCGGGTACCTCGCTGGCCAAGTCGACGGCCAGGGCGACCTCGGTGGTGGAGCTGCTGCCGGTGACCGCCGGGCAGACGGTCCTGGTCGTCGGAGTGGTGAATTCCTTGCTGGAACAGCTGCGCCGCCGTGGCGTCAGCTACTTGCCGTGCGATCTCGCGGGGGGTAGCACGGAGTGGTCCGAGCCGTTCCTGCCGGACGCCGCCGCTCTGCTGGAACGCTGCGACGCTCTGCTGGTGTCCGGTATGACGCTGGGCAACGGCACGTTCGAGCCGCTGCTGCAGCACGCTCGCGCGACGGGCAAGGCGATGGTGGCCTTCGCGCAGACCGGAAGCGCCGTCCTGCCCTGCTTCCTCGGCACCGGGCTGAGCGCTGTGTCCGCCGAACCGTATCCATTCTTCTGGCTCGACGGTGGACCGACACCGCTCTACCGGTACCGTGCCAGCGCTGGGTCGCCGTGCTGACCGCCACCGCGCCGGCCACCTGCGCACCACACCTGCTCGCCCTGCTGGGGCGCTCCCCGGTGGCCTTTGTCGACACCCCACTGCCGCACCCACACCGCGGCTTCTACGCCAAGGTGGAGTACCTGAGCCCGGGCGGCATGAAAGCCCGCGCTGCCGTGGCCATGCTGCAGGCCGCCCGGCTGCGCGGAGCCCTGCGGCCGGGAGCCACCGTGGTCGAGTCCACCAGTGGCACGTTCGGGATCGGGTTGGCGTTCGCTGGTCAGGCCCTGGGCCATCCGGTCATCCTCGTGGTGGACCGCGAGATCGAACGCCCGATGCGGGCGCTGCTTACCGCCTACGGGGCTGCGGTCGTGGTGGTCGAGCAGCCGCATCCGGTCGGCGGGTGGCAGCAGGCCCGTCTGGACCGACTGCATGAGGTCCTGGCCTGCACCCCGGACGGGTACTGGCCGGATCAGTACCACAACCCGGACAACGCCGCCGGCTACGGCGCCCTCGCCGAGGAGCTGATCGGGCAGGTTGATGCGGCGGACGTGCTGGTGTGCAGTGTCGGTACCGGTGGGCACAGTGCGGGCCTGGCCCGGGCGCTGCGCCGGCACTGGCCCGCCATGCGGATGGTTGGTGTCGACACCGTCGGCTCGACGATCTTCGGCCAGCCGGCCCGGCCGCGGCTCATGCGCGGACTGGGCAGCAGCATTTTCCCGCGCAACGTGCACTACGCCGCCTTCGACGAGGTGCACTGGATCGGGCCGGTGGAGGCGGTGGACACCTGCCGCCGGCTGGCGCGCTCAGCGTTCGTCACCGGCGGTTGGAGCACCGGTGCCGTCGCTCGTGTCGCCGGTTGGATCAGCCGCATGCAGCCCGACGCCCGGGTGGTCACGATCTTTCCCGACGGTCCGCACCGCTACCTCGACTCCATTTTCGACGACGCGTTCTGCACCAGCCACGGGCTGTTCGCTCCGGCTCCGGGTCACCCGATCGAGATCTCGCACCCGAACGCCGTCGAGGTGACCAGGTGGAGCCGCTGCCGGACCGTCGTCGACCCGCTGCACAGCCTGGCGGTGCCGGCATGAGGCTCGGCTGGCGCACCTATCCGCTGCGGCTGCGAGAACCGCTGCGGATCTCCCGCTCGACGATGCCCGGCCGTAACGCGGTGCAGGTGGACCTGTCGCACGACGGCGTCCACGGTCACGGCGAAGTCGTCACGAGTGTCTACTACGGGCTCGACCTGCCCGCCATCCTGGACATGCTGGCCGCCCTGAGGGGCCGCGTGCGCGGCTACCACGAGCCGGAGACTCTGCTCGCGGACCTGCCTGCGCTCGCCGCTGAGCTGCCCGCCGGGATGCTGGCGGGCCTGGACGCCGCCGTCCACGACCTGCTGGGCCGCCGGGCCGGGATGCCGGTGCACCGATGGCTCGGCAGGCCGGCCTGGTCGCCGGTGCCGACCGCGTACACCATCGGCCTCGTCGCGCCGGACCATGCCGGTGCCACCGCACGGGCGCTGGTCCAGCGCGGCTTCCAGCTCATCAAGGTCAAGTGCGGGGACGAGGTGGACTCGGTCCGGGTCGCGGCCGTGCGCGCCGCTGCGCCGGCTGCCCGGCTTGTGCTGGACCCGAACGGCGCCTGGACACCTGAGCAGAGCGTACGGATGCTCGACGTCCTGCGCGCACACGGCATCGACGCCGTCGAACAACCCATCGCGCCCGGCACACCGCAGCGGCTGGCGTGGATCAGCGCCCGCACCGACGTGCCGGTCATCGCCGACGAGGACGCCGCCACCGTCGCACACGTCGATGCCCTCGCCGGCGCGGTCACCGGCATCAACATCAAGATTGCGAAGTGCGGTGGTATCCACGCCGCCCAGCGGATCGTCGACGCCGCCCGCGCCCATGGCATGGACCTGATGCTGGGTTGTCTGGTGGCCAGCTCGCTGGGGATCGCACCGGCCGTGCACCTCGCCAGCGAGGCCCGCTGGATCGATCTGGACGGTCACCTGCTGCTCGCCGACGACCCGTGGACCGGTCTCGGCGGTGACGACGGGGTCCTGCGGCTCACCGGTGAGCCGGGACTCGGCGTGCGGGCGCTGCGATGAGCACGTTGGCGACGCTGCGCAGCTTTCCGTTGTCGATCCGGCTGCTGGTTGTCAACCAGCTCGGCGTAAACGTCGGCTTCTACCTACTGCTGCCGTTCCTCGCGGGGTACCTGGCCGACGACGTCGGCCTGTCCGTCGCCGTGATCGGCATCGTGCTCGGAGTGCGGAATCTCAGCCAACAGGGTCTGTTCCTGCTGGGCGGCTCGGCCGCGGACCGGCTGGGCGCCCGCGGCGTCATCATCGCCGGCTGCGCCCTGCGGGCCGTCGGGTTCGCGCTGTTCGCCGTCGGCACGTCGTTGCCGTTGCTGCTGGCCGGGTCCGTGCTGTCCGGGCTGGCCGGGGCGCTGTTCAACCCGGCGGTGCGCAGCTACGTGGCGCAGGCCGCCGCCGACCGGCGGGCCGAGGCGTTCGCCCTGTTCAACGTCTTCGCCAGCGCCGGCGCGTTGCTCGGGCCACTACTGGGCAGTGTCCTGCTGCTGGTCGACTTCCGGGCAGCCGCGCTGGCCGCCGCGGCAGTGTTCGCCGCGCTCACCGTGGCGCAGGCGACCTGGCTGCCGGCCCAGCCGGTCGTCTCCAGTGGCGGCACCGTCTGGCAGGACTGGTGCGCCGGCGTCGCCGACCTAAGGTTCCTGGCCTTCAGCGTGGCGCTGGCCGGGATGTTCGCGTTGCAGACCCAGCTGTATCTGATCCTGCCGGTCCAGGCGGAACACGTCACCGGGCAGCCCGTGGCCGTCGCCCTGCTGTTCGTGGTCTCCACTGTGGTGACGCTCGCCCTGCAACTGCCCCTGACCGGCTGGCTGCAGGGCCGCTGGAGCCGCGGCGCGGGTATCGCCGCCGGGATGGCCGTCATGGGTGCCGGATTCCTGCTGCCGATGCTGCGCGTGGAATCGGCGTCGCCGGTGCTGCGGCTGGTGCCCGTGCTGGGCGCTGCGGTACTGCTCACCCTCGGAGTGATGATCGCCCAGCCGTTCGTGCTGGAGCTCATCCCCGCCTTCGCCGGCCACGGACTGACCGGCACCTACTTCGGCCTGTTCTACCTGGTGTCCGGGGTCCTCGCGGCCGGCTGTACCGCCGCCGTCGGCGCGACGGTGGACACCTCCGACGGGGCCGGCGTGCCCGCGGCGGCGTGGCTGCTCACCGCCGCAGTGGGCCTCGTATCCGCCGGCACGGTGTGGCTGCTGCACCGCCGCGGCCAGCTCACACCCGCACCCGCACCCGCGTCGGCGGCGGGTGTGCCATGAGCGGTGACAACCTGCTCACCGACAACCCGGAGCTGTACGAGCACCAGTTCCCCGACCCGGGCCGCATCGCCGCCCGATTCGTCGACGACGTCGTGCGCCGCTTCGCCGACCGCACCGACGCCGCGCCCCGGCTGCTCGACGTCGGCTGTGGCACCGGCCGCGACGCCGGGCACCTCGCCACACTCGGATACACCGCCACCGGGCTGGACACGTCGGTGCCGATGCTGACCTACGCGCAGCGCCGACACCCGAGCGTCCGGTTCGTCCGCGCCGACATGCGCACCTTCGAGCTGGCCGACCACTTCGACGTCATCACCTGCCTGGACAGTGCACTGCTGTATTGCCACACCAACGCCGACCTGACCGGGTTCCTGCAGCGCTGTCACCGGCACCTGCGCCCCGGCGGGTTGCTGCTGGCGGAGTTGCGCAACGGGGCGTTCTTCCTCGGCAACACCGAACTGCTCGACGGGGTACGCACCCGCACCGTTACCTGGCGTGACATCTCGTACACGTCCCGGACGCGGCTGTGGATCGATCACAGCGCGCAGCTGCTGCGCCGCGAACGCGCCTGGACATGGCCGGACTGCCCGCAACCGCTGGTGCAGACCTCTGCGTGGCGGCTGCTGTTCCCCGCCGAGCTGCGGCACCTGCTCGAGACCGCAGGCTTCGAGGTCCTGGCCCTGTTCGACGCCCCCGGCCCCCGCACCGATCCGCCCTGGCATCCGGCAGCCGCGCTGTCCAGCGCCCTGTCCGGCGACCGCCTGCACCTGCTCGCCCGCCGCCGCAGCGACGCGGCCTGACCCTCGCCCCGTATCGAAAGGGAACCACCATGCTCTTCCCACCCGTCGCCGCACCGCGACTGTCCCGACGCGGCTTGCTCGGCGGCGCCGCCGCCGTCTCCGCCGTCCTGCTGAGCGGCTGCGGCGCTGACTCGACCCCGGTCACCGCCGCCTCAGGCCAGCCCAAGCGTGGCGGCCGGCTGCGGGCCGCGTTCGCCGGCGGCGGCGCCAACGAAACCCTGGACCCGCATCTGGCCAACCTGTTCAACGAGGCCTCCCGCGCCAAGGCGATGTTCGACAAGCTCGCCGACTACGGCCCGGACGTCTCCATCGCGCCCCGGCTCGCCGAACGCTGGGCACCCAGCAGCGACCTCACCCGCTGGACGATCACCCTGCGCCAGGCCACCTTCCACGACGGAAAGCCGGTCCGCGCCGCCGACGTCCTCTACAGCTACACCCGGATCACCGACCCGAAGCGGGCGTTCCGTGCCAAGGCCAGCCTCGACATGCTCGACCTGCCCAACAGCCGCGCCGTCGACGACCGCACCGTCGAACTGGCCCTCAAGCGGCCCTTCGCCGAGTTCCCCAACGCCCTCGCCGCGTTCGGCGCCTACATCGTCCCCGAAGGCGCCGACACCTTCGAGCGTCCCGTCGGGTCCGGGCCGTTCACCTTCGACTCCTGGCAGCCCGGCCGGACGCTGCTGCTCAAACGCCACGACGGCTACTGGGACGGTGCCGCGCACCTCGATGAGCTCGAGTACCTGATCAGCAACGAGGAATCCGCGCGGGTCAACGCCCTGCTCGCCGGGCAGGTGGACTACGCACACGACATCACCCCCACCACCGCGCGCACCCACACCAACAACGGGCGAATGAGCGTCACCCGGATGCCGAACAGCACCATGCAATCGTTCGTCATGAAGGTCGACCGGCCGCCGTTCGACAACCGCGACCTGCGCGAGGCCATGTTCCTGCTCACCGACCGCCAGCAACTGGTCGACACCGTCCTTGCCGGCTCCGGTCAGGTCGGCAACGACCTGTTCGGCAAGGGATACCAGTACTACGCCGATGACATCGCCCAGCGCACCCCCGACCTCGACCGCGCCCGGTTCCTGATCGACAAGGCCGGCGCCAGGGGTCTGCGCATCAAGCTCGACACGGCACCCGTGGCCAGCGGCTTCGTCGAGGCCGCCAGCGTCTTCACCGAACAGGCCAAGCAGGCCGGCCTCGTCATCGAAACCGCCATGGGAAATAAGGACACCTACTGGAAGGACATCCTCAACTCCGGTGTGCTGGCCTCGTACCGCTCCGGCGCCATGCCCATCGAAACGCACATCTCCCAGCGGCTGCTGACCAACTCCACCACCAACGCCACCCGGTGGACCCGCCCCGATTTCGACGCCCTCTACGCCAAGGCCATCTCCAGCGCCGACGAGGCGGCCCGCAGGCAGGCGTACGGCGATATGCAGCGCACCCTGCACGCCGAAGGTGGATTCCTCATCTGGGGCTTCGCCGACTTCCTCGTCGCCACCGCACCCCGCGTCGGCGGGGTGTCGGCCAACGCCCCGGCCAACACCCTCGACTGGGCCCGATTCGACAAGGTCTGGCTGGGGTGAACCTGCCCCGCTACGCCGCCGGGCGGCTGCTGCTCGGCCTCGGGCAGGTCGCCGGTATCGCCACCATCGTGTTCGTGCTCACCGAGGCGCTGCCCGGTGACGCCGCCGTGGTGATCGCCGGCGACCAGCCCGACCCGGCCCGCATCGCCGCGATCCGGGCACAGCTGCACCTGGACCAGCCGGCCTGGCAGCGCTACCTCGATTGGCTGAGCGACCTGCTGCGCGCCGACCTCGGAGTCTCGCTGATCTCGGCGCGGCCGGTCACGTACGGGCTCGCCGCCAGCGCGGGCGTCACCCTGCTGCTGGCCGCCGTGACCCTCACCGTGCTGGTGCCGCTGGCCGTCGCGCTGGGCATGCTGGCCGCCCGCTCCGAAGGCGGGCGCCTCGACCGGGCTGTGTCCGCGGTGTCGGTCGCGCTGTACGCGGTGCCGGAATTCGCCCTGGCGATCCTGCTCATCGCCGTCTTCGGTGTCCAACTCGGCTGGTTGCCACCCACCGCGTTCGGCGCCGACCTGCTCGCCCAGCCGTCCGTCCTTGTGCTGCCCCTGCTCGTGCTGCTCGCCCGGCCGATCTGCACCATCAGCCGGCTCACCCGCGCCGGGATGATCGATGCCCTGCGTAGCGAACACGTGCGCCACGCCCGACGGTTGGGTATCACCGGCGCCCGGCTCTGGCTTCGCCACGCACTGCCGGGCGCCTTGGCCCCGGTCGTGCAGCAACTGGCCCGGACCACGGACTGGCTACTAGGCGGCGTCATCGTCGTCGAAGCGGTGTTCGTCATTCCCGGCCTGGGCACCGCCCTGGTCGACGCCGTGGCGACCCGCGACATCCCCACCGTGCAGGCGCTGTGCGTCCTCATCGCCGTCAGCACGGTCGCGGTGAACCTGGCCGCCGACCTGGTGGCGTTCCGCCTCGCACCGCGGACCGGAGCGGTGCGATGACGCGACTGCGTACCCTCACCGGGGCAGTCCTGCTCACGGTGCCGCTCGCGGTGGCCGTGCTCGGACCGGTGCTGGCCGGCGAGCCGGGCGGCCGCACCTTCCCGTTCGCCGACGACGGGCCGCTCGGCACCGACTTCGTCGGCCGCGACGTCTGGCAGCAGGTCCTGCTCGGTGGCCGGTCCGTCGTCCTCGTCGCCCTCTGCGCCACGGCGTTGGCCTACCTCACCGGCATACCCGCCGGACTTCTCGCCGCGCTCACCCGCCGCCGGTGGATCGACGAACTGCTCATGCGCCCCCTCGACCTTGCTGTGGCCGTGCCGTCGTTGCTGCTGCTGATCTTGCTGGCCGCCACCGCGCCACCCGGACCCCTCACCCTCGTCGGCATCGTCGCGCTGATCGGCCTGCCGGAGGTCGCCCGCATCACTCGGGCCGCCGCGCTGCCCCTGGCCCACGGCCCTGCCATGGAGGCGATGCGCCTGCACCGCGAGACCTGGTGGCGCCGCAGCCTCGGTTACGTCGGTACCGGCATCCGCCGCGTGCTGCTCGCCGACGCCGGCGTCCGCTTCATCGGCGCGGTCTATCTGGTCGCCACCGCCAGCTTCCTGGGCATCGGCGTCAAACCCGACGCCCCCGACTGGGCCGTCATGGTCGACCGCAACCGGACGGGACTGTTCCTGCAGCCCTGGGCCGTTGCCCTGCCGGCCGCGCTCATCATCGCCCTGGCCGTCGGTCTCAACCTCGTCACCGACCGGATCCTGGCCACCCGCAGCACCACCCACGCGTACGACCCACCCGCAGCAACCGCGACCGACAACCGCCCGTCAGTGAACGGGCCCCTTGTCCAGGTGCAGCGCCTGTCCGCCACCGCCGACGGCCGGAACCTGCTCAACGGTGTCTCCTTCGACCTGCCCGCCGGCGAAGTACTCGCCGTCATCGGCGCCTCCGGCAGTGGCAAGACCACTACCGGCCGGGCACTGCTCGGCGAGGCCACACCCGGTGTCACCCTCGCCGGCACCGTCATCCTGGCCGGCCAGCCCGTGAGCCCGGCTCTGCCACCGAATCCGGGCACCGTCGGATACGTCCCGCAGCAACCCGCGGCAGCACTTGACCCGGTACGTCGCATCGGTTCGGTCCTCCACGAGATCGCCCGGTGCCACGCGTCCGGCGACAGCCGCACCGCCCGCCGGGGCACCGTGACCGCCGTACTCGAACGTGTCAGCCTGCCCAGCGACCGCCGATTCCTGCGCCGTTTCCCCCACCAGCTCTCCGGCGGCCAGCAACAACGCCTCGTCATCGCACACGCCCTGCTGGCCCGCGCCGTCCTGCTCATCGCCGACGAACCCACCACCGGACAGGACGCGCTCACCCGCAACGACGTCGCCCGGGAACTGACGAAGCTCGCCCGCGACGGCATAGCCGTCCTGCTGCTCAGCCACGACCTGCACCTCGTGCGCGCCATCGCTGACCGGATACTCGTGCTGCACCGCGGCACCACCGTGGAACACGGCCCGGCAACCGAAGTCCTCACCACACCACGACACCAGCACACCCGGGATCTGCTCGGCACGCCGCCGACCCGGCAGCCGGCCGGTGTCGTCGGGGACACCCCGCTGATGCACGTCACCGGCCTGAGCGCCGCCCACCGCGACGGCAGCCGGCACCGCGACGTCATCCGCGACGTCGACCTGGCCCTGCCCGGAGGGCAGTGCCTGGCGGTGGTCGGCCGGTCCGGTAGCGGCAAGACCACCCTCGCCCGCTGCATCGCCGGCCTACACCCCACCCGCACCGGCCACCTGACCCTTTCCGGGCACCCCCTGGCCCCGCACCTCGATCGACGCAGGGAGCACGAACTCGCCGCCATCCAGTACGTGTTCCAGGACGCCCGCGCCAGCTTCAACCCCTACCGCCCGGTCCTCGACCAAACCGCCCGCCCCGCACAACGGCTGCGCGGCGCGACCCCCGAGCAGGCACGCAGAACCGCCCTCCAGCTCCTCGAACGGGTCGGCCTGGCAGAGCACACCGTGACCCAGCGTCCCGACCGGCTCTCCGGCGGCGAACTGCACCGCGCAGCGCTGGCCCGCGCGCTCGCCAGCGAGCCCCGTGTGCTCATCTGCGACGAAATGACCGCCGGGCTCGACAGCCTCACCCAGCACCACATCCTCACCCTGCTCGACGACCTGCGGCGCAGCCTGCAACTGACTCTCATCGTCATCAGCCACGACCGCGACGTCGTGGCGTGCCTCGCCGACCACATCATCGTTCTCGACCACGGAACCGTCGTCGACCGTGGCCCCGCCGCCGCACTGCTCACCGACACACAACATCCACTGACCCGCGCGCTTCTCCACCCCGACGCGGCAACCGCCACGGCACCAACGCACTCATGACCGGAGGAATCATGCAACAGCACCGCAGCGTCGGGCCGTACGAGCTCCAAGCGGCCGAGCACCGGCACGTCGACGGGGCGCGCAGCGTCATGCTCGACACCTTCTACCGCGACTTCGGCTACGGCTACCGGTCCGACTGGCACCACGACGT
Organism: Micromonospora sp. NPDC048839; assembly: GCF_040649915.1. Taxonomy (NCBI): domain Bacteria; kingdom Bacillati; phylum Actinomycetota; class Actinomycetes; order Micromonosporales; family Micromonosporaceae; genus Micromonospora; species Micromonospora sp. NPDC048839. The sequence continues at coordinate 124,544 of NZ_JBEZGL010000004.1, forward strand.
CATCGACCTCGCCGGCACCTACCTCGATCCCGACCACCATGCCCTGTTCGTCGCGACCAAGGGCGACGAAGTCGTGGGCACCACCGCTGTGCGCGCCGCCGCGCCAAAGAGCCCACCCCACCCGCGCTTCCTCGTTGAGCGCTATCCCGAGGAAACCACCGCGCAGCTGTTCCGGGTCTACGTGCGGCCTGAGCACCGACGCTGCGGCCTGGCCCGGGCACTCGTCGGCCTGGCCATTGAGTTCGTCACCCGTCAACCCCGCTATCAGGCGCTCTACCTGCACACCGACACCCGTATCGACGGCGCCGAAGCGTTCTGGCGGAGCATGGCTTCGCCGATCTTCGACCCGCGCGACGGCCGTGACGACACCTATCAGGCCGTCCACTTCGAGATCGCGCTGCCCGGCCGCCTTCAGCCGCACCGGGATGAAGACGTGGAGGCTGCGTCTCCGCGTTCGGCCGCTGACCATGGGCCCGATCAATCGCCGACAGAATTCGACCGCGTGGCCGGTCGCAGCACACCGCCTGCACCACCAACTCCCGGCCGGCCTCCGGCGCGATTGCCGGGCCCGCGTTGACGACGGCGTTCCAGTCGGGTTCGGTGGTCCTGTGCCCGAGGAGTCCTGGAAGGACATGTCCGGTCCGGCTGAACCTGGCCAACGTTCAGAGCTGTGACCAGCGGTTGGACAAGATGGCGTGGACGGACAGGCACGGCCTCGTCCGGACCTACTTGGCCAATTGCCTGTGGTCGTCCTCGTCGACCCACTCGGCGCGCACAGCGGCCCGGTGATGGGGTCAGCGGGTTTTCTGGAACCAGGCGGCGACCAACTCCAGCGGGCGGCGGCGACCGGTGAACATGGTGACCGTGTTACGGAGGTCGTAGGTCTGGCGGGCATCCGTGGGCGTGGTAATGAGGCGGTTGAGCATCAGGGGGGCCAACCAGAAGTACTTCGCGGCGCCGGTGAGTTGGATGGCGCGGCGGACGGTGGCGGCGTCCACCGCGCCAGCGAGGCCGCGAAGGTAGCCGGCGGTGACCACTTCGACGACCTCGTCGATCAGGACCAGATCGACCAGGCCGTCGAAGAACGTGTCGAGGATGAGGTTGGCGGCGTCCTCACCGAGTGGACCTGGGCCGACGAAGCTCCAGTCCAGCAGCACCGGCCCCGAGTCGTCGACGATCAGGTTCGTCGGCCAGACGTCGTGGTGGCAGAGGGTGCGGGGCAGCTCATCCGTGGCACGCAGCACGTCGTACCGGCCTAGCCAAAGCTCTCGTAGGCTGGTCCGGAGTTCGTGCGGCCAGGCGGAGGCCGCGGTGGGATGGTCCCAGGGGATCGGTTCCGTGACGGGGCGGGTCGTGGTGTAGTCGCGCAGCCAGTCGCGGGACAACCATGGCTCGGTGGGGCGCTGGCTTAACCAAGACGCGTGCCCAGCGCCGAGCCGCTCGGCGAAGTCGCCCAGCATCGCGGGCGTTGCCGCGGTGCCGGGCACGCCGTCGACGTGCTCCAGCCACAGCGCGACCGACCCGTCGGGCCGGTCCGTCCACTCCAACAGGGCCGGAGCGCGGATGCCGGCCGCCGAATAGGCAGTCTCCGCCAGCCCATCGCGGTAGGCCAGGGCTTCTCGCTGCCAGTAGTTCCAGTGGCCCTGGTCGGTGCTCGCCGCCCAGTGCGCGGGCACCCCGTTCCGGCCAGGCGGGGCCGCGATCTTCAAGATCGTATTCCGGCCATCGCGGTTCACCCGCCAGATACCACCGGTCGCCCCGTTGAGTGAGTTATGAGTCAGCAGCTCGGCCTCGGACTGCCGCCCTATGAGATCACCAGGCGGGTTCATCAGCCCATCCTATGTAGCGCTCTCAGCTGGACGCTGGCCAACCACCGGGCGTGGTCACCCTCTGGGTAGACGCGACTACCCGGCTAATTGGGCGATGTCGTTCTCGTCGAGCGGGATCTATGTGGGTGCCCCACCGCGTGGGCTCGGTGCGTAGTGGAGGTGCAAGAGGTTGCGGTGGCCGGGTCCCGGACGTTGCGGGGCTGGTAGGTGCTGCGCCCGGCGGGACTGTCTGGGGGCACGGGTGCTTGAGGGCCGGCGGGAGCCCGCGATGGGGGAACGGGCTCCCGGGCGGGACCGATCCGAAGCGGTCGGTGCCCGGCGCTGTCAGGGCCGGGCGGCGCTCACTCGCGGGCGCCGGCCAGCTCCACCGGGCGGGTGCGCAGCGCACTGGCGGCGGGCAGCACGGAGGCGACCACGGCGACCACCACGCACGCCCCCAGCGTCGCCGCGAGCGTCTGCCAGGGCAGCACCACGCCGGACCAGACTGACAGGGCGCCCAGCGAGCCCCAGATGCCCAGGAGGTTGACCGCCGTCACGATCGTGCCGAGCACCGCGCCGACCACCACAACGGTCATCGCCTCCACGGCGACCAGGATGAGGGTCTGCCGCTTCGTCGCACCGGCGAGGCGCAGCACTGCGAGGTCGCGTACCCGGTCCGAGGTGGCCATCACCATGGTGTTGCCCAACGCGATGCCGGTGTAGATCAGCGCGATGCCGAGCACCACCAGGTAGCCGACGCGGGTCTGGCGGCTGTTGCTCGGGTACTCCGACTGGATCCACTCCGCCCGGGTCTGCACCTCCGCGCCGGTGGGCTGCAGGGCGGCCCGCACCGCTGCGGTCCCGGCGCTCGCGTCGGCGCCTGCGGCCCAGGTGACCTCCAGCCGGTCCGGCGCGACCCCGGGGGCGTTGCGCGGGGTCACGTAGACGCCGTTGTTGCCGGTGCCGGCGGCGATCACGGCCGCGATCCGCAGCGACCTCTTGGTGCCGTCGCCGAGCCACACGTCGACCTGCTCGCCGAGGGTGTGCTGCGCCCACTCCGCGTTGACGACGATGCTGCTGTCGTCGAGGTCGGCGATGTCGCCGGCTCGCACCGGCAGCTTGCGCGCCGCGGTGAGCTCGCCCGGGTCGACGGCTTGCGCGTCCGAGCGGATCAGCGCCGTGCCCTCCTCAAGGTGGTAGACGGCGGTGGCGGCGCGGGCCATTACCCTGGCTCCGGGCACCTGGCGGACCTGCGCCACCGTCTGGGCGGCGAAACCCCCGGCGGCGTCGTCGGCCTGCACGATCAGGTCGGCGCGGGTCTGCTCCCGGATCTCGTTCGCCTTCGCCTCGTTGATGGTCGCCGTCGCACCCAGCAGCGAGCCGGCCAGCGCCACGGTCACCAGCACGGGCGCCGCGACCGCCGCGGTGCGGCGCACGCCGGCGGCCGCGTTCTCGCGAACCAGCATGCCGGTGGCGCCGGGCAGTTGGGCCGGGAGCCACGCGAGCAGCCGGGTCAGCGGCCGTACGAGGATCGGCGCGAGCAGCGCCACCGCGGTGATCAGCAGCATCGGCTGGGTGGTGTACGTCTTGCGGTGCAGCGCCTCGCCCGGGTCGACGAGCAGCCGCCAGACGAGCATGCCGAGCCCGGTGGCGAGCAGGCCGGCACCGAAGATCCAGCGCCCCAGCGTCATGGCCCTGGTGTCCACCGAGGCCTCCCGCAGCGCCTCGACGGGACGGATGCGCCCCGCCCGCACCATGGCGACCGTGACCCCGCCGAGCGCGACGAGCAGCCCGGTCCAGAACGCCACGTGGTACGGCCAGGTGTACGCCCCGATGGTGAACCACGGGGGTGCGAGCTGTTCGTCGACGAGCAGGCCCGCGAGCCACGGGGCGCCGTACGAGCCCAGCACACACCCGGCGACCGAGGCGAGCACGCCCACCACCACCGCCTCCATGAACATCATCGAACGCACCTGCCGCGGGGTGGCGCCGGCGGTGCGCATCAGCCCGATCTCGCGGCGCCGCTGGGCGACGGCGAAGGCGAAGGTGGACGCCACCACGAAGACGGACACGAACGTGGTGACACCGCCCGCGGTGCCCAGCAGGGCGTTCATGGCGATGAGGGCGTCGCGGTCGCGGTTGGGCTCCGGGTCGGCCTTGCGCCGGTCGCTGCCGGTGAGCACCTGGACGTCCGAGCCGGCACCGAGCACCGCACGCACCATCTCGGGCGCCGCCTGCACGACCAGGTTGTCGATGCGCGGCGACAGTTTGGCGGCCTCCGCGTCGGCGAAGAAGATGGCCTCCTCGAAGCGGGCGGGCGCGGTCACGCCGGCGACCGTACGCGTGCTCAGCCCTGCCGGGGTGCGCACCGGCACCGCCGTGCCGACCAGGGACGCGTCGCCGGGGAGCACCACCTCGGCGGGCTTGCGGGGCTCGTGCCCGGCGGTCAGCCGGTATCCGCCGAACGCGGCGATCGACCACGGGTGCCCGACCAGGCCGTCGTCGCCGCCGGGTCCGGCCACGCGTACGGGGAACGACCGGTCGGCGACCGTGGGGGCCTTCGCGGCGAGCGCCGTGGCGACCTCGGGCGCGACGCCGCGCGGCTGGGCGAGCGGCTGGGTGCGGTCACCGATCGGCGAGGGCACCCGCAGTTGGTCGGCACCGCGCACCACGACCGGCGCGCCGGCGAGGCGCTCGGGCTTCTGGTCGGGGGCGTCGATGGTCGACGCGAGCCCGAGGCCCATCGTGGCGATCAGCGCCACGCCCAGCGCCAGCGCGACGAACGTGCCGACGAGCGTCACCCAGCGGGTCCGCAGGGTGCTGAGGGTCACGGTCAGCATGCGACGGTCTCCATCTGGGTCATCCGGGCGGCGACGGCCTCGGCCGTGGACGCCTCGAGCTCGCCGTTGAGGTGGCCGTCGGCGAGGAAGACGACGCGGTCGGCGTACGACGCGGCGACCGGGTCGTGGGTGACCATCACGATCGTCTGCCGGTGCTCGTCCACCATGGCCCGCAGCATCGTGAGGACCTCGCGGCTGGTGGTGGAGTCCAGCGCGCCGGTGGGCTCGTCGCCGAAGAGCACCTCGGGCTGGGTGATCAGCGCCCGGGCGATCGCGACGCGCTGCTGCTGGCCGCCGGACATCTCGCCCGGCCGGTGCTTGGCGCGGCCCGCGAGCCCGACCTGGGCCAGCACGTCCTGCACCTGCGAGCGGCCGGGCCGGCGCCCGGCCAGCCGCAACGGAAGCGCTACGTTCTGCTCGGCGGTCAGCGCCGGCAGGAGGTTGAAGGACTGGAACACGAAGCCGATGCGCTCGCGGCGCAGCAGGGTCAGTTTCGTCTCGTTGAGCGTCGTCAGGTCCGTCTCGCCGAGCAGCACCGAGCCGGAGGTCGGCCGGTCGAGGCCGGCGGCGCACTGCAGCAGCGTCGACTTGCCCGATCCGGAGGGGCCCATGACGGCGGTGAAGGTGCCCCCGGTGAAGGACAGGGAGAGGTCGTTCAATGCGGTCACCGCTCCGTCGCCCGCGCCATAGGTGCGGGTGACGTTGCGGAGCCGGATCGCGTCACGGGTCATGGTGCAACCTTGGTGTACGGCGAGGCTGCGCACAGCCCCGGGGGAGCGAGTCTTTTGGGGTAGTGCTAGCGATATCGGGAAGGGGCACCGGTGTCGGGGGACGCCGGTGCCCCTTCGTGGCCTGCCGTGGTTTCTCGGTGGCGTGCCTTGCCAGTCGGTTGTCATGATGCGACGGTGATCGACGATCGGCTGCTGGGCCGCGCTCGGCGGCTCTGGGTCGGCCTGGCTGGCGTGCCGGTCGTCTTCAAGGACTGGGCCGTCGATGTGACCGTCTCTCCAGGGTCGTTGCTGTGCCCAGCGGGTTGGGTAGGCATCGTTGGTCTCGGTAACGCTGTGATCGCTACTGCCCCGGACGAGGACGCTGCCGAGATCGTGCGGCGGGCTCTGAGTGATCTCCCCGTGATCGCCTTGATCGACGCGGTGGCAGTCGGTGGCAGGTTGCCGGTGGCCGAGGTTTTGGGACCTGCGACGTTGGCTTACTGCGAGATCGCCGGTTTCCGCCCAATCGCGTCCCGCGCCGTGGAGGTGGTCCGGGCGGACGGGAGCGATGTGGAAGGGTTGCTGACGCGTGTGCCGGCTGAAGACGCCGCTGAGTCGGGCCTGGTCGAGATCACGTCACCGGCGTTTGTGGTGCGTGCCGGGCTGGACGTGGTCGCGGCGGCGGGCTATCGAATGTGGCCTGGCAGTACTGCCCATGTCAGCGTGCTGACCGTCCCAGCGGTGCGTGGGCGTGGGCTTGCGCGGGTGGCAGCCACGGCCGCTGTCACCCACGCGCTGGAAGCCGGTCTGATGCCGCAGTGGCGGGCTCGCCCACAGGCGTCACGTCGGGTGGCTCGAGCGCTCGGGTTCCGAGAGTTGGGTTCGCAGTTGAGTGTCCGCCTCCTGCCGGCAGGCGCGGCCGAAGGCGTAGACACCCTCGCCCGCCTTGGCTGACGACCCGAGTGCCAGCTCGTCACTCATCTCTGCCGCGACTGGCGGAGGTAGCCGGGCGAACTACGTAGTCGTAAGCGCGGAACGCGGTGCGCAGCCGTTCCTGATCGGCAGTCACACGTCGGCGAAGGAGATCCAAACCCTGCTTGACCGGCCGTACAGCTGCCCCGAAGACACGGTTCTGCCGACGCTGTGAGCAGCCTTACCGCTGATCGCGTCCGTGCTGTCGACCGTCCCTGACACGTACGTCCTACTGTCGTGGGATGAGTTCCCCTGCTCGTCCTCCCTTGCCGCCCGACGTCGACCCCCACCTGTGGTTCGAAACTGAGCAGTGCGGACGGCACTACCTGCTCGACGGCAACCCGCACACCTCCGCCGGCCGCATGGACGCCTACTGCGCGGAGCGCGGCATTCGTACCCGGGTGTCGAAGGGGGAGATCCGCGACTGCTCCGAGCAGACCCGGTACTTCGTACGCGGGTTCCTGTCCGGCAGTGAGCTGGCCCCGCCGGAGTCGCGCGACGGCACCGAACCGGCCTATCTCGCCTGGCGCGAGGCGGCCGCTCGTTTCCGAGACACCGGTTCCTGGGTCGACATCGACGCTGCCGGTGACGTTGCTACCGCCCCGACGGAGGACACCGAGGCGGAGGAACTCCCCGACGAACTGCGGGCCTTGGTGCGAGATGAGGCGACGGTGCGGGTGGCGCTCGTGGTCGACGTGCCGAACAGTGCTGCGGACCGCGCCGTTGAGGTGGCCACCACACTCGCCGAACGGGTGGGCAGGCGGACCTGTGACGGCCCCGGCCCCGTCGAGGTCAGTGGGCCGGTGTCGATCACCCGGGTGTACGCGCTGGTCGGCGTCAGCGGACATCGCCCCTGGGTGGCGGTGCAGACGGCGATGACAGCACTGGGCCGCAGCGGCTGGTCTCCTGCGACCGCGGTCGAGGGCGAGCAGTACGTGACAGCGGAGTTCCAGGCGCACCGCAAGCTCAACCGAGGGCTCGACGCGCTGGGAGTGAGCGCGGTGGAAATTCATGCCGGGTACGGACTGGGCCACGACCCGTCGCGCACGCCGGACAACCGGTGGCAGGGCGAGTGACGACGGCGGTCGTGGCGGGCGGCCGAGGCACCCGTGTCCAGCCACTGCGCATGCCGCAGCACCATGGCCCGGTACGTGCTCAGCGTCTCGAACAGGTCGACCTGGTAGTCGAGAGTCGCGATGAAGCGCCCGCGCTGTTCGGCGTCGCGCCAGGTCGCCGGTTCCGTGGCGGCGACCAGGGTCGCGCCCCGACCGGCCTCCGTCCTCGACGTGCGGAAGCTGGCGGCGAGCGCCGTCTGCTACCGGGAACTCCTGGTACAGCGGATGGCCGGGTGACACCTCGCGTAGCAGTTCGTGGCTGATCGCTCGGGCCTGCTGTTGCTCGGCGTCGCCGGGAGCCCGCAGATCCCACCGGGGACCACGAAGGACCACATGTCAGGCAGGCCGGCCGCCGGTCAGGCAGCGATCCGGGTTCGGCTTCACCCGTCGCGACCTGCTGCTCATGCCTACCAGCGCGGCATTTGTCACCGTCGGTGTCGCGCATTTCCGCGACGAACCTCTCCCCGGTCTGGGTGCCATCGTGTTTGGGGGCGCGTTCCTGCTGCTGCGGCTCATCAGCGTGCTGAGCGGCCGTGTGGCGATGCGCGTCGACGCGGCTGGGGTCACTCTGGATCAAACGCCGCCCTGGCCGTCCTCACGCACCGCGGTGGTGCCGTGGTCCGACCTTGAGGCTGTCGTGCTGTGGACGCAACAGGCCGGCCCGGCCACGGTCTCGTACGTCGGCTTGCAGCGGCGCACCGGCTCGCCGCCGCTGCCGGGCTCGGCGCGTTCGCGTCGCCTGTGGCGGATGAACAAGGCGCTCGTCCCGCACGTGCCACCGGCCGTGATCGCCGACAGCCGGCCGACAACGTTGTGGCGGCTGCACCGTCCGAGTCTTGCGGCGGCGGTGCGCCACTTCGCACCTGCGGTGGACATCGTCGACGTGGGCTGAGGGTTCGTCGCCAAGTGAGCGAAGGCCTCAGGCTGGGAGTGATCAGAGCGCGTCTGTGGTTGGCGACTACGCGTGGCAGGATGCGCCCGTGCGTCCCCGGCTGTTTCTCCTTTCTGCTGCGGCTCTGTGCACCGCCGTCCATGTGGCAGGCGTCCTGACCGCCCGTCCGATCTGGCGTTACGCGGAGCTGTTGAGCGTCGGTTTCCTCCTTGCCTGTGCCGTGGTCAGCCGATCGCCGAGTTCCCGCTGGCCGCTGGGGGTAGCCCTCGCGGTCCTGCTCGTGGACGCGGTCCGGACGATGCCGGCGGCTGCGGGCAGCGATGGCGGCGGCTGGCAGGTGCTCGTGCCCGGCTCGGCCGGGGAGGCACCGTCCGCGTTCGAGTCGGGTCTCTCCCTCTGTTGGCCTTCGTTGACCGCGGTGCTGGTGCTGCTCGTTGCGTGGCGCCGCGGTGGCTGGCATCGGCAGACGGCGGCGCCCGCCGGCGTGGTGGCTGCGCTGATCACCGGCTATGCGGCCTTCCGTATGGTCAGGATCTGGCGTGCCGTTGCTGCTGCACCTCCGCGCACGGCCGGCACCGAGGTGGCCGAACTGATGATGGCCGTGAGCATGGCGGTCCTGCCGCCCCTGGTCCTCGGGATTACCGCGCTGGCACTCGCCTCGGCGCTCGCCGGCCACGGTCGACGGCTCGCCTCGATCGGTGCGACGATGCTGGCCCTCATGGCGCTGCCGCTGATGGACACAAGCATTGGCACGGTCGCGATGCCCCTGTCTGTCGGCAGTGACAGCGGCTTGTTCGCCTGGGTTGGCATCACGCCCACCCTGTCCATGCCGCAACCGATGGGGGCGCTGACGGCGGTGGTCGAACTGACCGCGTACCTGCTGCTCGTCGCCGGCCTTACTGATACGCCCGATCCGGTGGATGCGTCGCCGGCTGAGGCTTGAGAGCGTCGGCGTTGGTGGAAGACGGGCGGAGCCGATGACCCCGTCGCTGGCCGGGTCGGCTGTCCGGCGACGCCGCCGTGCCGCCAAGATCTTTAGGCATGTTTTCTGGGTATGGGCCGTTGAACGCGGCGACGGAGCGGCGCTGTCGAGCATTGCGTCGCAGCGACGGCGGGCAGGCGTGCGGGGTCAGATTCGGTGAGTGCGAGCAGGGCGCAGCATGTTCCGGCCGCCGCGAGCGGTAGGCGGTGGGCGGTAGATGATCATGTTGGGGTGGGCAGCGTCGTGCAGGTGCGCAGTTCGCGCTGGCGTGGGCGCCTGTGGCGACTTCTACGACCGCGAACCTGGTTCTAACGCACTCTGGCGCAAATCCGGCCACGGCGAATGTGCCCGTTGTCGGTATAGCCGCCGCCAGTTCCTTGACGAGGTGTCGTAGCTCCTCGACACCGGGGAAGGCGCTGCGGTGGGCATGGCGCGGCCGTGGGCCGATCGCCGGCTGCCCTCGGTACGAACTCGCACCATTCCTTCGCTCTGTGCGAGGCTTCGTCGGGTGAAGGTTGCTCAAGAGACACTGGACGCTGCGGCGGCGGATTCGAACTCTCCAGCGTGGGAACGAATCTGGAAGGGACAGTCGCCTGATGGCACTTGGGATCTCCCAGAGCCTGCCATCCTGCCCTGGCTGGCTCGGACCTGCTCGGCATTCTCCCGGCACGAACGGGTCGAGGTCCTGGGCCTCGCGGGGGTGGTCGCACGGACGGCCGACGCCGCGAGCCGCACGTTGTACGCCCAGGAGATCGCCACCTTACGCGCGCTCGCCTGTGATGGTCTGGCGGACGAGGCCTTTCCCGATTTCACTTTCGTGGGTCTACAGCAGGCAGTTCTCGGTTTGGACGGTGACAAAGTCTGGAGCTCAGAACTGGGTTGTATCAACGGCGGTGAGGCCGAACTGGAATGCCCAGCGTGCGAGAGCGAACTACTCCTCTGCCTGGAGCCTGGGGAATCCACCATCGAACCGGGCCTCTCCTCAGAATTGGCCGAACGCTTGCATGCCGAGGCCGTGCAGGCGGGTCGCGAATTCGTGGCGACCTCCCTCACGAAATTGTTCGGCCGTTTCACCTGCCCCGAGTGCTGCACCACGTTCAATATTGCCGACCAGGTGGCAAGCGGTATAGCTGAATAACGCATGCGTCCTCTTCCGCCGCCGTCCGCTCAGGATAAGCTTGGGATGCCGCGATGAGGAATGGCTATCGTGCCCGGTCCTCCGTCACAGCCCATCTGATACGCAGGTCGGCCCAGTGCAAGGCGTCTTGCGCCCAAGCCGCCGCGCGCTTGGGCTGGCCGACGATGAGTCGCTCAAGGTGCTCCTGCACGAAGGAGGCATCGGCAAGGGCCGCGACTACGTCGTTGGCGAACACCGGACCAGCATGCCGCAAGTGCGAACGAGGCGATCCCCTGGAGGTATCGCGCTCCTCATGGCGCGATCCCGCGCGACTGCGGCTGAAGCGTCAAAACCTGGTTGAGCCGTTTCGGGAGCCCGCTCACGATGAGCGGGCTCCCCGGAGCCTGGCCCGGCTCGACGGTGCTGCCATCCCTGGATCAGTGACGTGCGGTACCGGCGCCGCACGGTTGGGCAGGCCGGCCTCCGAGGTTGGTGCTTCCAAGCCCTGGCAGGAGAGGTCGTACCGCACCGGTTGTTCCTGCGCCGATCGGCCACCGCAGCCCAGTTCCGGGCCGGGGATCGGGGGAGCAGGTGGGTCCGTGCGCGCCGTCCACGTGGTGCGGACGACGCGCACGGTGCAGGATCGAGGGTCAGAAACTGCCGGCCTTGACGTCGGCCACCGTCACGCGGGAGACCTTGAAGGTTTCGGCAATGGAGGTTCCCGTCTCCGGTGAGTCCATCATGGAGCTGATCGGTACGCCGTTCTCGGCGTTGATGATCAGCACCTGTTGGGTGGCGTCCGTCCACACCTTGGCGGTGATGGTCAGGGTGGGCTGCCCGCCGGTCGTCGAGTCCGCGACGGTGACACCGGGGATGGTGGAGGCCAGGCGAAGCACGCCCGCCCGTACCTTCGGGTCGCCTCCCCCTGCGGAGAGCACGTCGACGCTGTTGACCCAGACGTGGTTGGCGGCGATGCGCTCGCGGTCCTCATCCGTGAGCGGAGACGGGTTCGCGACCCCCTTCTGCCGGAGGATCTTCATTCGCTCCTCCTCGGCGCCGGCCGGGGGCTTCCCCTCGTCGTACACGGAGTTGATCATTTGCTCTCGGGCTTCGGCGAGGTCGCCGGTTGCCGCGTTCCGCGCCGCCGCCACCCCACGGGTGTGGAAGCCGTTGCCGAGGTTCTCGCCACGAGCGATCACCCGTGGGAGTTCGTTCCTGGCCTCCGTGTAGTAGTACTCGCCGCTGTCGGTGTACAGGTGGTACCGGGTACGAGATGGCACGGTGCCCCGACGGACATCGACCTTCTCGATGATCAGCGACGCGTCGCCCGGCAGCGAGGCGTTGTCCGCGGTGAGGTTCGCTGCCAGGGACACGAGCTTGATGTTGCCTGCCGGTGCTGCGGAGGCGGCCCCGGCGTGATTGTCCGGGCCGGTCGGAGCCGGGACCGTGCCGGATCCCGTGGCCATCGGCAGGGCAAGTGCGAGAGCGGCCACGGCCGCGACGCCACCGCCAGCGGCCAGGCCGAGCATCTGGCGGTTGCGTCGCCGGGCCCGGCCACGCTGCTCGATCGCCTCGACCGGGCGATCCATCTGTACGTCGGAAAGGGTCTGCTTCACCGCGTCCCACACCTCATTGTCATTCATGATCGAATCTCCTAACGGGCTGCGGGCGCGAGCTGCCCCCGCAGGGTTGCGGTGGCACGGGACAGATGGACGGCTACGGTTTGGGCGGAGATGCCCAACACCGCAGCCACGGACCTGGTGTCCAGGTCGAGCCAGATACGTAGCACGACCACCTCACGCTGCCGCTGTGGCAGCCGGCGAACGGCGGCCAGCAGGGCGTCATTCGTGTCGAGGTTGTCCTCGATGAGGGACGCTCGCTCGTGGCCGTCGAGGGCCACCTCCCGCCGGCGTCGCCGCCACCAGGACACCCGGATGTTGAGGGCGGTGCGCACCACCCACGCCGCGGGTGCCGGGTGCTGGCTCACCTGTCGCCAGGAGGCCCAGGCTCGCGCGTACGCCTCAGCGACCAGATCCTCGGCCAGCGCGCGATCGCCCGTACCAGCTAGTACGGCGCGCAGGCAGTTGTCCCGGGAGCGCTGATAGAAGTCCGCGAAGTCCGTCCGGTCTCGTTCCACAAGGGGATTACGCATCAGCGCCCCGATCCATTTACCCCCACAGAAAAATCTTTCGTTGATCATGAGGTTAGCGGTGACAAATGGGTTGAACCCTACTCGAACCTCATGATCAACGGTCTGGCGATCAGTTGGTGCCGGGCGGAGCACGCGTGGGGAACCCGAAGCCCTGCGGCCGGAGCCGCGAGGGTGTCGGAGATGATCAGGGCACAGCTTCTGACCACCGCCCTGTCCAGTCAACCGGCACTGCACTGCCTCGTGGCGATGCGACCCGACTTCCTCTCTGCCGAGTCGCAGCTACCTCTTCAGCGGCTCTGCGTCGAGTCCGCTGAGGGAGTCGTCACCCTTGACCAGTACGACCGTGCCGGGAGGGTCGGCGGGCTCTGGCCGACGCCGATGAGCACCGCCCGAGGTGACAGGGAGCCGCAGGATCAGTGCCGCCAGTCGCCTAAGGTGCGGGGAAGGCTGCCCGGCTCGCGGGCTCGACGAGCGGCAGCCCGGAAGGCGACGGATACTCGCATGATGACTGGACCGGATCTCGACCCCGAACAGTATCCGCCCATCGACCCGCGTGAACCGGTTCCAGACGACGCGGGCGACCTCCTGCCTGGCGCGCCGGACGAACTGCCCGAAGCCCCGGCCGAACCGATGCCAGACGACGGTGGCAACGCCGGCGGTGTGCGCGAGCCGGCATAGATCCGTCCGCCGTCGAGCGCGACACCAGCCCGACCCCCGATACCGGCGCTCAGGGCGTCTGCGGACGTCAATGATGAACAAGATGCCCCACGCCGTCGGGTGTCTCACCGGGGAAGCTACCTACGCTCAGGGCATTTCGGGACGGCATTGGCCATGCCCGGCAACGAAAACTGGGGTGAACCCGGTGGTAGCAGGGGCCCAGATCGTGTGCTCCTGACGACCTGAACCCCGAGCAAGGTCAGTAGCCGTTACTCGGGCCGCGGCGGCGCCGGCGATCAGTGTCCAAAGGTCGGGACGCGGCTCCGCCGCCGAGGTCAAGTACGGTGCCTTCGCGAAGAACCAGCGTGTCCTCGGTACCGAAAGGTTCGACGTGAGTGTGGTGAGCTAACAAGGGCATGGCAGGACGGAGGGCCTGAGGCTCCCTCGGCCCTCCATCGTGCTCTAGCGGGTGGCGGAGTAGGAGACACAGGTGAGTGAATCCCCAGCTGCGCAGTGGGCATGGGCCATGGCCCCACGTCGCGGCATGTGGTGTGTGACGTTCACCAAGGGCCGCAGCCCCGAGGATGTGCTGGTGCGATACGGCGCCGACCCACAGGCGGCACGTTCTCTCGACCATCACGCCAGCTCCCAGTACGGCGAAAGCCTGCAAGAGGGAGCGGTGCTGCGAGCCGGAATTCTAGCGACTTGGTCGTTCTGTCTCGAGGAGGAGAGCGTCGCAGGCGCCATGCCGGCCACATGTTCGGCACTGTCGGAGGGCACCGAGACCCTCAGCATCCTGCGCGGTGGTGACGGCATGAACATCTTCGCTCATTGGCGCGACAAGCGATGCGTCGAGCAGTTCGAGCCCGGCATGCCCAACACGAAACCCCAGCCGCCGCACCCATGGTGGGATTTGATGCACGGCCAACTTGCCACGCCTCCACCGCAGCGCTCGCGGCTGATCCCGGCTCTGGAGGCTGTCGCCGTATATATCGGCGCCCCGCTCGACTCCCACTCCGTTGACGGGCCGTTGCTCACTGCACGCCTCTCCGCCCAGCGAACCCACTCGCCGTCCCATCCTTACACCACTGACCGCCGTCCACCGGGACGCCTGCTCCGCAGGCCCGGACCGAATCCATCAGCGCCTGCTCAGGAAGGGCGCGCCCTCAACAATCTTAGTAACGGCCTGTAGCGCGGCGGTCCGAGCCAGGCCGGGCTCAGTCGAGCAGATAGCCGGGCGGGACCGCGTCGGTGAGCCAGACACCGTTGGCGCTGCGGTGGAACACGTGCCCGGCCGCGGCCATCGCCGCCGCGTCGATGGTGAGGATCACCACCCGACCGGCCCGTCGGGCGCCGACCCGGTGGGCGGTCTCGGTGTCGGCGGAGAGATGGACGTGATGCCGGCCGCCGCGGTGCAGACCGGTGGCCCGGATCGACTCCAACGCACCGGCGCCGGTGCCGTGATAGAGCCGGTCCGGTGGGGTCACCGGGGGCAGCCCGAGGTCTACCGGGACCGAGTGGCCCTGGTTGGCCCGGATCCGCAGCACCCCGTCGGTGCCGCGCTCGACAGCGAACCGCTGCTTGTCGTTGCCGGCGACGACCGCGTCCAACTCGGCCCGCTCGATCCGTAGGGCGGCGAGCAGAGCGTCGACGGGTGTCCAACCGGCCGGGTCGAGCACCAGGCCGGCCCGGTCAGGGGCGTGCCGGAGCGCCCTCGACATCCGTTTGCTCACTTCACCAGGCGCTCGCGTTCCACGGTGGCATTGTGGCCGATCCCCGTCGCTCGAATCGAGAGGTTTTCCGGCAACACCGAACCGGGTTCTCCCCGGTGGGCCTGGCGGGTACGGCCGGCAACGATCTGCTGCTGACCGGTGAGCATGGCCTCCGGGGTCGTCGCCCTGTGCACCACCTGAGCGGCCCCGGCCACAGCTCTCCGGCAGCAGCGGCAGGTGGGGATCCGACAATCGTCAGCCCCCACCTTCATCGCCGCATTCGGACAATTGAGCGATGCTGCCGGCGTCAGCGCCCGGTGGGCACGACGTTTGAAGAATGCCCGTTCTGCTCTTCGCGCTTCAGGCGCTTCGCAGTCTGCTTCTCCTTGGTCGTCTTACCCTTCTTCTTGACGTTCGCCTTGGTCGTCGAGTCCTTGGACATGATCGAACCTCCTGAAACAGGTAGGTGAACGTGCAACGTGGTACTCGCCTGATCGCGGCGTGCTGACAGAAGACCCACGCGGCGGGCGCGTAAGTCCTCCACTGCACGCCGACCCTACGCTGTTCCAGCTCCTGCCGACGGTGGGAAGTGCCTCGACGCCCGCCGGCCGGCGGAGATGCTCGTGAAATAGCACCTCCGTCTCGACCTCCACCGGAGTACCCCGGCACGGCCTTCAGCGTTACTGCGCCTCGGCGAACAGCCTCGCGATCCGCTGCACCCCATCGACCAGGTCGTCGTCGGCAAGCGCGTACGAGAAGCGGAAATAGCCCGGGGTGCCGAAGGCCTCGCCGGGGACAACCGCGACCTCCGCCTCCGTGAGCACCAGGTCGGCCAGCTCGGCGCTGGTGCTCGGGCGCCGCCCCCGCAGTTCTTGCCCGAGGATCCCCCGGACGGACGGGTAGGCGTAGAAGGCACCGCGCGGCTCCGGGCAGACGACGCCGGGAATCTCGTTGAGCATCCGCACGATCGTCTGTCGTCTGCGGTCGAACGCCGTCCTCATCTCCGCTACCGCGGTGAGATCACCGGACACCGCGGCGAGGGCGGCCGCCTGTGCCACGTTGCAGACGCCTGCTCGCGCGGGTAGACGGCACCGGCGGGGTTCGACGGTGAGACGAAGACCAGGAGCTTCGTACGACTGGTACGTGCGGCTTCCAACTGCGCGACGTTGGCCAGGTAGCCCGTTCCCTCACCCTCGTCGTTGTCCTGGACGCCGCCCGAGAGCAAGGCCAGCCAGCCGAGCGAGGCCACGACGATCAACCAGATCCCGAGCACCAGCGAGGCGGCTCGAATGGGCCGACTCGCGTTGATCTAGGCGTACCAAACCACCCCCCACGGCGGCTGCGGTCAGCAGCATCCACTGGCGCCAGGGGCAGGACGTGGACGTCCTGCCCTAATCGGGGCGAGTCTCCGACTCGGCAGTGCCGAACGGGTTGTCGATGATGTACCGCCAGCGGCCGTCGGGACCGCGGCGGGCCACGTCGGTGGCGGTGCCTTCGATTTGTACGGGACGGCCGTCGCGATCGGTGCCGTCAATGGTCCAGTCGACGATGAGCAGGGCGATGTCGTCGGCCACGTAGACGTGGCGGGGCCGTACGTCGATGGGGAGCCCGAGGTCGAGGAAGCGCTGATTGGCGGCGATCCGGGCGGCACCGGTGACGGGCTGACCTGGGACGGTGACGAGTAGGCCTTCGGGTTCGTAGACCTGTTCGACTGCGGCGACGTCCCCGGAGTTGAAGGCGTGGGCGAACACCGACGGGTGCTCAGCCGCGCTGTCGCTGAGTGGGACACTCTCGGAGTGGGTGTCGAGATCACGGGACATGCCGACAGTCAAGGCGCTGGGCGCGTAGGTAACCAAACGGTGAGAGGCGGCTGGGATCGTGACCTGGTGCCGGACCAGCGCGGCGCGACCCGCCGGCCGGAGCCCAGTTGCCCCGTCGAGATTGCCCTGGCCGCGGTGAGCGGCCGGTGGGCGACCCTGGTGTTGCGGGAACTGATGCACGGCCCACGATCGTTCGGCCGACTTCAGGCGGCGCTGCCCGACCTGAGCGCCAAGGTGCTCAGCGAGCGGCTCGCGGCACTCACCCGGCAGGGCCTGGTCGAGCGCGACCGCTCCCGCACCTTCCCGCCGAGTACCTGCTACCGCCTGACCCGTGCCGGCACGGAGCTGCGCCCACTGCTCGTCGAGCTCTACCGCACCGGTGACGCGCTGTTGCGCGAGCGGGCGTGAGAGTTCAGCCTCGGATCGGGTCGAGTCCGCGACGATCGATGGACGGACCGCCACTGGTGGCGATGGGGTGAACCATCCCCCGGCCGAGAAGAGGATCGAGGTCGGCCTGGCGCTGCGCGAGGTAGGCCGTCAGATCGGCGCGCCGCCACCGACAGCAGGACCCGCCCGTCAGCCCTCGATGGGCGTTCGGCGGGCACCGACGGGCCAGAGGATCGTGGTCGGTACGCCGTGGTGCCGCGCCCAGTCGATGGTCCGCTCCGTCGACGCGGGGTGACAGCCAGGTTTGCCGTCCCACACCGCCACGAGTCGCTGCACCCGTCGGACCAGCTCCCGGTTGGCGACCACGTAGGCGGCGGTGCCCGAGCGGTCGTAACCGGTGTGGACGACCGCTGCCGCCCGGTCGAGCAGCTCGTCGAAGGCCAGCCGATTCTCCGGCCTGATCACCGCGACCCGGTAGTCACGGGCCGGCAGGATCACCTCGTAGGTGCCGCCCAGGTCGAGGATCGTGCGCGCGAAGACCTGGTCCGCGCCGGCCGCCAGGCAGGTCACGCCGTGTACGGGCCGGTCGCTGATCCGGCCCAACTCGACGCGGAGGGCGTCGGCGACGAGCAGCTCGGTGTCGCGGGTCAGGTTGATGTGCCCGGTCACGCCGACGCGGACCGGGCCGAGGTCAGGCGGCATCCCTCGGGCCTCTCCGCTGCGCGGGCACCGGAGGTGTCAGCCGGATCAGCTCGAACCCGCTGTCGGACAGCACGTCGGGCAGTGCCCGGATCCCCTCGCGGTTCTGCTCCTGCACGTCGGACGGCAGCTCCTCCCACGGCCGCAGGGCGGGATGCCGCCGCTGGACGTCGTCACGTGGGTCACCGTACGTCCAGCCGTCCCCGCGCCGTTCCCGGCACCACCGGTCGTGTTCCAGGCGGGCGAGTTCCTCGATCCGGTCGTCGATGGCCTGCCCGGCGGCCGAGGCGTCACCGGTGCCACCGTGGCGGGGCGCCACGACGCAACCGAGATCCAACAGCTTGGCGGCGATGTCCTGCACGTGGGCCCGGTTGGCCCGCCGCAACGACTCGGGTAGTCGTGACCAGTCCACCATCGCCGGGGCATCGCCGAGCCGTACCCCGGCGCGCTGCTGGGCCTGGACGTACCGCTCGTGGATCAGCCGGGCCAACCGCTCGGTGAGGTCCTCGGCGATCAGCCGGGCGTCGCAGGCGTGGGTGAGCACCGGATAGAGGCGGAGCTTGCCGTGCACCTCGTCGAGCAGGTCGTGACGGGGGTCGCCGTGGAAGGCCGCGGCGAGCGCCGCCTGCCGGTAGACCGGCACGAACACGGCACTCTCGGCGCCCTGCCACAGGGCGGGCGTGTCCAGCACGAACCGCAGGCCGCTGATCTCGTCCGGTGCGCAGACGTAGATGCGGTCGTAGCGGTCGCGGCCGAGACCGACGACACCGTCGAGATCCAGGTCGTACGCGGTCAACTGGCAGACGGTGGCCAGGAACGGGTAACGCGACGACGCCAGCGCGATCTCGGTGCCGGCATCCGGTGCCACGACGTCCACCCGCAGGGGTGGCACGGCGTGGCCCGCGGGGGTGTCGGCTCGGGATGCGTGCCAGTGCCGGGCGCTCTCCACCAGGAGGGCCCGGCGGAAGGGGCCGGTGCCCGCGATGAGGATCCTGGTCGGTTGGTCCCCCGCGCTGGGCAGCGGGTGGTGCCGGTGCAGTGCGCGTGCCGCGACGTCGTCGACGTGGAAGTAGTCCAGCCGCAGCCGGCTGGACCCGGCGGCACCGAGTCGTCGGGCCTGCAGGGACAGACACATCTCCGAGTCGTGGACCAGGATGTAGACCCGCGGTGGTTGCCGTCGGTCCTGGATGAGCCGGTTGGCGGTGTTGGCGATCGCGTGGTTGCGGTCGTCGTCGTCGCTGCACGCGTAGATGGTGTGGGCTCGGGGCAGGCCGGCGCCGCGCAACACCTCGGGGCTGGTCGGGTCGCCGACCACGCCGAGGTACCGGCGCCACCGGTACTCCAGTGGCCCGAACGGTTCGGAGCGCACCACCACCACACGCTCACCGTCGGCGAAGAGCCGGTCGGCGAGCATGCGGGCGAACTGGGAGTCGCCGCAGACCAGGACGTGACCACGTGCCCGCCGGGCGCGCAGGCGGCGAGTCTCGGCGGCCAGCAGCAGCCGGCTGGCCTCGGCCACGGCGAGGAGCGTGAACAGCGGGGCGGCGAACCGGGCGACCTGCAGCTGCCACGGGTACGGGCCGGCGTCCTGGAAGGGTTCGGCGCCGAAGACGAACAGTTGCAGGTCGTAGTAGAGCAGGTCGTACGGGTCGTGGGCGACCTCCGGTCGGGCCTGGAGCAGGCGCTCGAAGCCGACATAGCCGAGGACGAGAGCGGTCAGCCCGATCACTCCGAAGAGGACCCGCAGACTCCAGCCGGCCGGGCGGGACGAGCCGGCGACCGGATCCGTCATGAGCTCATGGTATTTGACGAGGTCGATCGGATCGTCGCTCGACGCGCACGCGTGTGCACCTACGGCTCCGGGTCGATCACGGAAAGTCGTCGGGTCGGGTGTCGGGCAGCGTGGCCAGCAGTTGTCCGGCCAGCCGCCGCACCGCGCCGTCATCCTCCTGGTGCGCGAGCCGCACGAGCACCTCCCGGGTCCGGGTGTCCCGGTCGTAGTGACGGGTCAACGCGAGCAGCGCGGTCCGGCGGATCTCCCAGTCATCGTCGTCCGCCAGCCTCAGCAGCAGGTCCCGTACCCCCGTGCGGCCGGCCAGGGTGGCGCCCAGCTGCTCCACGGCCCGGCGGCGGACCTCCAGGGCCGGATCGTCGCGGACCAGCCCGACCAGCAGCACCTGAACCTCCGGGTCGGCGCCGAAGTGCTCGCCGAGCGCGGCGGCGATGCGGGCGCGGATCGCCGGGTCCTGGTCCGACAGGCGGCGCATGAGCCGCAGCGTCACCGCCATGGACGCCGAGCCCTGCTTGGTCAGGCAGCGCACGGCCGCGTCGAACACGGTCGGGTCGGTGTCGGACTCGACGCATTCCAGCAGCACGTCGGTCACCAGTTCCGGGCTCCCGTGCGCGCAGAGGGTCTGCACGGCGGCCAACCGGATGCCGACGTAGCTGTCTCGGCGGGCCCGCCGGCACAGTGTCTCCATCAGGCCCGGGGCGCCGCCGTGGCGGGCGAGCGCCTGGGCGGCGGCGCACAGCACGTTCGGGTCGGGGTCCCGACTGACCTGGTCGGCAAGGCACTCCCGCACCTCAAGGTCGGGTGGGTCGGCGAGACGGGCCAGGCTACGGGTGACCCGCAGCCGGACGATCGGGTCCCGCTCCTGGGAGGCGCGGCTGATGAGCAGATCTCGGGTCGCGTGGCCGAACAGCGGTCGCCCGGTGAGCAGGTCGACGGCGGCGAGCCGGACGCTCGCGGTCGGATCGCGTCGAGCGCTCTCCAGCAGCAGTTCCCCGGTGCGGTGGTCGGGGTAGGCCTCGGCCAGCGCGCGCACCGCGGCGAGGCGTACCGTCGCGTCCTCGTCGACGTGAGCCGTGCGGGCCACCACGGTCCACCCGGTGTCGTCGGCGCGGTCCCGGTCGATCAGAGCGGTGACCGCGGCGGCCCGCACGGAGGACTCCTCGTCCTGCTCGATCTGATCGACCAGCCGGGCCCGGCAGCGCCCCTCCGGGTCGGGGACGAGCGCCAACCGCTGCACGGCGACCGCGCGGACCCGCGCGGACGTGTCCGAGCAGGCCAGCTTCAGCAACAGCTCGGTGCTCTCCGGGCTGGGTCGCTCGGGCAGCAGCTCGATCAGAATGCAGCGTCGGACCTCGTCCGGGGAGTCGCCGGTGACCCGCTGCAGCGCCGTGGTTCGTGCGGTCTCGGCGTACTCCGGCCGAACCAGCAGACCCTTCAGCACGCACTGCACCACACCGGGGTCGGTGTCGGTGGCCAGCAGTCGCTGCATCGACTCGGGTGCGTCCGGCAGATCGGCGCACCGCGCGGTGAGCACTCCGGCGGCGGCTCGCCGCACCGCGGCGGCGGTGTCCCCGGTGGCCCTGGCCAACACCTGGCGGACGTCGTCGGAGAGGTCGGACCGGGTGCCGAGGGACTGCACGGCCAGCGCCCGCACCGCGAGATCGGGGGAGTTGGCGAGGTCGCGCAGCACGTCCACGAGGTCGAGGTGGGCGCCGAAGTGGGCGACCAGTGCGCGTACGGCCGCCTGCCGCACCGCGGTGGAGACCTCGGCCTGCGCCTGAGCGAGCAGCATGTCCCGGCATCGGCGACTGTTGCCGCCGGTGGCCTCGAGGCGGCCGGCGGCCTCGGCCAGCCCGGCGACCAGGGTGAGGTGGGCCTGCCGCTCGCGGCCCTGGCCCAACTCCCGGACGAGCAGGTCCTCGATCTGCTCCTCGGCGGTGGACAGCACCGCCGCGATCCGGGTGGCGAAGGCAGAGCCGGATCGCCAACTGGTCCGCACCCCACGGCGGCGGTACCAGTGCAGGAAGATCTCCCGGCCGGGCCAACTCGGGCCGAGCGCCCGGATCGAGGACAGCAGCTCCTGCTCGGTGAGATCCACCAGGTTCGGGTCGTCGGCGGAGATGCCGTGCTCGATGAGACGTACGACCTGGCGCAGCACGGCGTCGCCCGCGCCGGCCAGTTCGGCGGGCTGCGGCGCCTCGGCCACGCACTGCGCCGCCAGCACCAGGTTCCACGGCGGCCCGGTCAGGTTCAGCGGCGGCCACGGTTGGGTGGCCTCGGTGGCGAGCAGGGTGACCAGCTCGTTGGCGATCTGGGCGGGCAGGGCGCTGGCGACCAGTCGAAGCACCTCCCGCCACGACGGATCGGCCCAGTGGTCGCGAAACAGCGAACGCAGTCGATCGAGGCCCCAGTTGGCCTTGTCGTGTTCGCATCTGTCCACGATCTCTTCGGCGCAGAAGAACTCCAGAAACGCGCGGTGCACGAACCCGAACAGTCGCAGTCCGTACCGTTCCAGGATGAAGCTTCGCTGCCGCAATTTGTCGATCATCGAGTAAGCCATGGCGAGCGCCCGCTCATTCTCAAAACCGTAGAACGCGACGAGGTGATCCCGGAAGATGCGGGCCAGTTCGTCGGATTCAATGTAGTTTCCGGCGGGGCCGGACTCGCGGACCTGCATCCAGTACGCCAGGTGACGCAGCAGCCGACGCTTCGCCTGCAGGTCCAGCGACGGCACGTCGCCGTGGCTCTCGCGCAGTTGCTTGGTCACATCCCACTCGGAGATCAGTACGTCGGTCACGTGCGCGTAGAGCCGGCGTCGGTTGCGCGGCAGCGGGTGACCCCGGCCGACGATCGCCATGAGCATCAGCAGCAGGGGGTTGCCGGCGATCTCGCGCATCGCCCGGGAACTGCCCACCACGTCGAGGATCTGCCGCCGCTGCCGCTCCGCCTCCGCGGCCGGCGTGGGCATCACGTAGCGGTACCAGTTGCCGAGGAACCTCGCGATCTGCTCGTCGTCGAGATCCTCCAGGGTGAAGTGGTCGAAGCCCGCGTTGGCAAGGGTGTGCCGCTGGTAACCGGCCACCCGCGAGGTGACCACGGTCAGCACCCCCGGGTACTCGTTGGCGAACGTGGCGATCTGCGCGGCCACCTCTTCGCGCTGCGCCGGGTCGAACACCTCGTCCAGGCCGTCGAACAGGAACAGCGCCTGGCCGCCCTGGCGCAGGTAAGCCTCCAACACGTCCTGGTCGATCCCGGCCAGCCCCTGCTGGTGGCGGTGGCCGACGTAGTCGAGCAAGCCGTCGCACCGGCCGTCCCCGTGATGGGTGGCGTAGGAGCGCAGCTCGATCAGGACGGGTAGGTACCGGTCCAGCGCGCTCAGTCGAGGCTCGACGCAGACCCCGGCCAGCGTCAGCGCCAGGTACCGCGCGGCGGCGGACTTGCCGGAGCCGGGGTCGCCGAGCAGCATGATGGTGCGCCGGCCCGGGTCGGACACCACGTCGAACAGCGACAGCTCGTCCTTGGCCGCGTACTCCTCCCAGAGCCGCTCCACCTCTTCCGGGTTGACCACCCCGGGCAGCCCGCCGACGTCGTCGCCCGGTGTGGACCCTGCCCAACGCCACCACGCCAGCGGCATCTCCGGTCGCGCGTCCTCGTGGACGCGGGGCTCCACGAACACCTTGGGCAGCCCGACGGTGAGGTAGCCGATGGTGGGACGCGGTGAGACCGCGTCCACCGACACGGCCTGGTATCTCAGCGACAACTGCTTGTAGTACTGGTTGCGGACGGCCGTCGGCAGGTGGGTGTCCGGGTCGGCGGGCTCGCGCGCCGGGGACCTGCCACTGCGTACGTCGGCAAGTGCGGCGGTCACCTTGGCGGTGAGGTCGTCCACGCCGGAGAAGAAGGCGCAGAGGTGGCGCTCCTTGAGCTCACGGCGCAATGCGACGATCTGCTGCCAGTCGGCATCCCGGTCGATCATGTCGACCGGCCAGGGCGTGTCCTCCGCGAGCAGGAACACCAGGCAGGGCTTTCCCGCCGCGAGCGCCTCCCGGTATTCCAACTCGGTGATGGAGGACTCCTGGTCGGGCGGGCGAAACCCGTACCGCCAGGCGAACAGCCCCACGTAGAGGTCGCACCGGCGCACGTCGGAGAGGCAGCGTTCCAGCGGCGGCCGGATGTCGGCGCCGTACGCCTCCATGGCCACGTCGTCGATCTCCAGACGGCGAGCCACGGCGTGGACGGCAGCGCGGTATTCCAGCAGGTCCTTTTGTGTGGCCGAAATGTAGACCTTCATGAACGGCAAACTCCAGGGGGTGGCTGGCGACCGCACCATTGAAAATATCAGCCGCTGTCACGTGCGTCCGACCGCGAACACTCCGAACGCCGGCCGTACATGGGATTCCCGCCGACCCCGGGCCTATGATGGCCATCAACAGATACGGATCCGGGCGGTCGAATCTCGTAATCGTGGAGTTTCGGTTGTCCGACGCGGATCCGTGTCCGTGCCGGTCGCGAGGGTGTACGTCAATCAGCATGAGCCGCATACCGCGGGATGAGCGCGGGTCGGTGGCAGCGTTGCGGAGGAAGCCATGCTCACGGTCGGTGAGGTGCACACCAGCCTTCTGCAGCACAGCACGGCGTTGGCCCAGGAGCAGAGCGCCGAAGTGCTCAGCCTGATCGAGGGCGAGGCCGTGCTGACCTCCCGGCGGCCATCGCTGTACGCGGTGTCACCCGATGTCCGCACCGGTGTCGACTGCTGGCTCCCGAGCGCCAGGAAGCGTCAGTTGCGGGGGGTGGGAGCCGTCGTCACCCGGGCCGTCATCACCGGCGGCCGGATCGTGCAGGCCTCCTCGGTCATCCACGTCGTCGCCGGCGAGCGCCGCCAGCCGTGGTCGCACTATCTGGCCAACCCCGGCGTCCTGGAGACGGTCGGCAAGCTGGACGTCGCCGACCTGAGCGCGGGCTTCCTGCGGGGCAACAACGCCGACGTGCTGAACCTGGAGGCGATCACCGGCCGGGTGCTCGACGGTGTGCAGATGTCCGAGCTGCTGGACCGGCGCCCGCCGCTGCGCACCGCCCGCACGCGGCTGCGCTGGACGGCGCAGGCCGACGAGCGTGGCAACCGGGACGTCTCGGCGGTGGTCACCGTGGACTCACCCACCCTGCGCACGGTCGAACTCGTGCTCGACCCGCAGGACGTGCCGGCCGCCGTGGCGGGGCTCTGCGAAGATCTCGCGTTGCACGACTGGCTGCTGACCATGCTGTCCTCGCTGGTGGAGTCCGCGGTCACCCGATCGGCCTCCGGGCAGGAGCACGTCGATCGGCTGCGGCCGGTGCTGGAGCACCTGCTGCACCTGTGGCTGCCCGGCGCGCGGGTGCACCCGCGGCTGCGGCCGATCTGGGACCAGTTGGAGCAGGTACCCGGGTTCAGCCGTCAGTGGAACTCGTCGGTCAACTGGATCCGGGATCAGATCAGCGTGAGCAACATGGCGCTGCTGCGCGACCTGGCCGGCCGGGTGACCGTCGACGAGCCGTGTGGGCGTTGAGCGCGCTCAGTCGCCGATGAACACGTAGCTCAACCTGTCGACCAGCTCGCTGGGCAGGTGCAGGCCCTCGCCGCCGGCCCGTTTGGCGACCTGCTGCGCGACCGCCGGCGGCACCGCCACCTGGCCGAGGATGGTCCGTACGGCCAGCTCCACCGGCAGGTACTGGGTGCCCATCAGGGTCAGCGTGCGATACGCGCAGAACGGCGCGGCCGTCGGGTTCAGCTGGACGATCGCCGGCAGTTCGTCCCAGTCCGTCGGCAGCTCGCCGGTGAGCCGGCACGGCTGCGTCATCGTCTCGCCCTGGTGCCGTAGCACGCCGAGCCGGGTCATCTGCCAGACCGAGGCGAGCAGGGCGCAGGCCCACACCCGGGCATCCGACTCGTCGGACCAGAGCTCGATGTCGA
The DNA here is from genome assembly GCF_040649915.1 of Micromonospora sp. NPDC048839. Classification (NCBI taxonomy): domain Bacteria; kingdom Bacillati; phylum Actinomycetota; class Actinomycetes; order Micromonosporales; family Micromonosporaceae; genus Micromonospora; species Micromonospora sp. NPDC048839. Next base: position 150,146 of record NZ_JBEZGL010000004.1, read on the forward strand.
CGAAGATGGAGTGCCGGGGATCGCCGGACTGCAACGGCGGAGACCAGGGCCGTGGCAGGGTCATCGCCGGCGCGTCGACGTGCCCGGGGGACCGCTTACCGTTGGACAGCCAGCCCGACTCGATCAACGGCGGACGACTCCCGGTGGTCTGCCGAGGTGGTTCCACCACCAGTGTGTCGACCACCAACCGGGCCAGTTCGGCACCGTCGTGCCGAGCGAAGCTGGACTCCCGGGCCACGTAGTCCAGGATCAGGCCGTGCTCCGCCGCGGCGCTCTGCACCTGCGGGATCACCTCGCGGGGGGTGCCGAAGCGGTGGAAGTAGTCGTCCAACATGAAGCAGGTGCTGATCCGGGGCTCCCGGTGTGCGGGCAGTCCGCGTCGGGCCAGAGCCGGGATCGCGGCCGACCAGTCCGCGATCCGCTCGAACTTGCGCCTCAGCTCCTCACACCCGTCGCCGAAGTCCTCCGCGTAGAAGTGCCCCAGCTCCACGGACAGATGCGAGTACGCCACGCTCTCTGTACGTCGCACCGCAGCTGCCTCCTGGAACCTGACATCCATGCCGATCACGCCGTGTCCCATGCCGTCTCGTCGAAAAGCTTCTCGGTCAGGACAACGAAGGCGTCCACCGTCTTGACGTTGGCAATCTTGGCCTGCACGTCGTGATCGGAGATCAGCTGCTCCCGCCACTGCAGCAGAGGATCCAGCGGCACCACGCCGAGCAGCGTCGTACGCCCGACACCCCGTCGTCGGGCCAGCTCCGACAGCTCCAGGTCGCACTTGCGCAGGAAGGCCTGCTGGGCGAGGCCGAGGTGGCCGACCTCCGGGCCCCGTGAGTCGATCACCGCCGTACGGATGAAGCGCAGTGACTCCCGTAGCTTGTCCGGCTCGTGGCCGTACTCCTTGCCCATGGCCACGATCCCACCCGCCTCGAAGGCCAGGTCCGCCGCCGCGGTGACGTGCTGGGGAGTCCACCTGTGGAAGACCAACCAGCGCACGGCGACCTTACGCAGGGTCGAGGTCGCGGTGGCGGCCAGCGCGATCTGACTGGCGTACGACCGGCCGGCGCTGAGGTCCACCAGGGTCAGGTCGAACTCCTCCTCCAGGCGGAGGAAGAGTTCGGCGCAGCGCTTGGCGATGTCGTTGGTGAAACCGAACTCGCTGCCGTTGCGCTGCCCCGGCAGGAGCACCAGCGGACCGGACCCGATGGGCCGCTGCCGTAGGCTGGCACGTTCGGAGGTGCCCCACACGTCCAACTGCTCCGGCGACGGGATCTCCCCGCGCAGGTATCGGTGCAGGCCGCCACCGTTGGGCCCGGCGCCCTCCACACCGTTGACGGCCTGCGGAATCTGGAACGTGATGCCGGCGGTCGGCGAGCCGAAGTCGTAATCCAGGTAACAGGTGGGGCGACCGGACAACGCGCTGCGGTAGGCGATGTTCGCCGCGGTCACCGACCGCCCGGTGCCGCCCTTGTGTGACGTGACGAAGACCAGCATTCAGATCCCCTCGCTGGCCTTCTGCTGCCCGGTGGCGACGTCGTTGAGTAGCAACAGGAGAGTGTTCACCAGAGCGGCCGCCGTGCCGGGACGCTCGTCGACGAGCAGCTGCGCCCGGCCCAGGCTGGCCCGGATGCTGCGCATGCTGCGTTGCATCGCCTCACCGTCGAAGGTGCCGCGCATCAACTCCCGGTCGAACAGGTATTCGGCCTCGTCGATGAGGTCCTGCGCGTAACCGGCCAGCCGGCCGGCTCGGGGGAACGGCCGCTCCCACAGCAGCTGACCGGAGGTGACCAGCGCCTGCACCACCCGCTCGGTCAGATACCAGGAGGGTGCGTCCGGCTTCGGCGCCAGGCCGGGAAAAGCACCACCGGCGTGGTCCCACAGCCCCTGGTGCCGGCCATCCGGGATGCGACGCAGCAGCAGGTGGTCCCACACCTCGTCGGCCAGCTCGAGCAGTTCACTGCGCCGTCGGGCGTTGCTCAGCAGACCGGCGACGGTGACCGCCCGCTGGAGCAGCACCGTGGAGAACTCGTTCACGTTCCACGTCATGATCGGCTTTGACGTGTCGTCGTTCAGGGTCACCCGCTTGCCCGGCGCGTGCACGAACAGCGCCGGTTCGCCGGGCGACGCCCGCCGGGTGATCCGCGCCCGCTGCGCCAGCTCCACCAGCACCGCGGCGATCCGGCCGAGCTCCTCGTCACCGCCGCGCCCGACGGCGATCAGGCCCTTCACCGCCAGCGACGTGGCCTGGAGGGTGTAGTAGTCGGTCCGGTCACCGTCGGTCGTCCGCCAGGGGATGTCCTCGATGGGCCACCGCCGCCGGTTGCCGAAGGTCGCCACCGTCGCCCAGTACGTCCGGGTGAGCTCCCAACGCAGTTGCAGCGCCCGGGACAACCGCTGCTGCTCCTCGTTGAGCAACCCGAGCAGCCGGGTGCGTTCGGAGTTCAGGTCCTCGATGGCGTCCATCGCGATGACCGTGAAGTAGAGGTAGGGGGCGTTCTCCGCCGTGCCCGCACGCTGCCGCCCGATCGGCTCGGTGGTCGGCACCTCCTCGGCCCCGGAGATGAGCCCCCACGACCAGCCGCACTCGAACAGCATCTCGCTGTTGTCCAGGTCCTCGGTCACCCGACCCGACCCGATGATCACGCTGCGCAGACTCGCCATGGTGTCCCGCAACTGCTCGCGCAGGGCCGCCACCAGCTCGCGGCGCGGCAGCTCGTCCTGGTTGACCATGTCGCACAGACGAATGCCGTACTCGTCGGTGGAGGTGAAGACGAAGGTGCTGAAGCTGCGGAGCAGGCCGACCATCGCCGCCGTGAGGCGCACGCTCGCCATTGCGTCCAGTTCGTCCAGTTGCGCCAACAGGTCGCGCCGCTGGGTGGAGCTGCGGTAGACCTTGACGAAACCGATGGTCGCCAGCGTGAGAGTGACCGACACCGCGAACGAGTCGACGATGTCCAGGGAACGCTGCTCGTCGGTGAGCTCCGGACCGCCCTCCAGCGGGGTGAGGTAACTGCCCCCGGCGAAGATCGGAGTGCCGGCGTCGTCGGTGTACCGCCGGAAATAGTCGATCATCACGCTGACCAGCCGGCGGGGAATCTCGATCGCGCCGCCGAGCGGGCTGAGCGCCTCGATCACCTCTTCGTCGGCGCGGTCCGGGTCGTCCAGTGACAACACCGGGACCTTGGCCGCGGGAAGCAACAGGGTCAGCAGTTGCTCCGCGTCGCTGATCGAGTTGCTACCACTTCGGCTGCCCCAGTGCCATTCACCGTCCGCCCAGCAACTGCGAACCGTAGCCCGCCAGATGTCGAGGATCTCCTGGCGCGGCTGCATCCGCATGATCCACCGCCGTCTGTTGTAGTCGTCGACTCGAAACCGCTGGTATTGCCGTGCCCACGATGGCGTACAGCATCATGGTAGCGGGCCGGTCGAGTGCCACTTGAAAGGCTTCGATGGCCGCGTGTCGGCGCTATCCGCGGGTACGGCCGGTAGCCAGCAGCATGCTCAGATACCCGTCCCGCAGCGGCGGCTTGGGCCGTACCTCGTGGACGTCCAGGTCGTACGCGCCCGCCGCGATGCTGGCCACCACGTCGGCGCGCTGCAGTGCCACCGCCGGGAACATTCGCCGCCCGACGCTGTAGCCGAGCGACCCGAGCATGACCGTCACGGCGAAGGGCGACCCGGGCCGCAGCGCGTCCAGAAACCGACCGATCGCGTGCTCGGCCTCGGCCCGGTCGGTCGAGATGGAGCAGGCCACGAAAAACATCGTGCCGGCGCTCCAGGCGTGCCTCGGCAGGGTGAAGACGCTGGTCCGCACCACCCGGCCCACCTGCGCCAGGCGTCGGCGCGGGTCCGCCAGCGCCGCGTACGCCGGGTGCTCCGCGCACACCCGCCAGTACGGGTCCCAGAGCTCGTCGTAGCTGTCGACCTGCGCGCGCAGCCAGTCCACGTTCGCCGTCGACCATTCACACAGGTCGACGGCCTTCGCGAACGGCAGAAGCGACAACGCCGGGTACAGATTCGCTCCCGACCCCACATCGACGCACCGCGCGTCGGAGAGTTTCGCCTCGGCGAAGAAGTCTCGGATGCGGCAGAGGATCTCCCGATCGTCGGACCGCAGATCCGCGTAGTTGTGCCGGACATATGCCTGCGGGTCGAAGCTGTCCCACTCGACGTCGGAATTGACCGGCCTCGGTGACTGAATCGGTGAGCGTGGCGTCGACTCGCCGCAACCGCCCCCAGTCGCCGGGGTCAACGCCATAGACGGGCCTCCATCGGGTTGGCGGATCACCGTGGTCGCTGAAGCGGCGCTCACCGCACTGCTCATTATGTAGCAGAGGTGGTGTTGGCCCACAAGTGTAGGAACTTCACCATCCGCCGGAAATGGCGACGACAGGACGCTGGCCGGATGCCGACAAGCCGACCAGCACCCCAGCCGGCGCGCGTGCCCAGACCTGTCCGACCTGGTGTCCAATATCCGTCACGACGAACAGCATCGCCGTCGCCACCACTGGCGCGGCTATCCGCTGACCGGGTCGGAGACTGCCGCTTCGCCGTCGACGCTTCCGCCCACGTCCACGACACCAGTGGAGCGCATTTCGAACTCGGACAACCGTCCCGCCGAATTCGCACATCGACACCGGCGCCGAGATAGCCGAGCTGTTTGGCGTGACCTGATCAACTGTCCACCCGGCGATCGGGCGCACCCCGGTGCCGGGTCAGCAGACACGCGGTGGAAAGTTGAACGGTCAGTCACTGGGGGTGATGCAGCGCCTCGTTCGACTACTCAGGACAACTGAGTACCCGCCATCAGGTGGCCGGCTCGACCGACCAATAGTGTTGCCGCGTGGTGACATTCCTGCGTCGGTGGACCCTGCGGGTCGCAAGCTTCGCCCTGACCTGGCTCTACACCCTCTACCGGATCCATCCCGCGGTGTGGCGGCTCACGGCACGCCAGTACCGCCCCCACATGGGTCGCTTCGCCCGGCTGCACGCCTGGATGACCTGCCAGTTTGCCGCGATCGACGTGCCCGCGTACGGCGATTTCCTCCGCCGCCACCAGTGGCGGTTCCGCTGGTTCGATCTGTCGTCCTACCCGCCCACCGACAAGCGGTCGTACGTGCAGGCGTACCCGGAGGCGCAGCGTTGTCGGCACGGGGAGATCGAGATCGCCGGCAGCGTGGTCGACGAGTCGTCGGGCTCGTCCGGGCAGCCGTTCAACTGGATCCGCAGCCGCCGCGAGCTGCGCTCGGTGCACAAGAACCTGGCCGGCTACGCGACAATGGTGTTCCCGTCGAAGCGCCGGTTCGTCATCAACGCGTACTCGATGGGCGCCTGGGCCACCGGCACCAACACCGGCATTGCCATGTCGAAGATCGCGATGGTCAAGAACACGGGACCCGATCTGCGGAAGATCGTCGACACCCTGTTGTACTTCGGACCCGGCTTCGACTACATCGTCACCGCCTACCCGCCGTTCCTCAAGCACCTCCGCGACAAGCTCGACGCCGATGACTTTCCCTGGGCCGACTACCGCATCAGCGGTCTGGTCGGCGGTGAGGGGATTACCGAGGCGCTGCGCGACTACCTGGAGGAGCGCTTCGTCAAGGTGCGCTCCGGCTACGGGGCCAGCGACCTCACCATCGGTATGGCCGGGGAGAGCGACTTCAGCGTCTGGGTCCGCCGGCAGCTGCGTACCGACGCCGCACTGCGGACCGCCCTGCTCGGCGCCGACGAGCACCGGCTGCCGATGGTCTTCCAGTACAACCCGCTGGAGACCTACCTGGAGACCACAGCGGACCACGAGGTGCTCTGCACGATCAACTCCACCGCGGTGCTCAATCCCCGGGTCCGCTACAACATCGGCGACGAGGGCCGGCTGATCTCGTACCCGGATGTCCTGGCCGCGATCGCCGACCCCGCGGCGCGGGCCGCCGCGGACCGTGCCTGGCAGGTCGACCGGATGCGCCTACCACTGCTGTTCCTGTACGGCCGCAAGGACAGCACGATCTCGTACATGGGCGCCAACATCTACCCGCAGGACGTCGAGTACGGCCTCTACGCCGGCAATCCCCAGGCGCACCTGCTGCAGAGCTTCTGCCTCGCGGTCACCGAGCAGGCCGACCTGGAAAGCCGGCCGGTCGTCAACCTGCAACTGCGCGAGGGCCTGACGCTCGACCCGGTGCAGCGGCGAACCCTCACCGACACCTGCCGCGCGGGAGTGCTGCGCCACCTCGCCGCGGTCAGCCGGGACTTCGCCGAGTCCCTCGCCGAGGACCCGTCCGCGGCGGACCTGCGGGTGGAGGTCCACGAGTACGGCACCGGCCCGTTCGCCGACGCGGCATCCACAATCAAGAACGTCTACCTGGTGAAGGGCGTGCCGGCATGAGGACCACCGACTTCTCCGCCGCGCCCGCGGTGGGCCAGGCGACAGCCATGTTCGTCGGCGCCACCCGCTACCGGGGGCCGCGCTCGATTCTCACGCTCACCCGGACGTGGTTCCGGATGGTCCGGCAGATGAGACGAATGGACGGATACCGCTGGCACACCGTCTATTACCAGTTCCCGTTCACGCTCGGCACCATCGCCTTCTTCAGCGACCGTGACGCGCTCCTGACGTTCGCCCGTAGCCGCCATCACCGTGACCTCATGTGCTGGGTGACCGACCACGGCACGACGAACGCGACAGGCGGCTACATCCGCCTCTACAACGCCGAGCCCGAGGGCTACAGCAACGGCATCTGGCGCGCCGAGGGGGACGGCATGGCGCACATACCGACCTTCACCCCGCTCTCGCGTGAGACGGCCGGCCCGCCGGTGCACCGCCCATGAGGCTGGAACCCGTACAGTCGCGGGCCGACCTGCGCGCATTCGTCGACTTTCCGCTCCGACTCCACCCGACCGACCGGTACGTACCCCTGGTGTCATCGGTCATCGCGGCCCACCGCGGCGCCGCCGAGCTGTTCGTGGTCCGCGACCGACGCGGCGAGGTCGTGGGCCGCACCAGCATGCACCGCAGTGCGCCCTTCGACGCCAAGGTCGGCCCGCGGCAGCTGTTCGGGCACACCGAGTTCGTCGACGACGACGACGTCTTCACCGCCATCATGGACGCGGTCGAGACCCGGGCCGACGGCCGGCACCTGTTCGGGCCGGTGGCCCTGCTGCCCAACCAGACCGGCGGGGTGATCACCTCCGGCTTCGCCGACCGTGGCTTCGTGGACTCGGCGTGGAACCCCGCCTACTACCCGGACATGTACGAGCGGCACGGCTTCCACCGTCGCTTCGAGGCAGACACCTGGCTCGTCGACCTCGACGGCACGGCCATGGCTGCTCGCCCCGCCGCCGGTGCGCCGGCCGGGACCGACCACGGGTTCGCCTTCGACGATGCCCGGATAGCCGCCGAACAGCTCGTCATCCGGCACGGCTCCCGGCGGCACCTGCGCCGCCAGCTGCCGATCCTGCGCCGGATGCTCAATGCGAGCTTCGCGCAGTTGGGCTACTACACCGACATCTCCGCCGAGCAACTGGCGGAGCAGACCGACGGCCTGGCGTTCCTGCTCGACGAGGCGCTGCTGCTCTGGCTGGAGAAGGCCGGCCGACCCGTCGCGTTCGTCGTCACCGTGCCGGACATCTCCGAATACCTCATGCGCGTCGGCGGTCGGCTCGGCGTCCTCAATCAGCTCCGGCTCCTCGCCACCCGCGGCCGGTACCGGCGCGACGCGGTCCTCATCATCAAGGGCACCGTGCCCGACGAGCAGGGCAACGGGTACCTGACGCTGCTGTCCCGGGAGTTGCACCGCAACCTCGCCCGCAACGGCTACCGGACGCTGCGCAGCACCTTCGTCGAGCGGACGAACGCCGCCTCGGCCGCGCAGTACCGGCGTGCGGGTGGGCGGCCACTGCACGGGCACACCTTCTACGAGCGAGGAGCCGGGTGAACTGGGTCGAGCAGCTGCGGGCCACCGAGGCGATCTGCCGCCGGGCACCGAGCGCGCACAACACGCAGCCGTGGCGACCGGAGTACCACACCGACGAGATCACCATCGATGTCGATCCGGGCTGCCGCCTGCCCGACTCCGACCCGACCGGGCGCGACCTGGCCCTCGGCATCGGCGCGTTCGTCGAGACCTGCCTCATCGTCTCCGCCGAACTCGGCCTCACCGTCACCGTGGCGCCCGGTCCACGACTGGTCGCCGCGGCACACCGGTACGCGACTCCGTTCACGATCGCCGACATCGAGGCCCGCCGGGTCGCCCGTGGTCCATACACACCCGGGTACCTCGACGACACCGTCCTCGCCGACCTCGAGCCGGGTGTCGCACACGTCCCGACCCGGGACCTCGTATCGGACCTGGCCATCGCCGACCGGTGGATGTTCGGCACACCTGCCGTCGCGGTCGAGTTGCGGGACTGGCTGCGCCTGAGCCCACGCCATCCTCGATACCACCTCGACGGACTCACGGACCGAGCGCTCAACCTGTCCCGCACCGAGGCGCGCTTCCTGTCCGCCGCGCTGCGCGCGTACCCGGTCGCCCGCCGACTGGGCCTGCCGGCGCTGCTGGCCGCAAGTGGCCGCGACCTGTTGCGCTACGACGGCAGCGTCCTGGTCCTCCTCGCCGCCGCCGACGACGACCGGATCAGCGCCGGCCGACGCCTGCTGCGGACGTGGCTGACCCTCGCCCGGCACGGCCTGGCGGTCCATCCGCTCAGCCAGCTCATCGACTGCCCCGCGACCGCCGGTCGGCTCGCCGAGCGGGTCGCCGGCCTTCCGCTCGCGGTGTTTCGGGTCGGCCGACCCCCCACCGCCCCGGTCCGGTCCGCCCGACGCGGCGAGCAACTGTCGACCCAGCCCAATAGCTCCCGTCGTCGCTAGCGGTCACGGTGCTGGCAGTTCCCGCAACTGACCGCGCGTCAACCGGTGCGGGCGACGCAGTCGGGTTGGTCGAGGCGCAGGCTGGCCCTTGTGGTGCCGTTGGGTCACGCGGAGTTGCGCCACTTGCGGCCGTGCCGGCCGATGAGCCGGTCGGCGTCGGTCGGGCCCCAGGAGGCGGCCTCGTAGGTGGGGATCGGCGATTTGTCCTTATCCCAGTTGTCGATGATCGGGTCGACGATCCGCCAGCACTGCTGCACCTCGTCGCTGCGGATGAACAGCGACGCGTCACCGATCAGCGCGTCCAGGAGCAGACGTTCGTACGCCTCCGGCGACTCCTCGACGAACGTCTGATCGTAGGAGAATTCCATCGTGGCGGTGCGGACCCGGAAGGAGTGGCCCGGCACTTTGGCACCGAAGCGCAGCGAGATGCCCTCGTTCGGCTGGATCCGCAGGATCAGCGCGTCCGCATCCAGGCCGGTGAGCTGGTCGGTCGGGATCGGCAGGTGCGGCGGTCGCTGGAACTGCAGTGCCACCTCGGTGAGCCGGGCCGGCAGGCGCTTGCCGGTGCGTACGTAGAACGGCACCCCGGCCCAGCGCCAGTTGTCCACGTTGAGCCGCATCGCCGCGTACGTCTCGGTCCGCGACAGGGGGTCGACGCCGGCCTCCTCGCGGTAGCCGGCCATCAGCTCCTCGCGGGTGCCGCCCCGGGTGTACTGTCCCCGGACCGCTGCCTCGGCGATGTCCCGGTCGGTGGGGAGCCGGATCGCCTGCAGCAGCTTCACCTTCTCGTTGCGCAGGCCCTCAGCCTCGAATGAGGCCGGTGGCTCCATCAGTGCCAGCGCGAGGACCTGGAGCACGTGGTTCTGCACGATGTCCCGCATCGCGCCGGCGTCCTCGTAGAAGCCGCCGCGGCTGCCGACACCGAGGGTCTCGGCGACGGTGATCTGCACGTGGTCGACCCAGGAACGATCCCAGATGGGCTGGAAGATCGAGTTCGCGAAGCGCAGCGCCAGCACGTTCTGGACGGTGTCCTTGCCCAGATAGTGGTCGATACGGAAGACCTGGGACTCGTCGAACGCGCTGTGCACGACACCGTCGAGCTCGCGGGCCGTGACCAGGTCGCGCCCGTACGGCTTCTCGATGACCAGGCGGGAAAACGAGCCTTCCCGTGGCTGGTTGAGCCCGACACCGGCCAGTCCGTTGATCACCGGCTCGAAGGCGCCGGCCGGGGTGGACAGGTAGAAGAGCCGGTTGCCGGACGTGCCCCGCTGCGCGTCCAGTTCGTCGAGGGTCTCCACGAGCCGCTTGTAGGTCTCCGGGTCGTCGTAGCCGCCGGCCACGTACCGTACGCCGCCCTGGAGTTGGCGCTTGCTGGCGAGGGTGCGTTCGCCGAGGACGCTCTCGGCGAACTGTTCGTCGGTCATCGACGTGCGCGCGACGCCGACCAGCGCGAACTGGTCCGGGAGCCGCTCGTGCCGAGCCAGGCTCTCGATGGCGGGCAGCAGCTTACGCCGGGTCAGGTCACCGGAGGCACCGAAGATCACCAGCGTGGCCGGCGGGGCACTCCGCTCCTGGATGAGTTGAGCTGCGTGGTCCATGGTCTGCGTTCCTCCGGGCACAAGGGGTGTGGTGTTCAAGAATGCCGTGCTGTCATGCCAGGAATTGTGCGGGCTTTGACGCTAGCGTCCGGGGCCACGCGGCGTGGCCCGTTGGTTACGGAGCTTGAGCGTCGCATGCCGGGCTGACGGCTGGGCAATTCGGGTGCGGTCTGTCGGCGTACGCGGTGGCGGTACGAATGATCGTGGCCAGGCAGCCCGCGGAGGTCAACGGTCAGTCGAACCAGTTGAACAGCAGGTCACCAAGTCGGTGCGGACGGTGGTAGGTGACGTCCCGGCGTTCTTCGTCGGTCAGGAGCTGCAGGTACCGATCTTCGATCGGTGCCTCCAGCTCCGCCGTGGTGGCGACCCGCAACCCCACTCGACGATAGATCTCCCCGCCTGGCACCTCGGCGAACAGCAGGGTGACCAGGTGGGGATCTCGCTGTTGGGCCGCGGCGACCAAGGCGGCCGCGGCGTTGAGGAGAATGCACAACGGCTTGCCGTCACCGAGGCGCACACCGATCCGGTAGTAGTTTCGGCCGACTGTTGGTTCCTCGACCGAGGTGGTGACCGCGCCACCGGTTCCTCTGATGCTCTCGTGCACCGAGGCCAGCCACGTGGCACGCGCCGCCGAGTCACGGCACGGCATGGTCACCCCGGCTCGTAGCGGATCGATGTGGGGCACGCGGGACATTATCCGGTCATCCGGTCCGCAGTCGTCGAGTTGGCGGGGATGGTCAGCGGGAAAGGTCGTCGGGCACCGGCAGGTCCAGCGCCGTGAGGAGCCGTGCCGTCTTCACGTCGACGAAGGTGTCGTCGCCGTCATCGTCGTCGTCGTCGTCGTCCATGTCGGCCGGGTCGAGATCCTCGGCGAGAAAGGTGGTGATCTCACCTTCCTTCGCGCTGCGCTCGGTATCACTCGACCCGCCCCGGTGCTGCGCCCACCACTCGCTCAGGCCGGCAGCCTCGCGCACGACGTCGGTGGGAGCCGAGGCGTCCGGGCTTTCAAAGTACGTGCGCGGGGTGTAGCCGAGGTAGGCGACGCCGCTCCCTGGACCAGCCGGACGGTAGGTGAGCGTTGCGATGTCGCTGTCGTGGATGTCGACGAGCAGCCACGGCTCCGGGCTGGTTGCCTGCTGTCCAGGCGCCTGCGCCGTCCACCGGCCTTCAGCGAAGAGGTAGGTGCCGAAGAATCCCACGATTGATCTCCTATGCCGGACACGGTGCCGCTGTTCGGGTAGCGGTAGCTTGCCACCTTCAATACGAGCGGGTCGGCCGCATTCAGGCGCACGCAACCCCGACCACGGCAGCCGCCCACGATAGGTTGATCATCGTGACAGCCCTCAGCGCTCTGTGGTCCTTCGTCCTCGTCGTCGGCCTGCTCACCATGACTCCCGGGATGGACACCGCCCTCATCCTGCGCACCGCGGCCCTCGGAGAAACCCGCCGTGCCTGGGGAGTCGTCCTCGGTATCCAAACGGGGACCCTGGCCTGGGGTGCGCTCACCTCCGCTGGTGTCACCGCGCTGCTGACGGCTTCGCACCTGGCGTACGAGGTGCTGCGGTGGGCTGGCGCCTGCTATCTGATCTGGATGGGGCTGAGCATGCTGTGGGCCACCCGTCACCGTCGACCAGACGAATCGCTCCAACCGATGGACGAACTCGCGACGGCCGACAACGACTTCCTCCCGGGGTGGCGTCGCGGCGCACTGACGAACCTGCTGAACCCGAAGATGGGCGTGTTCTACGTCGCGCTCCTACCGCAGTTCATCCCCTCCGGCGCTTCCCCGTTCGCCTTCGGTATGTTCCTGGCCTGCGTGCATATCCTGCTGGGTACCGCCTGGTCGGCCGTGCTGGTCGTCCTGGCCCGTCGGCTGCGCACGGTGTTGCGACGTCCCGCGGCTCGCCGGCTGTTGGACCGCGTCACCGGGACGGTGATCACCGGCTTCGGGATCCGGCTCGCCACCAGCAGCCACTGACCTCGCCGACCCCCTGCGGCTGCGGCGACGACTACGCTGCGAACGTGATCAAGGGACTGCTGCTGGACTTCTACGGCACGGTGGTCGAAGACGACGACGCGATCATGCAGGCGACAGCTGACCAGGTAGCCGCCGGCGCCTCGACATCCGTCTCCGGAGGCGACGTCCTGGATGCCTGGTCGCGGCAGTACGAGGCGGTCGCCGCCGGCCCGCAGTTCCGGACGCTTCGACACTGCGCGATGCGCAGCCTGGCCACGGTGCTGGCCGAGGTGGGCTGCGCCGGTGACCCGGCGCAACTGTGCGCGGCGCAGTTCGCGTACTGGCAGTCGCCACCGTTGCGTCCCGGCACCCGGGAGTTCCTCTCCCGGGTCACGGTGCCGATCTGCGTGGTGTCCGACGTCGACCGCGCCGACCTGGACGCGGCAATGGCACATCACGACCTGACCTTCACCGCCGTGGTGACCAGCGAGGACGTCCGCGCCTACAAACCGGACCGGGCGATGTTCGCCCGAGCGCTCGCCGCCCTGGACCTGGATGCGGACGAGGTGCTGCACGTGGGCGACTCGCTCAGCGCCGACGTGCGCGGGGCGCACTCGGCCGGCATCCCGGCGGCGTGGATCAACCACCGCGGGCACACCCTGCCGGACGACACGACCGTCGAGTACGAGGTGACGGACCTGACCGGCCTTATCGGAATCATCCGATAATCGCCTCCCCGGCCGCTGCGTCGTCGACGTCGGCGGTTGTCGATGCGGTGGCGACGGTGCTCGCAACGTAGGTAGCGGGCCGGCACAGTATGGGCAGCGGCTACCGATGTCGCCACGGGTGGCGGAGGTCAGGGTGGGCGTATGGCCTTTACGCCGTCGATCGCCCGTCAGCCGCCTAGAAATTAGGTGGACTCATGACGTTACTGGTACTCGGCGGCACGAGGTTCGTTGGTCGGGCGATCGTCGACGCTCTCCTCGACAGCCACGACGTGACCGTGCTGAACCGTGGAACGCAGCCGCTCTGGGACAGCCGGATCACGTAGCTCGTCGCCGACCGCGACGACGCCCGCCAGATGGCCGACGTGTGGACGGCGGCGTACGACGCTGTCGTCGACGTCTCCGCTGCGGTGCCCGGGCACGTGCGGCACCTGCCCCGAACCACGGAGATTCCCCGGTACGTGTTCATCATTTCCTCTGGGCCAGGATGGCCGCCGACCAGCCGATCTTCGTACCGGGCGACGGCCGTACCCGGATCCAGTTCTGCGCCTCGGGGACGTTGGCCGACACGGTCGCGGCGGCGGTGGAGGGTCGGCTGCCGACCGGTACGTACAACGTCGCCGAACAGCGCGGATACACGTTCCTGGAGTACCTCGCGGTACTCGCGGACGTCATCGGCCTACCTGCCGCCCGGATCGTGCCGGTTACGGACCCGTCCGTACCGGCGCGGGAGTACTTCCCGTTCCGCCAGGCCGAGCTGACGCTCGATGTCAGTCGCCTCGCCGCGTACGGCCTCGTCCCGGACGTGGACCTGGCCAGCGGCCTGGCCGCCACCCTGGCCTGGTTCCGCCGCAACGGCGGCCTGCCCGACGAACCCACAGCACGGGAGTACGCGTGGCGCGCGACGACACCCGGCGCCAGCCCGTGGAATGTTCCGGGTGGCCGGTGACGGCCTGCGTAGGCGCGGTTGACGCGGGCTTCGGTTCGGGGCAGGGCTCGGAAGATGCGGTGCGGTTGGGTTGGTTGGTTGGGGCAGGATGTCGGCATGATCTGGGGCAGACGCGACAGCGACGTCCGCCCGCCCTCGGTGGCGGGGGAGAGTGAGTTGCTCGGCGCGGTGCGGGTCGCGGCTCACGAGGCGTGCGATGGTCGGTGGGAGGAGTTGCACCGTCTGGTCGAGGTGCTGCTCGAGGTCGATGCCGTGGGCGACGAGGTGGTCGCGCGGTCGGCGTTGGCGTTGGTCGCCGGGCGGCCGGGGCTGGTGGTGCGGCTCGACGGGCACGCGCGACCGGCGCCGTACGCCCAATACCAGGAGCCTGCGATGCGGCGCGCCTCGAAATGGTTCTCGGGTGTGTCGTCGGGGCCGGTAGCGACGGCCTTGGCGAGCATGCACGGGGACGGGCGGATCCGCGAGCGTGCGGTAGCTGCGATGGTGAGTCGTCCGTGCTCGGAGGTGATGCCGTTTCTGGTGCTGCGTACCGCCGATTGGGTCAAGCCGGTGCGGGACGGGGCGCGCGCCGGCCTCGCGGTGCTGCTCGCCGACGACCCTGCGGTCTGCCTGCCTGCGGTGTTGCCGATGGCACTGCGCCTTGACGCGCGCCTGCGTGCTGGCTTCGCGGTCACCCAGGTTCAGGCGGCGGTGCTGGCGGTGACGGAGCAGGTGTGGCGCGGTGTCCTCGGCGAGGGCGGTCGCCGAGAGCGGCGGTTCGTCTTCGAGCTCGTTCTGACGCAGGGCCGGCTGCGTGTGCCGGATCTCGTGACCCTCGCCGAGTCGGATCCGGATGTCCGGCTGCGGGCGCGGGCGGCAGAGGCGGCGTGCCGTGAGGCGGTGTGGACCCGCCGGCTTGATGTCCTGCAGCGTCTGGCGCGGTCGGGCCGGCCCGAGGTGCGGGTGGTGGCGCTGACCGGACTGATCCGCGCCGGCAAGGACGCCGACGTCGTCGGACACCTGGACGATGACGCGCCGCTGGTACGGGCGGTGGCCCGAGACGCGGCCCGCCGCCTCGGTGTCGACGTGCGGGAGTGCTATCGGGTTGGCGTCGACGTCGGCGAGCCGGCTGCGGGGGCGATCGCCGGACTCGCCGAGACCGGCTCCGCGGCGGACGCCCCGTTGCTCCAGCGACTGCTCGGCCATGAGCGGGCAAGGGTCCGTGCTCAGGCGGTACGTGGTCTGCGACTGCTGGACGCGGTGGTGCCGGGGGAGATGGCGGCATTGGTGCGGGATCCGTCACCGGCGGTGGTGCAGGAGGTGACCGCGGCGCTGCGCCCGGTGGCCGGCGCGCTGCCGCCGGACCTGCCGTGGGAACTGCTTCGGGATGGGCGAGCGGAACTACGTCGGGCCGGTTACCGGCTCCTGCGTGGTCGTGGTGTCGACGTCGAGGTGCGCGCCGCACTGCTACTGGCCGTTGACGCGAACCCGCGTCTGGCCGGGCGGGGCAGGGCCGATGCCACCCGCATCGCCCGTGACGTGGCGCGGACGACGCGGCGCTGGACCCCGCGACCGGAGCTGCAGGTCACCGGGGCCGAACACGCTGAGCTTGTCGCGTTGGCGGCAAGAGCCGCAGCGGCGCTCGGCGCGGAGACCAGTCAGCAACTCTCGGGCTGGCTCGCGAGCAGCCGTCCCAGCGAATGACGGCCATTCAGGAGAGCGGAGACCCTGACGGTCGTGGAAGGGGGATTCCGGCCGCGGCGGCGGCGAGTTCGGAGCGGATCACTTCGAGCAGTCGGCCGACCCAGTTGGTGGCTCGTTCGCTACCGATGGACCAGTAGGCGGAGCCGGAGTCGACGTAGACGACGTGGGCGTCGCCGCTGTCGAGCAGGGTCTGTGCCATCTGCGGGTGCTGGGTGTACTTGGCGCGTAGCAGGACGATCATGACGGCCAGCCGCGCCGCAGCCCAGTCGGCGCGGCGGGGTGCCTGCTCAGCTAGCTTTCCGGCGTCGTATCCGCGCGGTGCCGCGGTGATCTGGTCGTGCCAGTGTGGGTCGGACGTCGAGAGCGCCCAGTAGGCGTGTGTGACGCTGGGGTAGCTGGTGGCGCCGACGGTGATCAATGCCGGGTAGTCGTTCTGCAGGACTTCGACGCCGGGTGGATCCGGCCAGCCGCGGGGGTAGACCACCTTGGGGATGGTCAGTGTGGGTTGCACCGGGTGTTCGGGGCCGTCGGCCGGGACTCGTGCGTCCCAGGTCTCGATCGCGATCTCCCGCTCGCGGAAGTACGCGACTGCCTCGGCCCGCCTCTGCTCGGTGACGACCGGTCCGTTCGGCCGACCGTGCAGTGGTGCACCGAGGTCGGTGATCAGGATTCGCAGTGGAACGTCTTTGCGGTCCATATCGCCGAGGGCGTAGACGCGGAGGTGTTCGGGGATTGCCAAGTAGCGCTCACGAACCGCGTGTCGGTTGTCGTCGGTGGGGTTGGCCAGGTAGATCTGCACTGCTTGCAGGCATCGACCGGTGGAGTCGGGTCGACCGTTGAGCCGGTCGATCTCGTCGGAGACCTCGCCGAGAAGCATCTCGGCGCTCATGGCGGAGCTGGGTTCGGTGAACCGCCACCCCGCCAGGTGATGCGCCGATGCCCATGCGCCGTCCTCCAGATTGGTGGCGACGCTGCCGCAGCGCAGTTGTTCCGCCAACCCGTCGAGGTCGGTGAGTCCGCCGGTGCCGCAGTCGATCGCGCCGTCGGCGTAGATGACCAGGTCGGTCAGGAAGTACGTGCCGATGTTGCGGGTGAAGACGTGCCGCCAGGTGCCTTCGACCCGTTGGCCGTCCACATGGCGGTAGGTGCGGCGATATCTGGTCACCGGCGCACCGTAGTCCAACCGATTCTGACCCACCTGCGCATCGGCCGCCCATTACCCGTGCCCCTGCCCGTCGGCGAGCGTCACGCGGAATCGGGGTCGCCGGATCGGCACCGACCGGGCATGATCCTCTACGCACCGAACCGGCGGATCCCCACCCGTGCGACGAGATGCGATACCAGTTCAGCTGGCCCAGCGAGTCTCGGCCGCGCCGCTCAGGAGAACACCGTGCACTGTACGAAATGCGGAGCCGAACTCGGACACCCCGGCCAAGGCCACACGTGCCGGTCCTCCACACCTCCGCCCGCGCTCAGGACCACAGGCTGGAACGTCGCGATCTGGTTCGCGATCGGGTTCGCCATCCTCTTCGCCGTGGCCGCGATCGCCGCGGCCGTCCTTGGTAGCCTCCCGAGCGGCCGGGCACGGCCGTTGCCCCCGTCCGGCACCGGCGCGGCGATCGGCGGCTCCGGCACCGCGGTCGGCTTGGCCCTGGCCAACCTGGTCCTGTTCGCCGCCATCATCGGCCTGGTTGTCAGCGGGCTGATCTGGGGCCGCGGCACCCGCCAGTTCGCCGAGGCGCACGGCTCCTCGGGCCGCTCGTACAGCCGCCACTGGGGCACGCGCGTCTTCTCCGCCTGCATCGTCTCCAGCCTCGCCGTCGCCTGGCTGGCCACCGACCGAACCGCGCCGGCCGTCCTGTTCGGCCAAGCGACCCTGCGTATCCTGGGAGCGGCCGCGTTGATCGGGGGCATGTTGCACAGCCGGGCGCGGGTCCTGCGGCTGATCGCTGAAGTCGACCGAGTCGTCGCCGGCCACTATTCGCCGGTCGCCGGGCAGGACCCGGCGTGGCCGCTGTCGCCCACTCCGACGAGCGAGGACTGGAACGCCGGCCAATGGGACCCCGAGGTGATGCGCGACATCGAAGCCCGCCGCCGCCGCGACAGAACCTGATCTCAAGTTACGGCTGGTCTCCAGTGTGACGACGGTCGAGTACGGCTTGCAGCCGGACTCGACCGAGGGCTGGGTGAGCAAGGAGACGGTGTGATGAGTCGGAACCTGCTACTACTCTTCCTCGCCACGACGATCCCGATCGTCTGCTTCCCCGGTCCTTCTGTCGCGTTCATTGTTACCAACTCCGTGCAGAGGGGCCGCGCCATCGGCCTGGCTTGCGTGCTCGGAGTCGAGATCGGTTATCTGGTACACGTTTTCGGTGCTGTCGTTGGCGTCTCCGCCGTCATAGCGGCGAGCGCCCAGTTGTTCACCATCGTCAAGCTGGCCGGCGCGGCGTGGCTGTTGTGGCTCGCCTGGAAGGCATTCCGCTCCCGCAAGGAGGGGACTCTTGCCCAGACGGGTGACGGTGCCCGCGGAGATCTCAGACCTTTTGCCGCGTTCCGCAGCGGGCTGCTTGTCGGTGCTCTGAACCCGAAGACCGCCGTCTTCTTCCTGGCCTTCCTGCCCCAGTTCGTCTCCGCCGACGCTGCTCCCGTCCCCGTGCAGTTGCTGATCTTTGGGCTGCTGTTCATCGCACTTGCCAGCATTCCTGACACGCTCTGGGCACTGGCCGGCGGATTCCTGCGAACGCTGACACCGAGGCTGCGACTCCGTTCACTCGACCGGGCAGCCGGCGTGGTCTACTGCGTGCTCGCCGCCTTCGCGTTGACTACGACATCGCGTACGTGAGGTTGACTACTGAGCCATTTTCATCCTGCGTGGCGGTTCGCTTTGCCGTGGCGCAGGACGAGGATGGCCTGCACGATCGCGGTGGCGCGGCGGGGGCAGCAGCGCAATTTGGACAGGATCTTCCAGGTCTTGAGCGTGGCAATGGCTCGTTCGCCACGAGCGCGGATCTTCGTGTGGGTCCAGTTGACCGCCTTCTGTCGGCGTGACAGCTTCGGCCGGAAGCGGCGCCTCTTGAACGGCGTGCGCACGCTGCCCTGTGCACCCTGGTAGCCCTTGTCGGCGAAGGTCATGACGGCCTCCGCTCTGGTCAGGGCGTCGATGATGCCGTGGGCGACATAGCGCCAGGCAACGAGGGCGGTGGAGCCGCGCGTATGGTCCGTCGCGTGACGAGTGACGAAGAGCGCGAGCGCCTCGCCGAGCAGCTCGCGGCGTTACCGGTGTACGAGCTCGTTGACGTGATGCGCCGAGTCTTGCCGCGCCACACCGAGGACAACCACGGCATCCGAACCGAGCTGGTCCTGGCTGAGGCGACAGCCTATGAGGACGATCCCGGTCTCGAGGTGGAGCTGGTCGCCTGGCCTGACCGCGACTACTACGACGGTGGGCTCGGGCTTTACCAGGGCCTGTGGGAGAACGGTCACTGCGCGAAGTGCGACATCGAAGTGACATCGAACGCCAAACGCGCCTTCTGCCCCTCCTGCGGCTCCCGGTGCAGCCTGACGTGACCTCCAGGTATCGATCCCGACGTGAAGCGAATGGTCGTCATGCCCGAGAAGATCGTCACACAGAAGGCGCTCTGCTACGTCGTGCGGAATGGGCTGCTGCTCGTCTTCCGGCACACGAACTGCAGCTACGAGGAGGTGGGCGTCCAGGTGCCGGGTGGCACCATCCGTCCCGGTGAGGCTCCGGAGAATGCCGCGCTACGCGAAGCCCGCGAGGAGACCGCGCTCACGGACTTCAGGGTCGTCCGCAAGCTGGGGGAGTCCGAGTACGACATCAGCCCTCATCGGTTCGAGATCCAGCGCCGACACATTTTCCTCATGGAACTCCTCGAGCCCACGCCCCTGCGTTGGTCGAGCCGGGAGGACCACGACGGCACCCAGCCGCCGACTCCGTTCGAGTGCTTCTGGGTGCCGTTGACGGCGGGGCACGTCCACGGTGCGTCAAGCCCAGCCCGCCAACCCCTCAGTGATCAGCGGAATCTGGGCGACGTCCTGGTCTGGGCTCGAAGCCACTCGCGTCGGACAGGCGCCTCGCCTCGGTGACCAGTCGGCTCGACCCGCCGCGCGCGGTGACCTCGGCCAGCCCGGGCACGTCGATCCGGACGCCTGTCGCGCCCGCCGTCTCCGCCGCCAGGGTCAGCAGGTCCGGGGTGCCGCGCGGGGCCTTCGGTGCCGCGAGCAGCGCGGGCAACGCGGCGGCGAGCAGGCGCCAGACGCTGAGCGGGGCACCGAAGGCGGCCGCGTCGCGCAGCGGCTGCACGGCGCGGTTAGGCGTGAGGTCACCGACGGCGGCGAGGGTGCCGAGGTGAGCTCCGACCGTGGGAGCGTCCAGGTCACCGGCGGCGGCCAGCATCAACAGGGCGTCCACGGCCGCGACCCGGTCGGACTCGTGCCGGGCACCCAGGCCGTACGCGAGGGCGAGGTCGACGGCGGGACCGCCGTCGCCGCCGCACTCGGCGAGCAGCGGCAGGATCGCGGCACCGCCGGACAGGTCCTGGTCGGCGCCGCTGGCGATGTCGGGCAGCGCGTACGCCGCGACCAGTCCCCGGTAGCCGGGCAGCACGGCCGGCCAGAGCAGGGCCGCGTCGCCGACGTAGCTGTCGATTGATCCGGCCGGCACGGTGAGCAGGCCGAACGGGTCGTCGACGCCCTCCGGCGCGCTGACCAGCACGTGGGTCCGATGCCGAGGCGGTTCGTCGTACCCCAGGTAGTAGCTCTGTAGGCGCTCCTGTCGGGATAGCGTGACCACCCGCTGGTCCGGGGTCGGCAGGCCGCCGGCGCGCAGCCAGCCGGCGAGCCGGTCACCGGCGGGCGTGCCGAGCGCCGCGGCCCTGGCCGCGACGGGCTCGTCGACCCGCGCGGGCAGCCGCAGCAGGGCCTGCGTCAGGTCCATCTCCCACGCGTCGCGCTGGCCGAGCCGGGCCAGCCGGTCGCACAGCACCTCCGGGTCGAGGGCGCCGTTCGCCGTGGTCGGGGCCGCGAGCAGACCGGGGTGCTGGGGCATGCCGACGCGGTCACCGATCTCGGCCAGCCGGGCGCGTAGCAGCCGGTGCGGCGGGGGTACCCGTGGATCGCGGGACGGTCGTCCACCCGGCGTGCGGCGCCGCATCGCCGTCAGCGTCGCGGTCCACAGTCCCCGCCGTCCGCCCGCCTCGACCGGGTCGGCCGCCGCGTGCAGCACCCCGCCGAGGAGGCCGCACAGGCAGCACGGATCCCACGAGTGTTCCGTCGCGCCAGCGCGGTGCCGCCACAGCACGGGAGTCAGGGCCTCTTTCAGCCGGGCTCGGTCAGCACCGGCGAGCCGGACCACCGCGTCGAGAACCCGTTCCAGACCGGAAGCTGTTTTCGGGCCGCCGAGCAGGGAGGCGACCTCCTCGGCCAGTTCGTCGGGGTCGGCGATGGGCGGTGGCGCGGGCAGTGGGCCGGCCGGTGGTGGCAGGTCGTCGCCCACCGCACCGACCACGACCCGCGGGGCGACCACGTGCCCGTGCCGGGCGGCCAGCGTGCCGGCCCGGTCGCGGATGTCCGCCGCCGGGTGGTCGACAGCTGTCGCGATCACCTCGGCGATCTCCGCCGCCCGGTCGGGGTGCCGGCGGGAGAGCTGGTCCAGCCACGCAAGCTGGGTGCGGACCAGCGCCTTGTCGGGCCGGACGAGCACAGCCCGCGACGTGTCGAGCAGCCCCTCGACCTCCACGCCGTCGAGAGCCCGCAACGTCTTCTGCGCCATGGACGCCACGGGACCGGGGGCGTCGGCGAGCAGGCGCAGGTAGTCGTCGCGATGCCCGTCGACCTCGCCGGCGGTGGGCTCCAGCAGGGCGTGCAGGGTGACGAACGCGCGCAGCGCGGCCGGCCGGTCGCCGCGCAACAGCCGGCTCACGCAACCGTCGAACAGCACCCTCCGGTCCAGGCGGCCCTCGCCGGCCAGTCGTGCCAACGCGCGCGGCAGGGCGAACGTCTCGTCGGTCATGAACTCGTCGAAGGACATCCGCGTCCCGGCGCCGTCGAGCTCAAACAGGCGCGGCACCAGGGCGTCGAGAAACACGTCCGCCCGGAGCCGGTCCACCAGCGGGACCCGCCGCTGCCCCTCCGGCGGCCACTGCATCAGGGCGAGCCACCCCTGCACGAACTGGTCACCGGTGGGTGCCGCCACCTTCTCGGCGGTGAGCAGCTCGGCGACGAATTCCCAACCGTCCGTCGGGTCGTCGCGGCGGAGCCGGTTCGCCAGCCGGTAGGCCAGCTCGGCCAGCCAGGGCACTCCGCGCGTCCGCCCGACCTGGGCCACCAGCGCGGCGTCGGCACCCCGCAGCGACACGTTCTGTCGACCGAGCAGCTCGGCCGCCGCGGCGGCGGTCGGCAGGCACCCGACGGCGGCCACCGCCAGGGCACCCGCCTGATCGTTCCACCACCAGTTGTCGCGCCGCCGGCGCACGTGGGCCACCAGCCCGTCGGCGAACGACCGCCGCCCCTGCTCGTCGAGGTCGGTGACCGCGTCGACGGTCGCGCGAACGTCGCCCTGGACCAGGAACTCGAACGGATCGCTCACGCCCCGACCTCCACCGAAGCGCCCACCATCGACGTGGCGAGCGCGTGCTTGCACGGCCCGCGCTGACCGCGGTGCCGCGCCCACCAGGGACAGGAGCAGGTGTACGAGTGGTCCGCCCGGCGGCGCACCCGGTAGACCTCGTCGCCGTGGCGTACGGTCGCCGCCTCGCCGTCCAGGGTGACCGCGCCCGCCTCGACCAGTGCCCGCGCCGCGACCAGCCGAGGATTGTCCCGCTCGGCCCGGCCGGCGTCGTACGGCAGCACCCGGTGGAAGTAGCCCGCCTCGGTCACGTCGAAGCCGACCCGTCCGGCGGTGCCCAGGTGGGCCAGGGCGGCCCGGACCCGGTCCGCCGAGATCCCCGCCGAGGCGGCCAACGCGTGGACATCGATCGTCGGGTCCCAGGACAGCAGTGCGGCGACCAGCGCGGCGTCGTCGGCGACGTCATCCGTGGCGAGCGCGGTCAGCGCACCGCCCTCGCCGGAGAAACCCCGGTAGGGCTCCGGCGACAGGGTCAGCGACAGCCGCAGCGCGCCGGTGTCGAGCTGCCACACACTCGGCAACGGCGGCGACCCGGCCGCCGCCGGTGGCCCGTACACCCGCAGGCTCTTCGCGTGCCGGAGCAGCCCCCGCAGCGTGGCGAGCCGCCCGGCGCCGGCCAGGCACACCGCGCCGGGCACCGGTCGTGCGGTCAGCCGCAGCGAGCGCCCGGCCGGCACCACCCAGAGCACCGACCGGTCGTTGCCCGCTGGCAGCCGACGCAGGAAGGCCGACGCCTCCGCCGCGGCAATCTCCGCCCGCGGTTGCATGGCCGCGGCGATCAGATGGACCTCGGCGAACCCCCGCAGCCAACGCCCGGGTAGCGGCACTTTCTTCTCCACCACCGCCCCGTCGAGGGTGGACACCGTCAGGTCGTCCGGCCCCACCGACAGGTGCAGGGGGTCGATGCCGCCCACCCGGGCCAGCGCCTCCCGCAGCGGCGCGTTCACGTCGACGTTCGTGGTGCCGTGCTCGACGATGTCACCGTCGAACCCGGCCGGTACGACGTCCAGCCGCGCGTACACCCCGCAGCAGCCGGAGAACGACTCGAAGCGCATCCGGTCCCGGCTGCCGGTGACCACGGGATCGAGGCTCGCCGGGCTGACCGGCTGGTGGTATCGGGTCCGGGCGACCTCGGCGACCGCCAGGAGCCCGGCGGCCGCCGCCTGCGGAGTCGTCAGGAAACCCGAGAAGAACCGCGGGTTCGTCGCCGGTCCGCCGCTTGTCTGCAGCGCCAGGTCGCCGCGGTGCAGTGTGGACGGTCGGAGGTAGCGGTAGGTCTGGAGGGCGCTCACGACTGCAGAACCTACGACCGACCCCCGACATCCTGCGAGGGAGGCCAGTCCGCCAGCCGCACGGCCGGTATGGTCGGGGCGTGTCTGCGATGGCCGGTGTGCCCCGTCCTGTCGTGGCGCTCGTCGCGGTGCTTGGCGCTGCCGCCTGTGACGGCGCCCCGGCTCCGGTGGCGGTGCCAACCACAGGTGCGACCACGGCCAGCGCTGCCGCCAGCATGCCCACCGCCTCGGCCGGCCCGGTCTTCCGCGCCCAGGATCTGGACCTGTGCAAGCGTACTGATCTTCGACCGTTGGCGGAGCTGTCCCTGACGGTTGCCCGCACCGATCCGAAGCCACCGCTGGGGCACCCGGGGGCGGCGTGTCTGTTCGAGATGCGGACCAGGACCGGCCACCAGGCGAACCTGCGGGTGGAGGCGTCCACGCTGGTCAGCGCGGAGGAGGCTGGGCGGCTCTACCGGGCGACGCAGCAGGTGACGGTCATGACCCCGGCCGGCGGCATCCCCGGTCTGGGCGATGAGGCCGAGGCCTTCACCAGGCGCTCCGATCCGGGTTTCAAGTACGCCGAGTACATGGTCCACGCCCGCACGGGCAACCTGGTGGTGAAGGTCTGGTTCTCCATCGGGGGTGCTTCGTACGCCGCGACTGAGACGCTCAGGTCGAAGGCGCTGACGTTCCTCCGGGCGACGCAGGCGGCCGTACCCATCGTGTGACGCAACCGTCGGGTACTCCTGCCGGCGGCGTTCGGCGGGCATCGGCCGGCCGACCGGCACACGATACTGAGCGGGTGCGCGAAGACGACGTGTTGCGGGGTGTCGCCGCTCGCGTGGCAGCTGGCGACTACAGCGATGACGTGTTGATCCGCCCCGGCGACCTGGACGCGAACGGCAATTGGACGCTGAGTCCCGCGCCCGAGGGCACCCGGTGGCTGGTGGTACGCGGGTCGCAGGAGCACCTCGCGGCGCTGGCGGCGGACGCCGTCGACCCGTTGCCGCCGCTCGAACCGGCCTCTGTGCAGGCCGTCGACGACGCTGAACGGGTGCTGGGGCAACCGCTGCCGCCGCTGCTTCGACGCATCTACCTGGAGGTCGCCAACGGCGGCTTCGGTCCGGTGCTGGGCGTTGCTGGCGGTTGCACGGACGATCTCGGTCGTACCGCGATCGATCTGCTCAGCCCTCGCCAACCCGCCGGCCTGCTGCCGATCGGCTACTGGGGATGTGCGATCTACTCGTACGTCGACTGCCTGGGTCGGGGAGCGACGATGTGGGGCTTCGACCCGAACTCCGGCCTTGGCGACCACTCGTTCTACGCGGAGGGGATGTCTCTCGTGGACTGGCTCGACGGGTGGCTCCGCGGAAGCCTCGAACAGCCGCACCTGGCACCCGATCCGGCGAGCGGGTGACCGGCGGCCCGGTCGCGATGGTCTGGTCGATCGCATGTCGCTGGTGACCATCGCGACGCGGCCGCCGAGGCGCAGAGGTGCCCAGGACCGTCGCTACAGGCCCAGGCTGCGCAGGGTCGGTACGGTCTGGCCCACCCAGGCGAGGGCGGCGTCTTCGCGGGCGCCCTGGGTGCGTTGCGTGCCGGCCAGGAACCACAGGAAGTAGGTGGTGTAGCCGGGTGCGCTGACCACGGTGTGGTAGCCCTCGGGCATCATCTGCATCACGTGGTCGCGGATGGTGACGTTCTCCTCGTACCCCTCGTCGGTGTAGACCCGGCTGATACCGAATCCGTCCGCCGGGTTGACGCGGTAGTAGTACATCTCCTCGTGTGCGGCCTCGGCGGGCAGGTCGTCGACCTTGTGCCGATGTGGCGGGTAGGTGCTCCAGTTGCCCGAGGGCGTGTAGGTCTCGCCGACGATGAGCCGGCGGGCGGGCAGTTCCGGTTGGGCGATCTCGGTGAGGATCTGGTGGTAGGTGCGGCCGAAGTTGGCCGCTCCCCAACGGCCGGTCGCGACCTGCTCCGGCGCGATGACGTAGGGCTCGGTGGCCAGGTCGCTGGGGGCGCTGGGCAGGGCGATCTCCACGTCGGTCACGGCCTCGACGGTGACCGAGGAGCCGGCCGGCAGGTAGACGGAGTGCGGCTTGCCGGAGAACACGTCCGCACGACTGCCGACCTGTGGGAAGTGGTGGCCGCCGACGGTGAAGGTGGCGGTGCCACCGAGGATGACCGCCAGGATCTCCCGGTCACCGGACTCGCCGGTCCAGGACTCCCCGGCCGACAGCCGCAGCAGAGTGAAGTCCAGCAGCTGACAGGGATTGACGGGCAGCGTGTTCCGGCCCTCGGCGGCGGGAATGGTGCAGTGGTAGCGGTAGTTCATGGTCACCTTTCGGGATGCGGGGCGGTGCGGGTCGGTCGCGGTGGTCACCAGGGGGCGATGGTCACCAGGGGCTGGTCCAGCCGGCGATGGTGGCGCGGGTGAGGGCTTCCAGGTAGAAGTAGTCGCCCCACAGGGTTCCCTCGTCGACGCCGACGTCCTTGGGTTTGTCGTAGACGCCGTGCAGGAGCAGCGCGTTCGAGCCCGGCTGGCCGCCGGTGGAGTAGTTGTCGATGAGTGAGCGCAGGATCTCGGCGGCGGCCGCCCGGTACCGGCCGGCGCTGGCCGGGTCGGTGAGGTTGTCGGCGAGTTCGAGCAGGCCGCAGACGGCGATGGCCGCGGCCGAGCTGTCCCGCTCCTGGCCGCTGCCGTCGCCGAACTCCAGGTCCCAGTACGCGACGTGGTCGTCGGGCAGGTGGGCCAGGAAACGGTCGGCGCAGGTCATCGCGGCGGCGAGCAGCGCGGGATCGCCGAGGTGCCGGTGGTTGAGGCTGAACCCGTAGATGCCCCAGGCCTGCCCGCGAGCCCAGCAGGAGTGGTCGGCGTGACCCTGCTCGGTTTCGCCGCGCAGCGGGGCGCCGCTGTCGGTGTCCCAGTAGAAGGTGTGGAAGGTGGTGCCGTCCGGACGCAGGATGTGCTGGCGCAGTTGCGCGGTGTGCCGGCGGGCCGCGTCGGCGTAGCGGTCGTCGCCGGTGGTCTGGCTGGCCCAGAAGAGCAGCGGCGTGTTCATGAGGCTGTCGATGATGGTGCGGCCCCGCTGGCGGGGGTCGTTCAGGTCGCCCCAGGCCTGGATGATTCCGGCGGGTTCGAGGACGCGCGTCATCAGGTGGTCGGCGGCGGCGAGAGCCGCGCCGCGGGCCCGCGGATCGTCGGTACGGCGGGCCGGGGTGACGCAGGAGAGGGTGTAGAGGAACCCGAGGTCGTGGGTGTCCAGGTCGATGCCGCGGTCCACCCGATCCGCGAAGCTGTCCACATGGGACAGCGCGGCCCGCAGGTGGCGGTCGTCACCGGTCAGGTCGTGTGCCAGCCAGAGCTGCCCGGGCCAGAAACTGGTGGTCCAGCCGACGTTGGCGCCCTCGGGTTGGCCGGCGCTCGCCGGCCGCAGCGGGTAGCGGTTGGCGTCGGTGGTGTCCGCGGGGTACCGGTCGCCGAAGGTGGCGATGTTCGCGTCGACGGTGCGGATCGCGGCGGCCACCGCGGCCGCCGTGGCCTCTGCGTCGGAGCTGGGACGGACGTCGGTCGCCGTCATGGATGCTGTTCTCCCTCGTGGATCCGGTCCGGTGCCGGGCGGGTGTGCCAGCGGCGTCCCGGCCCGGTGGCAGGAACGTGGTGGTCAGATGCGTTGAGGTTCGACGGTCGGTGGGTCGAGGGCGGCGCGCAGCGTGAAGCGGCTGTTCGCCCAGACGACGTAGAGCAGCGGCGCGGCGGCGAGGCCGAGCGCGATCGCGGGGCGGGCCGCCAGAAGCTGGGCCAGCAGCACGAGCACGAGCAGGGACACGGCGGTGAGGTACCACCGACGAACCGCCAGGTACACGCAGGTACGGGCCACCTCGCGCAACCGCGCGGTGGGCCGGTCGGCGAGGGCCACCAACCCGAGCAGCGCGGTCGCGACGGTGAGGACGATCAGGGTCGCCAGCACCGGCAGGGCAAGCGCTCCGACCCGGTGGCCCCACGCGGCGCGGGCGTCGACGGCGAGCACCACCAGGGCAGTCATGGCCGCCGCCGTCCAGAGCATCGCCGGCCGGGCGGTGGCTCGCCAGGCACGGCCGTAGGTGCGCAGCACGCCGCCGGTGTCGCCGGCCGAGTAGGCGGACATGACCGCGAAGGCCGCACAGAGCCCGGGCGCGCAGAGCGGAGCGGTCAGCGCGTACAGCGGCCAGGACCGCGCCGCGTCGGTGGTGAACGCGAGCGTCACCAGTGGCAGGCAACCGAGCACCAGCAGCACGTTGGTGGCGAGCGCGGCGTAGATCCCGTCGAAGACGGCGGTCATGGTGTGGTGGCGCGAACGCATGGGCCTCAACCCTTCAGTCCGGTCGAGGCGACGCCCTCGATGAAGTAGCGCTGGCCGAGCAGGAAGATGACAGCGACGGGCAGCACGGACAGCACCGAGCCCGTCATGATCAGCGCGTACTCGGCGTTGTACTGGGAGATGAAGGTGTTCAGCCCCAACTGGATGGTGCGCAGCTCCGGACTGCGCAGGTAGACGAGCGGACCGAGGTAGTCGTTCCAGGTGGTCGTGAACATCAGCAGGGCCAGACTGGCAAGCGCCGGCCGGGACAACGGCAGAATGATCCGTCGGTAGATGCCGTACTCGCTGAGCCCGTCGACCCGCGCCGCCTCGCTGAGTTCCTCGGGGATCGTCTCGTAGAACTGCTTCATCAGGAACACGCCGATCGCGCCGAACGCCTGTATCGCCACGATCGACCACAGCGTGTTCGACAGGTGCAGCTTCGACATGAGGATGAACTGCGGGATCATGTACGACTGCCAGGGCACCGCGATCGTCCCGACGTACGCCAGGAAGAGCAGGTTGCGGCCGGGGAAGCGGACCCGGGCGAAGCCGTAGGCCGCGAAGCTGCCGGTGAACACCTGCAGGAAGGTGACGATCACCGACAGCAGCAGGGTGTTCCACAGCCACGTCGTCATGTCCGAGCGCTGCCAGATGTCGACGTAGTTTCGCCACACCACCGGATCGGGGAGCCAGGTGATCGGGATGGTGAAGACGTCGTTGTTGGTCTTCAACGACGCCACCACCATCCAGAAGAACGGCAGCAGCAGCCCGGCCGCCGCGAGCACGAGGGCGGCGTACCCGAGGATCCGCCCGCCCACGGACCGGACCGGTCGACGGGGCGCGCGATTGCCGGGCGCGGCGACGGCCGGGGTGGGCAGGGAGAGGTCGGTCGCGGTCATCAGCTGTTCCTCCGCTTGTTGACCATGAACTGGATGACCGTGATGCCGAAGCAGATGGCGAACAGGACGATGGAGACCGCCGAGGCGTAGCCGAACTGGTTCTCCTCGAAGCCCTTCTGGTAGATGTACTGCGAGAGCACAAGCGTCGACTGGCCCGGTCCGCCGCCGGTCATCACGAGGATGAGGTCGAAGACCTTGAAGCTTTCGATGGTGAGCAGCACCGTGACGAAGAAGGTCGTGGTTCGTAGCCCGGGGAGGGTCACGTGCACGAACCGCTGCCACGGTGAGGCGCCGTCGGTCTCGGCCGCCTCGTAGAGCTGGGCCGGGATGGTCTGCAGGCCGGCCAGGAACAGCAGCATGTAGTAGCCCATGTACCGCCAGGTGCCGACGATGATGACCGCCGGCATCGACCAGGTCGCCGACGCGGTCCAGCCCGGCGGATCGTCCACCCCGACGGCGCCGAGAAGAGCGTTGATCGGGCCGTACTCCGGGCTGAACAGCTGGTTCCAGACCACCGCGATCGCCACGATCGAGGTGATGTAGGGGAAGAAGGCGATGGTCCGGAAGAACCGTACGCCGCGCAGTTTGCGGTTGAGCAGCAGCGCCAGCCCGAGTGCTGCCGCGAGCGTCAGCGGGATGTGGAAGACGGCGTAGTAGACGGTGTTGCGCAGTGCCGTCCAGAAGCTCGAGTCGTCCCACATCCGCCGGAAGTTGGCGGTGCCGGTCCACTCGGCCACCCCGAAGACGTTCCAGTTGGTGAAGGCCACGTAGAACAGCACGACGACGGGTAGCAGGGTAAGCGCGGCGAAGCCGAGGAAGTTGGGAAGGATGAACGACCAGCCGGCGACCGTGTTGCGCGACACCAGCCGCCGGTTCCTGGGTCTCGTGCGCGGCAATGTTGCCATAGGGAGTCTCCGGAAGCGTTCGGCCTGGGGGCGGGACCGGCGTGCGGCAAAGGCGCGCCGGTCCCGCCATCAGCTCACTGGTTGAGGACTTCGTTCTTGGCGCGGTCCTGCGCCTTGCTCAGCTCCGCGTCGACGCCCTTGCTGTCGGAGAGGATCGCCGAGTGCGTCTCGTTGAGGAGGTTCTGCAGGCCGGCGGTGTGCTTCGACACGGGGTTCTCCGGCTTGATGGTGTGCTTGGCGTAGGCGAACTTCGACAGCTCGTCCTGCGGTACGCCGTCCAGCCCGAACAGCGTCGCGGTGACCGCGTCGGTGACCTGGGCCGGGGTGATGCCGATCCCGGTCAGCGCCTTGCCGGCATCCGGGCCGGCCGCGTACTTGAGGAAGTCCTTGGCCGCGGCGGTCTTGGCCTTGCTGATCTTCGGGTTGATCCCCAGGCCGGTCGGATCACCGAAGGTGACAGGCGTGGCGGAGGTGCCGGTGGTGGACTTGTCGAACTGCGGCGCCGGCGCCATGCCCCACTGGAACTTGTCGGCGTCACCGCTCTTGCGCTGGTTGAGCAGCGTGGCCACGTACCAGGTGCCCATCAGCAGCATCGCCGACTGCTGCTTGCCGAACTGCGCCTGGTAGGTGAGCTTGTTGGTCTTCGCGGTGCCGAAGGTCGGCTGCGCGCCGGCCGCCTGCAGGTCCAGTGACTTTTCGTAGTACGGCTTCAGGAAGCCGAAGTTCCCGGAGAGCAGGTCCGCGTTGGGGGTCTGCGCGAGCGCGAATCCCTGCACCGTCGACTGGAAGGTGTGCTGGTAGGCGCCCGTCGCGTTCGAGCCGGCCCCCTTCAGCCCGGTGTGCAGTCGCTTCGCCGCGTCGGTGTAGTCGTCCCAGGTCCAACTGCCGTCCGGGGGCGTCACCTTCGCCTTCGCGAACAGGTCCTTGTTGTAGAACAACACCCACGAGTCCTGCCGGTACGGCACCGCGTACGCCTTGCCGTCCACCTGGTACGACGCGAGCCCGGGGACCGAGGCGAGACCGGAGGCGGCGTCGGAGACGTCGAGCAGCTGACCACCGCTCTGGTACGTGTAGAAGTTCTTGAGGTTCTTCATCACGTAGACGTCCGGGGCGGTGCCGGCGGCCAGGTCCGTGATCATCTGGGTGTCGTAGTCGTTGCCCGGGGCGTACTCCTTGAGCTCCACCGTCACGTTCGGGTGGGTCGCCTTGAAGCCGTCGGCGAGCGTCTTGAACTCGGGTGTGGACGCCAGGCTCCAGCCGGCCAGGGTGATCGTCACAGGGGCGTTGGGGTCGACTGGCTCGTCTCCGCCCCCGCAGCCGGCGAGTACGAGCGTCAGGGCCGTCGCAGCGCTGATGACGGCCGGTATCGCACGCTTCATCCCTTTCTCCTTCAGGTCAAGGGCCCGGATGGGCCCGCACTGCTACCAGGCCGCTTGGGTGGGCCTGGGATGTTCCGTGTCCAGACGGGTCGACGTGCTGATCCCGTCGGGCCAGTCGACCGCCAGGTGGAGGCGGTGGCCGTCCTCGTCGATCACGGCCTGGCATGCCTGCCCGGCCGTGGCCACCGGCACCCTGGACAACTCGGTGAAGGTGGCGACCCACGCGCCCGGCCGGACGGGGTGGTCCAGCCAGGGCACGACCAGCCCACCGGCCAGGGGTCCGCCGTCGGGGACGGCGGTGGCGCCGGCCGTTCCTCCGCCGTGCACGCTCTCGAGCAGGCTGGTCAGGCCGGCGCCGGTCACGGTCGCCACCCCGCCGCTGAGGTCGGTCGTCGCATTCCCGGCGACGGCCCAGCCGCCGATGCGCAGCCGCAGCGCAGCGGCGTCGACGCCGTGGACGAGGTCGTCGACGCGGGTCAGACGCAGCTCCCAGGGGCCTCGGACCAGCGAGTACACCGTGAGGTGCCCGGCCGGTCGGTGACGGCCCACGCGGCCGCCGCCGTGATCGCGCTGACCCGGCTCCGGGTCGACCCAGTGGGCGAGGGCACGTGACCCGGCCACACCCACGCCGTCGGTGTCGACGTGGACGGTCAGCAGGCGCATGCCGGCGCGGTGGGTGACCCGACCCGCGTCGTCGACGAGCGTGACGGACTGGTCGAGCGGGCTGGCCCAGCCGCTGTCGTCGACGACGGGAGTGGTGGCGGTGGAGTAGCCCAGTCGGGCGTAGAGCGGGGAATCCGAGACGGTGGCGCCCTCGACGGCGTGGTCGGTGCCGTGGTTGACGACGCGGACGATGCCGTCGGTACGGGTGCTGGAGACCAGCCAGCCGGGCGCGTGTATCGCCCGTACCGCGTCGCGCTCCTGCACCGGCAGCGGCTCCTCGGGGGCCGTCCACACCGGATGGTCCGCGGGTAGCGCGATGCCGAGCAGGCCCTTGCTGGCCCAGTACGGCGAGCCCGGCCCGGAGTACGACTGTGCCAGTCGCGGCCACGGCCCGTGCCAGCCGAGGGTGAGCAGGCCGCGTTCGTCCAGGGCGTCGTTGGCGACGAAGTGGCGCACGATGCGGGTGGCCGCGCCGCGCAGCCGGCCGAGGCTGACCGAGGGCACGCCGGCGATGGCGCCGACCCAGAACGGCGCCGCCGCGGCGAAGCGGTAGATCAGGCTTCGCCCCTGGATCAACGGTGACCCGTCGGCGCCCACGAGCGTGACCGCGTCGCTCAGGAAGCGGTCGAGGCCGGCCAGGTCCCGTTCGCGGCGCTGCTCGGCCAGGTCGGCGGCGCCGGCCATCCGGGACCACAGCGTCGGGTAGAGGTGCAGGGCCCAGCCCACGTAGTGGTCGTAGGCGCGGTCCGGCCCGTCGGACATCCAGCCGTCGCCGCGGACGAAGCTGTCGTGTGTGGTCAGGTCCTCGTTCATCTCGTCGAGCGAGTGCGGCCCGCCCACCGACCGCAGGAACGTCTGGACGACCAGCCGGAACCAGACCCAGTTGATCCGGGGGTACGTGTCGTCGCCGACCGCCGGGCGTAGGTAGTCCACCACCCGCTCCCGCACCGCCGACGGCAGCCGGTCCCAGATCCACGGGCGGGTCAGGTCCAGGACCAGCGCGATGGAGGCGGCCTCCACCTTGGCCTGGGGGTGCTCGTCCAGGCGTACCCAGCGGTCCGGAGAGCGCGGGTCGGTGCCGGCGGTGATGCCGGCCGTGTACCGGTCCACGAGGTCGTCCACGCCCACTCCCTGGGCGCCGGCGATGCGGAAGCCGGCCAGCAGGAAGGTGCGGGCGAAGCCCTCCAGGCCGTCGACGGCCCGTCCGTAACCGCCCTCCGGCCCGGGAAACGTGACGAGGGCGTGGCCGGGCGACGCGAACGGCCGGGTGGCGGCCAGCATCCGGTCGGCGAGGGTCAGCCAGTCATCCCGGCGCCAGGTCGCGGCGAGCGCGGGATCCGAGTGGGTCCCCGGTGCCGGCCGGCCGGTCGTCCCGAACGTCATCCGAGGTCCTGTCGCATCGATCCGTCTCCGTGGAAGGTGCCGAGCGGGGCGTACGCCTAATGTGACGCGCAGGCATCCGCTGGGTTTCCGAAGTAAAACGCTCACAACAGAGCAAGTCAATGCTTCTCTTCGACCGATGTGAACACACCTGATCAAAAGGACACACGATGCGGCCTCCATCAACCGTAACCGCGGGCACTCGACTGTCATAAGTGCTCTGATACGATCAGAATCGTTCAGACTCGCTCTACCAGTCCGAGGGGCCATGACCGTCGCAGAGCGCTTCGCGGGCCCTCTGGCTGCGGCCTGGCCGGGCAACCGCACGGACCTGCTGGCCCGGGCACTCGTGCCACCGGACGGCTCGTTGCCGGTGCCGCCGGCGCGCGAGCGTGCCGTGTGGGCGCACCCGCACGCCCCCACGCTGCGACAGCTACGCACCCGGGCCGAGGGCGACCTCGCCACCCCCTGGCCACTCCCACTCGCCCACCAGTACGCCCGGTACTTCCGCGACGGCGAACGCGACACGTACGAGCAGGTGGTCTTCGCCCGGCAGCGGCGCCTGACCCGGGCCGCCGTGCTCGCCGCGGTCACCCTCGACCCGACCTGGCTGGACGAGGTGGTCGACGGCGTGACCCTGCTGTGCGAACAGAGCAGCTGGTGCTGGCCGGCGCACGACGACACCCGCGCCGTGCACGGCGCGGTGCTGCCGACCGTGACCGATCCGTATGTCGACCTCGGCGCGGGAGAGGTCGCCGCCCAACTGGCCTGGCTCGACCACCTGCTCGGCGAGCCGCTCGACGCACACGCCCCCGGCCTGCGGTCCCGGATCCGGCACGAGGTCGACAGGCGCGTGCTCACACCGTTCGCCCAGCGCCGCGACTGGCACTGGCTCGGCCTCGACGGCGACGTGCACAACTGGAGCCCGTGGATCCACGGCAACGTGCTCGTCGCCGTACTGCGCCTGGTGGACGATCCACCCCGGCGCGCCGCGCTTGTCGACCTGGTGGTCGAAGGGCTCGACCGGTACGTGGCGTCGCTGCCCGCCGACGGCGCCATCGACGAGGGCTACGGCTACTGGTGGAACGGCGCGTGTCGGGCCCACGAGGCACTCGACCTGCTCGCCCACGCCACCGGTGGCGCGTTCGACGGCGTGCCGGCCGACGCCCTGCGGCACACCGTCGCCTTCCCACACCGGATGCACCTGGGCGGCGACTGGTACCTCAACCACGCCGACGGGTCGGCCCGGCCCTCCGGGGGCCAGCCCTGGCACGCCCTGCACCGGGCCGCCCGCCGGGTCGGGGACCGGGACGCGTTGGCGTACGCCGCGGCGCACCGTCATCCCGACGCGCCCGTCGCGGACGAGGAACACGGCCTGGGCCGGCTGCTGCTGGCGTTGACCGACCCGGCCTGGATCTCCGCCACCCCAGGGCCAGCACCGCTACCACGCGACGTGTGGCTGCCCTCCGTCCAGGTGCTGCTCGCCCGGGTGGCGGCCGGCAGTCCCGACGGGTTGACCCTGGCGGTCAAGGGCGGGCACAACGGCGAACACCACAACCACAACGACGTCGGCAGCATCGTGGTGGCCCTCAACGGGGTGCCGGTGGTCGTCGACGCCGGGCGCCCCACCTACACGGCGCAGACCTTCGGACCCGGTCGGTACGACATCTGGACCATGCGCAGTGACTGGCACAACGTCCCGCACATTCGTGGCACCGAGCAGGCGCCCGGCCACACGTTCGCCGCCCGGCACGTCACCGCCACCACCGACGGCGCCGACGCCGAGTTGCGGCTGGACGTCGCCGGGGCGTACCCGCGCGCGAATGTCCGGCACTGGTGGCGCAGCTCGCGACTGGAACGCCACAGTGGACGGGTCGTCCTCGTCGACACCTGGGAACTTGACACCTGGGAGCTCGACCCCTGGGCGCCCGACCGGGACCGGGCAGCCCCGCCGACCCACCTCCACCTGCTCGTCGCCGGCCAGGTACGGCTCGGCGACGGCCGCGCCGAGGTCACCGCGCTGGACGGCGCCGGCCGACTCGGGCTCAGCTGGCAGCCGGCATCGGCGCCCTGCGCCGCGTCGATCCGGCAGATCACCGATCCCCTGCTCCTCGACGTATGGGGAGACCAGCTGACCCGGCTCGCGATCGACGTCACCGCGTTCGGCCCGGCCGGCGAGCTCGTCGTCATCATGCAAGAGCTCCCGCCGCACGAAGCGTTCCTCGGAGGTCCCCCATGACCAAGGACAGTCCCGTCGTCACCACGGCGGAGTCCTCCCGCGGGCCGCTTCAGGTCGTCCGCCGCCAGCAACTGTTGGCAGCCCTGCAACGCGACGGCTCGATGCGCGTCTCCGACCTGTCCCAGGTGCTGGGCGCCGCACCGGTCACCATCCGGCGCGACATCGCGGAGCTGGCCGCCGAGGGGTTGGTCCGCCGCGTCCACGGCGGGGTCGCCCTGATCCTGCCGGACGACGCCCCGAACGCAGACGAGGCGCCGGTCGCCGGTCTGACCCCGCTGGGCGGGCGCGCCCTCGGCATGCTCGTGCCCTCCTTGGACTACTACTGGCCGGACGTGGCCCGCGGGGTCGAGGGCGCCGCCCGCGAGCTCGACATGCGTGTGGTTCTGCGGGGCTCCTCCTACGACACCGAGGACGACCAGCCGCAACTGGCCCGCCTGGTCGAGCGGATGGGCGTCGACGCGCTCATCATCGCGCCGAGCATGGACGCGCCGAGCGCCGAGCGCACCATCGAGTGGCTCGACCAGGTCGGCATCCCGGTCGTCCTGCTGGAACGCACCGCCACGGTGGGCAGCCATCACGCGGTCATGGAGTCGGTGGTCACCGACCACGCGCTCGGTGCCGCCATGGCGGTACGCCACCTCACCTCGCTCGGACACCGCAAGGTCGGCCTGGTGCTCGACGCCAACAGCCCCACCAGCCAACACGTACGGCGCGGCTGGATCGACGCCACGACCGAGTACGGCCTCGACCCGGACGCGACGGTGGTGGCCACGGTGCCCGACGCCCGGTCACCGGAGCGGGACAGCGTGCTCAACGACGTCCTCGACAGGTGCCGGGCGACCGGGACGACGGCGCTGCTGGTGCACGCCGACGCCGAGGCCATCGCGCTGGTGCAGCACTGCGAGGAGCGGCACCTCTCCGTTCCCGGCGACCTCTCCATCGTGGCGTACGACGACGAGGTCGCCGGGCTCTTCAGCCCGCCGCTGACCGCGGTCCGACCACCGCGACGCTCGATCGGGCGGGCCGCCGTGCGTCTCGTCGCCGACCGGCTCGTCGACCCCGACCTCCCCACCCACCGGATCGTCATCAGCCCGTCACTACGGATCCGGGGGTCGACCGCGCCGCCACCCGCGTAGGCGGTGCCCTCGACCCACCCCATTGCCGGACGTCCTCGGTCACCGGCGATGGACATGGCACGATGGCCGTGTCCTGCGCCGCCGGTGGCCGGGCACGACACTGATGGAGTCGGGATGTCAGAGCTGGCCGGCGCGCCGGTGCCGGGGTTGGCGAAACTGTGGACGCACGACCCGGTCACCGCCGGCCCGTACCGGCTGGTCGGCCGGCTGGGTGCGGGTGGGCAGGGGGTCGTCTACCTCGGTGAGGACGACGCCGGTGACCGGGTCGCGGTCAAGATGGTGAACGTCGATCTGAGTGATCCACGGGCGCGGTCGCAGTTCGTGAAGGAGATCGCCGCCGCACGCCGGGTCGCCCCGTTCTGCACCGCGCAGGTCCTCTTCGCCGAGGTGGACGGCGAACGGCCCTACGTCGTCAGCGAGTTCATCGAGGGCCTGACCCTGCACCGGCACGTCCGCGAACGTGGTCCGGTGACCGGTAACGCCCTGCACCGGCTCGCGGTCGGCACCGTCACCGCGCTCGCCGCGATCCACAGTGCCGGCGTGGTGCACTGCGATCTGAAGCCGGACAACGTGGTGCTGGGCGAGGACGGTCCCCGGGTGATCGACTTCGGCATCGCCCGCGCGTTGGGCGTCACCGAGACGGCGACCAGCCGGGTCATGGGGACCACCGCGTACATGGCGCCCGAGCGGTTCCGCAACGACGCGGTCGGTCCGCCCTGCGACGTCTTCGCCTGGGCGGCCACGATCGCCTTCGCCGCCGGTGGTCGGCCGCCGTTCGGCAACGACTCGCTCTTCGCCGTGATGCACCGGGTGCTCAACGACCCGCCCGACCTGCCGGCGCTGCCTCCCGTCCTGGACGAGCTGATCCGGGAGTGCCTGGCCAAGGACCCGGCGGACCGGCCGGCCGCGGAGCGTGTGCTGGTGCGGCTGCTCCGGCAGGACGGCCGGGTCACCGATCCGCTGCGTCGGGACCACCTGCTCGAGGTCGGTAACAAGACCGCGGGCGCGCCCACACCGAACCACCAGCTGCCACCGGTCACGCCCACGGCACCGCAGCCGCGCCCGACGCGACCGCAGATACCGACCCAGGCCCAGGCGACCCAGCCGGCGCACCCGCCGGTGCCGACCCACCCGGCGCACCCACCGGCACCGACCCACCCGGCCCCCGTGCCGGTGACGCAGCCGGCGCACGTGTCGGTGACGGAGTCCGGCGTCGGCGCTGGTGATGGCGGCGCGTTGCGGCGGCTACGGACGGAGGCCCCGGACGCCTGGGGCATCTCGACCGCGCTCTTCCTGGGTGCCGTCGGCGTCGCCGCCGGTTACGTCGCGTCGAGCGCGGTCGGCCCGGCCGCCGCCGTCGGGGCGATCACCTTCGTCGTGGTCTACCTGGTGCGACTGCTGGTCGCGACGGCGATCGGGGGGCGACTCGACCGGGGGTGAGACGCGCGCTGGGGTCGCGATCGCCGGCTGGCGTCGCATCGATAGGTTGACTGCCACCAGCCGCCCGCCGAGGAGGACGTCCCGATGCCCCCAACCGCCACGCGTCCGCGGCAGTGGTTGCCGTACACTGCCGCCGTCACCGCCGGGCTGGTGGTCATCGCCGGGGCGTTCGTGGTCGTCCGGCAGCGCGAAGCCGACTGCACCACCACCCTCGAGGTCAACTCCTCCACGGAGAAGGCGGCCCTGCTCGTCGACCTGGCCGAGCGCTACAACCGCGACGACCGGTCGATCGATGGCGACGGCTGCGCCCAGGTGCACGTCACCGCGCTGAACTCGGGCCAGGCCACCGAGGCGCTGGCCGCCGGCTGGACCAACACCGGCCTGCCGCAGCCACAGGTCTGGTTGCCGACGTCGAGCCTCTGGACCGGCCAGCTCCGGCTGCTCGACCAGGCCGCCGGGCGGGAGCCACAGACCCCGGCCCAGTACCCGTCGATCGCGAACAGCCCGCTGGTGATCGCGATGCCGCAGCCCAAGGCCGAGCTGGTGCGTCAGCGCGGTGCGCTGGGCTGGGGGGAGATCCTGGGCCTCTCCGGGCGGGACGGGTGGGCGGGCTTCGGCAAGCCGGAGTGGGGCCGCTTCACCTTCGGCAAGGACAACCCGAACCTGTCCACCTCCGGGCTGGCGGCAACCATCGCCACCTACTACGCGGCGGCGCAACTGTCCAGCGACCTGAAGCGGTCCGACCTGGCCAACCCCACGGTCACCCAGTTCGTCAGGCGGATCGAGGCCAACGTGGCGCACTACAGCGACGACTCGGTGGACCTGCTGCGCAGTCTCGCCGAGGCGGACCTGGCCGGTGGCGCGGACCGCCCGGACGACATGAGTGCCATCGTCCTGCAGGAGGAACTGGTCAACCTCTACAACACGGGGGCGCTGAGCCCCCGGCAGGACGGGCAGGAGCGGGGGCGCCGGCCGAACGTCCCGCTGGTGGCCGTCCATCCCAAGGAGGGCACGTTCAACCTGGACCACCCGTTCGTGGTGCTGCCCTCCGCCGACGCGCGGCAGAGCGCGGCGGCCGCCGACTTCCAGAGGTTCCTGACCGAGGACGACCAGCAGCAGAGCTTCACCCGCCTCGGCTTCCGGGATCACCAGGGCCGTGCCTCGGTGGATCTGCTCGCCAGCGTCGGTGCCGAACCCACCGCCGGACTCACCTACTTCGAGCCCCCGGATCCGCAGGTGGTCGCCGCGATGCTGGACGGCTGGCACACGCTCCGCAAGAAGGCCAACATCCTGATCGCCCTGGACACCTCGGGGTCGATGGACGTGCAGGTCGGCACCGCAGGTAGCCGTTTCCAGGTCGCCTCCGCGGCGGCGGACAAGGGCCTCGCGCTGCTCAACACCGAAGACCGGGTGGGGCTCTGGTCGTTCTCCTCCGAGACGCCGCCGAAGCGCCCCTACCGGGAGGAGGTCCCGCTCGGCGAGTTCGACCAGAAGCGGATCAACAGCAAGATCGCCGGCCTTCAGGTCGCCGGCGGCACCGCCCTCTACGCGACGATCCGGGCCGCGCACCGGGAACTGCGCGACCGGTACGACCCGCAGCGGATCAACGCGATCGTCGTGCTGACCGACGGCAAGAACGAGTACAACCCGGACAACGACCTGGACCGGTTGCTCGCCGAGGTGACCCTGGACCCGGATCGTCCGGTGAAGGTGTTCTGCATCGCCTTCGACCGCGATTCGGACTTCGCCACCCTGGACCGGATCGCCAAGGCGTCGTCGGGCAAGGCCTTCGACGCCACCGATCCCGCCACCATCGACGAGGCGTTCGTGAAGCTGGTCAGCAGCTTCTGACGTACTCCCCGGCCCGCTGTGGGTCGGGGAGACCCGTCGCGGCCTCATCGGACCCCGGGCGGCCCCTGGTGCCGGCAGCGCGCGACCTCCGGAGCAGGTGACAGCGGCCGGTAGGGTGAGTTACCGATCAACACGAACGGTGGTGCCGGTGAGTCTCATCCAGGCGGGTGTCACCGCGATGACGACGATGCTGGCGGTCCTGATCGGTGGGTGGCTCACCGTTCGAGCCCAGGATCGGCTGTGGCGGCGCGACCAGGATCGACAGTGGCGTGACATTCGGCTGCACGCGTACACCGACTTCGTCGGCGCGGTCCGGGAGTACGTGGCTTTCGTCCTCAACCCGGCCGCCCGCATCACCGCGGTGCCGCGCCCGCGCGATCCGGGTGATCTCATGCCGTTCTTCGACGACGAGGGCAGCCGCTACCGGGAGCGGCTGGAGAGCACCAAGACCGCGCTTCGGCTGGTGGCCGGCGACGTCGACGTGGTGAGCGCTTCGTCGGAGCTGGTGCGCCAGGCGCGGCTCCTGGCGGCCACACGGGCGGGTAGCGGCGCCGAGGCGTTGCCCGCGGATCGGTTCGACGCCCTGTGGGAGGCCGAGCGCCGATTCATCGAGGTGGCCCGGGCCGAACTCGGCCTGCCCTCCGCGTTCACGCGCTGACCAGCCCGTGCCGTCGTCGCAGTCACGCCAGACGCGTCATCGGCCCTCGCCGAAGGACCGCACGGCATGCGGGGTCGGCCCAGACGAGTCCTAACTCAAGCTGGGGATGGCGTGCAGGGCGCCGGCCGTCCGCTGTACTGCCCGCCAGGTCGATGTGCTGGTGAGCGATATACCGCAGAGGTATGAATATGACTCTGCGGTATATCGCTCACTACCGCATCCGCTCCCACGGAGGTTACCGACGGTCACCGCCGGCCGCCGGCTGCGCCCACGCTGGCGTTGCCGCCCGGTCCAGCCCGAGTCGGGCCGGCCGAGGGGTGAGATACGTTGGCGATCATCGATGCGTTGCCGCATCGTCGAGGTGTGCCAGGCGTCTGTCGCCGTGACCGTCGAGGGAGCTGATCTGGCTCGACCCGTCCCCTTCTGCGAAGGAGTCTCGTGGACACCTCCTCGGCCACACCCCACCACCGCACCAGGGCCCTGATCGGGGCGGTCACGGCCGGCATCCTCGCCGTCTGCGCCACGCTCGGCGGCGCGCCCGCGCCCGCCTCCGCCGCGAACACGCTCACTATGCGGGGGGCCGACGTCTCCTCGTTGCAGCGCAGCCTGGATCTGGGCGCCAGGTACTACGACGCCGGCGGCGTCGCCCGCGACCCACTGGACATCCTGAAGTCCGTCGGCGTCAACTACGTCCGACTGCGTGTCTGGAACAACCCGGCCAGCGGCTACAACAACAAGAGCAGGGTGTTGGCGCAGGCGAGGGCGGCCCGGGCGAAGGGCCTCAAAGTGCTCATCGACTTCCACTACTCCGACACCTGGGCCGATCCCGGCAAGCAGTACAAGCCGGCCGCCTGGGCCGGCCACAGCCTGAGCCAACTGCGAACCGACGTGTACACCTTCACCTACGACATCTGCTCCAGCCTCAGCCGGCAGGGCACCCCACCGGACAGTGTGCAGATCGGCAACGAGATCAACGTCGGGATGCTGTGGAACGAGGGCAAGGTGGTCAACAACGACTTCGCCCCGCTGGCCGGCCTGCTGAAGCAGGGCTACCACGCGACGAAGGCGTGCGGCGGAGGCATCCCGGTGATGATCCACACCGCCAACGCCGACAGCAACGCCAACGCCCGCTGGTTCTACGACGGCATCCGCGCCCAGGGTGTGCAGTGGGACATCACGGCCCTGTCGTACTACTGCGTGTGGCACGGCACCCTGGCGAACCTCTACAACAACATCGTCGACCTGCGTGGCCGCTACGGCAGGCCGGTGGTGATCGCGGAGACCGCGTACCCCTTCACCCGCGACAACGCCGACAGCGAGCCGAACGTCATCGGCGACGCGACCTGTGACGGCATCAGCTTGACCTGGTCCGGGCAGGCCCAGGAGTTCGACTGGGTCCAGAACACGGCCCGCAACGCGGGGGCCATCGGTGTCTTCTACTGGGAACCGACCTGGTACGCGATCCGCGGCAACGGCTGGGACCCGGCCAACATCAACGGCACCGGAAACGGGTGGGACAACATGACCATCTTCGACTGGACCGGGCGGGTGAACCCGGGCGTGCGCTGGACGCCCTGATCCCTCGCCGCACGCGCCGGGACGACCCGTTGGTCACCGCCGCCCGGCGGTGACCTGGGTACGGCCACCGCCGGTCCGGCCCGGCGTCAGAGCCGGGAGGTGAAGGTGGCCAGGAAACGGTGTGGGGTGACCACGCCAGCGTTGTCGAAGCAGATCACGTCGACGTCGGCGTTCGTGGTGTAGGGCCAGGGTTGGGTGAGGTGGCAGTAGTTGCTGCCGGTGCCCTGCGCCACCACCTGGGCGTGCGTCTCCTTGAGGCCCACCTGCGGGAAGGTCGCCAGGTAGCGGCCGGCGGGCGC
The DNA here is from genome assembly GCF_040649915.1 of Micromonospora sp. NPDC048839. Taxonomy (NCBI): domain Bacteria; kingdom Bacillati; phylum Actinomycetota; class Actinomycetes; order Micromonosporales; family Micromonosporaceae; genus Micromonospora; species Micromonospora sp. NPDC048839. The sequence goes on from NZ_JBEZGL010000004.1 coordinate 192,617, forward strand.
CAGCGGCGCCACCGTGTTCGCGCCGACACCGAGTACCGAGTTGTCGTTCGTCGGACCGCCGACGGCGGTACCGAGGTAACCGAAGTGCGACGGTGGGGCGAGGGAGCCGATCACCGGCCGCCGACGGTGGTACGAGAGGACGAAGTCGGTGTTGACGAACGCGCCGGCCTGGTCGTAGCAGAAGACGTACACCTGCACACCGGTGCCGACCGCGTTCCAGGAGTAGACCTTGCAGCGGCGGGGACCGGCGTTCGGCTGCACGGCGGTGACCTGCACGTTGCCGGCGAGCACCCCGGCCAGTCCCACCCCGGGCAGCCGCACCAGGTACTGCCCGACGCCCACCGGCCCGGCCGTGTTCACGACGCCCGTGGAGTTGTAGGACTGCGCCACCAGGCCGCTGCTCCACTGCACGTACGCGTGGGAGGTGCCGGCCGGCAGAACGCCCGAGCTGGTCGTCCAGAGCACGGTGAACGGAGTGTCCTCGCGTGTGCCGCCCGGCCTGTGGCACTGCACGTCGACGATCTCGTCGACGCCGGACTGGAACCAGCGAACCACCTCGCAGTAGTGCCCGGTCCGGTTCACCGGGGTCACGTGCGGCACGCCCCGCGCGCCGGCGCCCACCTGTGGGAATCGCACCTGGAACCGGCCGGGCGCGAGCTTGATGCCGGAGGCCCAGGCGGCCGGGAACGCGGTCTTCCAACTACCCCACTGCCGGCTGGTGTCCAGCACGGTCCAGACCGCGACGGTGGGGTCCTTGACGTACGCGAAGCCCCAGCGGTCGGCGGTGGCCGCGGCGGCCGGTGCTGCCGGGGCGAGCGCGCCGGCGGCCAGGACGGCGGCCAGGGCCGCGGTGACGAACGATCGGAGACGCATCTGTTCCTCCAATTCGACGGGAGCATGTCGGGGAGGAGTGTGCGCGTGGTGATCTCATGGTCACAGTCAGCTAGCGGGTGCGGCGGTGTCGGTTGTCCGCTACTCGTGTCCGCGCTGGTGGCCGGCGTCAGGTCACCTGGCCGGCGTCCATCTCATCGAGATGGCGCCATGCTGGCCCTGCGGTAACCACAAGGTCGAGCGCCGACGACGCGACGCCGCGCTCGGCGGGGGATTTCCCCCGAAACGATGCCTACGGCCGACGTCGGACGCCCTGCCGGTGTCGATGCGTCAGTCTCAGGACATCGGGGTGCGGCTGGTTCGAGACCTCGACGAACTGGGGGTCCGAGTCGGATGGCGCTGCTGTGGATGCCGCGCTGGCGCAGACGACCGACCCGCGCCGCGCGACCCCCCGACCACGAGCTCTTCGTGGAGTGGCACGGTTCGGCCGCGGTGATCTCCCATCTGGGCGATCCACCGTCGCTGCTGTGGCAGATGCTACGGACCGCCGTCGCGGCGTCCGACGACGTGCTGGTCATGACCTCCGAGCGTGCCGTCCGCAGCGCCGCCTGCGGTGGCGTGCTGCGCGGGGTGGTCGAGGGCGCCGCCGGGGAGTGGGGTGTCGGCCGGGTCTGGGTGGCCGCGAGCGGCCTCGGCCGGCCGGACGAGGCGTACGCCTCCTGGCTGACCCGGCTGGCGGCCCGCACCGGCGTCGAACTGCTCGCCCCGGACGGTCCCGTGCACGCCACACCGGACGGCACCCTCTACGCGGCGGGCGGCACCGGGGCCTGGGGCTGGCGGTCCTTCCGACCCGGCGCGGGCAGCCCGGTGGTCGGCAACCGTTACCCGGTCCCGTCCTGGGAGAGTGCGTTGGCGGACCGTCCGGTGGTCCTGTCCGGGCTCGTCGCCGACCCCGTTCCCGCCGGAGTACTGCTGCGTGCCTCGGCCGCCGCGCCCGCGACGGCGGGCGACCCGGCCTACGACGTGCCGGTGGACCGGCACCGGCCGGCGCTGCTCCTGCGGCAGGTCGGCGAACCACCGCCGGATCCACGGTCGCTCGCCGGAATCTTCGCGGGGCTGCCGGCGAGGACGATCGTTCGGATCGAGACCGCACTACTCGACCCGACGGCGCCGCCGCCGCGCGCCGCATGGGTGGACGCCCTCGCCGCGGCCCTCGACGAAGCGTCCGCTGTCGCCGACCCGATCGTGCTGCCCGAGCCGGGCGACAGTCGACGGACGCTCGGTCGACCACCACCGCTGCTGAGCGACGGTTGGGTGCGCGCCAGCAGCCGTCTCTACCGCCACGCGATCGAGCCGGACCTGCTCGCCGAGGTGGTCCCATCCGGCGTCCTGCTGCGGACGGCTGGAGCCCGTCGGCCCGACGGCATGGCCTTCGTCGACCCCGCCGAGTGGGTGCTGGCCGTCGACGTCCGCGACTCCGACCGACTTGTCGACCAACTGTGCCGGATGCTGGCCGTGGCCGGCGGAGCGCCGGGCCTCACCCTGGCGGGGCAGGCCGGCGAGGCGATGATGGTACGGCTGGAAGTGGCGCTCCACGGCGGGACGGCTTCCCTTGTGGAGTTGCCGGCGGATGTCAGGGCGACCTGGGCGGCCGGGACCGGCACTCCTGCGGCCGAAATCACGCAGCGTTCCGTCGAACCAGCGACATCAGCCGTCCCTGCGCAGCGTTCCGTCGAACCAGCGACATCAGCCGTCCCTGCGCAGCGTCGGGTGGAACCCGACCGGGTCAAACGGCGGCCGGCAGCCACTGCCGAGCCGCCGCCGACCGTCAGCCAACCGCTCTCGGCGGAGGTGGTCGACGCGCCCACGCCACCGCGTCGACAGCCCGCCGGTGCGCCGCCGGTGATCACCAGCTCCGGGCCGTACCTGGGCGAGCTGGAACGCCCGGTCGTCGCCAGCGCGCCCACGCCCGCGGGCGATGGAGCGCGCACGCCCTCGCATCCGGGTGCTGCCGTCGCGTACCCCGTGGGGCGCGTGGTGAACCGTTACTCGCCCGCGGTGGCCGACCCCGTCGAGGACCGGGCCAGCACCGCGACGGAACAGCGGGACCTCGCTGCCAGCCTCGGCCCCGCCTTCACCGACTCGATCACCACAGTCAACGCGGCCCTGGCCGCGTGGCCCGCGCTGCGCCAGGGCATCTCCGCGTCGGCGAAGACGGACTTCGTCGCCGTGCACGTCTTCTTCGGCCGGTCGGACGCGGGGGCGGCCCGGCTCAACGCGGGACTGCGTGCCGGGCGGGCACCGGACCTGCCCGGCTACCTGCCGTGCCTGGTGTCCGGGCTGCGTCGCCTGCCGCCCTACCGCCGCGCGATGCTCTGCCAGGGGCGACTGGCGGACCAGGCGCGACACCTCTACCCCGAGGGTGGCCTGCTGGTGGAGCCCGGGTTCCGCAGTGTCAGCGGCGCCACCGACCTCGCCGTGGAGGGCGCCGACGTCGACTACCTGGTCTGGTCGCGTACGGCGCGGCAGGCCGGCGCGTTGGCCGAGCGGCAGGATCTGGACGAGGCGGTGTTCCTGGCCGGGGCCCGGTTCAAGGTGCTCGCCGTCCGTGAGGGAGCAGCACCGCCGGCAGACCGGGCCGGCATCCCGACGACCGCCGTACTGTTGCGGGAGGTGTTGCCCGACGAGCAGTCCGCGTCCGGTCTGGACGACGCCGACCGGACAGCGCTCAGCCGCCTGGAACGGGCGCTGACCCGTCGGAGGGCAGCCTCGCCCCGCCTGCTCACCGACGCACACACCATCGACCGGCTGGTCGGCCCGCCGCTCGGTTACCTGGAGGCAGCCCAGGCATCAGTCGGTGCGGGCACCGACTGATGCCTCCGGTCCTGAGGGATTACCCCCAACTCCGGCCACAGGGCCGCGAAAACGGCCGGGTCGACGGTCGCCGTCGCATGCTCGTCCGGTGCGGGTGTGACAGGGGGGTGGAGCGGGGATGCGAGCGCTGTCACTGCGATGGGTCGGCGACCTGACGGTGGGCAGCGGGGTAGGCGCCGATGCCTCGGTGCAGGGCAGCGCGCTGTCGTCGACCACCCGATAGCGGGAGCGGCCCGGCATGGACACTCCGATTCCCGACTGGTTGAACCACATCCTGAACTTCTTCGTCGGGGCGACGTGGCCGACGGGTAGTGAGGGCGGGATGCGGGCGCATTCCGAGCAGTGGGAGAACCTTCGGGATGTCCTGGATGCCGCCCAGGAGACGCTTGTGGATCAGCGTTCCCGGGTGCCGGACGTATTGACCGGAAGGTTCGCCGACGGTGTCACGGAGTCGTTGGACAGTCTCATCAAGTATCTCGGTAGTTTGCGGACGACCGCGGAGAGCATGCGCAAGGACCTGAAGAACGGCGCGGCCGAGCTTCAGGAAAAAAAGATCATGCTGGTGGTGCAGTTGGCGCTGCTGGCCATCCAGTTGGCCTGGCTCATTGCGTCGCTGTTCGGGGCGTTGGCGATTCCGCTTGTGGTTGGTGGGTTCCGCGCCATCATCACCGCGCTTCTTCGCAACCTCTTCGTCGAGGTCGGGCAGGAGATCGCGCAGGAGCCGCTGCTGATGATCGTCATTCAGGCCGCGCAGGACGCCGACGGGGTTCGGGAGGGCATCGACTGGGATGCGATCAAGAAGGCCCTCATTCAGACGGTGATCGCCGCCGGTGTCGCCGGTGTCACCAATTTCGCCGCGGACAATGTCGTCGACTGGGCGGCGAGGAGGATCGCCAAGGTCGACCGGGTCGGCGTGGACGGCACCCTCTACATCACCGATGGCGCTTTCCGTGCGGGTGCGCTCTTCACCAAGGGCGGGGCGCAGGCGGCTGTGGCGATGCCGGCCGAGGCGGCCGGGCAGGTTGCGGTGGGAGCGCCGATCGAGTGGAAGTGGGGGACGGCGACCAGCGCGTTCGTCGGTGGTCTGTACGAGGGCAACGCCGCTACTCCGGGGCAGTTGCTCAATGGTCTCAACCTGCCAAGCCTCGACGGGTCTGACGAGAAGGCGTACACCCTGTCGCCGGAGGGAGACGGGCGACACGGCAGTGGAAATTCTGGCGTCGAGGGCAAGCACGAAACGCCGTACATCGATGACAAGGCCCCGGACGGGCACCGCGGGGTCGGCGCGGACGACGCCCAGGTGACCTCGACGGCCAACAGCGTGATCGGCACCGAGAAGATCGCCGACTGGGACACCGAAACTCTGGTCGGCGACGAGAAGGGCGTCGTGGGGACAGGAAACGCGCCGGCCCAGGCCGGTGAGTCCGGTGCCGCCCGGCAGTCCCTCCCGGGGGACACCGGCATCGGCACCGGCCGGGCCGCTGGGCTGGGGTCCGGCGGGCTGGGCACAGCGAACGCGGAGGCGTCATCGAACGCAGGGGCTGCCAGCGCCTCGGTGGGCACCACGGCAGGCTCCGGCGTCCATGCGACAAGCGGCGAAGCCGCCGGTCATGGGGCCGGGACCGCCAGCGCCTCGGCGAACGCTGGTGTGGCCGCTGGTGGCGCGGCGAACGGTGGCGCGGCGAGCGGTGGTGTGGTCGCTGGTGGCGCGGCGAACGGTGGCGCGGCGAGCGGTGGTGTGGTCGCTGGTGGCGCGGCGAGCGGTGGCGCGGCGAACGCTGGTGTGGTCGCTGGTGGCGCGGCGAGCGGTGGTGTTACGAACGGTGGTGCGGACGGTGGCGCGGCACAGCGCTTCGCGGGCCAGGGCGTAACGAATGGGGCCGCCGGCGACAGTGCCATTGGCCGGCCGGGCGGCGGTCTCGATGGTCATTCCCTCGGCGGCTCTCACGAGGGTGCCGGCCGCTCGTCGGCTGGCATCTCGGCCGAGACAACGGTTGGTGGCCAGTCAGGTGGGTTCGCGGAGGGTTACGGCGCTCGCGCCGCCGGTGAGCAGATCACCGGTGGCCAGCCGGCGACCGGAGCCCCCGAGGCCGATGCCGCTGACGGCGCTTCCCGAGGTGGTACGGGGTCGGAACGGGTCGACGGTGGTCCGGCGTCGGTCGGTGGCTTGGCGTCGGTCGGCGGCCCGGCGTCGGTCGGCGGCCCGGCGTCGGTCGGCGGCCCGGCGTCGGTCGGCGGCCCGGCGTCGATGGGTGGCCCGGCGTCACCGGTGGGGGACGCGGGCGGTGCCCGGGGGGATGGGCAGCAGCGAGTCGCGGGGGAGGCGCGCCAGGCGCTCGATGGCGGCGCCGCCCGATCGGGGCCTCCGGTCACGGTGCTCGGGGGTGCGGGTTCGGGCGCAGCCGACCGGGCGACCACGGAGTCGGGCAGCTCATCCGACGTGCGGACCGTCTCGGACCCCGGTAGGCAGCAGGCGCCGGGACTCACCGCCGACCGGTCGGACGGCGAACACCCGGCCCTGGCGCGGTCCGCTGAGGCGTCGCTGGGCAGGAGCGATACCCGCAGCGGCGGAATGGAACGCCTGCTGACGTCGTCGACCCAGGAGGTGTCGCATGTGGTGGCGAACACCCAGGCCGCGTTCGACAGCGCGCAGGACGCGATCATTGGCGCGCTTCAGGCGTCGCCGCCGGATCGTGCCACGGAGGTGGCGGCTGCCCGCGACGCCGTCCAGACGGTCCAGCAGTCACTGACGCACCTGGCGGAGTCGCTGCCGAGCCTGTCCAAGCAGCAGGCGAGGGCCGACACCGCGAGGGTGCTGGCCGCCTACGACACCGCGTCCCAACAGGTCCGCACTGTCACCGGCGTCGCGCACCTGCCCTCGGTCGACACGCTTGTCGACATGACCCGTCCGGAGGTGGTGGGCGGAGACCGGTCGGCGGCGGCCCACGAGCCGGTCCACGAGCCGGTCCACGAGCGGGTGTACACGGTGACGAGTGTGCAGACGAACCCCGTCGTCGGGGTGGACCATCTGGTGCCGGCGACGGTCGACGGCGTGCGGCGCGCCGCGCAGGATGTTCTGGACCACCTCGACGGGTTGACCGGTCCGATCGAGTCGGCGTTGCGGGAGGCGCTGACCGACCAGACCGGCACGGCGGAGGGCGCGGCCCGGACCGAGCAGGTGGAGACCGCCAGGGCGGTCCTCGACGCGGCCCGGCAGTCGCTCGCCGGAGTGGTGAGCTCGGACCAAAGCCGGTCGGGGCCGGCACGCGAGCACTTCCGCGACGCGCTGCTCCAGGTGGACCACGCCCGCTACGAGGTGAACCGGGCGACCGGCGTGGAGACCGTGCCGACGGTGGAACGCCTGCGGGAGGCGCCGACCGAACCAGGTGGCCCGGACGTGACCCCGCGCTCGTCCGGCCCGCTGCCGACGTACACCGTGGGTATGGCCCGCGTCGACGACGCCGCGCAGCTGGTGGCGGCGCTGCCGGGCAACGGGCAGGACATCGTGCAGGCGTTCCTGTCGCTGCGGGACGAGCGGGTCGATGACATCAGGGCCGCTCTGCAACAGCCTGGCTCGTCGGCTGCCTTCGCCGCCGTGACCGCGTTCGACATGAGACTCACCGCTCTGGAGGCGGGCATGACCGGCATGCCCGAGCAGACGCTGAGGGCTGGCCTTGTCGACCTGGTGCGCGACTATCGGATCGCCCATGGCCAGTTGCTGGCGCTGACCGATGACCAGAGCCTGCTCCCGCCGGTCGAGGCGATGCTGCTGTCGTCGACCTCGGACGACGACGACACGTCGACGGGCAAGGGGAAGGGCAAGGCGTCGTCGAACACCCGTGACGCCGGTGGCCAGGGCTCGTCGACGAGCCCTGGCGGTGACGCTGGGGGGCCGTCGGGTCGGGGCGGTGGTGGGGGCGCGGACAGTCGGGGTGGTGGCGCTGGGGGATCCTCGGGTCGGGGCGGTGGTGGGGACACGGACAGCCGGGGCCCGGCTCGGGACGGCGACGACGGATCCACCCCTACCCCCCGTGTTCCCGAGGTCGTCGCCGACCATCCCGAGGACGGCCGGCTCTACACAAATCCGGAGATCATCGCGGCGCTCCGGGAGACCGGGCAACTGCTGAGTGCGGTTCTCGATCCCGGGCAGCGGGACGCCCAGTGGCTCGCCGACAACGCCGACACCAAACTGCGGCAGCACCGCGACGAGGTGCGGGCGGCGACGCAGACCAGGAACGACCTGACGAACGCCGAGCAGGAGGTGCGGGACCGGCAGCGGCAGACCGATGCGGCGGAGCAGGCGCTACAGGCCAGTCAGGCTGGGGTGGCCGCGGCGGCGAAGGCGCTTGCGACCGCGACCGAGCAGCTCGCGCAGACCGAGCGGCAGCACGACGTCCTGCGGGAGACGCGTGCCGACGCGGAGCGGGCCAGGGCCGAGGCCGAAGCCGACAGAGCCGCCGCGAAAGCCGAGATCACCAGGCTTGAGGACGAGCGGGACACGGTGCAGGACCGGTTGGAGGAGGTCGACGAACAGCTCGGCAACCTCAGCCAGGAGCGCCTCGCGCGGCTCGCCCAGGATGAGCGTGCCGCCGGCCAACGGCGCCGCATCCACCTCATCGAGGAGCAGTCCACGCTCAACAATCGGCTCGAGGTGATCGCTCGGGAGGGTCGGCAACAGGGCGGCAGGGGCAGAGCAGCCGACGCCGCCCTGGCCAAGGCCAAGGCCACGATCACCGTGACGGACCAGAGCCTGGAATCGGTGACGGCGAGCCTGCGGAGGCAGCGCGCCACCCTGGCCGGGGACGACGGCCCGCGGGCACGTCTGCACCGTGCCGAGGAGAAGCACGCCGAGAACAGGGACACCGCCGAGGCAGCCACGGCGAGCCGGGACGAGGCCGGGGCGGCACGGGATCTGCTGCGTACGGAGGCCGCGCGCCTGCCCTCCGAGAAGGACCTGGCGGACACCACGACCCGCCTGACCCAGGCGACCCGGGACGCCGGTCTGGCGCGGGACGCGGCCGTTGCGCGAGCCGATGATGCCCGACAGGCCCGCGACGAGTGGCAGGACATCGCCGACGGGCGCGATTCAGACCTGACGATCTTCGGCGATCGTGACTCGACCGAGGGCGAGCGCAGCTTCCTGAGCATCGGCGCCGAGGGCGTGATCACCGAGCAGGCCGCGGCTCGGATGCGGCAGCTGGCGATAGCTGCCGTCCGCCCCCTGGGGCACTGGACACAGGACGCGGAGATCCAGAGCGACATCGCCCGCCTGACGACACCGATGGCGCTCGTGGACGACCTGCCGTCCTCCACCGGGCGCAGTGGCGCCGTCCGGGTGGTCGGAAGCGGCCGTCACGCGGTGCGACTGACGTTCCACTCGACGCTCACCCGACACGACGAGCGGGACCTCAATCCGGCGTACCCGCCACCCGAGGTCACTCAGGGCGAGAAGCGGCGCTTCTCGGATGTCTCCTCCACCAGCAGCCACAGCAACATCAACTACCGGGACCTGCCGCTGCCCATCCAGGAGTTCCTGGGTATGGGGACAACCGGCCCGTTGCGGGTGCTCAGTGTGTCGGCGGTGCCCCGGCTGACCCACAACCGGCAGACCCGCACCGCTTTCGTCGAAACCGGCACGGGACCGGCGACCATCGAGCGACTGCGGGAGCCAGGACTGGCACACTTCTATACCTGGGAGATGAGGGTTACGGCGGAGCCGGCCGCCCGCCTCCCCCGGCTGGTGACGCCCCCGGGTCGGCCCACTCTCGACGATCCGGACGACCCCTGGCAGGAGGACCTTGAGGGCGACCTGGGGTCGGACACCGTACGCGAGCGGTTGGTGGTGTTCTTTCCGCAGCACCTCGCCGTACCGGACCCGCCGGCGGACACCACGGTGGCGGACGAGGTGGCTCTCGCCACGTACCCGATGTCACTGGACACGCTGCACGACCCGACGGACCTGCCGCTGCGCATCCTGCACGAGTTGCCCGGTCTCGTCGCGGAGGCGCGCGCCCAGAGGAGGGCCGCCGCCGGCGGCCGGGGCGCCGCGCGTGACGCGAGGGTCGTGCGCTCGCCCCGCCGGGGACGCCGCCTCGGTGCCCGGCGGCGGCACCGCCCGGGGACGCTCAACACGAGGTCGCAGAAGCACGTGTTCAGCTTCGCCGGGCACGGCAACATGCACAACGTCTTCCAGCGGGCGCGCGACGGAGGCGCGTACACCGACCCGATCCACGACGCGAACGGCAAACTGCTCGGCATCCTGCGCCTGTCGATGGAGCCGGTCAAGGACGACACCAGCCGCATCGTCACCCGGGCGAGTGAGAACTCGCTGGAGTTTCTGAGCGAGTCGCAGATGACCGAGCGCGGATCGGTCGTGCTGCGCAACGCCTTCGACCTGCCGGTCACCGGCGGCGTCACCCTGCTGACGGCACCTGACGAGGAGACCAGGATTCCGGGCACGTTCTGGTCGGGCGGTCCTGCGGTCACCCTCGGCCTGGGCACCGGTGTGACCATCGGCCACAACAGCGGGGCGGTCTCGTTCGTGGGCCGCGGGTTCCGGTCCGGCCGGGAACCCGACCCGAAACGACCAGGTCTGGCACCCGACCCCACGGCGACCAAGGCGATCCGACGTGGCATGGTCGCGGACGTCGGCATGCGGTGGAAGCTGGAACTGCTCACCGGTGGGAGAGAGCAGCACAGCTCGCCGCCCTCCCGCACGTGGACCGGAAGCTCCGCCGGCCGTGGCGCCCGGGTGCGATACCTGCCCTACACGCTCCGGGACGCGGACCAGGTGCGCCACCCGCCGCGGGGCGTCGTCGACGGTGACGGGCCGGGCATGGTGGTCTACAAGAACTTCACCGTCGCCCCCCAGGGGACCGCCGCCGATCCGCGACCGAACCTGGACCGTCAGGTGGAGGAGTACCTGCGCGGCGAGGGGTATCTCCCGAAGACCGGTCCGGGCACCGGCCTGTTGGCCAAGAACCACAGGCGTCTGCTGGAGACCAGCTCCGGTGCGCACCGCGTCGGCATGATCGGTGCGCTGCGCGGCACCGGCCTCTGGGTGCCCTACGACAAGCTCACCGCCTCCGGGACGCACCGGAAATGGATCAAGTACTACGTTCCCAGCGATCAGGACCCGGACGTACGGTACGAGGGTCTCACCGACGAGCTCGGCGCGAACATGACGATCGACTCGTTCTTCCGGCTGGACAGCTTCCGGTCGATGTTCCGGTCCAAACGCGCCGCTCTCGACGCCAACCTCAGCCTGCCGGTCCGCAAGTGGTTGAAGAACCTGCTGCCCGGCTGGACGAACTCGGTGCTCAGCGGCACCGTGATCGGCAAGACCTGGGAGAACACCACGGCCATCGTGAACGGCCAGGTCCCTGGCCGGTCGGTGGTCCTGGACACCGAGCAGGACCAGGCGATGCACAAGTTCGTCCTCTCGACGAGCCTGCGCGCCGAGGCCTACGACGAGGGCCACGACACACCGGACGAGGAGTTCACACCGGGGCACCAACCCGTCTCCTACGAGGCGTGGGTGCCCGACATGCGGGTGCTGACCACAGCCTCGACCCGGCGTGAACCGATCAGTCACCGCGCCCCGACCGACTTCGACCGGGCCATGCTGCAGGCCGGTCCCACCCTGCCGAACCTCGCGGGCATCGACGCCGTCCGGGGCAGCGCCGCGCTCGACGCGATGTTCGCGGAGCTCGCCACGAGGCAGTTCGCCCCACTCCTGGAACAGCTCAGCAGGCTTCCCGACCAGATCGTCGGGCGGTGGTCGAAGCTGTTCGGCAACAACCCCGGATGGCCGACCACCCTGTCCGCGCACACCCGCCGGGTCTTCACCAGCGAGGAGCGGCTGCTGGCGGTGATGGACGTGATCCTGCGCGGCGCGCACTCCTCCGAGCAGGCATTCGAGCCGGGCCTGCTCTCCGACGTGGAGGGCCGGCACGAGTTGCAGGCCTATGTCCGGGATGTGCCCCGGTACGTGCCGCAGCCCCGCGACTACGAGCTCTATCTCGAGGACGGGATCCCGGTCACCGGCACCAGCGGGTTCACCCGGAGCCGGGAGGAGGCGCGGTACCACAGTGGCGGCGCCAACGTCGTGCACCCGCACGGCAATGCTCCGAGTGTCGCGTTCCTCGCGGCCGTGCGTACTCGCGTCAGCGAGACCAAGACGCTTGCGGGCACCGACTACCGGATCAACAACATCAGCGCCCGCACCTACACGATCATCATCCCGGTCACGATGGTCGGCACCTTCACCGGCGCCTCCCGCAACCTGGTGAACAGCCTCCGCTCACTCTTCGGCGGAGTGTGGGAGCCCGCGCTGCCGGCGACGGCGTCGGTCAGCGCGATCGACGTCGAGGACGGCATCCAGGTGCTGGTCAGCATCCTCGACATGGCGACCATCTGGCGGGATCTCGAACGGTCCTGGCCCGACGTCGCCGACTTCGCGGACGTGGATGGCAGGCCGGACGACTTCCGCCGGCCCGACGACTTCATCGCGGGTCTGCCCCCCGCGCTGCACGCCCAGGTCAAGGCCGCCCTCGACCTGTTGCCGCCCGAGCCCGGCGACGAGCCGGGCGCGGACGCCGTCTACCCACCACGACGGATCAGCCAGCGGCTGGGCCTGGGTGACACCTCGGTGCTGGACATCAGGCTTCCCGCCGGCCGTGAGTTGCTCCACCACACGCTGCGCAACGTCGGGGTGGACGCCGAAGGCTCCACCGCCCTGGGCTCCAACAGCTACTCGGCCGGGCTCTACGACTGGATCACCCTCCACGCGTCGAGCATCGTGACGCGCGGCGACATCCGCCGGTACTTCAGCTCCGGCCCGTCCCCGCACCCGGTGGTGGTGGCGCGGTTCGAACGCGCGATCACCCACCTGGGTGGCACCATGATCGTCGACTACAAACTGCTCGCCCGCCCGGACCCACTCCACGACGAGATGCGGCTGCACGGCCGGAGGCTCCCGCATCAGATCGACCTCTCCGCGACCGGCGCCGTTGACGAGAACGGTCGCCCCTTCGGTCCGGTACCCGCGCCGGAGTCGGACATGGAGATGCACGGGACCCACCTGACGTCCCGGGGCAAGGCGACGCAGCGGGTGACGTCGAAGGTCGGCCGCCTCTCCGGCCCCGTTCACACCAGGGCGCAGCGGAACGAACCGGTGCGACTGACCGGCGCGGCCCCGCAGATCGAGCTGTCTCGGCAGCGAGGCGAGGCCGACCTTGAACGTGACCGCCAGGAACCGCGGGTGATCACCAAATCCAAGGGTGGGCTGGCCCGCATGTACTACCCCTTCGAGATCAGCGTCGACGTGCAGGTGACGCCCCTCAAGGATTGGCTGATGGCGGCGGTGACCCCGACCGTCTTCTCCTGGGCGAAGTCGCTCTGGTCCAATCCGGACAGCGGCGCGGGCCAGCGGCCCTGGCTGAAGGCTGGCGCCGTACTGGAGTTCATGGCGGCCGACGGTTCCCCCCAGCCGCTGGTGCCGACCGGGCCGGGACGCCCGCCCGCGGCCACGGTGCTGCTCGGCGACCCGGCGGGGCGGGAGGTCCTGCACGGGACGCGGATCAACCCGACCCCCCGGACCAACGAGGTGGGCTCGTTCACCCTTGACGTGCTCCGGTCCTTCCGTCCCACCGAAGGGTTGGGACCGGAGTTCCGGGTGAGCTGGTTCAGCGCCCTCCCCAAGCTGCAGGCCCTGGTGTTCGAGGTCCTACCCGGCGTGCACCAGCGGGAACTCGCCGATTTCGTGGACGGGGAGGTCGGCGGGGGCAATCTCTACTCGGTGCTCAAACACGGCGGAGTCGAACAGACCTTCCTGAGCGGAGACCTGGGTGTCGGTGTCGACGGAGCGTTGAGCATCAAGACGATCGCCGCGTCACCCTGGCGGCCTCCCGCCGACCAGCACGAGCCCGACCCGGACGACTCCGATTCGCCTGTCGACTTCACTCCTGGCCGTGACACCGTCACGGTGTTCGAGTACTTCCCGATCGTCGGCTCGGTCATGACCTCCACCAGTCAGGCCGAGCAACGCCTGACCGTGGCGCTGGCCCCGCTCGTCTCGCTGAACCAGGGAGACGGGGTACGGCCGGCACCCAGTCCCACGGTCAGGTCGCGCCAACTGGACTCCGGTGACCCGTCGGGCGACGGCGGCGGTGGCACCAGTTCCGCGGGTCGTCCGCAGTTCGGCGCGGCCCCGGGCAGCCAGAGCTTCATCAACTTCACCATCCTGGGTGTGTCGTTCATCGGCTCCGAGACCATCGGCGCAAGCACGCAACTGCGCTGGTCGGACCGGCGAGGCCGGCGTTTCGCGCCGGCCAAGACCGGTTCCCTCGAGGAGAAGCACCCGGTCGTACTGCGCCAACGCGACGTGCTGTTGGAGATCACCGGCAACACCTCGACGGTGCCGAGCGTCATCTGGGACGGCATCGTCGACACGGTCCGCCAGGCCAGCCGCAGCGTTGGCGACGCGGCCAAATGGGTCGAGGACCTGGCCGGCTTCGGCGGGTCCATCGACGCCCTCGCCGAGCGGCTGAGCCCGGGTTCCTCCGTCGGGAGCCAGACCACGCGGACCCGGCTGCTCGCCGCCACCGTGGAGACCCGGATACCGTACGTCCTGGTGGACCCCGGCGAGGGGGTCGACGCGGGCGTCTACCTGCCGGGCGCGGCCGACCGCGACACGCACGTAGCCGCCATCGAAGGGCTGCCGGCGCAGCCGGACGCGCCGATGGTGATCGGCCGCGGTATCACCGTGGACGGCACGAGCACCATCGGCGGTCGGACGGCCGCGCAGGTTCTGGACACGCTGGAAACGGCGGGCGTCTCCCGGAAGTCCCTCTTGATCGTGGTGGCCGGTACGGACCGGTCGTTCGTCGAGGAGCTGTCTCGCGGCTGGGTCGGTCCCGTGCTCGCGAACCGGCATGTCGTGATCGACAAGGACGGCCAAGCGCTCGGCTACACCGACGAGGACGTCCGCGATGGTCTGCGATCACTTCGAAACTGGGAGGAGTTCCGGGGCGGTCGGCTCCACGGGGAGCTCCCCTCGCACAACCTCACCGACGTGCTGAGCCGCCGAAACGGACCGGACGTCCGACCGCAAGCTCCGGTGCGCACGGAGTCGCAACCGGTGTCCCTGTCGGCGCCGTCGGCCAGCAGACCGCTACCGCCCGACCACCAGGAGTACGAGGGCGCGCGGATCGCCGGTGGTGTCGGGAAGCCCAGGGGTGTCCTGAAGGCCAGCGGCATCGGGAAGGCCGACGACAGCGGGAACGCCGGTGGCACGGCACGGCAGCGGAAGGTGCGCTGGGCCCAACCGGAGGATTCCAGGACGTCCGCCGGCCCCTCCGCCGGCCCCTCCGCCGGCCCCTCCGCCGGTCCTTCCGCCGGCTCTTCCGCCGGGCCGGCGGGGCGCGGCGACCTGGCCGGTGCGACGCCTGCCGACCGCAGCGGGTGGACAAGTGTCGGTCCGCCACGGGTGGCGAGCGAGGTGCTGACCAGGCACCCGTATCTGCGCGGGAACGGTACGGACGCCACCATCTCGCGGACGAACTGCATCTTCGCGTCGATCGTGACGGACCAGCGGCTACACACGCGAGGCCAGGGCACTTTCGTCGCCCCGGAGTCGGTGGAGACCGAGGTGGGCGTTCTGCCCTGGTACGCCGGGCGGCCGCTACGGGACGTCGCGGGCTTCGACGCGATCACCGAGGCGGTGCGCAACGCGCCGGACCGCGCCACCGGCATCGTGGTCGTCAACGGCGCAGACGGCGAGGTGGCGCACGCGTTCAACGTGTTTCGCGACGTCGACGGAGAGCCCACCTACTGGGACGAACAGACCGGCCAGCCCGCGACGGCGCCCCCGGATCCGTCCCGGATACGGTTCGTGGCCACCACCGAGGGCGTACCCGATCCGGCCGCGCCGCCGACCTTGCCACCGCCGCCGGTCTTGCCGTCAGCGGTGGACGCCGCCGTGGACCTGGCCGGGACGTCGGCCGAGGAAGAGACCGGCACGCCGGCCCAGGACCGGTGGCCGGCCGACGGGTTCGTCAACCATCCCGACGAGTTCCGGGCCGTCGGAGACGACGTGCGCCGCCGCCTCGAGGTGGGGGACGATCCCATCCCGTACCGCACCCGTGGTGTGTTGTCCGGCCTCGCGCCCGGCGCGGACGCCGCGCTGACCCTGACCCTCGGTCTCGACCCGGCGGATCCGGCGCGCACGTCGGTCGACGGCGTCGCCGTGGCGGCGCGGCTGCGTCGGCCGGAGAACGTCACGATCGCGCCCGACGGCAGCGCCGTCACGATGCGGATCACCGACGACTCCTCGGACACCTGGACCGATCTGCGGGAGATCGTCCGCCACCTGCGCTCCACCGGCGTGCGGCAGGTGCGCGGTGGCATCGAGGCCGCTCTCGACCCCGCTGGCGACACATCGGGCCTGTCGACGCTCGTCGACGGGTACGCGGCGGAGGTGGGCGTGCTGCTGGCCGCGACTGCCGACCCCCACGCGCCACCCGGTGGCCTCCTGCTGAGGCCGGACGCGATCGTCGCGGAGATTCCCGCCGCGCGGCTGGACCTCGGCACCATCCAGGCGCAACTCGCCCTGGTGGCGGCGGTACGGGCCGTGGACCCCACCTCGATGACGGCAGCGTCGCGGCCCAGCGCCGTTGCCCGCCCGTCCGCCGCGCGCGCCCTGATCGACCAGGTCGGGACCGGTCCGGCGCACCGACGTGACCTGGCCCGGCTCTTCCACCTCAGCGGACGGGTCGCCCCCAACGGCGAGACGCGGTCAGGGCCGACGGGCGTACCCGGGCAGGGGTCGCGGGCTCTGACCGGTGACGGGCTGCGTCGGTTGTTCGACGAGGTCGTCGCGGCGGGCCGTGTGGTCGATCCGGCCGGTCGGATGACGGTGGCGGACTGTCTCGCGGTGGGGCAGGCGCTGGTGTCGCGGCTGTTTCCGGGTGGCCCCCTGGCGCACGCGGTCCGGGTGCCCCGAACGCGGGACGACTCGGATCTTGGCCGGCCGGCGGAGGCGTGGTTGGGGGATCGGCAGGACTGGGAGCGGTTCGACGGGTGGGACGGGTTGATGGCGCGTCTGGGCGCGGAGGGGCTCGGTCAGCGGTCGGTGGCGGTGGTGTTGGTGGAACGGACGCGGTCGGGGTTCGGGCACGTGTACGCCGCGTATCACACGGCGGACGAGGGTGTGCTGTGGCTGAACCTGACCGATCCGGGTGCGCTGCCGCGGGTGGGCGCGCCGCAGGAGACGCCGGAGGAGCACGACGCGGATGTCCACGCTCGTGCGCTGGTGATCGGTCCGGACGGGGTGGTCCGCGGCGGCGGCACGTCCCGGCGATCGCTGGCCGAGGCCCTGGTGGACCCGGTCGCCAGTAGGGGGTATCGCGGCGGCGGGCTGGAGGGTGAACGCACCATGCCGATGGACTTCAACATCGACGCCATGGTGCGGGCGCGGTCGGGCAGCATTCTCGCCCGCGCCCGCGACGGCAGCTTCCACATCGAGGTGGAGACGAAGCAGCTGCACCACGCGGCCGAGGAGGCCGAGGACGGCGAGCCCCGCGGCTATGTGCTCCCCGACGATCCGGCCGCCGGCGACCCGGCGTGGATCGCCGTGCCCGAGCTGGTCACCGGAATCATCAGCAACCTTCCCGGCGAGCAGGGCCGGATCGAGGACACCGAGGACTTCTGGCGGCAGCTGCAGGAGCTGGAGGACCGGTTCGAGGCGGTCCAGGGGCCTGCGGGCCTGCCCACTGTCGCCCTGCCCGCGACTCTCGCCTCCGCCGAGGTGGTGGCCGAACCGGCGGCCAGCGGGACGATCGGTCCGCCACCGCGAGGTGACGAGGGTGGTTGGCACTGGCACATCTCGATGGGTACGCCGATCGAGCGCCTGTCGCGCTTCCTGGCGCACGTCGGGGAGCGCACCTGGCGCGACAGCTCTGTCACCTACGAGTCGGCCCCGCTCGGTCTGCTCGCCTATCGCACGAAGGAGAACCAGCAGGACGGGGTCGCCTTCGGTGATCGCGAGGCAGAGCACGTCCTGCGGTACTTCGCCGGTGCGGGTCAGGTGCCCAGCGCCCGGGTGCTCGACGCGATCAAGGGTGTGCTCGCGCTGGTGTACGCGCACACGGCCGGGGCCGCCGAATACCTGCTCGCCCCGATGAGCCTGACCAAGGCACACGTCGCCGCCCTGTCCCGGCCCGCGTTGGGCCTCTACGTCCGACAGTTGCCCTGGTGGGCGCGGCTCTATCTGAGCGATCAGGCGGACGCGATCCACAACCGCTTCGCCCAGTTCTACCTCGACCACAACAACGGCTACCTGGACGAGCTCGGAGCCGTGGCCGGCGCGGGGGTCGGTGTGCGGCTGTCGAGCCGTCAACAGCCCTGGACCGCGTCCCGCGCCGCACCACTGATGTCGCCGATGATGTACCTGCTCTCGGCGCTGCACGGGAAACTGGTCGACCAGCAGCACGTGTTCCCCGGGATGACGACGCACGACGAGCTGGACACGGCGGACGGCAGCCTGTCGGCCGAGCTCGGAGTGGTGGAGGTGCGGTCCTACGGGGCCCGCCGGGGCACTGTCGCGCAGGCCCGTGTGTGGTACCAGGAACTCGCCGGCCTGGCCCGCGACCTGTACCTGGAGGTGAAGGACCTACCACCGCTGCGGGACGTACCGCTGCCGGAGGCCGGGCCGACCACCACAGGGCAGGCGCGCCCGGTCACGGCACCGCTGTTCGAAGCCGTCAGCCGAGCCCTCGCCGACGACCTGCCGGGCGCGCTCGACGCGCTCGAGCCGGCCCGCCGACACCTGACGGTCAGACAGCGGGCCCAGTGGGCCAGGCAGCTGACGTCGCTGAACCACACTCGGGTCGTGGTGGGTGCCCCGGGTCCCGGAAACCCGTTGCTGACTCTCGCGGCCGAGATCTCGATGCCACTGATCAGCATCTGGCTGATCGCGCCCACCTGGGACACCGCGATGCGGGAGTGGCAACCGCTCAACGACATCCTCGCCGTCGACGGCGGCCGGGAGCTGGTCCCCTTCCTCCAGGAGAACCTCCTGCCGGACGATTTCGACGCCCCGCCCTGGCAGACGGTCGGCGGTGGCGGCGAGGCCGCGCGCCAGGCCGCGGCCACCGTCATCGACCTCGCCAGTGCGGGCCTCGGGAATGAGACGCTGGCGCTGCTCGCCGCCGACGGCGCCGAGGCCCGCCAGGACGCGTTTCGCGCTCTGGTGGCCAAGGCCGACCTGAATGAGTACGACAGGTTGCACCGACTCATCGAGGTGGCCGGCCCGCCCGCGGCCGACGTCGCGATGCTGACGGCCCTCGGTCGTGCCGCCGGTGACGACGTCGACGCGGCGGAGCTGATCATTCGGGACACGGTGGATCACCTCGACTCCACGTCCCGGAACTACTGGATCCGCCGGTTGAGCCACCAGGGCGAGCGCGGCGACATCGGTCTCCCCGAGGTGGACCGGCTGATCCTGCTCATCGCCGAGGCACCGGAGACACCGTGAACGACTCGGGGTCGCGTCTCGTTTGACAGGCACGTCCGGCACACCGTCGGGCGTGGATGGAGGCGAGCACGTGGCACGGGTCGAGAACGAACCTCGGTGCGCCGATCGGATGATCGTGCCGGAGGTTCCACGACCGCGCACCGCGCGGGTGAGAGTCATCCCGAGACGGCGGACGATCGTGGGCCGTGCCGTGCAGGTGGACGCCCTCGACGAGGCCCGTGCGGCCGCCGCGATCGGTGGCCGGTTCGCACTGGTCCGGGGGCCGGCCGGCAGCGGCCGGACGTCGCTGCTGGACGCGGCCGAGGGCGCGTGGCGTGCGGCCGGGGTGGTGGTGCTTCGCGTGGCGCCCCCCGTGGCCGGTGACACCGCCGCCGGCTTCGCGGCACTGCTGAATGCCGTTCGCGACAAGTACGAACTGCTGGCCGACCCGCCGCTCGCCGGCCCGCTGAGCGCGCTCGGTGCTCTCTGCGACACGTCCGCCGACCAGTACGCCGGGCGTGGCGTCGCGTTGGCTCAGCAGGCCGCCGCCGCGTTCGCCGTGATCGGCCGGCGGGCGCCGACGGTGGTGATCGCCGACGACGCGCCTCCCGCGCTGGCCCCGGCGCTGGCCGCCGCCGTACGCGACGGTTGCCTCGTCGTGGCCGTGGGCGCGCCCGGTGACGGCCGGCTCGGCACGCTCGCCGACGTCGTGGTGGACCTGCCGCCGTTGAGCACCGAGGCCGTGCGTGGGATGCTCGCGCGCCGCTATGCCGTGCCGCTCGACGACGCGGTGCCGCCGGCCCTGTCCACCGCGCTCGGGCCGCTCGCCGGGCATCCCGGCACGGTGCTGGAGGTCGCCCACGAGTTGACCCGGGCCGGGCGGCTCGCGGTCATCCGGGGACACCTGTGCCTGCTGGACCCGCACGCCCCGATCGCGCTGCCGACGGACCACCGCCTGCTCGCCGCCCTGCGAGCGCGCGGCCCGGTCGCCGTCCGCCTCGCCACCATGGCCGCCGTCACCCGATTCGGCATCGACGACCTGCCGCTGTTCGCCGACGCCACGCGGGGCCGGCTGTCCGAGTACGGCGAGATGATCGACGAACTGATCGACGACGGACTGCTCGTCACCGAGCCGCAGGGCGGGATCCTCCCGCAGAGCCCGGCCCTCGGCGCTCGCCTGATCACCGATGCCGGTCCGGACGCGGTGGCCCGCCTGCACCGCGCCTGTGCCGCGGCGATGTTCCGCCGGGCCGCGTCCGGCGCGCCGACCGATGGGGCAGCCCTGGCCGACCAGGTCACCTCGGCGGGCGTCGCCCTGCCGTTCGACACGCGTACGGCGGTTACCCTCGCCGCCACGGCTGTCGAGAACACCGACCGTGCGCCGGACCGGGCGGCGCACTGGCTGCGCGCCGCGCTCTGGCACGCCGGCGTCGGTCGGGCCGGCGACGACATCCTCGCTCGGCTGCTGCGGCTGCTGGTGCGGACCGGCCAGGTCGCCCGCCTCGGCGAGGTGGTGGACACGGCGATCGATCGAGGCCACGGCCCGTCGTCCCGTCACGCCGGCGACCTCGCGGCGGCCGCCGCACTGGTCGCCGTGCACACCGGAGTGCCGGTGCGCCCCACCATCCGCTTCGCTCTGGGAGTGGCACCGGCGGCGCGGGCAGTCGTGGGCTTCGCCGACTGGTGGCTCACCGGCGCACCACCCGCGGAGCCGGGGCCGCCCGCGGAGCCAAAGCCGGAGCCAAAGCCAAAGCCGGAGCCAAAGCCAAAGCCGGAGCCAAAGCCGGAGCCGGGGCCGGTACTGCCCGCGGAGTCGGGGCCGCCGGCAGCCCCCGGCGACAGCGGATCGCTGCTGCA
Organism: Micromonospora sp. NPDC048839; assembly: GCF_040649915.1. Lineage (NCBI taxonomy): Bacteria > Bacillati > Actinomycetota > Actinomycetes > Micromonosporales > Micromonosporaceae > Micromonospora > Micromonospora sp. NPDC048839. Next base: position 213,693 of record NZ_JBEZGL010000004.1, read on the forward strand.
CCCAGCGGAACTCGGCGTCCTGGCCGGTGCCGTCGGCGACGGCCTCACGGATACGGGACCGGCGACCGAGGAGTTGCTGCTGGCCGGCGAGACGGGGGACCTGGCGGCACTCCTGGGGCTGGTCCTGGGTCCGCAGCGCTACGGCATGCCGAAGGGCGGGCACCTGTCCGCGTACCACCGGCTGCACATGTGTCAGGCCGACGGGGACCTCTCCGGTGTGCTCTCGGCCGCCCGCGAACTGGACCTGACCGGCGCCGAGGCGCCCCTGCAGCGCTGCCTCGCCCGACTCTGGGCGGTCGAGGCGCTCGGCCTGCTGGGTCGAGCCACGGAGACGCCCTCCTGGCGTTCGGTCCCGAACGACCCGCCGTACGCGGCCCTTCGGTGGTGGGCCGGGAACGGTCCGGCCGGGGAGGCCCAGTCGGCGCGGGAGGCGGCCCGGCGGTTGGGCGAGGGGCGTCTGGCGTACGAGAGCCACCGGCGCCACGGCAGCCGCATCGGCGTCGAGCATCTCCTGGTACGGGCGGCGGGCCTCGCGGCACGGTTCGGTCTCGGCGAGCAGTTGGCCTGGTTGGCGGCGGTGGTCGACGCGGACGTGGCCGAGCCTCGGCGTCGGCTCAGCAGGCAGACGACGCTGTTGATCCAGGCGTTGTGCAGGGGTGACGCGACCGCTGCCGCGGACGGTGTCGACCTCGTCCGGGCCGGCGGAAACCGTCTCGCCCTCGCGTACGCCGCTCTGGCGTTCGGCCGGGTCGCCGAGGACCCGGGGCCGTGGCTGATCGAGGCGCAGGCGGTGGCGAAGACGATGACCTCCGGTTGGCTGCGGTCCGCCGTCGCCGCCGCGATGCGGGAGCGGGACGTCCGGCAGCCCCGCACCCGTACACCCAGGACGGGGTTCAGCCCGGTGGAGATGCGCATCGTCGAGTTGATCGGTAACGGACGGACCAATCGGCAGATCGCGGCGCAGGTGCGGATCAGCGAGAAGACCGTCGAGAACCACCTGACCAGGCTCTTCGCGCGTACCGGCTGCCGTTCGCGTGTCGAGTTGGCCGCGGTGAGCCTCACCACCGACATCCTCGGCTCGGCGTCGTGAACGGCGGAGGACACCTTCCGGTCGATCTCGACGGGCCCACCCTGACCGTGCTCACCGGTCCGGCCGGCATCGGCCGCACCCACGCGTTGCGCTCGCTGCGGGAAGCCGCCGAGCGGGCCGGCAGACCCGTTCTCGACCTGCGGTTGGCGCCGGAGTGTCGACACGACGCGGGGTACCTCGCCGGGCGGATCCTCGCCGCGCTCGCCCCGATCCCCACCCGCCTGGCCGCCGGTCGTGGGCGCGCCCTCGGGGGCGAGCCACCCTCGCGCGCACTCTCCCGCGTCCTACGGCGACACCCCGGCCTGGTGCTCCTCGTCGACGATGCCCAGTGGACCGACGCCGAGTCCGCCGAGGCGCTGCGGGATGTGTTGCACGAGGCGTTCCCGGTGCCCGTACGCTGCGTCGCCACCCTGCGTGCCGACTCCGGTGTCGGTCCGGAGCAGTTGGCCGCGTTCGACCGCCTGTGCCAGGGCGGGCTCGTCCACATCGAGCGGCTGCGGCCGTTGTCCCGCGCCGGGGTCGACGCGCTCGCCCGTCAGGCGTTGCAGGCGACGCCACACGAGTCCCTCTCGACGCACCTGCGCCGGCTCAGCCGCGGTGTGCCGGCCGCGGTGCTGGCCGCCGTCGAGGGTTACCGCGGCTCGGCGGCCCTCCGGGTCGTCGAGCGCCGCGCCTACCTGACCGACCCGACCCACGCACCCAGGATCCCGGCGGAGCACGACCTCACCCGGCCGGTGCGCCGGTTGGGTCCGGCTGCCCACGCGGTCGCCCGCGCCCTGGCAGCGCTCGAGCCGCTGGGCATGGCCGTCCCCGCACTGATCGGGCAGGCCCTCGCCACGACGCCGGAGCAGGTACACCGGCACCTGGACGCCCTGCGGTCGGAGGGTTCCGTGCGGGAGGACCGGCACGGTTGGCGGATCCGGGTGCCCGCGCTGGCGCTGGCCCTGCGCGCGGGTCTCCGCCCCTATGAACGGCGCCGCCTCGCGCAGGTGGCGGTCGAGGCGCTCTGGTCGGGCACCGCCCGTTGCGCGGATCCGGAGTACCTGCCCGATCAGGTCGTCGCCGCCGGTGGCCTGGTCGACGCCGGTCGGGCGACGGTCCTGCTGCGCCAGCACGCGGACGACGCCGCGGTGCGCGCGCCCGCCGCGGCGGCACGTTGGTGGGCCGGTGCGGCCGATCACAGCGGTGATCCCGCGGACCGCGCCGAGGCCCTACTCGCCCGGGCTTTCGCCGAGTTCGGCGTCGGCCGGTACGCCCTGGCACAGGCACAGCTGCGCCACCTGCTCAGCGGGTACGCCGACACCCTGCCCGACGCCGCCCGGCAGGAGGCCGAACTGCTCTCGCTCGCCAGCGCACGCGGGACGCGTACGACGGAGGCCGTGCACGCCGTCGCGGCCGGCGAGGAATGGCTGTCCGACGGTCCCGTGCCGACCCGGATGACCCGGGCCGCGGCACTCTGCCTCCTGGACCGCTGGGCCGAGGCCGCGAGCCTGCTGCCGTCGGACTCGACCCGGCCGGACACCGGGCCGGTGCTCGGCATGCCCGTGGCCGTCACCGGTCAGGCTCGGGTAGGCGTCACCGGTCAGGCTCGGGTGGGCGTCACCGGCCACGTTCCGGTGGGCGTCACCGGCCAGGCTCGGGTGGGCGACGCGCCGACCGGCGACGGGTTGGTTCGGAGCGCTTCCCGCCGCCGTTTCGCCGACACTGTCGCACGGGTCGGCCGGGCGGCGGTCGTCAGCGAGCTGGACCGGGCGGAGCACGAGCTGGCGGAGGCCGGTCTGACGGTGGCCGAGCTGCCGACGCCCGAGCGGTGCCTCGTCCACTGGCGGGCGGGCCGGTGGGACGCCGCAATCGACGCCGCGCTCCTCGGCATCGCCGCCGACCTCCCCGTGACCCGGCCGGTTGCACACAGCACCGTTCATCGGGCGGCAGCCGAGATCCTGCTCGCCCGTGGTTGGCCGATGCGCGCCCGAGCGCTGCTCGACGCGGCCCGCGCCGACGCGGCACCGTTGCCGCACCTGCTGGCACCGGTGGCGGCCGAGGCGGAGTGGATCCTCGGCGACGTGCCGGCCGCCGCCCGCGTGGTCGGCGACGCCGTGGCCGCCGCCACCGGGCACGGGCTGGTCGTCGGCCTGGACGAGCTCTGGCTGCTGGCCGCGGAGCTCGCGACGGAACGCGGGGACAGCGACGCGGCCCGCCTGGCCGCCGCGTCCGCGGTGACGGCAGCGGACCAGAGCACCGCTCTCGGCGCCCTGCGGGTCGCGACGGCCCAACTGATCGTCCAATCAGGCCGGGCGCGGGCCGACGATCCCGTGGCACTGGCCCGGGTCGTCGGTCAGCCCTACGAGGTGGCCAGGGCGATCGAGCGGGTGGTCCGCTGGACCGGCCGGAGCGTCGAGCTGCTGGGCGAGGCGTACGACATCCTCGGTGACCTGGGCGCGATCCTGCACCGGTCCCGGGTCCGCCAGGCGATGCGCGACCACGGCATCCCCGTTCCGGGACGGGTGCGGACCCTCGCCGAGGGAGAGCAGTTGCTTGCCGTCCTGGTCGCGGAGGGACTGTCGAACCGGCAGTTGGCCGCCGCCACCCAGACCAGCGCGAAAAGCATCGAGGGCCGGCTCACCCGGCTGTTCGGCCGCACCGGCTACCGGTCCCGGGTGGAGTTGGCCGCGGCCGTGCTGACCGGTGACTACCGCAGCGGCTGAGGACGCCGCCGGTCAGGCTCGGGCCGAGGCCCGAGCGGGGCCAGGAAGCTCGACAGGGGCTGGTCGATCCCTTTCGTCCGCTGCCGCCAGCGTCCGCCGTCGGCGTGCAGCACCTGGTCCACCCGGGCGCCGTCGTAGCAGCCCTGCGGCAACAGCAGCGTCACACCCTCGGCCACCAACTCGGGTAGGCGCGACCGAACCGAGGTGAGGGCGGACAGGGCCGCGGCGCTGGCTCGCGTGTCGATCGCCTCGCCCGCCACCAGCCGAAGACGTACCAGCCGGTGTCCGTCGCGCACCGGCGGCCGACGTTGGTGCAGCGGCAGGAAGTCGTCCGGCGACTCGACCGGAGAGTCCGGGACCAACGCCCAGGCCCCTGCTCCCCGTGCACCTCCAGGCCAGCGCACCACATCGTCGGGGAGCCCGTCCGTGCCGTGTCGGGCCCCGGTGCAGCGCAGCACGACAGCAGATCCGGGCAGCTCGGTCTCCTCCTGTGGCCGCCCGTCGTCGTCGATGTCGTAGCCCGCGCGCAGCCGGGCCTGGTCGAGCCAGCCCGCCGGCAACAGGAACGTACCCGTCGGCCTGGTGCCGAGGTGGCCCGAAGGCAGGTCACCGACCCGGTCCAGGTCCACCAGGCCGCCGGCCTCGACCCGGAGGCACAGCAGATGCTGGTACGGGTGGGCCCGGGCGACCCGCTCGCCGTCCAGGTCGCCGACGAGGAACAGGTTGGCCGACGGCACACCCTCGATGGCGACCCGCCGCGGCGACCAGGGGCTGGCCAGCCAGAGCCGCACGGGTTCGGCGTTCACCTCGGGTCGCTCCGGCAACCACCGGAGACCGTGTGGCCGGCCGCCGGGTGCGGAGACGGTGAGCGCGGGTCGAGGGCTCGGCGCCGGCAACACCCGGTCGGGCGGTGGCGCGGCCGCCGCCGGCGCGGGTGTTGCCGGCGCGGCCGCCGGCGCGGCGGACGGTAGCGCTGTCGCCGGCGCGGCGGGCGGTGGCGCGGCGGACGGTGGCGCGGCGGGTGACGGCCCCGGCGACTCACCCGCGCCCCGCCGACGCGGGATCAGCCATCCGTCGTCGTTGCGCCACCGACCGGTCTCGGCCCGCTCACCGGGATCGGCGGCCCGCAACCAGCGCGCCGGGCGCCGCTGCTCGTCGACGGCCCGGGCCAGGCCATCCCGGACGACGACGACGGCGCCGGGGGTCAGCGACCAGATCTCGACGCCGAGGTCCGACTCCAGAACGTCGAGGTGCTCCCGTAGGCCCTCGGTCCACTCGGGTGCCACCGGGGTCAGCAGTTGGAGGTCAGTGCCCCGCCAACCAGCATTCGTCAGCAGGGCCCGCAGCTCGACCGCGCCCACCGCGAGGTGGCTGCCGTCCTGGTAGCGCAGAGCGAGTCGCCCTCCGTCGAGAATGGTCAGGTCGACGAGCATCAGGCCGGGCTCAGCCGACAGGTCGACGTACCGGTCGAGGAGCGCGGCCTCCGACGCCCGTTCGGTGCTGATCAGCGCCACGCCGCCGGCGGCACTGACCACGGGGCCGCCACTGGGCCCGAGCCGTCCGTCGCGATCGGCCGCGAATCGAGGCGTGTCCGCCGCGTACGGGGGTCGGTACTCCCGCCAGCGGGCGACCATGCCGGCGCGGTCCCGAGCGGCCAGGTCCAGGCAGCCGCGCAGCAACACCGCCTCGCTGCCGATCTCCGGGGTCCACACCGTCGCGCCGGTCGCCTCGGCCAGAGCTGTCACCTGGGCGTCGAGTCGCTGACACTGCACGGGGTCGTCCGGCCAGCGCAACCACACACGGAGGTCACCGCCGTACAGGTAGGTCGAGGAGAGGACCGCGGCCACGTCCTGACCGGAGTACCGGCCCGGGTTCTCCCCGGCGGCGTCCAACCGGTACGTCGAGAGCCGGAACTGGCCGGCTCGGGTCGCGAGCGCTACCGTCATCAGGTCCGGATGACCGACGCCGAGGCGGCTCGCCGCGGCCCGGCGGACGACGAAGTCCTCGCGGTTGGCGAACTCCAGGCCGCCGGCCAGCGGCAGGGTCGCCAGCCCGCTCCTCGGTAGCACCAGGCCGCCGGCCAGGTCGAACCATCCTGGCAGTGTGGTCCGGAGTGCGGTGGGCTGCACCAGGACCCAGTCGACGACCTCTCCGCTGATCCGGTCGATCGGGACGGCCTCGGCCCGGCCGGCAAGGCTCGGGCCGGCCAGGCGCCGCACTGTCGCGCCAGCGGGCGTGACCAGGATGTCGCACCCCAGCGCGCTGGCGACCTGCCCGAACAGGGCCGCGTCCCGGGCGCCGTCGTCGACGAGGACACGGAGGTCGCACCCCGCGACTCCGGCCGCCCGCGCGTGGGCGGCCACCTCCTGCGGGGTCAGCGCCGTGCCGTGATCCTCTGGCCGGGCCAACCCGCCGTCGTCGGTGCGGACCAGCACGACGTCGCACAGGCCATCGACGGGTAGCGGCAGGTCCGCCGCGGAGACCTGCTCCGGGGCCGCCCCGAGCGGGCGCTGTCGGTTGGGTCGCAACGGTGTCCCCGCTCTATGTTCCGCATCGGGCCGGCGCCGGCCGCGAGGCGTCCATTCTGGGCCTCCGCTGCACGCGGGGCCACCTCACCGTCCGGCCCCCGTCGCAGCCGGCGGGCCCAACCGCAACGACCACCGTGCCGCAGGTCCCGCGCCGACGACAATCGGTACGGTTCGCTGGCGACTTCCGGACAGCACGCGCAGGGGACCCGACAGCGCCACGGCGTCGGGGCCGGCGCACACCACGATCCGTACCCTCGTCGACGTTTCCTCGGCTGCCAACTCTGTGACCGCGTCGATCCGGCGGCAGCCCTCGGGTGCCGCGTCGCCGAGGGCGTCGCCGACCACGACCACGTCCGTGTCGGCGTCGAACTGATCCACCAGGGCGAGTGCGTGCCGGCGGCAGGCGGTCAGGTCACCTCCGATGGTGAGCACGTCGGGGGCCACCGCGAGGTCGATCCACAGCCGTCGTCCGTCCCGGTCGCCCAGCACCACGGGGGCACTGGACGGGGGCGGTCGCTGCCCGTCGACAAGCCATCCGTAGGGGGCTCCCCAGCGAGCCGGGCGCGCCCCGACCAGCCGCACCGTCGCCCGGTCCGGGCCGCAGGCCAGATCCGTGACCAGCGTGGCGAACGGGTGGGTACGGGACGAAGGTGGGAGGCCGGACGCACGGACGTCGGGGACCGCCCGAAGCGGGGTGCGAACGGCGGGTCGCGGCGACGGGACCGCCACGGGTGGTGGTGTGGGTGGTTGCGCGGGTGGCTCGGTTGAAACCGGCGCGGGTGGCTCGGCCGCGATGGGGAGGGGCAGCACGAGGATCGGTTCGGCGGGCACCGGGGGGCGTGGCTCCTGCGGTGGCGGTGCTTGTGGTGCGGTCACCGGTGCGGGCCGTTGATCCGGGGAAGTCGTCGGGCCGGGCCGGGCCGGGCTGCTGTCCGCCGCATCGCCGCCACGGGTTGGCCGACGCCGAGATCGGAGAGCCACCTGTGCCCAGAACAGCAGGAGCACGGCGAGGGCGACAAGCGCTATCCGCAGTCCGGTCGGGGACCACAGGGCGGGCAGGTGCGGCAGCGCGTCGGCGGGGGGCGCCTGCGGTCCTGCGGGCGCCGTGGACGCGCGAGGCGGTGGGGACGGTGGAGACGGTGCCGGTGATGGCGTCGGTGCCGGAAGCGCGCCGGTGCGGACGCCGGGGCCCCTGGCGTCCCGGGGCAGGGCGAGGATCCAGCCGGGCTGCACGATCGTCGCGTCGGTCAACCGGCGGCCGTCGGGTTGGAGCCGTCCCTCGTTGAGGGCGAAGATCTCCCGGGATCGATTGCCGTTGCCCAGTGTCTTCGCGGCGATGGCGAACAGATATTCCCGTTGGCCGTCGACCGGGGGCCCGACGACGTAGTACTTGCCGGTCTCCTCCGGGACCCGCAGCGTCGACGCGGGCGCCGCGTTCGCCACCGAGGCAATCCCCGGTGTGCTGCCGGCCAGCGTGAGCAGGCAGAGGCCGAACACCGCGAGCCGTCGTCTCATCGTGGCATCGTCCTTCGCCGGGGGTCGTCGTGCGCTGCCGCGATCCAAGGATCGTCGGAGGAGTGGTGAACCGGGGCGCGCCACCTCTCGTTCTCAGGATGTTCTCCCGAGATCGGAGGCGTTATGAGGGGAATTACACCGTATCCGCAGTGCGAGGGCAATATCGCCGACGCGTGCCGCGATGCCGCAGCCGGCATCGGTGCGCAGCTCGACCGGCTACGCGCCCACCTGGCGAGCCTCGAACCGGCACGCCTGCGGATGTCCGCCGCCCGTCACGACGCGCTGCTGACCGGGTACGACATCTACGCCCGGATGCTCGACGACGCGCTCCAGGACATCGCCTCTGGCCTGCAGACGGAGGCTGAGCTTCGGCTGTCCGACCTGACGCTCGCGGCCGGTGCGTCCCGATGAGCGGCGGCGAGTGGGGATCAGCCCCCGGCGGTCTGGGCGACCCGGCCGACCTCGGACCGGCCATCAACGCGCTGGCAACCGATGTCGCCAGCAGGCTCGCGACGTTGCGTGAACAGTTGGAACCAACGCGGGCGCGGTGGGCCGACACCCACGACTACCTCGGTCCGGCGGAGGAGTGGGCCATCGCGGCGGACGGCCTGCTCGGCCCGACCGGTGTGCTGGGGATCATCAGTGCGGCTCTGCGGGTCACGCTGCCGGATCTGGTCGGTAGCAGTTGGTCCGAGCGTGCGTCCGGGCACGGTGGATCGGCAGCGGGTGGCGACTGATGTCCGTTGCCGCCGTCCCACACCGTGCGTCGGACACCGGGGAGTGACCCTCCCATGACGACGTCCACCTGCGACGACGCGGCAATGCGGACGAACGTCTGCCTGCTCGTGCTCGGTCGACTGTCCGGTGCGGAAGAAACTGCCGTCAGCGCTCATCTGCGTCGCTGCGCGACCTGCCGGGCCGAACGGGAGGAGATCGACCACACGGTCGGCACACTCCGCCTGCTCAGCGACACCCACGTACGCCGCCTGGTCGCCGACTTCGGGGCCGGGCCCGCCGATCCGGGACGTGCCCCACCTGGTGATCACCTGTTCGGCGCACCCGGGGCCGCGCTGGCGCCGGATCTACCCGCCCGCGCCGTGACTCCGGTCGGCAGCGTGCGGAAAACCCACGCCGCGCCCCGATTCCCGGTCCCCGACGAGGTCGGTCCGGTGGCCCGAGCCCGCCCGGCGATGATCGACGACAGGTACCGCGCCGGACCCGGCGAGGGTTTCCTGCCCCCACGGCCCGCGACGGGCCCGCTGTCCCGCGGCCCGCACTCGCACCGCCGCCCGAGGTCCCCGCGTCGACGGGTCGGCGGCATGGTGGGCGTGACCGGCCTGCTCGCCGTCGCCCTCAGCACGGGACTGCTCATCGAGCCCTGGAACGCGGCTGACTCACCCGGTCCGGTCGTGGCGGTCGCGACCACCGAGGACGGCACCGGTGGTGTGGAGTTCTCCGCGGTTCTCTATGACGACGACGGGCAGGTCAACCTGCGGGTCACCACCGATGGCCTGGCACCGGAGACGTCGTATCAGCTCTGGGCGCTCACCAGGGCGGGCGAGGAGTTGCTGCTCGGCCGGCTCAACGGCAAGACGGGCCGCGGAGCGTACGCCGGTGGTGTCGCCGTGTCGGTGGACGACCTGAGTCAGCTCAGCGTGCGTCAGGTCGACGGCGGGGTCCTGGTGACGGCCGACGTGATCAAGGGATCCCCGCGACCGGGCGGAGGGGTGGAGCCGACGTGAGCCGAGCGGGCGTGCAACCCGTCGAATCGCGACCGCACCGGGCCGCGCCGTCCGTCGCGAGGTTTCGGCAGGTCAGCGTACCCATTGAGCTTCCGACGCCGATCCGGCCCGCCGCGGTCTGCCAAGATTCCTCGGGAAATCCCCCACGAACACTGAACGCGGGTACCCATGCACTCGTTATCGCTGCCATGAACCAGGCCGCGGGGAACACGCTCTCCGGTGCGTCGTCGCCAGACCCCACCTACGACGACGCGCTGCGCCTCGCCTACGAGACACATGGGCCAATACTGCTCAACTACCTCCTGCGCCTGACGTTGGGCAACCGTGGCCTTGCCGAGGACATCGTCCAGGAGACGCTGGTGCGCGCCTGGCACCATCCGGAGGCGCGGACGACAAACGGTCAGTGGAGCCGGGGCTGGCTGTTCACCGTTGCTCGACGCATCGCCATCGATCACCTGAGGGCGGCCCGCGGTAGACCGTCCGAGCAGCTCGACGAGCGCATCGAGGAGCGACACGCCTCAGTGGACGACATCGACCGCCTGCTCAACGGCCGCGAGGTGCGAGACGCCGTGGCCAGGTTGCCGGAGCGGCTGCGCAGCGCGCTGATCGAGATCTACTTCCAGGAACACACGGTCGCCGAGGCCGCGCGCAACCTCTCGATCCCCGAGGGGACGGTCAAGTCGCGGACCTTCTACGCGCTACGGGCATTGCGCGAGGACCTCACCGGGCGCGGATTCAGCATCTGAGTGACCCCTCCGGCAGAAGTTCCGAAGTTGGCCCGCCCAACCGTGAACCAACCGGTCGCCCGGCTCGTTCACAGCGCACACTCGTCGGAGAGGGAACCAACCGTGACACTGAGATCGGTGATCGGACGCCTGGCCACCTTCCGCTCCTCGGGCGGTCGCACATGGCACTCACTACGGACGACCCGCCAGCGGATCGAGGCCGGTGTCGCTTTCGCCGCCGCCGTCGTCTGTATCGTCGCGGCCGGGCTCCAGGTCGGTCCGGCGCTTGCCGAAACCACTGTCGAGGGTGAGCCGGTCCCCGACGACGTGCTGCCGGCAATCGTCGTCGGCGCCACGTCCTGCCCGGCGCTGACCGGGCCGCGACTCGCCGCCCAACTGATGGCCGCTTCGGGGTTCAAGCCGACAGCCGTGTCCGAGCGAGGCGAGGGCATCGCCGGGCTGGACTCCCGGGCCTGGCAGACGTGGGCGCCGTGGCAGCAGGCCCAGCGCGCCGACGTGCGCGCCAATGTGCTCGCGTTGGCCCACCGCACGTGCGAGGCGATCGGCCAGGTGCGGGCCAGCGGGGCCGACGGCGATCTCTGGAGGGCCGCTGTCGCGGCGGAGAAGGTCGGTCTGGACGCGGTGGTCAAGGTCAAGGGCGTGCCGACGTCCGCCCAGGAGCACGTCGACACGGTGGCGGGGTACGCCAACTGGTACGCCAGGCAGCCGCAGTTCTCCGGCGCGACGAAGCCGGCCCGGCCGTCCGTCACTCCCGCGCCGGACCAGGTCGGCATCCCCGAGGAGTACGTCGACGCGGTGGTCAAGGCCGGTCAGGTCTGCCCGTCCACCGTGTCCGCGGCACGGATCGCCGCCCAGTTGAGGTCGCTCTCCGCCTTCAACCCGAATCTGAAGGGCAGCGGCGGCGGCCAGGGCATCGCCCAGTTCACGCCGTCGATGTGGGAGGAGTACAAGCCGTCCGACAGCGCATCGGTCTGGGACCCGCAGGCCGCGATCCCCACCCTCGCCACCGCCATGTGCGACCTGCGCAACCAGCTCTCCGGAATGAATCTGCGCCAGTCGGGGGAGGAGAGCGACGCGTACTCGTTGGCGCTCGCGGCGTACCAGTGGGGGGTCACCGCGGTCCGGGCCAAGGGCGGCGTGCCGCGCGCTGCCGCCGTTCCACAGCTCGTCGACACGGTCGACGTCTACCTCCCCGCGTACTCGTCGGACGAGCGACTGGCCCACGCGTTCCCGTCACCGTCGGCGAGCAGCCCAGCCCCGCCGCCGTCGTCCTCGCCGTCCTCGTCGTCGCCACCACCGTCGTCGTCGCCCTCGGCCACGCCGAAGCCCTCGCCCACGGTCCCGGTTGATCCGCCACCCACGCCCGCCGCGACTCCGTCGCCGTCGCCGTCGCCGCCCCCCGCGCCGCGGGCCACCGCCCTGCCGGCGAGCTGGGATCCGGCTGTCTCCTACCAGTTCAAGAATGCCCTGACGGGCCGGGTCATGGAGGTGCCGGGCAAGGACAACGTCACCGCCAGCGGGACGACCATCCAGCTCAGTGACAACCTGCGCCAGAAGGACCAGTACTGGCACGTCGCCAAGGCCGCTGACCCGAGATACGTGGTGATCACGAACGCGTTCAACAACAAGGCACTGGGCATCCGCGGTGGCTCCATCAAGGACGCCGCGGAGTTGGTGCAGCTCGATCCGGCGTTCGACAATCCCAACCAGCAGTGGTCGCTCATCGACGGCGGCACGTGGGTCACCTTCATCAACCGCAATTCCGGCAAGGCGCTCGACATCCTCGGTGACGACTGCTGTGGCAAGCACGGCACCCCGGTCACCCAGTGGAGTCGGCAGAGCTACGCCGTCGACCAGCGCTGGGTGCTCAGCAGATGACACGGACACGGGACACGGATCCGCGCGGCGCGACGGGCTGGGTGGCGGCGATCCTCGCGGTGGTCGTACTCGTCGTCGGGACACCTGCCGCGCCGGCGCGCGCCGCGGTCGACGAGTACGTCCTCTACTACACCGTCACATCGGCCTACCAGGGCAAGCCGGAGAATCTCGGCGAGATCGCCGGCCGGCTGCTGGGCAACTCGTCGCGCTCCACCGAGATCTTCAACCTCAACACCGCCCGTCGACAGCCGGACGGCGGCGCGCTCACCGACCCGAACACCCTCCACGCCGGCTGGTACCTGGTCGTGCCCTGGGACGCGGTCGGCGCGGGTCTGCAGCACGGCGTGTTGCCGAACACCGCTCCTGCCGGCGCACCGGCCGCGAGTGCTCCGGCCGTGCCGCCGCAGGCGTCCACGCCGCAGGCACCGGGCGTACCTGCCGTTCCTGTCGTTCCGGGCAGCCCGGCTGCTCCGGCCCCGCCCCTCGGCGGGACGCCGCCGATCCCCAGCCTGACCCCGGTCCCGGCGCAGATACCGTCCACGCCGCCGCCACCCGCGCCGGCGGGCAGGTGCGTCGCGGCGACCGCCGCCAGCGCGCCGTCGAACTGGGCCACCGTGCGGCTGGCAGCCGACCTGGCCTGGCCGCACACTCGGGGCGTCGGGCAGCTCGTCGCCATCGTCGACTCCGGTGTGGACGGACGCGCGGGCCAACTCGCGGGCCGGGTGTCGATCGGGGCCAACATCGTGACCGGTGACGGCCGTGGGGACAGCGACTGCCTGGGCACCGGTACGGCGATGGCCGGCCTGGTCGCCGCGCAACCGGCGGACGGGGACGTCTTCGCTGGAGTCGCCCCGGAGTCGGTCATCATGCCGGTGCGGGTGGCCACGGATCAGCCGTCCGCCGACGCGGCCGCCCAGGCGACGGCGATCGAGGTGGCGGTCTCCGCCGGAGCGACGGTGATCGCGCTCGGCTCGTACGTGGATGTCACCGCGGAGGGCGTGTCGCGGGCCGTCGAGGCGGCGCTCAGCCGCAACATCGTCGTGGTGGCTGCTGCGCCGGTCGGGCCGGGCGCCGCGGCCCCGCCGGCGGAGCTGATCAGCGTCGGCGGTGTCGGCGCCGACGGCACGCTCCTGGAGGAGTACGCCGCGGACCTGGTCGACGTGGTGGCGCCGGGGGTCAACGTCTCCAGCATCGGCATCAACGGCACGAAGCAGTTCGTCGGTAGCGGCACGCAGTACGCGGTCGCTCTGGTCTCCGGCACGGTCGCCCTGGTTCGTGCCGCCCGCCCGGATCTGTCGGCCGCGCAGGTCGCCCACCGGGTCCGGGTGACGGCCGACAAGACGGGTGACGCGCAACCGGATGCCAGGTACGGCGGTGGCATGATCAACCCGGAGGCCGCGGTGACCCGGGAACTGCCCGAGGAGGCGACGCAGGTGTCCACGGGTCGACGACCCGGCCAGAGCACCGGGGGCGACGGCACCCGGGTCGCGTTCCTGCTGACCGTCCTGGCGGGGCTCGTGCTCAGCGGACTGCTCGTGTTCCGCCTCCGCCGCAGCGTACGGCGGGCCGAGATGGAGCCTGACACCGAGGACGAGGACGATGGGTTGGATGCGGACTGGCCGGCGGGGACCGCGCCCGAGGAGCAGCCACGTCAGCCGACGCTCACTGGCACGCACTGAGCGGCGGTCGGTTTCGTGACAGCGCAGACGTCCCCGGTCGTGAACTCCCCGCTGGGCAGTTCCGTTCTTAGAAGGTCGGGGACCGCGGGCGACCAGCCGCGCGGGCGAGGGATTGAGGACTTGGTGCGACATGGCTGACGACGTGTGCGATGAGCCCCAGCTCCGCAGCGCGCTCGGCGTGTACCTGGCCGGCGAGTTGGCCGCGGACCAGCGCGACGCGGTCGAGAGCCACCTTGCCACCTGCGCCCCGTGCTCCGCCGAGGCCGACGCGCTGACCGAGGCGGTGGCGATGCTCGCCCTGCTCTCCGACCTCGACCGCCGGGAGTTGGTGGCCGAGTACGGCGTCCCGCCGATCCCGGTGGTGGCCGGTCCAGACCACGTCGACGAGCGGGAGGCAGAACCGGAGCCACCGCCGGCGCCCGAGCGGGAGCCTCCCGCGGCGTTGCCGGCTCCGCCGGCCACGGCCCGTGCGGCGGGACCGACCCGTGGTCCTGCCGTGAACCGCGCACGCACCGGTCCGGGGGGTGCGACGTCCACCCGGCCTGGTCGCCAGCAGCGCCGGCAGCGGATGAGGCTCGCGGGAGCCGGGCTCGCCGTGGTGGCCCTGATCTTCGCGGGTCTGCTTGTCGGCCAGTCGCTGCGGGGCCAGACGACCACCCCGGACGTGGCGGCTCCGAACGGTGGGAACACCGTCGTCACGCTCGTCACGAACGCCACCGACATGCCCAGCGGCGCCACGCTGTCGGTGGTCGTCTCGCAGCAGGACGGCGCGGTGAACCTGCGGGCGACCCTGGCCGGCCTGCGGGTCGGTGAGCCCTATCGGCTGTTCGTCACCGACGTCGACGGGCAGAGCTGGGAGCTGGCCGTGGTGACCGGCGTGGACTTCCGGCAGGAGGTCGCCCGCGGCTGCCCCGTGCCCATTGAGCGACTCGACCGGTTCAGCGTCACCGCGGCGGACGGGTCCCTGGCGGTCGTCGCCGTCGTGGACCGCGCGTCGCCGTCGGTGACGCCCCGCTAGCCGTGGCGGTCGGCCTGGCCGGCGCGGTGGCCGTGGCGCTCACGGTCGTCACCGGCTGGCCGGTGGCCGCGCCGACCCCGCCGGCAACCACCGGCGGTTGCCTGCGTCCGCCGGAGAGCATGGAGACGGGCGTGCCCTGGGCGCAGGAACGGTTGGGCGTGGAGCGGGCCTGGCCCCTGTCGCGGGGTGCGGGGATGACCGTGGCGATCGTCGACACCGGCGTGGCCACGAACAGCCCACAACTCACGGGCCGGGTCCTCGCCGGTGTCGACCTCACCGCCGCGGGCGGGCCGCGCGCCGATGACGACTGTTTCGGACACGGCACGTTCATCGCCGGCATCATCGGTGCGGGGCCGGCGGCCGGCACCGGCTTCGTGGGCGTCGCACCCGAGGTGCGGATCCTGCCGATCCGCGTGGCCAACAGCATGGACGACGGAACAGCAGCCCTGCTCGCCAAGGGCATCCGCGCGGCGGTGGACGCCGACGCGGACGTCATCAACATCTCCGCCAGCACGCGGGCCCCGGAGCCCGGCCTGGTCGAGGCCATCGCGTACGCCGAGGCCAGGGACGTGGTGGTCGTCGCCGCCGCCGCGAACGGTACCCAGCATGGCCAGCTGGTGGCGTACCCGGCGGCGCTGCCCACGGTGTTGGCCGTCGGCGCGATCGACACCACCGGCGCCCTCGCCACGTTCTCCCAGAGTGGCCGGCACCTGGGGCTGACCGCGCCCGGTGTGGACGTGGTGAGCATCGGTCCCGGTGGGCCGGGCCACTGGCAGGGCAGCGGCACCAGCTACGCCGTACCGTTCGTGGCCGGGGTGGCCGCGCTGGTCCGGGCGTACCGGCCGACTCTGACGGCGGCCGAGGTGCGGCACCGGCTGCTGGTCACGGCCGACCACCCGGCGGTGGCGTTGCCGCACCCGGGTTATGGCTGGGGCGTGGTCAACCCGGCCGCCGCCGTGGCGACCGTGCTGCCGGAGGAGGACGTCGCCCGGCCCGGCCTGCCCGTGCCGCCCGCTCGCCGCCCCGACCTGCCGACCCCCGACCCGATCGGGCGTTACCTGGTGGCTCTCGGCGCGGGGCTCGCGGTCGTGCTGACCGGGCTCGTCGTCCTGCTCACCGTGCTGCTGCCCGCCGGCCACCGACGTCGCTGGCGGCCCGCCCGCGTCGTCGAGGTCCGCCGTCCGCCGACGATCTGACCTCCCGGTACGACGTCACTGCTCCGGCCGGTCCGGCGCCGGCACCTCGGGGGTCTGCACCAGGCGGACCGAACGTCGGCGGTCGATGTACTGGCCGCGGGCGGTGGGCAGCGTCCGCGGTCGGATGTTGCCGAGGAAGGTGCCCTCCTCCCGAGGACAGGAGAACAGGACCGCGGGAGAGCCCAACTCCCACGCCCGGCGGAGCACCGGGCTCGTCATCGCCCGGGAGGCGCCCACGGTGCTCCGCGCGATGATCAGGTGCAGCCCGATCTCGGCGCCGTGCGGCAACAGGGGCAGCAGGGGTTGCAGCGGCGAGTCCCGGCCGCTCTCGATCAGCTCGAAGTCGTCGACGATGATGAACAGCCGGCCGCCGGTCCACCAGTCCCGTTTGGGCAGCCGGCTCGGTGGGACGTCCGGGCCGGGCAGCCGGCCGGTGAGCACCTGACCCGCCTCGGCGATGGTCGCGGTGAGACGCTCCGCCGACATCGAGTATCCGATCTGGTTCGCCTGCGGGATCGCGTCGTGCAGCTCCCGGCGGAAGTCGCCGAAGACCACCCGTGCCTCGGCGGGCGGGTGGTGCGCCGCGACACTGCGGGCGATGTGCCGCAGCAGGTTCGTCTTCCCGGTCTCGGTGTCCCCGAAGATCAGCAGGTGTGGGTTGGCGTCGAAGTCGTGCCACAGCGGGGCCAGGCGGACGTCGTCGAGCCCGAGCGGGATGCGGATCTCCGCCTCGCGGGTGGGCGCGGTCGCGACCGGCAGGTCCGCGACGGGCAGCACCTCCGGCAGCAGCCGCACCTGCGGCGCGCGTGGCGCGGTGGGCACGTCCAGGAACTCGACCAGCTCGGCCGTCGCCTCGGCCAGGTCCTCGGTCTCCGCAACCCCGTCGATGCGGGGTAGGGCCGTCAGGAAGTGTCGCCGATCCGGCGTGATGCCCCGGCCGGGGATCGCCGGCACGGTCGCCGCCACCCGGCTGTTGACCTCGGACTCCACCGGATCGCCGAGCTTCAGCTCGAAGCGGGTGCCGAGCACGTCCCGCAGCCAGGGCCGGATCTCCGACCAACGACCGGCGGAGACGAGCAGGTGGACGCCGAAGCTCAGGCCCCGCGCGGCGATCTCCCCGAAGCGGTCGTCCAGCTCCTGGAAGTCCTGCCGTGCCGTATACCACCCGTCGACCACCAGGAACACGTCCCCGTACGGGTCCTCGTCCTGGAATCCGCCGGCCTGCCGGGCCCGCCGGTAGCTGGTCATCGAGTCGATGCCGTGCTGGGCGAAGATCTGTTCCCGGCGGGCCATCAGATTCGTCAGCTCCAGCACGGTACGGGTCACCCGGTCGCGGTCGAGCCGGCCCGCGACGCTGCCCACGTGCGGCAGCCGTGACAGTGCCCCCAGCGCGCCGCCGCCGAAGTCCAGGCAGTAGAACTGCACCTCGGCCGCGGTGTGGGTCAGCGCCAACGCGCTGATCAGCGTGCGCAGCAGGGTGCTCTTGCCGCTCTGCGGGCCGCCGACGACACCGACGTTGCCCTTGCTGCCGGCCAGGGAGGCCAACAGCAGCTCGCGCCGTTGCTGCGCGGGCAGGTCGACGAGGCCGACCGGTGCGACGAGCTGGCCGGTGCCGTACCCGCCCACCGGCGCCAGGCCGAGGGTGGGGTGATCGATGAGCGGAGGGAGCAGCTTCTCCAGCGTCGTGGTCTCGGTCAGCGGCGGCAGCCACACCTGGTGCGCGGCCGGGCCGTGCCCGTGCAGCACGGACAGGAGCATGTCGGCCAGGACCGGTGGCTTCTCCTCGTTGTCCTGCTCCGGGTCCGGCTCCGGCGTCACCGGCGTCTCGGGGCGCAGGTGCTCGGTGCCGAACGGGACGAGACCGCCCTGGACCGACTGGAGGCGGCGTTGGTGCGGCGGACGCCACGGCCCGGAGCAGTAGGCGCCCTTGAACCGGATCAGGTTCTGGGTGTCCGGCCGCAGATAGCCGTTGCCCGGCACGTTCGGCAACTCGTACGCGTCCGGCACACCGAGCACGCTGCGGCTCTCCATCGAGGAGAAGGTCCGCAGACCGATCCGGTACGACAGGTGGGTCTCGATCTGGTGGATGCGCCCCTCGTCGAGGCGTTGACTGGCCAGGAGCAGATGCACGCCGAGGCTGCGGCCCAGCCGGCCGATCATCGCGAAGACGTCGATGAACTCGGGTTTGCTGCTGAGCATCTCGCTGAACTCGTCGACGACGATGAACAGCGCCGGCATCGGCTCCAGCACGACACCCCCGGTCCGCGCCTTCTCGTAGTCGCGCCGGGACGGGTATCCGCTCGCCCGCAGGTGCTCCTGGCGACGGTTCAACTCACCGGTCAGCGCGTCCTGCATGCGGTCGACCAGTTCCAACTCCTCGGACAGGTTGGTGATCACGGCCGAGGTGTGCGGCAACCGCTCGAAGCCGAGGAACGCCGCCCCGCCCTTGAAGTCGACGAGCACGAGGTTCAACTCCTCGGAGGTGTGCCGGGCGGCCAGCGCCAGCACCAGCGTGCGGAGCAACTCACTCTTGCCCGAACCGGTGGCGCCGATCAGCATTCCGTGTGGGCCCATCCCGCCCTCGGCCGCCTCCTTGATGTCCAGCTCGATCGGGGTGCCGGTGGCCGACATGCCGATCGGGACCCGCAGCCGTTGCGCCGCCGTCCGCCCGGCGCGGTAGGCCGCCACGTCCAGGGCGGACAGGTCACCGAGCTGGAGCAGGCCGGCCAGGTCGTAGTCGGTGGCCAGCGGCTCCTCGGTGTCGGTGCCCGCGCCGACCCGGTAGCGGGCCATCGACCGAGCCAGCGCCGCTGCCGCCACCACGCCCATCCGGTCCGGGCGGCACAGGCGGCTGCTGCTCGACTTGCCGAGGTGGTCGAAGGAGACGATGTCCAACTGCTGCTCCGTGGTCTGCACCAGCAGGGTGTGCGGGTGCGCCTCCCAGCCCAGCGTCGCCCCCACGTCCAGCGTGAGCACGTTGCGGTAGCCCTCCACGCCGACGCGGTGGCCGGCCGGTAGGCGTGGCCCGTCGAGGATCAGCACCACGAACGGCTCGACGGCGGTGACCGGGGAGTCCGGCTCGAAGCCGGGGCGGTCCTGCACGTTAAGTGTGGCCAGGGCCTCCTCGATCTCGGTCACCTCGGTGGCGAATCTCCGCCGGGTTCCGGTGACGTCGGGGACGGTGTCGTCCTGCACGTGCGGCAGCCACTTGGCCCAGTCCCAAGCCGGTCCCCGGGCGGCGATTACCACCAGCAGATCCTGGGGGGAGTGGGCCACGGTGAGCTGGGCCAGAATCGCGCGCACCGTGGACCGGGCCACCGACACGTCACCGCCGAAGCCGATCCGGGCGAAGCCGCGCAGGTAGATGGCGATCGGCGCGTCCTGCAGGGTGGAGTAGGCCCGCAGGAAGCGACGCAGCGCGTGCGCGGCCAACGGCTCCAGATCCTCCAGCGGCTTACTGTTCGGCGCGGCCAACCGCACGGTGGAGCGTCGGGTGCCGAGCCCGACACGTACCTCGCCGAAGTCGTTGTGCGCCGTACGCCGCTCCCACAATCGCTGACTGAGCACCATCGACCACAGCGCGCCCGGGTCCGGGTGCAGCCAGCGGGCGGCACGCCGCTCCTCGGTCAGCGCGGCGCGTACCTTGCGCCGAACCTGGCCGAGGTAGCGCAGGTAGTCGCGGCGCTCACCGTTGAGCCGGTGCTTGTGCTGCCCGGCGTTGCGGATCAGCGGCACGATCAACATCGCGATCGCCGAGAGCACCATCAGGCAGACGCCCACGTAGGCCAGCGCGCCCGCGTTGGGTCGCAGGAACATGAGCACCATCGCCAGCGAGGCGATTGCCATCGGCGCCAGCATCAGCACGGCGCTGAGGCCCCGCTCGGCCGGCTCGGGGATGACCGGTGGCTCCTGGAGCGCGATCTCCTCGACCGGTGCGACCGGTCCGGCGCGGCGAGCCTTACGGACGTACGGCACCGTGCCCACGTTCGTCTCCTTCGGTGAGGGGTTTCCCTCCGATCGACCCGGTCGCCTCCCGAGCACCCGTCGGGCACGCGAGAGCGGGCTTATCGTCCTGGGGATTCGGCGCTCGACGCGGGAGCGGTGTCGGAGGCCGGGTTTCGCTTGTGGAGGCAGACCCGGCACCGGAGAAACGAACAGCAGTGACCATAGCAGGAGGGGGCGGTTGTGGCGGAGACACGCGTTACCCCGGATCAGTTGCGGGAGATCGGCAAGAAGATCGGCGCCCTTCTCGAGGACCATCAGTCGGTGTTCAACAACCTGGCGAAGGTGAAGCCGAATGCCGGCAAGTTCGACGCGGCGGTATGGCTGGAAGATCTCTTCGCCGACCGGCGCAACGCGATCATCGAACACGTGAAATACCTGCAACGGGCGTTCGACGAGATCAACACCGGTTTGTACGAGATCGCCGGCGATTATGAGCGGATCGACGGAAGTAACGCCGACGCGGTGGCCAAGTTCAACAAGGACGCCAAAAAGGTCGTCGGCGGTATGGGTGACGCCAAGTTCGAGCCGAAGAAGGTGCGGGAGAAGTCCAGCTACAAGACCGGCGACTACGGCCCCGGGGTGGACAAGTTGACGATCGACCCGGGGAAGGACGTGATCAAGCCCTTCAAGCCGGGGGAGATCTTGGGCATGGACGAATTCCTCGACGTCAAGGGCGTGGGGCCGAAGGACGACGTCAATCTCGATCTCCGCGAGAACCCGCTCCTCAAGGACATCGACGGCTACCCCGATTCGAGGCTCGAGAAGAGTGAGGGGCCGCCGGAGGAGAAGCCGCCGGACGAGAAGAAGCCGGACGAGAAGCCGCCGGAGACGCCGCCACTCTCCACTGGCGAGCACTTCGATCCGCATCACGAGCCGTCGGGGAAGGAGTACGTCCACGACCCGTCCAAGGACGACGATTTCCGGGGCAAGACCTACCGGTACTACGAGATCGACGGCAAGCATCAGACCGGTCCGGGCGGCGTCGAGATCTGGTGGACGGATCTGGAGCCCTACTACTACGACGGCCGCTACTACCGCCCGTACAAGCACTGACCCACCCTGATGGAACGGTTGAGCACGCAGCGCCTCTCGGCACCCGTACGTCTCCGGTTCGTGCTCGGCTCGCGTGCCGTGGACGTGGCCCTGCCCGGTGACGCGCCGCTCGTCGATCTGCTGCCGTCGGTGCTGCTCCACCTCAGCCCGGAGGCCGCCGACCACGGCGCCGAGCACGACGGGTGGGTGGTGCAGCGCGTCGGCGAGCCGCCGCTGGACGAGGAACAGTCGGCCGTCGAATTGAACCTGCTCGACGGCGAGGCGTTGCACCTGCGACCCCGGGCCGAGCAGTTGCCGCCGATCGACTTCGACGACCTGGTCGACGGCGTGGGGGAGCAGGCGCGTACCAGCCCGTGGCGATGGACGGCGGCCCGGACCCGCGCGATGCTGCTCACCGACGGAGCGGTGCTGCTGGCGGTGGGCCTGGTGGTGCTCTGGCTCGGCGGGCCGGCGGTGGTGCGTGCCACGGTCGCCGTGGCGCTCACCGTCGTGCTCCTCGCCGCCGCCGGCCTGGTCAGCCGCGCGGTCCCCGACCCGCGGACGGGGACGCTGCTGGCGATGGCGGCGGCCGGCTACTCGGCGACAGCCGGCTGGCTCGGGGCGGTCGCGATCGCCCCACACTCGTCCCTCGCGGTACGGATCTGCCTGGCGGCGCTGGCCGCGGTGGTGACGCTCTCCGCCGGGCTCTCCGCGGTGGCCGACGCCGGTCTGCTCTTCGCCGGTGCGCTCGCCCTCGCGGTGGGCGTCGCGGTTCCGGCGCTGCTCACGGCGGCGGGTCCGGTGACCCCACCGGAGGCCGCCGCGTGTGGGCTGGTCTTCTCGATGGTGGCGGCGTTGATGCTGCCGCCGGCCGCGTTCCGCCTCGGTGGGTTGACCCTGCCGCTGCTGCCGGGCAAGCCCGAGCAACTGTCCGAGGACATCGACCCCGAGCCGCACCGGGTGGTGGTCGAACGGGGGAGCGCCGGTCTCGCGTACCTGGCCGCGCTCTCGATCGGGGTGGGTGCCGCGCAGGTCCTGATGGCCGCGGCGCTGCTGGTGGCCGGCGGGCGCTGGGAGATGATCCTGGCGCTGCTGGCGGCCGCCCTGCTGAGCATGCGAGCCCGGCACCTGAGCGGCCTGGTGGCACGCTGGGCGACGATGACCCCCGCCATGGCGCTGGTCCTGTTCACCCTGCTCCGCTACGCCGCGGACCAGGAGGGCGTCGCTCGGGCCGCCGTCCTGGTCCCCGCCGTGGTGGCGGTCGCCGGCGCGCTGCTGACCGCGGCGTCCACGCTGCCCGGCCGTCGGCTGCGGCCGTACTGGGCCCGAACCGTGGACGTGCTGGAGATCCTCCTCGCGGTGGCCCTGATCCCGGCGCTCGGCGCGGTGCTCGGGATCTACCAGATGGTCCGGGCCTGGGCCAGCTGATGGAGTCCCGCAAGGATCAGGTCCACGCCTACTTCTACACGGTCAGCCGCCTCAACTCGGCGGTGATGCAGGGCCGTCCCGACCCGTACGAGCCGCCGAACCAACGTCCGATCCTCGGCCTGGTCATCGGGATCCTGCTGGCCATCGTCGTCGCCGGCGGCTTCGGCATCTACGGCATCTTCCGACCCGGCGGTGACTCCTCCTGGCGGCAGGCGGGTGTCGTCATCGCGGTGAAGGAGACCGGCGCGCGCTACCTGCTGATCGAGGGCCAGCTCCGACCGGTGCTGAACTACGCCACCGCCCGCCTGGTGCTGGGCAGCAACAGCCCGGCCCGCCTCGTCCAGGTGTCGCGCAACTCGCTCAGGGGGGTGCCGGTGGGCGCCCCGATCGGCATACCGGGCGCACCCGACACGGTGCCGGTGGCGAACCGCCTCTACTCGGGCGCGTGGACGGTGTGCGCCCAACCGCCCGAGCCCTCGGGTGCGGCCGCCACCACGTTGCTGTTGGGCGACCTCGTCCGGCCGGTCGCACTGAACGACCGCGAGGGGTTCCTGGTCCAGACGACGGACCGCCAGCGGTACCTGGTCTGGCAGGGACGCCGCCACCACCTGGCCGATCCGGCCGCGGTGGCGTTGGGCTACGCGGCCGTCGAACCGATGCCCGTGACCCCGGCGTGGCTCAACCCCATCCCGGCGGGGCGGGACCTCACCTTTCCCGCGGTAAGCGACCGCGGGAGGCCGGGATCGTCGATCGGCGGGCGGGTCAGCCTCATCGGCCAGGTATACGAGGTACGCAACCCGGTCGGCGGGGCGCCCGACCTGTTCCTGTCCCGTTCCGATGGTCTCGTGCGGCTGAGCCGCACCGCCGCAGCCCTGGTCCTGGCGGATCCGGCGATTCGGGAGGCGTACCCCGGAGGTGCTGTCGCGCCGATTCCGGTGCGGCCGGACGAACTGGCCGGCGCCACGGTCGCCGGCAGCACCGAGTTCGTGGACGGCTATCCGCCCGAGCCGCCGACGCCGGTACGCGGCCCGTCGGTGCTGCCCTGCGTGGGCTTCCGGCCGGCGCGGGACACGGTGACGGTCACGCTGACCAGGGTGTCGGCGTCGGCAGCGCGGAACGCTCTGCCGGTGCCACGGACCGCTGTCGCGGCGGGCGGCATCGTGGATCGGATCCTGATCGCCGCCGGCACGGGAGTGTTGGCCCGCAACCCGTACGCGCCGGGCGGTGGTGGGGCGCTCTACCTCGTCTCCGAGTACGGCGTGAAGTTCCCGCTGCCGCCCAAGGGCGCGGAGGCGCTCGGCTACGCCGGCGTGGCACCTGTCAACGTCCCTGCCGAGTTGCTGGAACTGCTGCCGACCGGCCCGGCGCTCGACCCGGCCGCGGCGCTGGTGAGCGAGACCTGGGGTGGTTGACGGGGGTTTTCCCCGCGAAGGGACCGGCGGGCCCGCCGGAGCGGCTCGGTCGCCAAGCCCGCTGGTTGCATGAGCCCCACCAGGCGAGAACTACCGGATCACCACAGTCCACAGCAGGGAGAGGAAGCCATGGCGAACGGTAATACCACCCTCGATCCGAGTACCGCCAACCGGGTCGCGGGGGACCACCGACAGACGGCCGGCGACGTCGACGCCGCGAAGAACAGGTTCAGTGCCGCCGTCGACCTGATGGACGACTACTGCGACGGCGCCATGATCAAGACGCTGCTGGAGGCGCGCGACGACTGGATGGGCGAGGTGACCCGCATCGTGGCGGACCTCAACGAGATGGCCGGCAACGTGGACGGCACGGTGCAGGACTTCGACGCGCAGGATCTGGCGAACGCCGGTCAGGTCGGTGCCATCGGTGTGGGCATTCTCAAGGACATCTGAGCCAGCACAAGCGATCGGAAAGGGGACCGGCCATGTCCGGCAACGGCCTCATCGGCTATCAGTACGACCAGATCTTCGAGGGCATCTCGCAGATGCAGCGGGTCAACCGCGATGTCGAGGGTTACATCGAGAAGTTGTCCCAGGAGACCGGCCACGCGCTCGACACCTGGACGGGGCCGGCGGCCGCGAACTACAACCAGCTTTCGAAGCAGATCGAGGACAACTTCGCCGACATGAACACCATCGTCGCGGACCTCGCCAAGGAACTGGGGATTCGTGCGGACGACATGAAGGAGCAGGACATCCGCTCCGGCAACCGGTTCGGCAACCGCTGAGTGTTTCGAGGTGACGCCGGGGGGCCTACGGGCTCCTCGGCGTATTCCGGCAGTTCGTGATGAGTCCGAGCGGTGGGGGAATCGTGCCAACGGGTGAAGTCGGGTCGTTCGACGAGAAGAGCCCGCCCACGGGAGAGACGTTCCGCAACTACGGGGGGTGGGGGCAGCTCGGCCCGTTCGTCGGGGACATCACCGAGCCCGGCCTCAACGCCGAGGGCGGCTGGGCCGAGGCGGAGCAGGCGTTCAACAAGGCGGAGATCGAACTCGACCTCGTCCTGGAGGAGTTCGAGAAGCTGGCCAAGAAACTGACGGGTGGCGCGAAACCAGCATTCGTCGGAGAAGCCGCCAACGCCTTCGACGCCCATGTCGTGGAGGTGGCCGACAAGAGCAGGGAGGGCGTCTACAACGTCCTCGATGGCAACGACTATGGCACCAAGATCGGTAATGTCGGCGATGCCATTGTGACCTTCCGCCGGGACTTCTGGGACATCATCGACACGGGTCATCGGCTGACCGACCGGCTCCGGGACTGGGTCTCCGCCGAGATCGAGAGAATCTACACCGGCGTCGACGACCCGGCTTCCAAGCTGGCGGACAAGGAGCGCGGGTGGGGGCAGGCCTACCAGGCCGGCGAGCGCTGGATCATGTCCAACCTCCGCGCCCTGCTGATGGGGTTGTCCGCGACGTACGAGGACATCGGTGGCCGGCTGCCCAAGCTCGACATCGCGCTGCTGAAGCCGATCGACACCAGCAGCGGCCACGACAAGAAGAACGAGAACAGCGGCAGCGGCAGCGGCAGCGGCAGTGGCAGCGGTAGCGGCAGTGGCAGCGGTAGC
This sequence comes from Micromonospora sp. NPDC048839, assembly GCF_040649915.1. Taxonomy (NCBI): domain Bacteria; kingdom Bacillati; phylum Actinomycetota; class Actinomycetes; order Micromonosporales; family Micromonosporaceae; genus Micromonospora; species Micromonospora sp. NPDC048839. Next base: position 239,291 of record NZ_JBEZGL010000004.1, read on the forward strand.
GGCAGTGGCAGCGGTAGCGGCAGTGGCAGCGGTAGCGGTAGCGGCAGTGGCAGCGGCAGCGGTAGCGGTAGCGGCAGCGGTGGGAACAGCGGGAACAACAAGGGTGGCGACGGCCGTGCGAAGGCCCTCGACGAGGCCGAGGGCGCGGTGTCCAAGGCCATCGACGGGCTGAAGAACGGTAACCCCACGCACGACGCCGCGCTGGATGAGGCGAAGAAGGCCGCGACCGACGCGATCGAGGGACTGTCCAACGGGTCCGGCAGTCAGACGCCGCCGACCAACGGCATCACGACCCCCATGGAATTAGCTCCACTGACCTCCAGCCCAGGAAAACCCTCGGGTTCCGGCGGGGGAGCGCCCGCGGGTTCGGGTGGGGGAGCGCCCGCGGGTTCGGGTGGGGGCGCGCCCATCGGCGGTGGCACCTCCGGTGGTGACGGCGCGCGGCAGAAGGCGCTGAATGACGCGAACGGCGCGGCGACCGACGCCATCGATGGCCTCAAGACCGGTGACCCGGGGCGCGACGGTGCGCTCGAGGATGCCAAGAAGGCAGCGTCCGACGCGATCCAGGGGCTCGGCTCGGCGGGTGCCGGCGCACCCCCCCTCAGCGGTGGCGCCGGCTCGGGCGTGAAGTCCAGCACGGGCGCGACGCCTGGCGGGGATGCGGCGCGTAAGGACGCGCTCAACGATGCGAAGAAGGCCGCCGACGGCGCGATCGATGGACTGTTGGGTGGGGCCGGCGGCGTTCCGGTGACATCCGGCGATCCCGGGAGCAAGAGTCCCAGCTCCGGATCCGAGAAGGCGGGGGGCGGATCGGGCACCCCGGGTGAGGCCGCTGAGCAGGCGCGCAAGGACGCCCTCGAGGATGCCCGAAAGGCGGCCGATGACGCCATCGACGACCTCAAGGGCGGCGGCGATTCCAAGCAGGGACTACCGCCGACGTCGTCGGCTGACCCGGTCACCGAGGAGGCCCGCAAGGACGCGCTGGAGGATGCGCGAAAGGCGGCGGACGAGGCGATCAAGGATCTGAAGGGCGGATCGACAGCTGACCCGGTCGCCGAGGAGGCCCGCGAGGACGCGCTGGAGGATGCCCGGGAGGCCGCGGACGAGGCGATCGAGGACCTGATCGGCGAGCCGACCGGTGACCCGGAGACCGATGCCGCCCGCAAGGACGCGCTGGAGGACGCCCGGGACGCCGCGGACGAGGCGATCGAGGAACTGCTGGACGAGGACGCGGGCGACGCCACCCCGGAGGAGGCGCGCGACCGGGCGTTTGACGAGGCGCAGAAGGCTGTCGACGGTGCCATCGACGATCTCGACGACAAGCGCACGACGGGCGGCGGCGGGGACCCCGAGGCCGAGCAGGCCCGCGAGGATGCCCTTGCGGACGCCCGGAACGCGGCCGACGACGCGATCGACGACCTGATGGGCCAGGACGACAACAAGGACGACAACAAGGACGACAACAAGGACGACAACAAGGACGACAACAAGGACGACAACAAGGACGACAACAAGGGCGACGGCAAGGGCGACGGCAAGGACGACAACAAGGGCGACGGCAGTCCAGGGAAGAGCGACGAGGCCGCCGAGAAGGCTCGCGACAGTGCCCTGGCCGAGGCCAGGGAGTCCGTCACCGACACTCTCGACGAGATGATCAAGGACGAGCGGGCCGGCAAGGGCGAGGGCGACACCGCGGCCGAACGCGAAGCACGGGTGGAGGCGCTCACGGATGCCAAGGAGGCCGCTGACGAGGCCATCGACGACCTGATCGACGAGGGCGCAGGCCACTCGTCCATCTCGGACTACCTCAACGGCAAGAGCACCGTCGGTACTGGCGGTGGTTCTGGCGGTGGTTCCGGCGGTGGTTCTGGTGGCGGCCCGGGTGGCGGATCCGGCGGTGGTTCGGGTGGCGGCCCCGGTGGTGACTCCGGTGGCGGCGGTGGCGGTGTGTCCGGCGGTGGCGGCGACCGGGGCGGTGCGAACCTGCCCGCCCCACTCGAGCTGGCCCCGGTGGCCTCGGGCGACCCCGGTAGCTCGTCGTCGTCGTCGGCGTTGTCAGCCGGCGCTCCGGGCGGTCAGGGCGCCGGATCCGGAATGCCAATGTCCCCGCCGATGGGCGGCGGCATGGGCAACCAGGGTGATCGGGACCGTGAACGCAACACGTGGCTCGTCGGCGAGGACGGCATGTGGGGCGACGACGGCGACGCGGTCTCCAGCCAGGCCGTGGGGAGGAGCTGACCCATGGACATCGCGGGAGGAAGCCCGATCGGGCAACCGCGGACACTCCAGGACATCGCTCTCGCCCTCGACGCGGCATCCCCGGTGGACATCGAGACGTCCGCCCGGCTGTTCGACGAGGCCCGGAGTGGCCTACGGGCGATCGCCGAGTCGCTCGACCGCGCGTTGAACGAGTTGGACGACGCCTGGCGGAGCACCCAGGCAACCGGTGTACGGCTGAGCGACCCGGCACGTCGTACCCGAGAGTTGGTGCACACCCTGGACGACGCCGAGTGCGGACGGCAGTTGCGGGTCACAGCGAATGCCCTCGGCGTCGGGCAGTCGCGGGTACGGGACCTACAGGCTCAGCGAGCCGCGGACAGCGGCTCGACCGACGACGAGTGGGACCGCCGGGCACAGGTCGTACTCCATGGCCTTGCCGAGGCGTACCGCGATGTCGGCCTCGGTCTCGGCGGCCAGAACCCACCGACGGTGGCGACCGTCGACGAGCCGGGGGACCGTCACGCCCGCGCCGAGTCGGCGGGAGACGACCCGCCGGGCCTGGTCCTCGCGGCGGACTCCGATGCCGCCGACCTCTTCCGCCCGGCGGCGCCGACGGTCAGGGCGAATCAGCCCGGCGAGACTGTCGCTCCGCCGTCCGGAGGTGGCGGCGGGGCGGGCAGCGGCCTCCCGATGATGCCGCTCATGCCGATGGGGGGCATGGGCGGAGGGATGGGTGGTGGCCTGGGTGGCATGCAGAACGAGGGCGGTGGGCAGCGCCGTGGCAGCACGCTCGCCCAGGGAGACCCGGCGGTGTGGAAGGACGCCGACGCCGGATGGCACGTGCTCGGGCGCACGGATCGGATCGACCAGCACATTCAGGAGGGGCTCCGCAAGGAGCTCGGGGACGTGAGGAAGGGTGACCGGGATGGTTGACCAGACCGACCGCGGACCAGGCGGCCGAGAGCTGAACGTGGTCTTCGCCATGCTCGCCGAGGAGCGGCGCAAACTGGACGAGTTCCAGGCCAAGATGCGGGCGGCGAGCACCACAGTCGATTCGCCGAACAAGATGCTCACCGCCACGTTCGACGGCCGTGGCGAGCTGGTGAAGCTGACGTTCAACAACACCAAGTACCGCGCGATGGCACCGAACGAGCTGAGCAGTCTGCTGGTCGAGACGCTGCGCCGTGGCCGGGCCGAGTCGTTCGGGAAGATCGACGAGATGGCGGGTCCGGACGTGCTGCCCGGCGTGTCCTTCGGCGACCTGGCCGGCGGGAAGGTGGACCTCAACGAGGTCGTTGGCTCCCTGCTGACCTCCGCGATCGACCTGCCGTCGATCGCCCGGGCCGCGCGGGACGAGGCGGGTCGGGCCGATGGCTGACGCGACGAGGATCGACCCGGAGGGAGCCCACCATCTCTTCAAGGTGGTCGGGAGCGTCGCCGACGAGGTCGACAGTGCTCTGTCGCGCGTCAGGAACGTCCGGACGAGTCTTCCCGATCCGTGGGGAAATGACGAACACGGTCAGAAATTCGCACAACAGCGGGAACCCAACGCCGAACAGACGCTGGGCTACCTCGCGACGGCGCGGGACTCGATCAGGGAGTTGGTCCGCGAGGGGCATGGCGCGGTCGACGCGCTCGTGGACCAGGACATCGACAATAGCGCCAACCTTTCGTAGGTCCGCGTAACCAGCCGCATCGGGAAGTCTCGGTGTCTGTGGAGGTAGGACGAGCGTGAACCAGCGGCGAATCACCGTCACCCAGTCGGCGGCCTCCGGGTACCGGACGCTCACCGAAGCGCTCGCGGCGGCGTCGGACGGGTCGGTGATCAGCGTGCAACCCGGCAGTTACACCGAGAACCTGGTGCTGACGAAGATCGTCACCATCACCGCCGAGGACGGGCCGGGCACCGTGAAGCTGACCGCGTCGTCCGGGATCCCGGTCGTTCTCGCGGCGGAGTCGGCCGCGCTGTCCGGACTGTCGATCATTGCCACCGACGCCGACAGCCCGGCCCTGGCGCTGGTGGTGGGCCAACTGAGCGTCACCGAGTGTGAACTGGTCGCGTCGTCGTGGGCTGCCGTCTTCGTCCGGGACAGCGGCTCACTCACCATGCGCGACAGCCTGGTGAGCAACGAGGTCGGTGCCGGGGTCGTGGTGACCTCCTCGGCCGGCAGTGTGCTCGACGACTGCCGGATCGAGCGTCTGGGCACGTCGGGCGTCGTCGTCGCCGAGCGCGGGGAGCTGCGGGTCCGTGCGTGCACCGTGCGCGACGCGGGCGGCAACGGCATCTGCCTCAACGGCCAGGGCCGGATATCCATCGAGGACACCGAGATCATCGGTACGAGCAAGCCCGCGCTCGCCGCCGAGCAGCAGGCCGAGATCACGGCTCGTCGGTTGAGCGTCCGCAACACCAACGGCGTCGGCATCTACCTGGCCACCGCCGGGTCATGCCTGCTGGAGGACTGCACCGTGGACGGCTGTGCCGCCGACGGAGTCTTCACCGACGAGCGGTGCACACCGGTCCTGCGCCGTTGTCGGGTGAGTGGGGCCCGGCGTACGGGGTTCCGCTTCACCGGCCGCGCGGGTGGGCGGCTGGAGGCGTGCACCGCCACGAAGATCGCCGGCGTCGGCGTGAGCATCGGCGACCGTGGCACACCCGAACTCACCGACACGGTGGTCAGCGACTGTACCGGGGTCGGGGTCCACCTCGAAGACGGCGCGGACCCGTTCGTCAAACGGTTGCAGGTCCACGGGTGCGACGGGGCGGCTGTCGAGATCCTCGGCGGTGCCCGTGGCCGCTTCGAGAACCTCACCATCGAGCGCTGCGGCGGCGTCGGCATCTCGGTCAGCGGCCGAGCTCAGCCGTCGCTGAGTGGTCTGAGTATGCGCGGCAGCGCCGCCGCGGGTGTGGTCGTCGCCGACGCGACGGCCTCGTTCAGCGACTGCGACATCGCCGACGCGGGCGCCGAGGGTGTGTCGGTGGGCGCCGGTGGGGACATCTCGCTGACCGGGTGCAGAGTCCACGCGGCGAAGGGCGACGGATGCGTCTTCGGCGACGAGTCGCGGGGGACGGTGACCGACTCCGAGTTCACCGCGAGCGGCGGCGATGGCATCGCGGTGCGCACCGGCGGTTCGGTGCGACTGGTCGGCTGCGTGGTGCGGGACAACCAGGGTTCCGGGGTGCGACAGACCGTCCCGGACGGCCACCTGACGGTCGAGGATCTCGCCAGCTCCCGCAACACACTCCCCGACGCGTACGGCACGGCCGCCGTCGCCACCGCGACGACCACCTCGGCGGCCGAGGCGCCGGCCGGGGAGGGTCGACGCCTCGTCGCCCGCGGCTCGGACCCACTGCGTGAGTTGCAGTCCCTCGTCGGATTGCACGGGGTGAAACAGGAGGTGACGTCACTGATCAATCTCAACAAGATGTCGAAGCGCCGTCTGGAGGCAGGGCTGTCCGCCCCGCCCATGGCCCGGCACCTGGTCTTCGCCGGGGCGCCCGGCACCGGCAAGACCACCATCGCACGGCTGTACGGGCGGATCCTCGCCGAGCTGGGGGTGCTGCGGGAGGGTCACCTGGTCGAGGTCGCCCGCGCCGATCTCGTCGCGCAGATCATCGGTGGGACCGCCATCAAGACGACCGAGGCGTTCAACTCCGCCCTCGGTGGCGTCTTCTTCATCGACGAGGCGTACACCCTGAGCAACAGCCGCGGCGGCAGTGGGCCGGACTTCGGTCGGGAGGCCATCGACACCCTGGTGAAGCTCATGGAGGACCACCGTGACGAGGTGGTGGTCGTCGCCGCCGGCTACTCCGCGGACATGGAACGCTTCCTCCAGGCCAACCCCGGTCTGGAGTCACGGTTCAGCCGGACCATCGAGTTCGCCAACTACACGCCGGCGGAGCTGGTGACCATCGTGGAGAACCAGTGTGTCCGGCACGACTACCAACTGGACCCCGCCGCCGCATCGGCGCTGCTGACCCACTTCGACCGGATCCCCAGGGACGGCACCTTCGGCAACGGTCGGGAGGCGCGTAAGGTCTTCGAGCGGATGGCGGACCGGCAGGCCTCCCGGTTGGCGGCTGCGGCCGATGTGACGACCGCCGAGTTGGCGCTGCTCACCATCGAGGATCTGCCGACCGCCGTGGTCGGGGTGGGCGCCGTCGGGGTGTGAGGCACGGCTCGGCCGACGCAGCACGCCGGAAACATCGCGGCCCTATCATTCCCCGAAACGCGTCCCCTCCCACTTCTGGGAGGCGTGCCGCGGGCGGCATCTCCACCGATTGACAAACCGTTGTCCCGAGTCAACTATGTGGTGGTTCTCGGGGTGGGGTGTGGGTGGAACGAGATGAGACAGGATTGGTGAGTCTCGCGTGGGAGCGGTCTCATCGGTTGCACTGGATGCGTACCGGGTGTCGCCCGTGATGTCCGCAGCCTCAGCGCCGATGAGCAGCGGCCCACGGCGTGGCTCCGCGAACGCGTTGCGGTGGGTCGCGGACAACCTCGCGGTTGTCGGGCCGGACCCGGACGGCACCATCGTCGCGATGGCACGCCTGTTGCCCTCGGAGCGCGGGGTCGTGACAGTTGTCGGCCAGATCGTCGATCCCGACGACTGGGCGCTGATCACCGAGGTCCTGCCGATCGCTGTCCCGCCCGGGGCGGCTGCCCGTCTCGCGGTCAGCGGCACCGGGACGACCCCCACAACCGGTCCGCCCCCGGCCGCGACCCTGGCCCGACAGCTCCAGGCCGACGTGTATGCGCCAAGTGGTCAACTCCTGCTCGTGCCCGGGGGCGGCCTGTTCGCCGTCGACGGGTGGCGCTGGTTCCGGGCCGACGGCAGCATCTCCGACGGTGGCCACCGGTATCCGCCGCCGCACTGGGAGGCCGAAGTCGACACCCTGGTGCGACACGTGGGCTCGGGCATCAGAGCCCACTGCGTGCCGGCCGGCCTGTGGCTCTACGCCGACTCTCCGGACCTGCCGGACCCGAGCCTGGACGACCTGGCGTTCGCGGTGCCGATGGACGCCGAGCGGGTGACGGTGGTGCTCGGCCGCCCCGGCGCGGCCACGCCCGGCGTCGAGGCGGCACTGTCGATCCTCGACGCGCTGGACCCCTCGATGGTCATCGCCCCGTACGGCGAGGCCGCGGACGAGGCACTGCGGTTGGCCGCCACGATCGCCGACCGCTGGGACCGCCCGGTCGAGGTCGCGACCGGCCTGCCGATCCTCGATGACGAGCACCGACCGGTGTCGGTCGCGATCGACCCCGACGGCGACTGGTGGACGCCCCCGGTGGCACGGCTGCGGTGCGCTCCGGGCGTTGCGCCGAGACCGATCGGGAGTGTCGACTTCCTCGCGGACCTGCGACCGGCCGGCCCCGACACGTTCCGGCTCGACGAGCGCTGGGTGGCCGAGCCCACCCAGTTCGGGCTCTGGGTCCGACCCCCCTTCGCCGGCCAGCACACCGGTGACGTCCGCCGTCGTCCGTGGCATCCGCAGTGGTTCACGATCGCCGTCGGCCTGCCCGGTCTGCCCCTGCCCGACGACGTGTTGCCGATCCTGCACCTGTTGCTGAACCGCCTGCCGGAGAGCGTGCGGTCCCGAACGCGGTTCGTTCCGGAGGAGCTGAGCCACCTCCTGGCACCCGACCCGGCCGACCGGCCCGACGTGGTGCTCGCGGCCCAACGCTCGACACCACCACGGTGGTGGCACCGCGACAGCCGGCTCTTCGCGGTCCTGCTCACCGCCGACGCCCGCACCGGCACCGTGCACACCGATGCGGGCGAGGTCGAACCCGGGCAACTGGGCGAGATCATCGCCGCGTACCGGGAGTCCGATGCCCGCCCGGTCCTGCTGGTCTCCTCCGTGCCCGTCGACCCGGAGATCGAGCAGCAGGTGGCTGACCAGATGCAGGTCGTGACGATCGGTCGACGGGCGGACGGCTGGTGGGCAAGCCTGCCGCGCCGGGTGAACCGTGCCCCCCGCCCGGCGGTGCGCCTCGACTCCTCTTTCCCCTTCCGGGAGGAGGACCTGGTGCAACTGAGGGCACCGGCCCGCGCCAGGCCGCCGCGGGTCGAGGCCGGCCCGGATGACGACGAGCCGCTGCTGGCGCTGTCCCGGATTCCCGAGGCCGCGGACATCCGGCAACGGGCCGACGGGTCCGGCTACCGTACCGTGGTGGCGGCGCGCGGGCCGGACTGGCGGCGGCCGTTCCTCCTGGCGGGCCAGCCGGTCACCGCCTGGGACTTCGCCACGGTCGTCGCCGACCGGCGGCCGGGATGGGTCGGCGGCGGCGAGGTGGTCTGGGTGGAGGGTGGTCAGCTGACCGAGCCCCTGCTGCGGCTGCTCGCCAACTACCTCGGTTGCCCGGTCGGCGCGCGGGCACTGCTGGTGGAGGACGCGCCGCCGGCCGCGCTCGCGTCCGGGTGGTGCGCGGTGCCGCCGCGAACGGACGGTGGAGAGAGTCATTCCGGCCAGGACGGGCGCGGATGCTGCGCAGAGCGGGAGAGTCACGAGCATGGACAGTCCTGAGCGAGGGTCGACTGTGGATTCCGTCCCCGCCGGTGATGACCCAGCGGCAGCGCGCCAACCGACGCCCGAGGCCGGTGACCGGGGCTCGGGCGGGGCAGCGCCAGCGGCCCCGGTCGCACGCCGCCCCCCGGTGCAGCGGGCAGTGGCGCTGAGCGGACTGCCACCCTACGCGGCGACGTCCGCGGATTCCGCGACTGCTCCTCCGGTGCGGCCCGCACCCTCGGTCCCGATCGCCGATCGGACCCGGATGCCGGCACCACGCCGGCCCGTCGAGGACCGATCGGACAGTCCACCAAAGATGCTCCGGCCACCTCGGCCGGTCACACCGGCGGCGACCGCCCCCCAGGCCCCGCCGCCGGTGGCTCCCGCCGCCCCGACCGGCCTGCCGTCGGCGCGGCCGGAGACCGCCGCCGCCCAGCCGGACGCCCGGACCCCCCTGCCGCCGGTACCGCTTCCGGTCCCGGCCGACCGGTCGTCGGACGACGGGGAACCCGGTGCTGCTGATCCGCCGCGCACCCGGTCGACTCCGCCCGCGTCCGCCGAGGCGGAGACCGCGCCCGCCGTGCCGGAGACCGCGCCCGGCCCGGAAACGGCCGCGACCGGGAGTCGTCCCCTCGGTGTTCTGCTCCGGCCCTGGTCGGTGTCGCTCCTGCTGGTCGGGCTGGTGGCGGTCACCGCGGTCACGCTCGGCAGCCGGCTGCCCGACGATCGCGCCCTGGACCCGAGCGCCCCGCCCGGGGACGGCGGGATCGTGATCACCGCGGGTCCGGGTTACGGGCCGCCGCTGCCGCCCGGGAGCGGCCCGCCCACCGCGGGGCCCACCTCGTCGGTGTCGGCCCGGCCGGCCCCGTCGGCGTCGGCGTCGCCACCGCCCGTACCGGGGCCGCCCGCACCGGCGTCGCCCGCGACGAGCAGCGCCGCCGCCAGCAGCGCCGCGAAACCCCCCGCCGGCTCGGCGCCGAAGCCCAACGGCGCCGTCTCCGGTCTGGAGAACCCCTCGGGCAGGAACCTCGCGTTGCGGCGACCGGCGACCGCCTCCAGCTCCGAGAAGGCCTGGTGGAACGCTTCGTACGCGGTCGATGGCGACGCGGCGACCCGTTGGGGCAGCCAGTTCTCGGATCCGCAGTGGATCTCCGTCGACCTCGGCGAGGTGTATTCGATCACTACGGTGACCGTGAACTGGGAGCACGCCCACGCCACCGCCTACCACGTCGACGTCTCCGTCGACGGCGGCTCCTGGAAGACGATCTTCACCACGACGGCGGGAGCGCCTGGCCCCGTGCTCATCCCGGCCAATAGGACGGCCGCGCGGTTCGTCCGCGTCACGGGCACTGAGCGCGTCAACCAGTACGGCTACTCAATCTGGGAGCTCGGGGTTTCCTGACCACACCTGTGCCTGCCTCGCGAAGCCTGGGTCGCGCACGACGCCGAAGCTGACGCTCGTCGATGTTGCCAGAGCGCAGCCGGACGTGTTGAATGGGCTCATATCGCCGCAGCGCGGGGGCAACCGTGCTGGGAACGGCCAGCGCGGGAGCAGCGCAGTGTCGGCAGCGCGCTGCCATGACAGCCGCTCGCCTGCCGCATCGCCGGGCCATCTCCCTGACGGCGGGCGTCCTGCCGGGCAGGCATCCGTGCCCGCCGTCCGTACCCCCTCCGGTCCGTGTCGTCGATGGCCGACGCGGTCGACGTTCGACACTCCGGGGCGTCCGATTCGGTCTGCCCGCGCACCAACCGGCGACGAGGTGAGAAGAGATCATGATTTCCCGACAGAGTTTCGCGGGATGGTATCGACACCGCCTGGTGTGGGTGGCGGTGATCCTGTTGACGGTGTCGGCCGGCGCGGTCGTCCTGGTCAACCGGTCCGACCCGGAGACGAAGCCGGCTGACCTGCAGACGCAGATCATGTCCCGGATGCGTACCGTGCTGGAACAGGCCGACCCGGGCCAGCACAACCACGCCGGGCACAATGCCCAGCAGGCCGCCGGCGGGGAGAAGCCGGCGGTGATCTGCGGGGTCCGCGTCTACGGCTACGAGCCGACCGAGGTCACCGCGCTCGCGGACGTACGCACGGTCTACGGCTTCCACCTGTGCGGGGTCGCGGAGCGGGGGCGCCCCTGGGACGTGGCAGTCAAGCTGGCCGGCCCCGTGATCATGGACATGTCCACCGAGCCGCCCGGCATCCAGGTCGTCGAGGCGACCGCCGAGGTTATGTTCACCGACCGGGTGAAGCAGATGTTCCCGGCCAAGTACGCGGAGTTGGCGCTCAAGGAGGCGCTTGCCGAGTCGGAGATGGCCGACCAACGCCGCAGGTACGACGCCGCGGCCGGGATGTGATTCCTCGTCCGGGCCGGGATCTCACTCGCGAGCGCCGATCGCGACGATGGGCCGCGACCGCATGGCGAGCCGAGCCGAGATCATGATGGCGGCCGAGCCGAGCAGCGCGGCGACCGCGACGATTCCCGGGTAGACCAGCGGTGGAACGGACGGCATCGGCATCCTGGTCAGCGCGATGCTCGTGCCGACCACCGACGGGGCGACGGCCAGGGTTCCGATGAGGACGGCCGCCACCACGATGATCCTCGTCTCGCCGCGCATCATCGCGAACACCTGGCCACGGGTGGCACCGACCAGTTGGAGCAGCGCGAATTCGCGAAGGCGCGCGGCGGTTGCCATCGCCAGGGTGTTCACCACGGTGGCGGCGTCGGCTACCTCCTCAAGGACCGCGTCAGCCGGGTGGACGAGTTCGTCGACGCGCTGCGCCGAGTAGCCGCTGGCGGCACCGCCATGGACACCGAAGTCATCGCCCAACTCCTCGTCAACCGCAGTGACCCGATCGCCGTCCTCACCCCCGCGAACGCGAGGTCCTCGCGCTGATGGCGCAAGGGCACGACAACAACACCATCGCCGGCCGGCTCGTCATCACCGACAACGCCGTGCACAAGCCGTCATCCGCCCATGGTCACCGTGAGTATCCACATGGGCTGGCTGGCGGCTGGTGCCGACTATGAGGTGAGCCTGGAACGCGGGAAGGTGGTCGCCCGTAACCGCCAGGGCAGGCTGCTCAAGAGCCTGCCCAAGGCGTTGCGGGGACACCGACGCGGTGGTCGGCTTGCGGCAGCTCTCGGAGTGGTTGAAGCGGCATGAGGTCTCCTGCCGGCGGGAGGTCGAGCAGTGGATGGTGACGCTGCAGTTGTTCCGGGAGGTGTGGGCACTGCCGGAGGCACACGACGGAACGGCGTCGCGACCTGTCCCGTTACGCCCGGGGGCGTTACAAGGAGTTGCGGCACGTGCAGGCGCCGACCTACCCGGCGCCACCACCACGACGGAGCCGTCCGGCGCCGACCGCCCGCAACCACCTCTGCATCTGCTCACCCACCACCTGCAACGAGTGGTCGCCGTCGGTCGCAGCGCCCTGGTGCCGGACGTCGAACGGGACGCGCGGGCGCTCCTGGACGCCCAACTCCCGACGGCCGCGTCCGTGCTGCGCGAACTGCGGCGCGCGGGTCACCGGCGGAGCCGAGACGCGTTCGGCCGGCTGAGCCAGCAGGACTCCATCGCTCTGGCGCTGGCCTGGCTGGTCGCTGGGGCCTACCAGGACGCCGTCGCGACAGCCGCAACCGCAGGATCATGGCAAGCCGACTGAGGTCAGCGCCGTGCGAACGCCTACCGATCGAGGTGGAGCGTGCTGGCGATACGGTCCACCGCCTGCTTCGCCTCGATGAGGCTCGCGCCAGTCTGGTTCCGGTAGGCGCGAACAGCGTGGATCGTCCGGCCGCCCTCCAGGTGCCGGACGACGTCCGGGTTCACGGGCTCGGCGATGCCGAGGTGATCCATTATCAGGTCGAGCTTCCGCTGGACGGCCGTGAGTTGGGTCGCCGAACGGCGCTTATCCTGGGACATGGCCCCGAGCGCAACTCCCACCGACCCGATCACGGCGATGACGACAAACACTGCTTCCCACGGATCCACCCGCCCATCCAATCACCGGTACGCAACCGAGGGCACCGCCGAGGTCGGCACCAACCGCACCCGGGAAGCCCCCGTGGGTGGCGTCACCACGTGCGCCCGAGCAACCTCCCGGTGATCAGCTGGTGCTGAGGACCATGGCCAGCAACGGGATTGTCGTGCTCTCCGGCCCTCCGTGCTCGGGCAAGACCACGGCTCGAAAGGTGCTGGCTCAGCAACGGGCCTCCGCAGGTCGGATCCACCTGGAGGTGGACAGCCTGTTCGAGCTGCTGTTCCCCGAATCCGATCGCAATCGTGACGATCGCATGCACGCGTACGCCGGTGCGCACCTCCTGGCCCGAATGCTCGTCGATCGTGCGGAGACCGTGGTCCTCGAGTGCACCTACGCTCGCCGTGACCAGCGAGTCAGTCTGCTGGAAGCGTTGGCCGGCTCCGCCGCGCCGCTGTGGGTCGTCGAGTTCTTCGTGACTCCCGACGAGGCCGTGAGCCGGTTCCGGCAGCGCCACCAGGCCACGGACCTCGACGAAGCGCTCGTTCGCGAGCGCGCCGAGGCGTTCCCCTACTTCGCGGGAGCCCTCCGCGTGGAGTCGTCCTCGGGGACCCCCGAGCATCACGCACAGCACATCAGCACGTGGCTGCGGCAGGGTCCCCGACCGGTGGACCGGGACGCGTGGGTCCGGGCCGGGAGAGCCTGGAACTGAGGACGCCGTCGCGGTCAGCTCAAGGTGAGCGTGACGTCGTCGACGTCGAAGGCCGTGGCGCCGTTGCCGGCGGTCTCGCTGGCGAGGAAACTGACCGTCGCCGTGCGCTCGGTCGTCACCGTCCCGGTCGACATGGCGTACTGCCGCCACGGCGCCCCGCCGTCGAAGGCCAGCGAGAATCTCGTCTTCGGCGGTATCCCGGTGACGGCCAGCCCGACGTTCAGGTAGTCGCCGCGGCTGGTCTCCGTGGTGGTGGTGCGGACCCAGAAGCGGACCGTCAGGGTGCAGCCGGCCGGCACCGTGGCGGTGGTGCGCAGCAGGTCGCCACGCGTCACGTCCAGGCCGGCGAAGGTGGCGTACGCCTGACCGGTGAGTGCGGGCCGGGTCGCGTCGCCGAGCACGACGATGCGGGGGCCGGCGGTCCAGCCCGTGGTGCCGCTCTCGAACCCGGGGTTCGGGTGGATCTGCCCGGCGCAGGGCGCGTCGGCCGTTGGTCGGACGGGGGATGCGCCGGCCGTGACCAGGAGTAGCAGGGCCGCGGCCGAGGCGGTGGTGACGAGGGTCTTCATCAGCTCTCCCAGAGCAAGAGATTTGAGATGGTCGATATCATCTGACCATGCGTCCTGCCCGTCGGCGCGTCAAGGCCCTGGCGGCGTGGGCTTGCTGCTGGCGGCGCGACGTCGTCCAGGCCGGCGCGACACCTGGCGGTCGGGCATGCTGTACGGATGCGGCAGGTCACCGTGCTCGGCAGTTGCGGTGCCTTTCCCGAACCGGGCCGTGCCTGTAGCGGTTTCGCGGTGGACTGGGGCGGCTACCGCCTGGTTCTCGACCTGGGCTACGCCACCCTGCCGCGGCTGCTCGGGCACTGGCCGGATGGCGTGGTTGACGCTGTCGTCATCACCCACGAGCATCCCGACCACTGCGTTGACCTGCACGGGCTGTTCCGGATGCGGCTCTACGGTGACGTCGGTGGACCACGGCTGCCGTTGTACTGCCCACCCGGTGTGCTCGACCGGATCGGCGGCCTGGAGCCGGATGTCGACCTGGAGGCGGTTTTCGACGTGCGTCCGCTGCCCGGCACCTACCGGGTGGGACCGTTCGACCTGACCGGGCTGTCGCTTCCGCACCACGTGCCGAACGTGGGCATCCGACTGGAGGCGGACGGGATAGCCGTGGCCTACTCCGGCGACACCGGCCCGACCCCGGTGTTGGCCGATCTCGGTCGCGACGCCGACCTGTTCATCGTCGAGGCCACCGACCGCGACGGCGAGACCGACCGGCCCACCCGCAGTCTGATGACCTCCACCGAGGCCGGTCACTGGGCACGCCGGGCGGGTGCCCGCCGGCTGATGCTCACCCACTTCTGGCCGGGCAATGACCGGGCCGCCGCCGTGGCAGCCGCACGACTCGAGTTCGACGGTGCGGTGCTGGCCGCCGAGGAGGACCTCACCGTCATGCTCGGGACCGCAGATCGCTGACCACCCTGACGGTCGTACTGCATGCCGTCAACCGCTGCGGGCCCGATCGGCTGCTGGCCCACTGAGGTACTGTCAGGCCAGCTCAGCGGCCCGTGGCAGGTCAGGGGAGAGGGCGGAACGCCGCTGCCCGCGTCGCCTCGGACCACGTGACCGGAGGAGTCGATGCCCAGATGACGGCAGGGCGATCAATGCCCACCCAGGACGACGTGCTCGGCTACTTCGACACACTGTCGAACTGGGGACGGTGGGGCGACGACGACGAGCGCGGGACGCTCAACCACATCACCGACGACGTCCGGCTGGCGGCGGCGCGGGCCGTGCGCCACGGCCGGAGCGTGTCGTGCGCCTGGGAGATCGCCGTACCGGAGGACATGGAGCGGGCGACGACGACGTGCCCGTGCGCCGCCGACATGCCGGGTGCCGAGAACATCCCGGTGCCCGCCTTCCACGCCGACCGGCGCTGGGGCTTCTCGTCTGAGCGGCTCGGCATCACGTTCCACGGCAACACCCTCACCCACATCGACTCGCCGTGCCACATCTTCTGGGACGGCACCATGTACAACGGGCGGTCACACTCGTTGGTTGACGCCGCGACGGGATCGGGGTGGGCGGCCGTCACGGCGGCGGCGAACGGGATCATCACCCGAGGTGTCCTGCTGGACATCGCGGGGGTCCGTGGTGTGCCGTGGTTGGAGCCGGGCGAGGGGGTGTTTCCCCAGGACCTGGAGGAGGCCGAGCGTCGCCAGGGTGTGCGGGTACGACCCGGCGACGCGGTGCTCCTGCGGACCGGCTTCGGCCGCTTCCGGCACGAGACCGGTGCGGCCATCGGTCTCACCCAGGCCGGCTGGCATGCGTCCTGCCTGCCGTGGCTGCGGGAACGGCAGGTCGCGCTGATCGGCGCGGACACCCCCCAGGACGTGCAACCGTCGGGGTACGACGACGTGCTGATGCCGGTTCACGCCGTGAGCCTTGTTGCGATGGGTCTGTGGCTGCTCGACAACTGCGACCTGGAGGCGTGCGCGGCAACGGCTACCGAGCTCGACCAGTGGGACTTCCAGCTCGCGGTCGCGCCGGTCCGCTTCGCCGGTACGTCCGGCAGCCCGGTCAACCCGATCGCCACCTTCTGACCGCGCGTCCGAGGGAGTGGGCGGTCGTGGTCGGTGTGGTCCCGGCGGAGGCAGGGCGCGCGTCGAGCTGGCCGGTGCGCAACGATGGCACCGTGTCGATGGAACGCGTGGAAGCTCCAACCACCCTGTTGGCCTGGCTCGCCGACCGTCCTGGGAAGGAGGCGTTCACCGGCTATGCCCCTACTGGATGGGAATCGTCGACGTGGATTCTCCACGCCATGTACGAGAACGCCCGCCTCGCCGGTCTGGGCACCCACGACGAGGTGCGTCACCGCGGGATCGACTCGGGTGACCTCGCGCCGCTGATCGTCGCAGGCGTGAACCTCGACGAAGAAACCACCGAAACCGGTACGCCCTTGGGCTTCGTCACCCCACCGGGAAGCCCTTGGCGACGCGTGCTCTGGTCGCGGCAACCGGGGCAGACGCCAGACCGGCGTTACCCGCCCTGCCACCGCTGGTTCACGCACAACAGTTGGCCCGTCGCCGTCCAGCCACCACCCGAGGGGTCCCTCGACGAGGAGAGCCTCGAGGCCCTGCTGGACACACTGTGCCGGCACTCGGTCGACGGCCCCAGGACCGAGTGCGTCGCCTTCTACGCACACCTGCCAGCCAACGACTACGACCACGTCCACGTGTGGCGCGGGCCGTTATCGGCAGTTCCCGAACTGCTCGAAGAACGCGGCGGCCGCTACCTGTTCTCACCGACGAACCTGTGGCCCACCGACCGGTCCTGGTTCCTCTGGACGGACTACGACCTGCAGGGCACCAGGGTCAGCGGATCCAGGCCCCTGGTCGAGGCGATCCGGAGTCATCCCACCCTCGAGACGGTGAACTGGCCAGGTGACACCTGAGCGCGAAGCGGCGCGGACGATCCCGGCCGTCGATTACGTAGCGATGCTAGTCGATATTGCTGGAACGACTGCGGGTGTGCTGGAATGGCTCACATCGCCGCAGCACGGGGGCAACCGTGCTGGAAACCGGCAGCACGGGAGCAGCGCGGTGTCGGCGTCGTGCCACAAGGGCTGACGCGGCGCATCGCCGGGCCATTGCACGACGACGGGCAGGTGTCCGTCGTCTGTGTCCCGGACCCCGAATTCCCCACGACACCGAGACGCCCGCCCTTTCGCCATGTCGATGCACCGAGATCGACGACGAGGTGAGCAGGGTCGCGATGTCCGGTGGAGGCATTCCGGCCCTGCCCAACACGGTAGAGGCCCAACGTCATGGAGGATGACCATGCGCCGTTTCCTCGCGGTGTGCACCGCCGCCCTGATCCTCGGCACCACGGCCGGCAGCATTCCGGCCGCCGCGTCCGGTGCCTCGTCGCGCTCGTGCACCCGTGGCCTGCTCTTCTGTGAAGACTTCGAGCGGTTGCCGAGCGGCGGTGCCAGCACCCTGGACTGGGGCGTCGACACGCGCAACGGCACGCTCACCGTCGAGCGTGCCCGCCACGGCAACCAGGTGCTGCACATCCACACGGTGGACAACGGGCGCGCCTTCCTGCGCGTCGACGATTTCGCCGCGCCGGGCAACCGTTTCTACGGCCGGATGCGGCTGCGCGTCGACGCCTTCCCCACCGCCCCCGACTGGGCGCACTTCACCCTGGTCGAGGCGACCGGCACCGGCAGTTCGGAGGTCGTCCGTCCGATCGGTGGTCAGTACGCTCCCACGGTCCCCGGAGTCTTCTGGGGTGTGGGTGCCGACGGCGGCCCGACCGGCGACTGGACCAACTGGCGGGAGTCCGCCCCGGTCACGGAGGACACCTGGCAGTGCTTCGAGTGGAAACTCGACCCGACGGACAACCGCGTCCAGGTGTGGATCGACGGCGTGGCGAACCCGGACCTGACCGCTTCCACGACCGAGCACGGCGGCAACGACGTGCCCTTCGTCCTGCCGACGGTGAACACGGTGAAGGTTGGCTGGCAGCTGTACCAGGGTGGCACCACACCCGGCGAGTTCGACCTCTGGATCGACGACATCGCTCTCTCCACCAGGAGGCTCGGCTGCTGAGGTCGTTCGCAGGTGTCCCGGCGGTCCGCTACCCGGGGCCGCCGGGACCGGCCCCGTCCGGCGGGCGACACCGGCCGGCGGGACGGACGCGAAGCCTCAGCCGGGCTTGATGCTGGCGAGTTGGACGAGCAGGTGCACCAGTCGATACGCCTCGGCGACGTCAGCGGCGCGGAAGGCAACCGTCCGGCCGCCGCCCAGGCGGGTCACACCTGGCACCAGGACCGCGAGGTCGACCATGTACGGCCCGTACAGGTCGACCTCGACGTCCAACGGCCCAGTCATCTTCGGCGCGGGGATCGACGCGCGCCGGGTGACCGCGGCGGCGGCAGCGCGGCGCAGCCGCTCCCGCGCCTCCTGCGGGTGCAGCGCCACCGCGGCGGCCTGACCCAGGGTCTGCTTGACGGCGACGGTGACCGCCGAGGGCACCAGCTCGCTGAATTCCGCGCAGGCGGTGTCGTCCCCGCTGAGCAGGACGACAGGCACGTCCAGGTGGCCGGCCATGGCGGCGTTGAGGCCGATCTCGCCCAGTGACCGTCCGGCCACCCGCACGTCGAGGACGGCGTCACTGATCGTGTGCGCCAGGACGGCGGGCCCGGCGCCGGCCCGAGCGTGATAGCCGATGAACAGGACGGCGTCGGTCTGCTCGTCCAGCCCGGCGAGCATGCCCAGCGGGCGGGGTTTGCCCCGGACGAGGTGAGCACGCCTGTCGAGATCCTCCGGCAGGAGGTTCCGGAACGTGCCGTGTGCGTCGGCGACCCACACCACGGCATCGGGTTCGGCGTCGAACACACCAGCGATCACCGCGTTCGCCTCGGCCGTCATCAGGGCCCGGCCGCGCTCGTAGTCGTACCGATCCGGGTTCGTCTCGCTGGGATGCACGATCCCCGAGATGCCCTCCAGGTCCACCGAGATCAGCGCCTTCATGGTGCTGGGACCCTACGCCCCTCCGGCGCCATGGTCGACCGCACCACCCCGCACCGTGTACGAGTAGGGCACCGCGGCCACCTCCGTGCCGAACCCGGTACGGGCGTCCAGGGTGGTCACCGTCAACGACCCGGTGACCAGGTCTCCCACCGGTTCGTCCGCATGGAAGGACACGGTGACCCGGCCGATCTGCCCCGGCGCCAGCGTCAGCGGCGTGGTGGGCTCGGTCGACCCTTCGACCACTCGCCGCCAGTGACTGCCGGTGGACGAGGTGATCCGCCGGTCGAAGAGTCGAGTCAGGGCGGTCGCCGCGCAGTCCACTCGGGCCGGCGGCTGGGGTGCAGCGCCGAACGGCCCCGCCCGGTTGGCGTTGCAGATCCAGGTCGTGGCCGACACCTCCGCCGACGAGACGAGCACCTCCGAGCGCCGGCCGGCGGTGCCGGCCAGGTCCGGGTCACCGACGTAGTAGCCGCCCTCGCCGTACGGCTGCGTGTCGAGCACGTGCGGCACCGCCGAATCGGCCGACATCCGCAGCCGCGTCGTGCCGGTCGGCACCGCGAAGCGCGGGTAGACGTCGACGGCGGACACCGGTGTCTGGTACGTGGCGGACGCCACCGGCCGCAACGGCACCTCGCCCAGGGCATCCAACCGGGCGTCCACGAGGTACGACGCCGGTGCCGCACCGGTGTTGGTGATGGTGAGGGTGGCCTCGGCCGGCCGACCCGCCGGCAGCGCGGCTCCCGCCGGCACGCCGCTGGCCACCACCGACGCCGGGGCGAATCCCACCCGGCCGCGGAACGGCTGGCTGGTCCGGACCGTGGCGGTCGGTGCGGTGAGCACCAGCACCACGGTCCATCGACCTGGCTGCGGGGCACGCCGGACCAGGTCCAACCGGGGCGGCGCCGTGGCCCCCGCGGAGCGCGAGCTGCTGGCCGCGAGCGGCATCCCGCTCGGGTCGACGAGCAGGCCCCACACCTCCAGCCCCGGGCCGTCGCCGGCGTCCACCGACACGGCCAGCGCCGGCTTCCCGGCCGGCACGTCGAACTGGAAGCTGCGCCGCTGCCCGAGCAGCGCCCACCCGGCGAGGGCGCCGTTGCCGCCGGAGAAGGCGCCGTCGAAGCTGCCGCCGGAGGGACCGGTCGGCACCAGCGCCCGCAGTCCCAACGGAAGCGTCGCGTAACCCGTCGCGCCGGCGACGACGGTCACGGCCGCCGACGAGTCACCGGCCGTGGTCGGCAGGCGGACCGGCAGCGAGACGGTCCGCGTACCGCCGGGCGGCACGACGACCGAGGGACCGCCGCGCGTGGTCAGCCGCAGCGCGGTGACGTCGTACCGGACCGCGCCCACCGGTGGTGTCCCGTCGTCACGGGTCCAGATGGCCACGGTCCAGCGGCCCGGCTGCGGCCGGGCCACCGTCACCCGCCCGTACCCCCCGTTGCCCAGTGGCAGTGAGTATCCGGCGAGCCGGCCGGCGGGATCGAAGACGCTCACCGCGACCGGCGCGGCATGCGACCGGGGATCCCAGGCCACCGCGGCCTGGATCTGGTCGGTCCCGCTGGGCACGGTGACCGGCACTCGGCGGGCGTTCGCCGGTACGCCGTCGGAGTCGACGAAGTCCGCTCCCGCCCCCGCGACCGGCGTCACCTGGCCGGCGGCGAGGCTGCGGGCCGGCACGGTGGAGCGCAGGCCGACGGTGACGCGACGGGCGTGCCCGCCCGGATTGGTGAGGTGCACCGCGACCGGCGTGGCCTGCCCTGGCGCGCCGGTGACGCTCGCCGTCGAGGTGGCGACGAACAGGCCCGCCACGGCCCCTGCGGCCGGCCGACCAGCGGCTCCGGCAGAGGCGTCGGCGGGTCGGGCGGCGGAGTCCCGATGGTCGGTCAGGGCGGCGGCCAGCCGCACCGCGGCGAGGGTGTCCACCCGCCCGGCACCCTGCTGGGCGGCCGGCTGCCGCAGGTCGGTCGCGGAGCTCATGAGGATGCGTTTGACCTGCTCGGGGGTCGGGGTGGCGCCGGTGTGCCGGCGGACCGTCTGGATCACCAGCGCCGCCGCCCCGGCCACGAACGGCGCCGCCGCGCTGGTGCCGCCAAACAGGAAGAACGGGCTGGGGGTGCCGCCGTCGAAGAAGGAGACACAGCTCTGGTAGCGCGCGGTGTCGGTCGAGCAGGCAGCCCACCCGGTGTCGCCGGGCGCGACGAGGTCGACGGTGCGGGGTTCGGTCTGCGCGGTGCCGCCGGAGCTCAACGCGGACACCGAGTCGGACCGGTGGCCGCCGTTGCCGAGCGGCGACCCGCCGTACCCGAGCTGGCCGTAGGCTCGCAGCTGGGTGCTCGCGCCGACGGCGATGACGTCCGGGTCGCTGGCCGGCGAACCCAGGGTGTCGTCCGGCCCGGCGTCCCCGGTGGCCACCACCACTGTCACTCCCGCCGCGACGGCGGCGTCGTTGGCCAGCCGCAGGGCGTTGGCGGCCGTGTCCGGGTAGCCGTAGCCCACCAACGACTCGTTCAGCACGTCGACACGTTCGTGCAGCACCGCCCACTCGATGCCCTGCAGGACGACCGATGTGGGCGCCGCGACGTTGCTGAACACCTTGGCGACGTGCACGGTGGCGGCCGGCGCGACGCCGAGGATCCGCATCGGGCACGGTCCGTCGGGGCGGTGCGCCGGATGCGCGTAGCGCCCGGCGTCGTAGATGCCGACGCCCTGGGCGGCCACGACGCTCGCGTCGCCGAAGGATTCCAGGATGTACGAGGGGGTGTCCAGGCCGTCGCCGGTGAAGTCGGCGTAGCCAGCCACGACCGACCGCCCGTCGAGGACGAACTCGGCCGCCGCCGGGTCGATCGCCCCGCCGAGCACGCCGACTCGCACCCCGGACCCGTCGGCCAGGTCGTGGGCGCCGGGCGATCCGACGGTACGCGTCAACGCCAGCCCTTCCGGTTCGGTCAGCGGCGGCTCGTCCGGCCCAGCGCAGCCGCGGGCACCTGTCGCGGCCCCGCCGGCCGGTGGCGCGGGCCGGCTCGGGGCGACCGGTTGGCGCAGTCGCATCGGGGTGTCGGGCAGGACGGTGCGCACCCCGGGTCGGGTCGCCAGCTCTGCGACGGCCCGCTCCGGCAGGGTCGTGGCGATGGCGTTCACCAGGCGGAAGGGCACCACCCGGGTGGCGCCGACGCGGCGCAGGTCGGTGAGCATCGGCTGCTGGTCGGCGGTGATCCGGGTGGCCCGGTCGGCGAGCAGTCGCCCGGGAGCGGTGTCGTGCTGGTCGGCGAGGACGACGATGACGGCTCGGACCGGTCCGGCGTCGACCGCCGCCGGTGGGGCGAGGGCGGCTACCGGTCCGGTGGCCAGGGCCGGCGTCAGGAGGGCGGCCAGCAGTCGGTGCGGGGCGGTCAGTGGCACGGTAGGAGTCCTCACCTGCTGGTAGTGGTGCGTTGCGGTGGACGAGCCGGTCAGGCGGCGGTCCGACGTTCGGTGACGAGGACCCAGCCGAAGGTGGCGAGTTGCAGGGCGACGAGCGCGAGGAAGCCGACACCGTTCCAGAAGGCGAGCCCGTCGGCCGGAGCGTCGATCCCGTCGACGGCCAGCCGGATCATCGTGACCATGGCGGGCACCGTGAGGGCCAGCAGCGCCGCGGTCACGGCGAGCGAGCCCAGCAGGTAGAACGGCGCGTACCAGCGGATGATCCGCAGTTCCCGGGCCGGCACCCCGCCGAGGTCGTGCCCGGGGTCGCGGCCGACCAGCCGCCGCAGTTGGTTGGCCAGCCACCGCCGGGTGTCACCCATCAGGTCGCCCAGCCGCAGCCAGTTGCCCAGCACGTAGTAGACGTCGGTGCGCATGAACACCAGGAACTGGTAGACCACCGACAGCGTGAGCGTGTAGACGACGCCGCGCACCAGCCGCTCGTGCACACCTGCGAGTTGCAGCACCAGGCAGACCGCCATGAGCAACAGGTCCCAGGTCAGCCCGGCCAGGTACGGGGCGTAACGGCGGCGCCGGGGCACGGACCGGACGGCTGACATCTCCGTCTGTGCCACCAGGAACCACAGCCTTCGGCTGATGGAGAGTCGTCCGGTGACGCCCAACGCCCGCACGGTGGCCGCGTGCGCCAACTCGTGCAACAGCACCAGCATCCAGGCCACCATCGCGACGACCAGGGCGTTGGCCAGCACCCCGTCCAGCAGGAACGCGTCGGTCGGGGTGGGCCGCAGGGAGGGTACGAGCACCAGCAGCAACGGCACGGTCAGCCAACTGCCGACGTAGAGAAGCCGCATCGGCGGCGCGAGCAGCCAGGACACCCGGTGCGGCGGCAGGTTCGCCAGCACCGCTATTCCCCGGCGGTCGGTGTCGACGGCCGGCGGGGTGCCGGCACCGTTCGCCGCTTCGCCTCCCTCGCCCGTCGTGGCGTCCACGCGCAGGAAGCCGCAGGACGCGATGCCGTCGAGGAAGTCGGCGAGGTCCGGCTCGGTGCCGTACCGGTCGGCGAACCGCCGACGGACCTCGCCGAGCGGCAGTCCCGCGCCGAGCCACCGGACGAGGTCGACGCCCTCGGCCGGCAGCTCGACGAAGTCACCGGTGTCCACCCGGCCGACCTCGCACACACCGTCTTCGCTTTCGCCGATGTGCAGCGGATGCAGCCGGACGACCGCGGTGTCGGTGAGCGCGCTGGTCACGCCGCGGACCCGGACGCGACAGTGGCCCGCAGGTCGCCGGGGCGGGGGACCCGACCGTCCGGGCCGCAGGCGGCGCAGTCGTCGAGCAGCGTGCCCTCGGCGAACTGCGTCTCCATCCGATGCACGTCGACGACGAGCTTCCGGCCGACGATGACCGGCTCCGCCATGCCGGTGAGGTACTTGACGGCCTCCAGGGCGGCCAGGTTGCCGATCATCCCGGCCATCGGCGCGTTGCACGGGTTGATGGTCCGGTCGCCGATCACCCCGACCACGTACTCGGCCATTGGCGTGTACTCCGGGTGGTTGGCCGCGGCGTCCTGCTCGACGCACTGGAAGCAGGCGGTCTGGTGGGGCACGTGCAGGAAGAGGCTGACCGTGAGCCCGTCGTTGGAACCGCGCATCCATGCGGTGCCCTCGTGCAGGGCAGCCTCGTTCAGCCACTGGTAGAGCGTGAGTCGGGGCCGGTCCGCGGCGCAGATCACCAGGTCACGGCCGGTCATACAGGCGCGGGCGGCCGCCACCCCGTCGACCCGCGCGTTGCGCGCGCTGATCCGCACGTGCGGGTTGATCTCGGTCAACCGGCGGACGGCGGCGGTCACCTTGGGTTGTCCGACGTCGGCGTCGGTGTAGAGCACCTGGCGGTTGAGATTCATCAGTTCCACGTCGTCGTCGTCGACGAGCAGGATGTCGCCGACCCCGATGGCGGCCAGGCTCATGGCCACGTACGACCCGAGGCCGCCGATCCCGAGCACCGTGACCCGGGCGTCGCGCAGCCGGAGCTGGAAGTCGGCGGCGGTCAGCGGCGGCTTGTGGAAGTAGGAGAAGAACTCCAGGTTGCGCCGGTACCGCTCGCGCTCCACAGCGGGCAGCCGGGCCGGCGGGGGCACGGCGGCGTCCTCCACGAAGCCCATGCCGATCAGCGCGTCGACGGAGTCGTCGACGTCGACGGCGGTGATGCCCGGGTCGTGTTCCGCCATCGCCTCCGCCAGCTCGGGCCGGGTCCGGGTGCCGTCCAGCAGGCTCAACAGGTGCCAGGTGTTGCCGTGCTCGTCGTCGACCATCTCCGAGGCGATGCCGTAGTCGCCGCCGCCGATGCGGATGCGGCCGTCGCCCAGCGGGATGGGTGGAAACACGCTCTTGATTCGGGGTCGCCTCATCCGTACTCGCTCCTTCGGGTGCTCAGGTCGTCGTGGCGGTCCTGGCCACCGCCCGGATGGGCGGTGGCCAGGACGCTCGGTCAGCAGTCCGTGCAGGGGCTGCAAGCGCAGATGACAGTGGTCTCGATCTTCTCGAGACGACGGATCTGGATCTTCATGGCGACACCTCCCTCCCGGGTTGTCCGACTGGCCCGACCGTGACCGGCGGAGGCCGCCGGTGCCCGGACCAGCACCTCGGTGAAGTCTGTGGCGGGTCGCCGGGCCGTGGGGAAATCCCGGACGATCCCGGACGGCCAGCACGGGTGCCTCCGGTCCCCTCGGCGGATCAAGGACAGATCAGGTGACGCTGCCGGACCGCAGGGGTCTAGTAGGAGCACAAGCCCGAGATCAGGACCGTCCAGGAGCCGCCGTGACCGAGTCGCTGTCGAGTGGAAGCGGTGTGGCTCCGCCGGATCCCGGACCCGCCGACTCACTGGACGAGGTGGCCCAACGACTACGGATGTTGAAAGTCTGGGCTGGTGACCCGTCCTACGACACGATCAAGAGTCGGATCAACGCGGCCGGGAAGGCCGCCGGCCCGACCGGTGGCGTGCTGGCCAGGAGGACGACCGTCGCCGACTGCTTCAAGGGCGGGCGACGGCGGCTCAACACCGATCTGGTGATCGCCGTCGTCGAAGCGCTGCACCCGGACGTCGGGTACGTGGCGCAGTGGCGGCAGGCGCTTCGAGTCGCCGGCGGGGAGGCCCGGGCGGCAGCGCAGGTACGGGTCCAGGACAACCTGCCGCAGGACCTCGCCGGCTTCGTCGGTCGTACCGCCGTGCTGAACCGGCTCCGGCGGGAGTTTCGCAGGGGCGACCTGGATGGCGGCCCGGTCGTGCTGGCGATCCAGGGCATGGCGGGCGTCGGCAAGACCCAACTCGCCATCCACGCCGCGCACGCCCTGCACCGGCGGAGACCGTTCGACCGGATCCTCTTCGTCAACCTGCGCGGATTCCACCCCGACCCCGCTCAACCGCCGGCCGATCCAGCCTCGGTCCTGGAGGGCTTCCTGCGCCTGCTCGGCGTCGCCGGCCAGCAGATCCCGTACGACCTGCCCGCCCGGGTTGCCGCCTACCGCCGCCTCCTGGCCGGCACCCGCACCCTGGTGGTGCTGGACAACGCCAGCGACGCCGAACAGGCCCGCCCGCTGCTGCCCGGCATCCCGGGCTGCCCGGTGCTGATCACCAGCCGACGCGACCTCAGCGAACTACCACACGCCACGCTGCTCACCGTGGGCCTGTTCACTCCGGACGAGTCAGCCGCGCTGCTCGCCGGGGGTGGCCCGCCCCTCCCCGGCGGCCCCGACCCGGATGCGGTGGCCCGGATCGCGCAGCGGTGCGGCCATCTCCCGCTTGCGCTCGGGCTGGTCAACGCGCACCTCAGAGGCACCTCCGGCTGGACGCTCACCGATCACGCCGACCGGCTCGACGAGCGTCACCAGCAGCGGCGCCTCGACGTCAGCGTGGAGCTCGCGTTCGACCTGTCCTACCGGGAGTTGCCCACCGAGCGGCGACGGCTGCTGCGTGTCGTGGCGGCACATCCTGGCGATGATTTCGACGCCCGGGCCGTCGCTGCCCTCGCCGGCGTCCGCCCGTCCGACGCGGAGGTTCACCTGGGTCGCCTCCACCGGGACCACCTCCTGCAACAGGCCGCCCCCGGCCGGTACGCCCTGCACGACCTCATTCGCGCGTACGCCGCCAGCCGGTGCGGCGACGAGGACCCACCACCCGAACGGCGGGCCGCCCTGACCCGTCTGTTCGACTACTACGTGGCCACCGCCGCCGCGGCCATGGACGTCCTGTACCCGGCCGGGTCGCACCGCGAGGCGCCATCCGGTGGCGCGCCGTTCGCGGCTCCGCTCGACTCGGACACCGCCCGCGGCTGGCTGGACACCGAACGTCCGACTCTGGTCGCCGTCGCCGCGCACACCGCCGCCCACGGCTGGCCCTCCCACACCACCCGGCTGTCGGCCAGTCTGTTCCAGTACCTGCACGGTGGGTATCCCACTGACGCCCTGGCCATCCACGAGCACGCGCGTACCGCCGCCCGCCGTGCCGGCGACTCAGCCGGACAGGCCCACGCCTCGACCAGCCTCGGCGCCACCTACGCGCAGCTCGGCCGGTACGGGCCGGCCACCGAGTACCTCCAGCAGGGCCGGAGCCTGTTTCGACGGGTCGGCAACCAGGTCGGCGAAGCCCGTGCGCTTGTCAACCTCGGTGTCATCGAGTCGCAGCTCGGCCGCAACCGGTCCGCCGCCGCCAGCTACGGCCAGGCCCTGGCCCTGTTCCGGCAGGCCGGCCACCACGCCGGGGAGGCTCACGCGCTGAACAACCTCGGTGAGGTCGAAGCGCAACTGGGTCAGTACGGTCTGGCCGCCGAGCACGTGCAGCGGTCCCTGATTCTGTTCCAGCAACTCGGCGGCCGTACCGGCGAAGCCTGGACGCTGAACACTCTCGGCGACATCGAGATACGGCTGGGTCGGCACCGGGCCGCCGGGATCCACCTGGAGCGGGCTCTGGCCATGTACCGCCAACTCGGCAATCACACAGGTGTGGCGTGGACGCTGAACAGCCTCGGCACGCTGCACACCCGTCTCGGTCAGACCAGCAGCCACCACCAGCAGTCGCTGGACATCTTCCGCGAGACCGGCGAACGGTACGGGGAAGCCAGCGCGCTCAACGGGATCGCCGAGGCGGCCCGCGTCACGGGCGACGCCGCCGACGCCCTTGCCCACCACAATGCGGCACACGTGATCGTCGTCGAGATCGGCGCGTATCACGAGCACGCCCGCAGCCACGCCGGCCTCGGTCACGCCCACCGCGCTCTGGGGGCGCCCACCTCCGCCCGTGACCACTTCCAACGGGCGCTCACCCTCTACACCGACCTCGACATGCCCGAGGCCGAACAGATTCGTGCTCACCTCGCCGCGCTCGACAGCCTCGCCGTCGAGCACGCGAGCCCGGACCTGCCGGCGCACCTGCTGGTGCGCACCGTGAGCTGCGGTTGATCACCGCGGCGGGCGTTACTCCTGTACGCGGCCGGGCCGCGGACCGAGCTGGTTGATCTCGTACCCGTCGGGGTAGCTCTTGGTGTTGATCCCGTCGGCGAACAACGCCGTCGTCCGGGGCGCTCCGAACCACCGCTGCGCCCTCGCGCGCGCCTTCAGCGCGACGTGCAGGCCAGCCCGGACCGGCCACGGCGGCGCGTCAACCCGCATCGCGCGGCGGAGCGGCGCGTCGTACATCGCACTGACCAGCGCGTTTCCCAGCGGTGCGAGCGTCCGGGGGATCCGGGTGAGCATCAGCATCCGGGTGGCCCGCTCGATGGCGGCCGCGTCGTCGTTGGGCTGCAGGTGAGCCGCGTCGTGGGCGTCGAACCAGGTCTCGAACTCGTCGTACGACCCAGGGATGTCCGTGATGCCCATCCGCCGGCCCAGCTCCCGGTAGAACAGGTACGTGGCCTGCCGCTCGTGGCAGCAGGGCGGGCGCCAGCCATACGCCTGCAACCACCGGGTCGGGACCACCACGAGGCAACCCAGGACGTAGCGGAAGTCGTCGTTGCTGATGTCGTACGGGCGGTGGATCTGGTTGACGCGCCGCAACGCGTCCCGGCCCCGAGGCTGCTCGAACCCGTTGAGCACCATCTCGTACATCAGCAGGCCGGTGTCGTCGATGCGCTTCTGGGTGCGTTCGGTCAGCTCGCCGGTGGTCGTGTGCACGGCGGCGATGGCGGGGATGGAGAAGGACCTGTTGAAGGCCAGGTTGAGCCCGAGCTTCAGGTCCCACGGAAACTCGTGACGCAGCATGGTCTGGTAGATGTCCAGGTAGTCGCGCTCCGGGTCCAGGGCGCGGGTACGGGTCAGGTTCGCGTAGCGGCCTCTCATCGGTGAGCCTCTCCAGCGGTGAGCCTGCCGGTCGCGGCGAGCGTCTGCGCCACCACCGGCGAGCGGGCGTAGGCGTCGGTGACGAGCGTCAGCCAGGCCACCTCGCCGGCGTAACCATCGTCGGGGCGGTGCAACTCGTCGGCAGGGTGCGGGATGGCGGCCACGAGACCTGAGCCGTGCCGACGCAGCGCGCAGGCCAGGTGTGCCGCCTCGACGGCCGCCCGACGCTCCCGCGTGGCCAGTCCGGCCTGCTCGGCGAACTGCTCCGCCAGCGCCGTCACACTGACGTCGCTGTACGGGCGCAGCGCCAGGCGGCCGTCGCGGATCTCGGCGACCCGGCGGGTCAGTGCGTAGTCGATGTCGCGCACCGCCGTGAGGGGCCGGCGTAGGGCGGGGTCGAGTTCCAGCTCGGGCAGGGCCGCGATGAGGTCCCGCCAGAGCGGTTCCAGCCGCCGGTAGGAGCGGAAGTCCTCCCACCGTCGCGTGATCCGCAGGGTGGGTCCCCATGCCGGCATGGTGAGGCCGATCGTGATGAGCAGCGCGCCGATGGTCACCAGGACCGCGGCGATCTGCCGCTCGCCGGTGGGTTGGTAGCCGGCCCAGTAGGCGATGAGGTACACGATCTTGTTGGTGCTGTAGAGCAGCGCGAAGGCCGCCCCCACCGCGGTGATGCGCAGGCCGCGCCGCAGCCAGGGTCGACCGCAGATCTTCGCGAAGCTCCAGCACAGCCGGGTGATGTCGAAGCAGTAGGCGAAGAAGCCGAGCATCAGGAAGATCAGCAGGTACGCGGTCACGACGGGGTCGGTCGCGTATTCGACGGTCAGGAGCACCGGGTCGTCGTAGCCGAGGGTGTAGGCGAAGAGGCCGGCCATGACGAGGAACGCGAGCCCGGTGACCCACACCCACACGCGGGCACGGGCGGCGGCCTTCGCCGGGGGGAGCGCGAGGTGCAGGAGCATGATCTCGGCATTGGCGGAAATGGTCAGCGCGCAGCCATGGGAGATGACCTTGGCCAGATTGGACAGGCCGGACGCCTGATCGATCGCGGTCGCGATCGGCGGGATGGCGGCGGTGATCCCGGCGGCGAACGCCCCGAGGCCCACACAGATCGCACGGCGGGCAGGGCTCGGGTGCCGGCGCTGGAGTCGCACCATGTAGCCGACGGCGATCCAGCCGGCCACGGCGCACACGGTGTAGAGGGCGGTATCCATCGTCGCGCCTACCAGTGCGGGTGCTCGAGTGAGTGCCGCAGCCGGCCGTACAGCTCGGCGTCCTGGCCATCCAGCGGTTCGTCGTCCACGTCGCCGCGCCCGCCACGGAGCCGCCGAAGGAGCAGCGAGCCGATCATCTCCGCCTCGCGTTCCTCTGCCGCTGCGTAGTTGCTGCGGCCGAGGCTGCGCTGCACCAGTTGCGGGTCGAGATCCGGCAGCAACAGTCGGGACGCGTCCGCGTCCAGTACCTCGGTCGCCCGGTGCCCGGCGAGCAGGTGACCCAGCTCGTGGCCGATGATCAGCTGTTGGTGCAGCGGCGAGGTGTCCTGCTCGAAGAAGATGGCGTCGAAGTCGCCGGTCGGCACACACATTCCGCACACCGTCTGCGCCGGCAGCTTGATCGGCACCAGGTGGATGGGCCGGCCGCGACGTTCGCCGAGCGCGTCGCACAGTGTCTGGATGTCGGATGGCTCCGGCACCTCGAGTTCGGCGACGATCCGCTCGCAGCGCTTGCGCAATCGGTTCAACCTCACGTCAGCGTTCCCCTGCTCGTCGACGTACTCCCACCGAAGGATGTGCACGGCTATCTGCGCTCCCCGGGCGCGGATCCGCTTGCGGCAGCATTCTCGGCCACGACCCGCAGGCGGACCACCATCTGCTCGATGAGCTGGGTGTCGGTCGCGGAGAGCCCGTTGTCGGCGAGCACCTGGCGCAGCGCCACCTGCTTGACGTCCATCCGACGTAGCTCGCGCAGAAGCGTGATCTGGTCCTGTATCCGCCGAGCCGCCGCGTCGTCGACGAAGTAGCCCGAGTTCACGCCGAAGGCGGCAGCCAGGGCGCGCACGTGTGAGGTGCGGGGATCGCGTGCCACACCGCGCCGCAACTCTCCGATGTAGGCGGCGCTGATGGTGACACCCGTCTCGGCCGCGGCTTCGTTGATCCTGTCGGCGATCTCTCTGTTCGTGTACTTGCGACCGGGCTCGTCGGAATCGCCGAGCTCATCCCGGCTGGGGCGGATCTCGTCGAACAGGTATTCGAGCCTCGCGGCCAGTGTGTCGAGGGGCGGCAAATCCTGCTCTGCGTGCCGATCATCGGCCATGATTCTTCACCCTCCAGGCACCGAAACGACAGTGTCGCAGATGCATGCCTCGACGAAACAGATGTTGACACGTGCACGGAACGTGAGCGTATGCTCGCTCCTGTTTGGAGCAACGTGTGTTGAGCGGTCGGCCAATCTGCTCAACACCCGTTGCGTGGCGG
Source organism: Micromonospora sp. NPDC048839 (assembly GCF_040649915.1). Taxonomy (NCBI): domain Bacteria; kingdom Bacillati; phylum Actinomycetota; class Actinomycetes; order Micromonosporales; family Micromonosporaceae; genus Micromonospora; species Micromonospora sp. NPDC048839. The sequence goes on from NZ_JBEZGL010000004.1 coordinate 270,460, forward strand.
GCGAACCCGAGGTCCGCCAGAACGGGGAGGGGCCGTGGGAGGGGTCAGCTTCGTGAGGAGCAGGACGGGGGGACTCCTCCTGCAGCACTGCTGACGCGGCTCGCCGGTGGCGGAGGGGCGGACGTCACCGGCACCCGCACCCCGGACGGCACGTCACGCTGCCACCTCATCCTGCTGCCGTGGCGTCAGATCCACCGCCAGGGGCGGATCGCGGTACGGGCCCGTCGGCGCCACCGGGTCCGCCGCGGGTGGAGGAACGTCCGGATGTCCTCCAGGGCGTCCTCGGCGGTGCCGCCGACCTGGGGCAGTGCGAGCGCTCGGCGCAGGGCGGCGACCACCCGGCGTTCGTCCAGTTGACCGTAGACCCTCGCGAGATGCCCGAGACAGGTCGCGGCGAGGGCGCTGACCTGGTGATCCTCGTGTTCGAGCAGCCGAAGATGCAGCTCCTGCGCCTCCCGCCAGTCTCCGTCGCCGTACAGCGCGGTGCCGACCATGGCGTCCAGCGCGGCAGGCAGATCACCACGGTCGAATGCGGCGTGCACCTCGGCCGGCGTCGACGGCGGTGGATTGAAGAAGACGCGATGCTCATGGGCCACCGCGACATCCTCCTACGTCCGCGCCGGTCCGGGTGAGCCCAGTCGCCGTACGTCATCGGCACGCTGATCAGCGACCCGGGACGCCGGCCGGCCCTCGCCGTGGCGTCCCCTGGCCGCGGTGAACGGGTCGAGATCGTGCAGCGCGTCCTCCAGGTGCGCGACCGCGGCGATCGCGACGGTGTCGACACCGGCCCCGGTCGTAGCGACGATGCGTCGGGCGAGCCGGATCGCGTCATCCGGGCTGGCGGCCTGGAACAGCAGCGGCACCAGGACGCGGACGGCCGCGCACCGGCCGTCGACGTCCTCCAGCAGACGGGGATGGCGCTCGACGAGTCGGGTGAGGCGGTGGTCGAGCACCGCGTCCAGCATGGGCCGGGCCCGCCGCCGCAGGGCGGCCCGCAGCTGGGCCCTGCCGTTCGGCCGGCGGAGCAGGTCGGCCGGGTCGGCGCCGGCGGCGAACTCGGCCACCAGCAGCGGGCCGGGCGGAAATTGCTTCCGCAGCAGGTGCCAGGCCCGGTCCACGGCGCGGGAGCCCGCCGGGTCCGCGTCGAATGCCGCCACGACGCCCCGGGCGGCGCCGGGCAGGTTGCGCAGTGTCGCGGCCTGCTCGTCGGTCAGTGTGGTGCCGCAGGGCGCGAGAGCCACCGCCCCCGAGGCCCCCGACCGGGAGTAGGACAGCCAGACCGCGAGGACGTCGGCCGGCCCTTCGACCAGGACCGGTGTCCATTGCGCGCTGAGACGCTCCTGCTGCTCGGCGATGCCGAACAGTAGGTGCCTCTTGTCGTAGATCGCGGTCCGTGGGCTGTTGATGTACTTCGGTACGCGCACCGCCGACGCAGGGCGGCATCGGCCGAGGAACGCCACGGCCTGCCCGGCGGGATTCCGCACCGGGAACATGATCCGGTCGCGGAAGACGTCGATGAGCCGGTTCGGGTCGGACCGGGTGCGCCGTGCCAGGCCAGCTCCGACCAACTCCTCCGCCGTGAAGCCGGCGGCGAGCAGGTGGTCGGTCAGCGCGCTCCAGTCCGGTGGGGCGTATCCGACCCGCCACGGCCACTCCCGTCGCACGAGGACACCGAGGCCGCGTTGGGCGAGATAGGCGCGCGGGCCGTCGGTCTGGCTCAGCTGGGCGCGGTAGTACGTCACCGCGGCTTCGACGGCCGCCAGCAGCCGCGCGAACTCGGGACCGCTGCCGCGTACCGGGGGATGACGGGATTGAGGAGCGCCCATGGCCCACCTCCGGTCTCCACGCTAGCGTCAACCGGTCCCATCTCGCCACGAACGCTGCGCCCGGGCTCCCGCGCGATGAGCGCGTACTACTGCGGCCCGCCGGCCCAGAGGGCCGCGATGAAGTCGTCGGCGCTGATGCTCGTGGGTCGGTCGCTGACCTGGCCGTCACCAAGTTCGATCACCCGCCAGACGCCGTCGTCGCGACGGGCGAGGTCGACGGTGACGAACGGCAGGTCGAGGGCGGCGACCAGGGGAGTGAGCGTGGTGAGGTCCAGGCCGGTGGGTGGGAGGTCGTCGGGGGTGTCGGGGTGCGCGCCGACGAGTACGCAGGCGCCCCCGATCCACCAGGTGCGTACCTCGGTGGTGGTGAAGCGCTCGAAGGCGCGCAGGACGAAGCCGCCGGTGAAGTCGTCCGCGCGGAGTTCCCGGAATCGGGTGGCGACCTGCCAGGCCGGGTCGGCGTCGGCGAGGTCGGGGATGAAGGCTGCCTCGTGCCAGTGGTGTTTCATCGACTTCGTGTAGTCGCGCAGCACCGCGGCGCCGCTACCGAGCCTGGTCCGGGCCTCGTCGAACGCGGTCCGCTCCGCGCCTGTCGTCCAGGTGGAGATGGGGGTGACCGGGGCGAGGTCGTCGTACCAGCCGGGGAGTTCGTGGGCGCGGTGGTACTGCTCGGCGCTGGTGCGCAGGGTCACGCCCCGGGCGGCGAGGGCGTCGGCGAAGCCCGCGTACCTGTCGCTGCGGAGCATCCACCCGCGATAGACGGCGACGGCGCCGGCGGGCACGGCTGTGACCGCTGCCTGCGCTTCGTCGCGGGCCAACGCGTCGTGGTCGACCACCGCGACGTCGATCCCGGCGGCGCGAGCCGCGTGCGCCTCGGGCGCGAAGTGGTCGTCGGGCCGGCGCGGCCGGAGGGGGTTCGCGGGGACCAGCAACATCATCCGGGCATCCTGCCGCAGCCAGCACAACGGATTCCACCCGGTATTCGTTAGGCCGCACTGTGTGGCACCCCCGACCTCCCCACAAACCACACGCGCTCTGGGTCACAATTGCCGGATGATGCCCCCGAACTGCCTGGTCTGTGGATCGAGAGGCAGCGCGACCGAATTCACTCTGGTGTACTTCGCCGTGAACGCTGAGGAGGAAGCGGCATTCGCGAGACGCGCGGCCGCAAGCTGGGTCGGCCACCCGGAAAACGCCTACTGGTTCTGCGCCGAGCACCTCCATCTCGGCGCGGACCGCGAGGCGATGCACTGGCGCGAGGCCGTTGCCGAAATCATGGCCATCTCCACCAGGCATGCACGTCTCCCACCCCAACCGTAGATCGCCAGTCGTCCGCGCGTCGCCGGATGATGGTGACCTCGTACGTGTGGTTGTCGCGGTCGACGACGGCGGACGGTCCGCTTTCACGCCCCTGGTCCGCGACATCATCGTCGGCCCCTGACAGCGCGTCCTTGCCACGACACCTGCGCCGATCCCCTCCGTGTGGCGCGTCGGAGAGCGGGATGGCACGATCGGTTTCGACGGTGTCCCCTCGGCTTCGGTTTTCTGGAAGGCGTTCTGGGGGCAATCCATCCACAAAGGAGCATCATGGTTCGCAGACGTGCAGCAATGGCTCTGGCCTCACTTGCCCTGGCGACCGGCACCCTCCTGACCGTCGGTGCCACACCGGCCTCGGCGGCCGGTAGCTGCGATGAGTGGTGGGACTCCAACACCTACGGGGTCAGCTGCACCGGATACTCCAGCGGCACGCAGGTGCGCGCCACCGCCCGGTGTGCCAACGAGACTGTCGCCACCGGCAATTGGAAGAACGCCGTGACTGGAGGTTGGTCGTACGCCTACTGTGCGGGTCGAGGCGGCCGGCACTCCAGCGACAGCATGGCGCCCAGCTTCCGCTAGCGGACACCAACGGGGCCACGCAGTCACGCCTCACCCGGACCGCGCGGTGCCGAGAGCCGATCGGCTGCGCAGGTCAGGAGCGGCGGCTGGCCCGCACGACCACGTCGTGGATCGAGACTGCGTGGCCGCCGTGCCCCGGCACGGCCCGGTGTGACTCCCGAGCGGTCACGACCTCCCAGACGAGCGGGTCGAGGCGCGCGGTGATGTCGGCGGCTGTCACCGAGGCCGACGCGGGTGGCTCGGATTCATCGTGCCCATGCCCAGCGCCGGAGGCGTGGTCCTGGTGGTGGAGGTGGCCGACGATGAGCAGGGTGCCGGCGGGGGCCACCCAGGATGCGATGCGGTCGTAGAAGTCCAACTGCGGCATCGCGGGATGCGCATAGTGGGTGGTCACCAGGTCGTACCGTGCGTCCGGCTGCCACCGGGACAGGTCCGCCTCGACCCAGCGCACCCGGGTGGCGACGCCGCTGGCGGCGGCGCGCTCGGCGGCGCGGGCGAGTGCCGCGGTGGCGATGTCGGCCGCGGTGACCTGCCAGCCCTCGGTGGCGAGCCAGATGGCCTCGGACCCGGCGCCGCAGCCCACGTCGAGCGCCGTTCCGGGCGGAAGGTCGCGGACCTCCCGCACCAGGTGTGGATTGGGTGGGCTGGTGGCCATGGCGGTGGCACGATCGCCGTCCCAGATCTGGTCCCAGTACCCCTTGTCGAACGAGTGGGTCATCGCGCGTCTCCCTTGGTGGTACGGCCGGCGTGGCCGCAGCCGCTCAACAGTGACCAGGAGCGGACGGATCCGCAAAACTTTTTGCCAAATGGCAAACTGGGCTCATGGACGAGTCAACGGACCGCACCCTCGACGCCGTCGGGCCGCGGCTCAAGCAGCTGCGGCAGCGCCGCGACATCACCCTGACCGACCTCGCCGCGGAGACCGGCATCTCGACAAGCACCCTCTCCCGGCTCGAGGCCGGCCTCCGGCGTCCCACCCTCGAACAGTTGCTGCCGCTGGCCCGCGCGTACGGCGTCACCCTGGACGAACTCGTGGACGCGCCGCCGACCGGCGACCCACGCATCAACATGCGTCCGCTACCCACCAGCGACGGCTCCATGGTCGTGCCACTGACCCGCCGGCCCGGAGGCATCCAGGCCTACAAGTTCGTCCTCCCGACCGGGCGCGACGACGCCGAACCCGACCTGCGCACCCACGAGGGCTACGACTGGGCGTTCGTCCTCAACGGCCGACTCCGACTCGTGCTCGGCGAGCACGACCTCATCCTCGAACCGGGCGAGGCCGCCGAGTTCGACACCCGTACCCCGCACTGGTTCGGCGCCACCAGCTCAGGACCCGTGGAGTTCCTCAGCCTCGTCGGCAAACAGGGTGAGCGGGCACACGTTCGCGCCGCCCCCCAACGGCACGAATCCAGTTGGTGACGCGTCCGTGGGCGGGGCGACGGCAACGAGCGCGGCGAGGCTGGCGGGGCTGCGGGCGATGGCGGACGTCGCGGTGCCGGGTCCGGTTAAGGCCAGGTGACGCGGCGGACGACCGGGGTGTCACGCGTCGCGGCGACGGAACGTCAGCGCGGCCAGCGTGAGGGCGGAGAACGTCCACGCGATCGTGGCGGCGGCGCCGTGCGACGGGTCGAGGGCAGCGGTGTCCGGCAGGTAGGGGGCGCTCGCGGGGGATCCGGCCCGCAGCAGCGGGCCGGCGATGAAGTACAGACCGAGCAGCGCAATCGTGGCGGGCACGGCACGGCGCACGACGGTGGCGACTGCCGCCGCCAGCAGTGTGGTGAGCGTCAGGTACGCGGCCGCGGCGGGTATCCGGGCCGCCTCACCGGCCGGCAGGGTGCTGGTGGCCGCCGTCGCGGTGGCCACCGGGAGCGTCAGAGCAGCCAGCGCGAGGGCTTTCGCCGCCTGTAGTGGCAGACGGCGGGGCATCGCGAGCAGCGTGGCCCGGATCTGGTCGCCCTCCTGGTACTCGGACGTGGCGGCCAGCAGGCCGAGCACCAGGAAACCGGCCTGGGTGTAGCCGAGCGGGGCCAGGGCGGCGTCGCCGAGCTTCTCGCCGGAGGCCTCGGCGGACGCGTACGCGTACGTCAGCAGGACGGTGGCGGCCCAGGTCAGCAGCGCGGTCCGGCGCAACGACGGCAGGGTCAGCAGTTTGCGCAGTTCGGCGCGGACGGTGTTCACGCGTCGCGCCGCTGGAACAGGACGGCGCCGACCGCGAGCAACGCGGCGATCCAGGCCGTCATCACCAGGCCGGCGGTCACCGGAGGAACCTCGACGGGGAAGTCCGACTCGCGGATGAACATCTGTGCTCCGACGATGTCCGGCAGGTAGGAGGCGAGGTCGGTGACCTTTGTCAGCAGGTACGACACGGATACCACGGAGCTGTTGATGATCAGCAGGGTCAGCGGCACGATGCCGTTGCGGGTGATCAGCGTGATCGCGTACGCGAGGAGCGCGGTGAGCGTCCAGTAGAGGATCGCGGCGGCGACTCGCGCCGGAGCGGGTACCGGCACATGTTCGCCGTGCAGCGCCTGGGTGAGGGTGAGGGTGGCGGCGGTCGTGACCGCTGCCTGTGCCGCGACGACAAGCACCAGCGCGATGGTCTTCGCCGCGAGCAGCCGCAGCCGGTGGGGCACCGCGGCGAGCGTGGCGGTGAGTTGGCGGGCGCCCGGGGCGTCCCGACCGGTGGACGTGTATTCGCTGCTCACCACGATGACGCCGAGGACCATCGGACCGATGAGGCCGATACCCAGGTCGCGCAGGCCCAGGTCGGACGTGTCGGTGAGCGTGCCGGCGGCGATCGCCCGGCGGGTGTACGGCGCGTTCAGCAGGACGACCACCGGTGCGACGAGTGTGCCCAGCACCAGACCGACCCAGGCGGTGGGCAGGCCGAGCAGTTTGCGGAGTTCGGCGCGGACCAGGTTCACCACGGGCCACCCGCCTCGGTGGCGGTCAGCGCGAAGAAGGCGTCCTCCAGGGTGCGGTGACCGCCGGTGATGTCCGCGAGCCTGCCGTGCGTCACCACCCGACCCTTGTCGATCACGACGACGTCGTCGACGGTCTCCGCCAACTCGCCCATCAGGTGGCTGGACAGCAGGACGGTCCGGCCCTGCACGGCGCTGTCGCGCAGGAATCCGCGCATCCAGCGGATCCCGGCCGGGTCGAGCCCGTTGACCGGCTCGTCCAGGACCAGCACCTCCGGGTCGCCGAGCAGCGCGGTGGCGAGCCCGAGCCGGCGGCTCATCCCCAGGGAGAAACGGCCGGCCCGCTTGCGCGCGTCGCCGGTCAGGCCCACGGTCTCGAGGACCTCGTCGGCGCGGGAGTCCGGGAGGCCGTTGCTGGCGGCCACCCAGCGCAGGTGGGCGCGGGCCGTGCGAGCCCGGTGCGCGCCACTGCCGTCGAGGAGGGCGCCGACAGTCGTCAGCGGGCGGTCCAGTGTCCGGTACGGGCGTCCGCAGATCAGCGCGGTCCCGCCCTGCGGTCTGTCCAGCCCGAGCAGGATCCGCAGCGTCGACGTCTTGCCGGCTCCGTTGGGCCCGAGGAAGCCGGTGACCCGGCCGGGTCGGGCCTCGAAGGTGACGTCGTGCAGGATCCGCGTCCCGCTCTTGGTCTTACTGACGCGATCGATCGTGATCATGGCTCGAGTCAACAGGCGATCAGGCCCGCACACATCGGACCGTCCTCGGATCCCGCCGGCCCGGTCGGTCCACGGACCGTCAGACCCTGGTCTGAGAACTACAGTCGGGGAGGTGAACGTCCACCCGCGCCCCTCCGGGCGGTCCAGGACCGTGCCGGTGGTCGCCGCGGTGGTCAGCGTGCTGGTGATGGCCATGTGTACGGTCGGCACGCAGGGCCCGCTCGCTGTCGTACTGCCGTCGCTGATCGTCGGCGGCGCTGTCGCGGCCGCGATGTGGGCGGTGCGGCGGTCCCGCGCCGACCGCACCGCCTACGAGTCGCGGTTGACCGCCTGGGCCGCCTCCGAGGCGGTGCTCGCCGAGCGGTTGCGGATCGCCCGCGACCTGCACGACATCGTCTCGCACGGCCTGGGTCTGATCACGGTCCGCGCGGCGGCCACCCGGCACCTACCCAAGCCGACCGAGGTGCAGGTGGCGCTCACCGACATCGAGGACGCGAGCCGGCACGCCACCGCCGAGCTACGCCGCATGCTCACCGTCCTGCGGGAGCCGTCCGCCGCCAGCCGCCGTGCGCCGGTGGACAACCTCGACGACCTGCCCGGCATCGTGCACGGGGCGTCGCTGGCCGGGGTTCGGGCGCGGCTGACGGTCGAGCCGCTCGGCCCGGTGTCGCAGGGTGTCCAGGTCGCCGTCTGCAAGACCGTGCGGGAGGCGCTCAGCAACGCCGCGCGGCACGCGGGACCGACGGACGCGCGGGTACGGGTGTACCGGGACGGGACCCACGTGGTGGTCACGGTGGCGGACACCGGCCCGTCACTCGACGGTTGGCGGGCGGCGCCGGGCGCCGGACACGGGCTGGCCGGGTTACGGGAGCGGGTCGGCAGTCTCGGCGGCACCCTGTCGGCGGAGCGCGTCGACGGGGGTTTCCGCCTCACCGCGCGGATCCGGGACGAGGCGGCGTGAGCGACATCCGGGTGCTGCTGGTGGACGACCAGGCGCTGCTGCGCCACAGCCTCGCCATGATCATCAACAACGAGCCGGACCTGGCCGTCGTCGGCGAGGCCGGTGACGGCGCGCGGGCCGTGGCGTGCGCCCGTACCACCCGCCCCGACGTCGTCCTGATGGACGTTCGGATGCCGCACCTGGACGGCCTCACGGCCACCCGGCGCATCTGTGCCGACCCCGCCCTGTCCACCGCCCGCGTCCTGGTCCTGAGCATGTTCGAGCTCGACGAGTACGTCTACGAGGCGTTGCACGCGGGAGCATCCGGTTTCCTGCTCAAGGACGCCCGCCCCGACGAACTGATCGAGGCGATCCGTCGTACCCACCGTGGCGAGTCGCTGTTCGCGCCGTCGATCCTCACGCGGCTCGTCGCGCACTACGTCACGGCGCCCCGACCGGATCGACCGACGTCGGCGCTGCGGCGGCTGACCGGCCGTGAGGTGGAGGTGCTGACGCTGATCGGTGGCGGCCTGTCGAACGACGAGATCGCCACCGCGCTGGTCATCTCGGTGAAGACGGTGAAGACGCACATCACGCACCTGATGGCGAAGCTGGCCGTACGGGATCGGGCGCAGCTGGTGATCGCGGCGTTCGACGCGGGCCTGGTGCGGCCACGCCGCTGAACCGAGCTACGTCGCCGGCGCGAGGATCACCTGTCCGAGTTCCTGGGTGCACCGGGTGAGCGCGACGTAGAGGCCGTTCCAGCCGCGCGGTTCGGCGGCGATGCCCTGGGGGTCGACGAGAAGCGTCGCGTCCCACTCCAAACCCTTGGCCTGGGTCGCGGTGAGCACCGGCACGTCGCTCAGCACGGCCAGGAGTTCGCTGATGCGGTCGGCGGGGGCGATGACGCCGACCGTGCCGCCATGCCACCGCTGCCGAAGCTGTCGCACCGCCCGGACGGCGGTGTCGGCAAGCTCGGCGGGTGTGGTGGTGAGCTCCCAGGGGGCGATGCCGGAGGAGCGTACCGCCCGCGGCGGCGTGTTGTGGCTGCCAGCTTTCGTCAGGACCGGCCCGGTCAGATCCATGACCTCGCGTGGGGTCCGGTAGCAGATGGTCAGCTCCGCGGCGGTCCACCGATCGCCGAAGACAGCCTGCACCGCTTCCGCCCAGCTGCGGTGCCGGTGCGCCGCCTCCGCCTGGTCGATGTCACCGACCGCCGTGATGGAGCGACTGGGACAGCGCCGGACGACCATCTGCCACTGCATCTCGGACAGCTCCTGCGCCTCGTCGATGACCACATGGCCGTACACCCAGCCGCGCTGCCGGCGGGCGCGGTCGGCGACGAACTCGCCAGGTGGTTGCGGGGCTGCGACCTCGCCCAGCAGGTCGGCGAGGGCGTCGAGCAGGGCGATGTCGCTCGGTGCCCACGGGGTCGGCTCGGCCGAGACAGCGTTGACCTCCGCCGGGGACAGCCGCGGGGCGAACCGGGCCAGCAGGGTGCGGTCGGTCAGGAGGGCGCCCAGCAGGGTTTCGGGGTCGAGGGTGGGCCACCAGGCCTCGACGAACCGGGCGATGCTGGCGCTGCCGGCGATCCGAGAACGGAGATCCTCGACCTCCTCCTCGGAGAGCACGCCGTCGACGTCACTGCCGGTGGAGGTCCGGCCGGAGTGGTGCTCGCGTGTCATGCCCCGGTCGACGCGGGCGAGGATGTCCTCGAAGCCCTCCTCCATCTCGTTCATCAGCGTCTCGCGCTGCTCGACGACGGCGTCGGCGAGGAGGTGGTGCAGCTGCTCGGCGAAGACCGCGCGGGCCCGATGGTACGGCCGGCCCTGCACCGCCGAGGCGAGCGCCTGCGCCACCGTCTCGGCGGGAATGGCGTGGAACTCGCCCTGCCAGCGCAGCTTCAGCTCACGAGGACGGGGGAGCAGCGACGTGACGTAGCTTTCCAACGTGGACTGCCAGAGGGCGCGGCCCTTGATCTCGGCGAGCTGCCGGCTCTCGTCGCGGCCCACCCGGATCCCCGGCAGCAGCGTGTCGCTGGTCGCCGAGACGACCGCGGTCTCACCGAGCGCGGGCAGCACCTGGGCGATGTACTCGAGGAACCGTGGCGAGGGGCCGAGGACCAGGACCGCCTGGTCGGCAATTGTCCGGCGGGCGAACAGCAGGTAGGCGACGCGGTGCAGGGCGACCACGGTCTTGCCGGTGCCAGGCCCGCCCTGAACGATCAGCGGACCGGTCGCCTCGGCCCGGATGATGTCGTCCTGTTCGCGTTGCAACGTGGCGATCGCCGTCGACATGCGGCCGGTGCGTCGCTGGTCGAGGGCCGCCAGGAGAGCGCCCTCACCGACGAGTTCCGCCGACAGGGTCCCGTCCAGTGGCTCGTCGTCGACGCCGACGACCGTCGATCCGCTCGTCCGGATGTGTCGGCGCCGGGCCTGGCCCTGCGGGTCGACAGGCGTCGCGGTGTAGAAGGGCCGCGCCGCGGCCGCACGCCAGTCCACCAGCAGGGGCTCATCGTCCTCGCCGTCGTCGCGAAGACCGATGCGGCCGACGTGTCGCACGGTGCCGTCGAGGCCGTCGAGGCGGCCGAAGACCAGCCCCTCCCGTGCTTGCCGCAGCTCTTCGTACCGCTGACCGAGCATGCGCTGCCGGGCCTGTTCCACCGGGTCCAGAGCCTCGGCCGCAAGCTCCACCCGGAGGTGGTCGGCCAACCCGTCGCGCCGGGCCGTGGCGAGGTCGAGAAATGCCTGTTCCTCAGCGACCGCTGATCGCCGGGCGACGTCGTCCGTGGCAGTTGGTGATTCGCCCTCGGGTGTGCCTTCGCCTTCGGGTGTGCCTTCGCCTTCGCCAGCAGTGCTGTGGTGCAGAGCAGAATCCTGGCGCATTCGCAATCCCTGTGCTTGTGGTCCCCCGGGCCGCGGATGAGCCGCAGCCTATTCCCGAGCGAGCATAGAACTCATTCTCCTCATCGGCCAGGAATTCTGTCGCCAGAGACGCGAATCTCAATGCCTTGCGAATGTGGTCCCGGTGGCATCCTCCAATCCGTATTCGCTTATTGACAGTTCGGTCCTTATCTGATCTGAGCGCGGACGCTCCTATGGCTCGATTGGTCACGCGGTAACCGGAGCACCTGCCGGCTGATCGATGTGACTACCATCCCCTCGTGATCGAGGAGCTGATCGAGAAAGCGGCCGTCGAGGACGACGAGGCCATCGAGGAACTGTCCGCGATCGCGGACACGGACCCGGGGAGGCTGACTCCGCACCTCGGAGACCTGCTCGATCGTGACGTGCTGTGGCCGGCGACGTTGTACCGGGCGGCGGAGGTCGACGTGGTCCGCCGGGTCATCGAGCGGATCGACGGCGGCACGACGCCGGACGACCTCAACGAGCTTCTCGTCATCCTGGCGCACACCGCTCACCCGCTGGCCGTGAGCGCCCTGCGTCGCTGGACGACGCAACCACCGGCCGGCGCGGAGGAGCTGCACGTCAGTGCACTGAGGTACGCCGAGGAGGGCGGCTGGACGGTCGGGTCGGAAGGCAGCCGCCGGGACCTGTGCGGCGGCATCGCGTACCAGTGGGTCATGCGGGAGACGCCGCGGCGCGTGGACGGCCCCACCTGTCCGTGGTGCGCGTCGCCGTTGTGGACGGCCGCGGACCTCGACACCGCGGAACCTGCCGTCGGCGCCGCGCTGACCCACACGGGTTGGTCCGGCCGGCTGGTCATCGAGACCTGCTATTGGTGCGCCTGCTACACGACGCTGTACAGCCAGGTCACACCGGCCGGCACCACCACGTGGTGGCCCGGCAACACCCGCCCGAGCTACCTCGGTTCCGCCGAACCGGAGGACCCACCGACGCTGGCGCCGATCCTGGGGCCGGCCCGGATGAATCCCTACCAGGCCAGCGCGTGGGGCCGGGGAGGTTCGACGCTGGGCGGCCTGCCCGACTGGATCCAGGACGCCGAGCACGCCGACTGCCCCGGTTGCGGCCAACCGATGGACTACGTGGGTCTGCTTGGCGGCGCGGACCTGGACGACTTCGGTGAAGGTGCCTACTACCTGCATCTGCACCAACCGTGCGGCTTCGCCGCCGTGAACTACCAGCAGAGCTGAACGCCGTCAGCGGCGGCGGACGGTGGGACGCATCGCGTCAGGTGGTCGGAATGACCGCCTGCGGACTCCTTGTCGGGTCGGTGGCCGTCGGACGTGCGGGGACCATGCTGGACAGGCCTACGGCCAGTCGGGTCAGGGCGAGTGCGATCGCCAGGGCGACCACGGCGATGATGGCGTGGCCGATGTCGGGTGCCCACAGCCGGAGTTTGGCAAGGTCGGCGCCCTGCCAGAAGGACGGCAGCGTCCAGGCGGCGCCGGCTGCCACAGCGGCGGAACCGCCGGTCCATGCGGTGGTGGCGATGAGGGAACGGACGCGTGAGCGGGCCGGCGGGAGGATGCCGTGCCGGAGTCGGCGGACGAGGCGGATCCAGGACCAGACCAGGATGGTGATCAGCACGACGGCGACGCCGAGCAGGCCCGTCAGCACCCAGACGTGAACCGGGTCGGCGGCGGCGGTGGTGGGCGTGGCGCCGTGCAGGATCCGGGCGAGATTGAACGCTCCGGCGCTGAGCGGAGCGTCCATCGGCAGACCGTAGATGTTGGTCATGATGATGACGGCCAGGTTCGACTCGGGTGCGAGCAGGAGATGGGTGAAGTAGTCCGGGGTCGCTCCGGCGTGCCAGACGATGCGGGTGCCGACGCCGTCGAGGGTGCTGTTCCTCCAGCCGAACCCGTAACTGCCGTGACCTGTGGACACGGCGCCGGTGTGCATCTGTGTCGTGCTGTCGGCGCCGAGGATCCGGGTGTTGCCGTAGCGGCCGCCGTTGAGCTGCGCGATCGCGTAGTGGGTCAGGTCGTCGAGGCTGGCGGCGAGGAAGCCGTACGGCACTCCGGCGGTGTCGAACGGCGCGGCGAAGCGCTGCGGCCGGCCGAGGTGGTAGCGGTGTCCGGCCGGGACTCCGACCGCGCGGGCCTCGTCGACGGTGGCCGCGGAGTGCGTCATCTGGAGCGGGTCGAGCACGTGGTGGCGCAGGTAGGCGCCGAAGGTGTCGCCGGTGACGTTCTCGACGAGTGCGCCGAGAATCATGTAGTTGGCGTCGCTGTACTCGTGGCGTTGCCCGACGGCGGCGGTGGGTCGCAGGGTGGCCAGGTCACGTACGGATCGGGTCAGGCCGCCAGGTGAGTTGTCGTACCGGTCGGTCAGGCCGGTGCTCCAGACTTCCGGTAGACCGCTGGTGTGGGTCAGCAGTTGGCGGACGGTGACCGTTCGCGCGGTGTGCGCGTCACCCAGTGTCAGCCATGGCAGGTACGTGGACGCCGGGGTGTCGAGGTCGACGCGGCCGGCCTCGGCCAGTTGCGCCACCGCGAGTGCGGTGAACGACTTGCTCGTCGAACCGAGCAGGAACGGTGTCTGTGCGGTCATCGGGCGGCCGTCGCCGTCGACGCCCCAGGCGCCGCTTCGGAGGACCGTGTCGCCGCGTACCACCGCGTACGCCAGCCCGGGTGCCCTGGTTTGTTCCTGGTAGGCGTGCAGGTAGTCCTCGCCGGCGGCCAACTCGTCGCCGGGTGCGACGTGGTTGAGCACCGGGTCGGCGGCGACCGGCGCGGCCGTTGTGGCCAGCAGTGTCAGGCAGCCGGCCACCGCGGCCAGACGCGCGGCCTGCCGTCGTGATCGGATCCATTCGCTCATGTCGCACGCCCTTCCGCGTCAGCCGATCTGGCTCAGGAGCTTTTCCAGCGCGGCCAGCCGATGCCTGACCTCGCCGAGTTCTGCCCGCACGCGCGTCAGTTCGTCTGCCATGGCCTGGCCCCCGTCGGCGCTCCGTTCGGCCAGCAGCCGGTAACCTTCCTCCCGCGTCGCGGCGTATCGGGCGCGATAGAGGCCGAGCCCGACGAGACCGGCGACGACGATCACCGTCGTCACGATCACCGCCGAGGCGATGGTGGAGGTCTGCGCCATGTCCAATGCCATCTGCTGGGTCATTGCTCACTTCTCCTGTTCTCTGGCCGGCTCCGCGCCGGTCAGGGTCTGCGCGGCCAGCGCGACCGCCGCCAGGTCCAGGGACACCGTGAACGGCGTGGCCTGGAAGTACTTCACCGAGCTGCCGTCCGGTGCGGTGACCAGTTCACCGGTCACCAGATTGGCTGCCTCCAATTTCTGCAGGTGCATGTAGAGCAGCGGTCGGTTCATCTGCAGCCGCCGTGCGAGTTCGCTGACGTAGGTGCGGCCCTGGCTGAGCGCGGCAAGGATCCGCAGTCGGTGCGGGCTGGCCAGCGCGGCCATCAGCGACACCAACTCGTCACCGGTCCGCAGGGTGCCGCTCATCCAGGGATCCCTCCTCGGCACAGTGTCATATTTCTCTGACACGGGGGTGTAAAGAGATTCTGACACCGGGCCTGGGTGGTGTCAACGCCGTCCCGGGCGCCGCGGGCACTCGCCGGCCTGGATCCGGACTGGTCGGAGCGTGACGGAGCTGTGTGGGCCGGGGCCGGGCGGTAGGTTGCCCACATGTCACCGATCCCGACGCCGCTGCTGCCCGAAACCCGACGCGCGCTGGTTCACCGGCTGGCCACCGGTCAGGCGGCGGGTCGGGCGCCTTCAGTCGTCGCTGCCGTGGTGCGTGATGGCCGTCCAGTGTGGGTGGAGGGTTGGGGAACTGTGGACGGCCAGGTGCCGGATGGCGACCTCCAGTACCGGATCGGCTCGATCACCAAGACCTTCCTGGCGGTGCTGGTGCTGCGCCTGCGCGACGAGGGGCGACTCGCGCTCACCGACCCGCTGGCCGAGCACCTGCCCGGCACGGCGGCGGGCCAGGCCACGATCGGTGCGCTGCTGGCGCACACCGCCGGGCTTGTCGCCGAGGCGACCGGCCCGTGGTGGGAACGAACCCCGGGCGCGCTGCGACCCAACCTGGCCGACGTGCTGGGCAGCGATCCGCAGGTGCATCCGGCTGGACAGCGCCTCCACTACTCCAACCCCGGTTACGCCCTGCTCGGCGCGCTGGTGGAGCGGCTTAGGGGTCAGGCGTGGGGCGAGGTGTTGCGGCGCGAGGTGCTGGAGCCACTCGCGATGACCCGCACCACCCTGCTGCCGGTCGCGCCGCACGCCACCGGCTGGGCGGTGCATCCCTGGGCCGACGTGCTCCTTGCGGAACCGGCAGTGGACACCGGTCTGATGGCGCCTGCCGGGCAGCTGTGGTCGACCGTGACGGACCTGGCCAGGTTCTCCGCATTCCTCATCGACGGCGACGACCGGGTGCTACACCCGGACACCGTCGCGCAGATGCGCACCCCGGCGAGCCCACCGGAGGCGACGGGCTGGGACGGCGGCTACGGGCTCGGCATGCAGTTGCTGCGCCGTGACGGCCGGCTGTTGGCCGGGCACACCGGCTCGATGCCGGGCTTTGTCGCGACGGTCTGGGTGAGCCCCGAGGACGCTCTGGGCGCGGTTGTCATGGCCAACGTGACCGCCGGCCTGTCCGCCGGCACTCTCGCCGCCGATCTGCTGCACGCGGTTGCCGAGCGGGAGCCGCGGATCCCTGCGCCGTGGCGACCGCTGCCCTCAGTTGATCCACAGCTACTGGACCTCGCCGGCCCGTGGTACTGGGGGCCGGCCCCCTATGTGCTGCGCCCGCAGGCTGACGACTTCATGGAGTTGGTCCCGCTGTCCGGCGGGCGCGGCACCCGGTTGCGCCCCACCGGCGACGGCGGTTGGGAGGGGCTCAACGGCTACTTCGCCGGCGAACGGCTGCGAGTGCACCGCGACGCGGCTGGCGTCGTCACCCACCTCGATCTCGGCACCTTCGTCTTCACCCGGCAGCCCTACGACCCTGCGGCGCCGGTGCCCGGCGGTGTCGACCCGGCCGGTTGGCGGGCCGGCTGACCTCGCGAGCGCACCGACCTCGCCGGCTCCGCGGCTCCGACGAGACTGGCGAGAACGACCGGCTCAGGATGTGCCGCGAGGGCCAAGCCAGAGCCGCAGCGGTCGTCCGTCATCGGTGTGCACCAAACCGGTCTCCTGCGCGTAGGCCAGCGCCTCGCCCAGTTCCACCTCGCTCACCAGCAGCCGTCGCGCCAGTTCTGCCGGGGTGGTCTCCAACGGAGTCCGGGGTGTCCACCGCAGTACCGCTTCGAGGTCCTGGGCGACAGCGTCGTAGCGACAACGCATGTCCCGCTGCCGAACCGCCGCAACCTCATCGGGAGGCAACGACAGAACCTTGTCGATCCGGGCGGGTTGGCCAGCCCGGTAGGCGTCGTTTCCCTCGTGCACCAGAATGCCGGCAGCGACCAGCAGCGGGAACACGTCGCGTTTGCGACGCAGGGGAGGCACGCCCAGTTCGGCAGCGATCTCGTCGAGCCGGCGTTGCTCCGCAGCCTCCCGGGCGCGGTACCCGGGCGCCACGTGGCCGTTGGCTGACGGACGCGGCCACAGCGGTTCGTCCAGCCAACCCACCGGATAGAGCGGAGGCGAGTGGAAGCCGTCCTCGACCTGCTGCGGGGTTACCGGTCGACCGAGCCGCCGCGCCGTGTTGGCGGCGATGGACGCCACCTCCGTCACCCAGCGCGGCAGCGCCGAGTGCCAGCCGTTGTCCGGGCCTCCGATCGCCGGCTGGCCGCGGGCCAGCCAGACAGGCGGCTGAACGACTGGATCGGGCCAGAACCGCAGCACCCAGATGTAGCCGGACGTGTTCTCCGTGCCCGCCTGCCGGCGCGCCACCCGCACCCGGTACCACTGCGCATCACCGAGGTCGAGGTCGGCGGGACCGACGCCGCCGGTCAGCGTGGTGACCGACAACCCACCAGAGCTCGAACGGTACGACGCCTCCAGGACGTCGTCGAACTCCTCGTGATCAGCAGGCGGCGGACCGTCGTGCAGTTCGAGACGTACCGCGTGATCAGCCAGGCCGGGCGCCTGAGCGGTGACCCAGCCGGCGCCGGTCCCGGCGAACGTCCCGGTCGGCCGACCGCCGCGATCACGGTACCGGGGCACCTCCGGATCCTCGTGACCCCACTCCACGTTCGGGTCCAACACGACAAGGAGTGCGTACTCGGGACGGTAGTCCTCGACCTCGACCGCCTGCACCAGTGTCACGATGCCAAAATAGTCGACGGCCGACCCCTGGATCCGCAGGTGCGACCGCGAGGTACTGCAACGTCGTGGGTTTGCGAGGCACTCACCGCCAGGCGCAGGTCGCGCAGGTCCACGTCTGTAGCCGCCGGGGCAGTGGTGGGCCGGTCAGCCGTGCTGGTCGGGCTCTGCTGTGGTGGGTGGCATGTGAGCGTCCGGCTCAGGCCGGGACCAGGCTGGCCATCTTGTCGGCGGACTTGAGCCCCGAGCCGGTGAGCACGACGACGGTCGTCTGATCGGGAGTGATGGTGCTGTTGGAGATGAAGTGGTCGAGTGCGGCGACCGCGACGGCGCTGGTCGGCTCGGCGTACAGGCCGCGGGCGGCCAGGGCGCGGACCGCAGCGTGGATATGCACCTCTGGAACAGCGACGCCCGCGCCGCCGCAGCGACGTAGTGCCTCGACGGCCTCGGGCAGCCGTACCGGGGTGGCGATGGAGGCCCCCTCGGCGACGGTCGGCACACGCTCGCCGCGCCCGGCCCGGTCGACACCGTTGAAGGTGTCGGCGATGGTGGACCAGTGCTCGGGCTGCCCGACGAGCAGCCGGGGTAGTCGGTCGATCTGTCCCGCGGCGAGCAGCTCGGAGAAGGCGATGTCGCAGCCGAGGATCTGACTGCCGGCTCCGGCGACGAGCACCACGTTGTCCGGGGCGGTGAAGCCGAGGCTTTCCCAGATCTCGTACGCGATCGTCTTGGTGCCCTGGACGAACATCGGGTGCCAGTTGTGGCTGGCGTACGGGATCTGCTCCGACTGCCGGACGGCCTCCCTGCCGACCTCGTCGCGGGTGCCACCAACAAGCTCGATCTCCGCGCCGAAGGCACGTGCCTGCAGGATCTTCGGTGCGCTCGTCGCCGCCGGCACGATGATCTTGGCACGTATGCCGGCCGCGGCGGCGTAGGCAGCGACCGCGGCACCGCCGTTGCCGGAGCTGTCCTCGAGCACGCGGTCAGCACCCTGTGCGCGCAGGTGCGACACCATCACCGACACGCCGCGGTCCTTGAACGACGACGTGGGGTTGAACCACTCCAGCTTGAAGTGCACCCGGTGCTCGCCCCAGGCCAGCGCGACCAACGGTGTGAGGCCCTCGCCGAGGCTCACCCGGTGATCAGGGTCGACGGGCAGGGCGGAGCGGTAGCGCCACAGCGACCGCTCGCGCTGGTCGATCTGCTCCGGCATCAACCCGGACAGGGGTGACAGCATGAGAGGGCTGTCGTCGTCGCCGCGCCAGCGCCGCTCATGCAGCGGGTAGCTGTTGCCGCTCCTGTCCAGCAGCAGCGGTTCGCTGTAGTTCCCCATCACGTCCTCCGTGCACAGCGGGTGCGGCGTTCCCATCAAACCAGGCACGCACGCTCATTGGCTGCCCCCGGTTTCCTGATCCGGATCGGCCTGCTCCTGATCAGGGAACCACCACAACCACAAATCTCGGCCCTCCGGCGCCGTCACGGTGCCAGCGGGTAACCGTCGACCGGGCGGGCTGAGCCTTGCGATATCCTGCAGACGCCCACCCCGGCGTCGACCAAAGTCGCGTCCGTCGGCTATCGATGGTCCATGGGGCGCCCCAGATCCAGGGAGATACCGATGCCGGAGCCTGAGCCCGTGCAAGACGACCACGAGGCGGATGCCGACGCCACGGCCGAGGCCGACCAGCCTGCCGCTCCTACGAATCGGGCCGCCCGACGCGCCAAGGGCAAGGTCGCCTCACCCCAACCGCACGGGAAGGGTCAGCACTTCGGCGGCCGGGGCTCGGTCCAGAGCCCGCGACAGTGGGGTAACCGGCGAAGCGGCTGACCGCCGCTCGTTCGGCCTGCCGGCGCGACCGTACGTCCTGGAGTTGGCGCTGTCCGGCAACCAGCGATCCGGCCGCCGGTTGTCGGTCCCACCCCGACCCGACCGGTGCCGTCTCCCGGTAGCGCGGGGCCTCCTGCTCGCTGAGGATGCGCAGCAGCGGTCTGTCTGCCGGACGCCTGCCGTGCTGGGCTGGGGATATCTGTACCTAATGTAGGACTTCTTCGCATAAGACCGGTTAACGCGAGTCCTGCTCCACTACGTTCATGTCGGGAGCGACACCCGATTTGTCGCTGTCTGCGCGGATTGTTACGTGCGGAGACATGGTGTAGGGAGAAGGGCTAGGTAGCTCGATGTCCAACCATCGACACCCGAACGTCAGCGAGGTAGCGGCAGATCAACCACCTCCCGCCAGGAGGCGGCGGGCACGGTGGCTCGTCGCCGGAGTGGCCGGGGTGGCGGGGCTGGCCGCCGTCAGCGCGCCGACAGGGGTGACCGGAGCGCTCGGGTCGAGCGGCAGCAGCCTGGTGAACGCCGGGGAGCAGGTCCTCGCCGGCAGTACCAGCCGGGTGACCGGCGACGACAACAAAGGGCAGGACCGGGGCGGCACGGACCACAAGAACGACGACCACCGGGGCGGCGAGGGCGACCACATCACGGACGTGCCGTGCGGTGCCAACGAGCTGATCGCGGCGCTCGTCCGCGCGAACGCCGGCAACGGGGCGACACTCAAGCTCGCCGGGAAGTGCACGTACACGCTCAACGCGTCCGCACCTCAACCACCAGTGCCCCACGGTCCCATCGGCCTGCCGATCATCACCCAGCGAGTCACGATCGACGGCAACGGCGCCACCATCGTCCGCGCGGCCAACGCGGCACCGTTCCGGATCCTCGAGGTGGGCGCCGGCGGCGATCTCCACCTCCGCGACGTGACCATCAAGGGTGGCCAGGACACGAGCGGGATCGGCGGCGGTGGGGGTGGAATCCGGATCGACATCGGTGGCAGGGCCACCATCGAGAACACCGACGTGGTCTTCAACCGGACCAACGGCTCGGGTGGCGGTATCGCCAACTTCGGCGATACCAGGATCCTCGGCCGCAGCGATCACGGCGAGGGTAAGGACCGCGACGGCAAGGACCGGGACGGCAAGGACCGGGACAAGCACGGGGACGACGAGAGCAAGATCAGTGACAACGCCGCCCTGTACGACGGCGGGGGCGTCCACAACAACGGCAACCTCACCGTGCGGAACACCAGAATCAGCGACAACAACACGATCGGGGTGGTCACCGTCCTGCCGATCGGTGGCACGGGTGGTGGGCTGTCCAACTCCAGCGTCGCCGTGCTCGACAACGTGCGCGTGCACCACAACACCTCGGGCTTCCGGGGCGGTGGCATCCGCAGCGGAATCAACGCCACCACCACGGCCAGGAACATCGAGGTCAGCGAGAACGCGACAGGCAGCGAAGGCGGCGGAATCTTCAGCGACGGCATCTTCCACCTGGAGCACAGCAAGATCAGCCGGAACAGCGCCGGCCAACGCGGCGGCGGGATCTTCAACCAGATCGGCCGGTTCGTGGTCGAGGACAGCCAGATCAGCGAGAACGCCGCCAGCACGTTCAGCACGATCGAGCACGGCGGCGGCGTCTACGTCGGCAGCGGCATCGTCGTACTGCGGCACACCCACATCAACCGGAACAAGGCCGTCGGCACGAACTCGCGCGGCGGCGGGATCTACAACGGTGGCACCGTCAACCTCACCGAGTCCACGGTGACGGAGAACGTCTCGGCCCTGGCGCCGGGCGGGATCTTCAACGAGGGCGGTCAGGTCACCGCGGATGACAAGTCGGTCATCAGCGAGAACCGGCCCACCAACTGCACACCCAGCGCGCCGCCCGTCCCCAACTGCTTCGGCTGATCATCTGGCCGCTCGGCTCGTCGAGGGCAACAGGCACCGACAGCGGTACGGGGCATCCGGTCCCGCCCGGGTTCGATCACCTGATCGGGTCCGTGGCGGGACCGGATGCGTGTGCCGTTCCGGCGGTGCGGGGCCGGGGCCGACAGCACGTGGCGACGTCAGGTCTCGTCGGAGTCGTCGATCAAACGGACGGTAGCGCCTCGATCGCTGATCGTGTCACCATCTGGTGGCAGGGGTGGACCGCTTGACGGTCGGAGGTTCCATTGGCAGGCATGCGGCGGATCAACCAGTCACAGAACAACGACCGTTCCCTGATCCTCTTCCGGGCCATCGCGGTGGCACACCGCTACACGCAACGCGCCCAGGCGGTCAGTCTGTCGATGTCACTGGTCGTCGCGAGCCTCGGCGTGGTGGCGAAGGTGGCGCTACCCCCGCTGCAACCCACTGTCTCGATCATCGGTGCGCTCTGGGCCGGCGTCTACGCGTTCGTACTGGCTCCCCTGATCGGCCGTCACCTGCACGTCAGCGCGACGTTGCAGGAAATGCTGGACACCGACCTGTTCGACCTGCCGTGGAACGCGGTCCTGGTCGGTGAGCGGCTGTCCGAGGACGAGTTGAGCCGTCTCAGCCGGCGCTTCCGCGGCGACGAGACGCGGTTGCGGGACCTACTACCTCGTCGCGACCGTCGCCGCTCCGTACGACGTGCTCTTCTGTCTGGAGCAGAACCTGGCGTGGGGCTCGCGGGTCCGGCGACGCTTCGCTGCCGCGCTGCTCGGCGTCGTCGCGGTCTGGTGTGTGGTGGGCGTGACCGTGGGCCTCACGACCGAGAGTACGGTCGGCAGCCTGGTCGGCGCGTGGTTCGTCCCGTCGCTGGGTCTGCTGCTGTCCTGTTCGGACATGGCCCGCGCGCAGATCCTGACCACCCGGGACCGCACCCGGGTGCTCGGCCTGGTGCGCGCGGTCACCGAGGGTCCGTCGCACGCGATTGCGGACGACCAGGCGTTCGCCGTGTTCGCCCGGCAGGTGCAGGATGTGCTGTTCGTCGCCCGCCGGCAGCAGCCGCGGATGCCGCAGTGGTTCTTCCGCCTCTTCCACGACGACGATCTGACCGACTTCCGATACAAGATGCAGGTGCTCGAACAGCGGGTGGGTGCCTCTTCCTAGCGTCAGCGCGGGCGTCCACTGGCGCGGCCGCCGCCGAGATGTGAGCTGGGTAACTGTCGTTCATGGGGGGCCGGGTCGTCTCGTCTCTGTTGACAGGTTCAAGTGGACGGAGACGTCATGAAGATCTTCCTCGCCGGCGCGTCTGGCGCGATCGGCCGCCAACTGGTCGCCCAGCTCGTCGCACACGGTCACGAGGTCGTCGGGACGACCCGCTCGGCCGCCAAACTCGACGCCCTGCGGGCACTGGGCGCCGAACCGGTCGTCGTCGACGCGCTGGACTCCGGTTCGGTGGCGGATGCGGTGGCGAAGGCCGAGCCGGAGGTCGTCGTCCATCAGCTGACGGCGTTGAGCGGGCCGCCGGACTTTCGACACGTCAAGCGGATGGCCGCCGCCACCGATCGGCTGCGCACCGTGGGCACCGACCACCTCCTCGCCGCCGCGCGCACCGTCGGGGTACGCGCGTTCGTGGCGCAGAGCAACGCCTCGTGGATGGAACGCACCGGCGGGCCGGTGGTCGACGAGGACGGCCGGATCGAGCCCCGCCCGCCGGCCGACGCCGAGGAGAGCGTGGCGGCGCTACGCCACCTGGAGACCGCCGTCACCACCATCACCTGGGCCGAGGGGATCGTGCTTCGCTACGGTGGCTTCTACGGTCCGGGGACCGGTGTGGGTCTGGCGCCGGACGCCAGCATGGCCAGTCTGATCCGCCGTCGGAGGGTCCCGGTCGTCGGCGGGGGCACCGGGGTGGTGTCGCTCGTGCACATCGTCGACGCCGCGACGGCCACGGTCGCGGCCGTCGAACGCGGCCGGCGCGGGATCTACCACGTCGCCGACGACGATCCGGCGCCGGTGGGTCAGTGGTTGCCGGAACTGGCCCGGGTGCTCGGCGCGAAGCCGCCGCGCCGCCTTCCGGCGTGGCTGGTGCGGACGGTGGCCGGCGCGGCTCCGGTGGATCTGATGACGCGGGCCCGAGGCATCTCCAGCGAGAAGGCCAAACGGGAGCTGGGGTGGACGCCGCGGTATCCGAGCTGGCGCACGGGTTTCGTCGAAGGGCTGGGCTGAGCCGTGTCGTCCGCTGATCTCTACGGCGAGCTGCGTCCGCGGGCGTTCGCCATCGCGTACCAGATGCTCGGCAGCGTGAGCGAGGCCGAGGACGTGGTGCAGGAGGCGTTCCTGCGGATGCACCAGACGCTGGGCCGCAACGAGCAGATCACCTCGCCGCGCGCGTACGTCGCCACGCTCGTCACCCGGTTGTCCATCGACCACTTCCGCTCGGCGCGGGCGCGGCGGGAACGCTATGTCGGGGAGTGGCTGCCGGAGCCGGTGGTCACCGACGCCTCACCCGCCGACCACGCGGAGACCGCGGACTCACTGTCGCTGGCGTTCCTCGTACTCCTGGAGACCCTGTCGCCCCGGCAGCGGGCCGCCTTCCTGCTGCGGGAGGTGTTCGACTATCCGTACGTCGAGGTCGCCGCCATCCTCGGCACCGACGTCGACAGCACCCGGCACCTGGT
This sequence comes from Micromonospora sp. NPDC048839, assembly GCF_040649915.1. NCBI lineage: Bacteria > Bacillati > Actinomycetota > Actinomycetes > Micromonosporales > Micromonosporaceae > Micromonospora > Micromonospora sp. NPDC048839. The sequence continues at coordinate 294,321 of NZ_JBEZGL010000004.1, forward strand.
GGCGAAGGCCCGTCTCCGCCTCCAGGAGCGTCGGCCTCGCTACCACGCCACGCGGCGGCAGCGCGATGAGCTGGCTCGGCGGTTCGTCGCCGCCACCGAACAGGGTGACCTGCCGGCGCTGGAGGCGCTGCTGGCACAGGACGTGGTGCTGCACGGCGACGGGGGCGGGAAGGTTCCCGCGCTGGCGTCGCCGATCAACGGCCGGCAGCGGGTGGCACGGCATCTGGCGACCGCGATGTCCGTGGTGGCGCCGCACGGTGGGGTACGGATGCGGATCGCCGAGGTCAACGGCCGGCCCGGTGCGCTGATCTTCGACTCTCGGGACCGGCTCTTCGGCGTGGTGGGCCTCGACATCGCCGACGGTGCGATCCAGGCGATCCACTCCATCGTCAACCCCGACAAGTTGCGTCATCTCGACTCGGTCAGCGACCTCGGTGCGCGGATCCGCGCCGGCCGTCGTCAGCACTCCTGAACCGGGGCGCCTGGTGTCACCCGGGCGCCCCTCGACGACTGTCAGTACGGGTATCCGGGGATGTTGAGCCGCACGCTGTAGAGGCCGGAGTCGTTGCGCTGGCCGGAGGTGATGTAGAGGGTCTGCCGGTCGGGACCGCCGAAGGCCACGTTCGTGGTGCCGGAGTTGGCGGCCCGGATCGTGCCGAGCTGGGTGCCGGTGGGGGAGTAGACGTGGACCTGGCCATCGAAACCCGATGTCCAGTACACGTTGCCGGCACAGTCGATCGTCCCGCCGTCCGGACCGCCCACGTAGTTCACGAAGACGCTGCGGGCGCCGGTGCTGCCGTCGGCCGCGACCGCGTACTTGTAGATCTTGTTCTCGGAGTACGCGCCCACGTAGAGCGCCGTCCCGTCGGGTGAGAGCGAGATGCCGTTGGGCTGGCGTAGCCGGTCGTCGACGAGCGACACCTGACCGCCGGAGACGCGGAAGACGCTTGTGCGACCGTTCATCTGGTCGGCGCGGTTGCCGCGCTGGAAGTTGGGGTCGGTGAAGTAGGCGACGCCGTCCGACCGGACCGCGACGTCGTTGGGCGAGTTGAACGCCCGGCCCTGGTAGTTCACCGCGACGGTGCTGCGGGAGGAGTCGCTCAGCCGGTACGCGGACACGTTCCGCTGGTCGTGGGTGGCCGCGATGATCTGCTGGGAGTCGGCGCTGAGCGCCAGGCCGTTGCTGCCGGCGTTGGCGATGAACGTGTCGAAGGTCGCCGGCGGGGTGAAGCGGCGGATCGTGGACGGCTGCACGTTGTATGGACCCGTGCCGGCGGCCATGTCGGACATCAGCAGATAGCCGCCGTCGGCGACCCAGACCGGCCCCTCGAGGAACGAGAACCCACCCTGGATCTTCGTGGCCGACAGGGAACTCGCCGGTAGCGGTGATCCGTAACTGACCCCCGTCGGGCAGACCCCGGACGGCGCACCGGGCGGGCCGGCGAGCGCGGCGTGAGCGCTGACCGGAGCGGCGTCCACGGCTGTCGAGGGTGTGGCGGCGGCACCGGCGGCGAACGGCGCGGAGCCGACCGCGAGGCACAGCCCGGCGAGTGCGGCAATTGTGGGACGCCAGGTCATCGAATGCTCCAATCGGCGTCGGCCGTTTGCGTGGACCGGCGGTAGGTGGCGTGCGAGCACGCGGGGGACCAGCACGTTGGGGGTGCGGGCCGTCGATGTGTCACTCGGCAGCCTAGGTGACGAACGAGTGCGTCGCACCTGTTTCGCGGCGGTTAATTCGCCCGATATTACAAAGATGCTGGTCAATGCATAATCGGCGGTTGGAATATTCGCCCGGTCGTACCGCGCCGGTCCCGGACTCTGGATCGTTTCAACGACCCGGGTCCATGGGTACGCTCCCACCCGCTGCACCCTCGATCAACGGAGACCTATCGTGATCATGGCTTTGCTGCTCGACCTCGCCAACATCGTCGGCGGCTTCCTGCTCGCCGTCGCCCTGCTGCGGCTGCTGCCGCGGGTCGGCGACGACCTGGGCCGCCTCGCCGGTCGGGCCGCCCCGATCGCGTGGGTGGTCGGCGTCGTCGCGCTCGTGACCGGCGGCTACTACCTCATCGTCCACCTGGTGTCCGGACCCCGGGTGTTCCACTTCGAGGTGGTGGGGATCGGCGTCGGGCTCGCCCTGCTGTGGGAGCGGCTGACCGGACGGCCGGCGCCACGTGGCGAGCAGCCGACCGGAGCGACCGGCGTCCGCCTGCTGCTCGCGATCTTCGGTCTCATCGCGATCGTCGTCGGCATCCAGGGGCTCTTCACCCCGGACGGCTGACCGGGCCACCCGCGCCCGACGCGGCCGTGCGGTGGGTCGACCGGTCCGTCGCTCGTACCGTGCCCCGGTCAGGAGCGGGACACGAGGCCGGATTCCCAGGCCCAGGCGGCGATGCGGACGCGCGTGACGTTTCCGAGCTTCAGGGAGATGTGGGCAACGTGGGTCTTGACGGTGCCCGGCGAGACGTGGAGTTCCGCGCCGATCTCGTCGTTGCTCAGCCCGCGTGCCACGAGCATGGCGACGTCCCGTTCGCGGGCGGTCAGGGGCGGGTCCGCCTGGCGGGCTTCGCGATCGGTTCTGAGCCGTTCCAGCAAGCGGACGGTGACTTCGGGGCTGATCAGGGCATTGCCCGCCAGCGCGGCTCGGACGGCCTCGATGAGCAGCCCGGGTGCCGAGACCTTCAGCAGGAAACCACTCGCCCCGCTGCGCAACGCCCGGCCGACGTACTCGTCCTCGTCGAAGGTGGTCACGACGATCACCTTCGTGCCCAACTCGGGTGCGGCGGTGACGCGGCTGACGAGTTCGAGGCCGTCCATGCCGGGCATCCTGATGTCCGCCAGCAGCACCGCGGGGCGCAGGCGGCGGACCAGGTCCCAAGCCACGTTGCCGTTGCCGGCCTCACCGACGACGGTCAGGTCGGGCTGCGCCGCCAGCACCATGCGAAAACCGTGCCGGACCATGTCGTGGTCGTCGGCGATCACCACTGTGGTCATGACGTCGCCTTCCCGATGCCCAGCCGCAGGCGCGTCAGCGTGGGCATCGACTCAGTGTAGGGGGAGGGTGACGCGTACCTGCCACGATCCCTGCTCGCGACCGGCACGCATGGTGCCGTCGAGCGCCTCCACCCGGGCCCGGAGGGAGGCCAGGCCGGTGCCCTGACCCTCGGCCCGTGGTGGTGTCGCTCCGGTCGACGGTTCGTTCGCGACCACGAGGTCCAGGTGGCCGTCCCGTTGGGTCACCGACACCCGCACCGCGACGGCGGTGCGGGCATGCCGGGCGACGTTCGTGAGGGCCTCGACGATCACCCGGTACGCCGTGGCCTGGACCGCGGCGGAGATGTCGCCGTGTCCCGCCACCGCCATGGTCAGCTCGACCGGGATCGGGTGGGCGTCGACGAGGTCCGGTACGTCGGCGAGGCCGTACTGGTGGGTCGGGTGTCCGTCGTCCCGCATGAGCCGGATGCTGCGGTCGAGACGCCGCAGCGCCCGGGCGGCGGCCTGCTCGACCTGCGCGACGAGCGCTCCCGGGTCGCTCGCGCCGACCACCCGAGCCGACTGGGCCAGGACCGCGATGCCGGCGATGTCGTGGGCGACGTAGTCGTGCAGATCCGCGGCGAGCTGGCGGCGTTGCGCGGACCGGGCCTGCTCCACGACGGTCGCCCGCAGCTCGTCGAGGCCGCGCAGGTAGCGACCGAGCAGCGCTCCGGCCAGCACTGTGGAGGCACCCAGGGCGCCCAGGAACATCTGCTCGCCGACGGCGGCGTCGGGCAGGAGTCGGAACCCGATCGCCGACCCGGGCAACAGCAGGAGCACTCCGGTCAGCCGGCCGGCCCGGCCGGCGCCGCGGCTCACCGCGACGGCGAGGGTGGTCAGCGCGCCGACGTCGATCGTGGTCCACAGCAGGAGCTTGCTGGAGTCGTTGCCGTCGTCGACGAAGTCGTAGCCGAGCCACCGCCACGCCCAGAGGCTCCCGCCCAGCGAGACGACGGCCGCCAGGGCGGCGAGCGGCACCCGGGGGAGTCGGGACGACGAGATCGCCAGTGTCGCGGCGAGGACCGAGACCCAGGCGGTCAGGCGCAGCGGGGTCGGCTGGCCGTACCAGGGCGCCAGGACGGTGACGATTCCGGCCGCCAGCCCGGCGAGCCGCTTCACGCCGGTCAGCATCTCACGATGAGACCAGATCAACTGTCACGCCCGATTCCACGACTATCGTGCCGGCGTGCGCCCCGTTGACCTGGTGGTCGAAGAAGCTGGTCAGCGCGCGGCGGACAGTGCGGTACGCCAACGCGTGCACCTCCCCGACGTCCCGCCGCACGACTGGTTCGGCGCGGGGGTAGCGCTCGGCGATCTGTGCCAACACCACCCCGTCGTCGGTGAGCGACCGTGGAGACGCGCCGGGGATGGTGACCCTCGCCCGCCAGCCGGAGCGCGGGAGGTCGCGGTGCGTGCCGATGGGCGAGCCCCCGATGATGAGCAGGGGCACCATGCCGGTGTCGGTGACGTCGGCGGTGCCGGTCAGGTCCGCGACGGCCGACACTCCGGGCAGCCCGGCGAGGTGCGCTCGTTGTCTGGCGTCCGAGCCGGTCCACCCAAAGAGGCCCACCCGCCGCAGGTCCAGCACGCGGCTCACCTGCCGGTCCAGGCTGGAGAGTTTCCTCGTGACGTACTCGAGGTCGGCGACCCTGGTGGTGTCGGCATCGAGGCGCCCGACGGTGGCGACGGCGTCGCTGGGCTCGATCACCCGTCGAGTGGGATAGAGATCGACCACCGGCGCGTCGAACGGGTGGTCGACGGTGACGACCACGTATCCGCGGCTCGCCAGTTCCTCGGCGATGCCGTTGTACGCCGACCGCATCACCCCGGGTGGTGGCGAGCCGACCAGGACGGGGAACGAGCCGTCGGCCGGCGGCGCCCACTCGTGGGAGTGGGTGCGGAACATCCAGTTGACCTCGTCCGGTAGCAGTCCCAGGCGTCGCTCTTCGGCGGGCGCCCAGGCCAGGCCGCCGAATTCGGTCAGGGCGGGTGCCACCGCGTAGTGCGCCAAGGGCCGGGACCCGGAGTCGGCCGGGTAGTGCACGTCGAGCATCAGCGTCCGGTCACTGTCCGGGCGCCAGGGGTCGCGGCGGTCCTGGTCCACGAGCCGCATCCGTCGTACGCCCACGTCGTGCGATCCGGTCGGCGGTGGCAGGGCAGGGCTGAACGTGGCTCGCCAGCCGTCGGTGTCGCCATGGCGGGGTAGCACCATCATGGCGGTCCCGGCGAGGAGGAACCCCACGAGCGCGGATGTCAGCTGTCGCCTTCGCATGGGTCGATCCTGCACAGGCGACACGTGCCCGCGCGTCTCCCGACCGGTAGAGGTCGAGCGGTTCGAGGCCACCGGTCCACCCCGTACGGCAGATGTCGAGCCCACCCCCGCTGGCCGACACTGACCGGCATGACAGCATCGGTGGCACGCAACGGCGGGCGGCGGTCCTGGCGGCGGTGGGCGGCGGCCGCGGCGAGCGGATGGGCCTGGTTCCTCGTCGTGCTGGGCATCTTCTGGTCCTTGGGCGGTGCCGGCTACCCCTTCGGTCACAACGACCGCACCGGGCCGGACTACTCGTCGCTGCTGGCCGGCGTGGAGCGTGCCGTGGGTGGCCCGCTCATCACCGTGTTCGGTGTGGCGGCGCTTGTCGTGGCCGGGCGGCTCGACGGACGTGACCGCCAACCGACTCGACGTCGAGCCGGGATCGTCGGCGGTGTCGCCGTCGCGGCGGTCATCGTGTGCGTCGTGCTGGACGGACGGATGATCGTGATGTTGCCGCCGTTGGGCATTCTCCCGATCGGTTGGCTGCGGGCGGACTGGCCGACGCTGTTCCAGGTCGTCGCAGCGGCCGGCGCGGCCCTGTTCCTCCTGGCGAGCGTCGCCTACGCCGACGGCACGAGCGACCACGACCCGCGTGCTCTGCGCCGTCGCCGCGCCGCCTGGCTCCGGGCGGGCCGGATCGCCACCTACGTGGCGATCGCGTGCCCACTGCCGTACGCGGTGATCCGGGTGGCCTGGTCTCGGGGCTGGGCCCTCGGGGCACCGGAACCCTTCGTCAGGTCCCTGCTGCGCAACCAGCCGGAGAACGTGTACATCGAGCCGACCCTCGCCTCGTTCGCCACAGCGGGTGCTGTGCTGACCGCCGGGTTGCTCTGTCGCTGGGGCAGGGTGTTTCCACGCTGGATCCCGGTGCTGCGCGGCCGCGTCGTACCGATGTGGTTCCCGCTGCTGCTCGGCGGGTCGGCCGTCGTCGGCATCTTCGGATTCGGTCGCGGGCTGCTGCTGGACCAGTTGGGCGTGGACCTGCCCGGTCAGCTCGACACGTTTCAGGCGTGGGGAGAGCCGGTCCACGACTGGGCGTACTGGGGGGCCGGCGGCCTGGGCTGGTGCCTCTTTCCGCTGTGGTCGATCTCGTTGGCGGTCGCCCTGGCCGGCTACTACCACCGCTACGCCCCGTCCGCCGGAGAGGCGCCGAGCGCCGGAGCCGATTTCGCGGCGATATCTGGGGATGGTGGCGGCGGGGACGCGGTGTCGCTCAGAGGCCGGCGAGGGTGAGCAGACGCTCCATCTCGGCAACGGGCAGCGTCGGTGCCGCGGCGGCCGTCCGCGCCACAAACTCGCTGTCATCCGCGAGGAGGGCGCGGCGTGCGTGGGCCGGTAGTCGCGGATGCCCGGCGACAGTCTGGCGGACCGTGCTGTCCGGGTCGGCGGCCAGGCGTTCGATCAGCTCGACGGGCAGGTCCGGATCTCGGGGGGCCAGACTGCGCATGCGGGGATCCGGGTCGCTGGCGAGCCGGCGCAGGGTCGATGCCGGGAGCGGGAGGACGTCGGCGGGACGCCAGTCGGTCTTCTTGTCCGACCGGAAATCACGGTCGATGCGCTCGGCGGTGGCCGGGTCGACCAGGTGTGGGGCGTGCCTGGCCATTGTCGTACGGACGCCACTGTCGTCGTCGTGGAGCAGTCGGAGGACCGCGTCGGCCGGCAGCGCCGGGCTGTGTGCCGCGGATCGCCGGAAGCAGATGTACGGGGAGGACACGTGGGGCAGCGGGTCCGCGGTGACCCAGTCCAGCCGCAGGTGTCGCAGCTCGGAGACGCTCAGGTGGTCTTCGAACCGCTGCAACACCTCGTCGTCGTCGAGGTCGCCGCCGAGGACCTCGGTGAGCGGGCGCTCGCCGCGCTGGATGTCCGCATAGATGCCGTGACGCGTCGGCTCGGGCGTGTCCGGGCGCCGGAAGACCCCCACCCGCACGTTCGCGCTGGGATCCTCGGCCAGCACGTCCCGCACCGACGGGGGGAGCTGCGGGTGCTCGGCCACCTGCCGGCGGACCTGGTGGTCGGGGTCACCCGCCAGCCGGGCGGCCAGGGCCGGGGTCAGGACCGCGTGGCGTACGGCGCCGGTGCGGGTGACCGGATCGTCGAGCAGGCGCGCCACGAGGTCGGGCGGCGGCACCGGATGCGGTAGCCGTGCGTAGTAGGTCGAGCAGGCCGCCGCGCGAACGCTGTCGACGGGGTCGGTGAGCAGGACCCGCCGGACCGCCTCGGGTGCCTGCGTCCACCACCGTGCGAGCGTGGCCCGGACCGCCGGCTCGGGATCGGTGGCGAGGCGGGCGAGTAGATCGGCTGGCACATCGTCGCGTTTCGCGAGGTATTCCCGTGCCCGCGGCCCCGGATCGTTGATCAGCCGTTCGTGCAGCTCGCGGGGCGCGTCCCGGGCGCCCACGACCAGGGCGGCGCGGACCGCCGGGTCGGGGTACGTCGTCAGCCGCATCCGGACGGCGTGCGGCAGGTGGCGGTTGAGGGCGAGTGAGTGCAGCAGCCGGTGATCGTCCGACGCGAGGATCTCCTCGATCACGTCCGGGGGCAGGTCGGCGTACCTGGCCACGCCATCGGAGCCGCGGCGGTGGCGCACCAGCCGGCGGACCAGCTCGACCGGTAGCGCCGGGTTCTCGGCGAGACCGTCGAGCACCTCCGGAAGGTGGACTGGCGTCGGTCCGTCATCAGCCACCCGCTGCCCTCCCCGGATCCGTCGTGCCGGCACGAGTCTCGCCTGATCCGCGCGGATCGGGCGCCCTCGTCGAACCGGCCACTGTCGCGGGGCTCAGCCGGCGTCGCCCGTCGTGGCCTCCCCGGCGGCCGGTCGCTGGGCGGGCCGGCGGAACGGATCGTCCCGGGCCGGCACCGCCTGCTGGCCCCGATCGGTCGACCGCGCCGCTGGCTGCGACGGCATCCGTGGCGACTCGCCGGTCTCGGTGACCAGCCGCTCGGTCTCCTGCACCAGATAGTGCGGCCGGCGCTTCGTCTCGTAGTAGATCCGGCCGATGTATTCCCCGATCACACCCAGGATGGTCATCTGGATGCCGCCGAGCCCGATCACGCTGACGATGATCGTGGTGTACCCGGGAACGTCGATGCCCTTCTCGATGGCGTCCGCGACCACCCAGGCCATGTAGACAAGTGCGATGAGGGTGAGGAACATGCCGCCGTAGATCGCCAGGCGCAGGGGCCGGTTGTTGAACGACAGCAGGCCGTCGAACGCGTAGTTGAACAGCTTGCCGAACGTCCACCTGCTCCGCCCCGTCTGCCGGGTCTCGTTGCGGTGGGCCACCACGACCGTGCGGAAGCCGATCCAGGAGAACAGTCCCTTGGAGAACCTGTTGTATTCCGGCATCGCCAGGATCGCGTCCACGGCGAGCCGGGACAGCAGCCGGAAGTCGCCCGCCCCGTCCTGCAGGCGCACGTCGATCCACCAGTTGATCATCCGGTAGAAGGACCGCGAGGCGACCATGCGGACGAACCGGTCACCCCGCCGGTCCCGGCGGGCGATCACCTGGTCGAAGCCCTGCCGGTAGAGAGCCACCATCTCGGGCAGCAACCGCGGCGGGTGTTGCAGGTCGGCGTCCATGATGACGACGGCGTCGCCGGTGGCCCGTTGCAGGCCGGCGAGCATCGCCGCCTCCTTGCCGAAGTTGCGGCTCAGCGACGTGTAGCAGACCGCCGGGTCGGCGGCGGCGAGCCGGCGCAACGCCTCGAGGGTGCCGTCCTCGCTGCCGTCGTCGACGTACACCACCTCGACATCCAGGTCCGACAGCTCGGCGAGGGTGGCCGTGACGGTCTCGTGCAACCGCTCCACCGACGATTCCTCGTTGAAGCAGGGCACCACGATGGACAACCGCACCCCGCTCACCCCGCCCGGCCGGTGATCGGGCATCCGCCGTCGGGGCTCGCGGCGCCTTCCCGATCAGAGGCGGTAGAGCAGCGTGCCATCGAGATCCTCCCGAGTGATGCCCAGCCCGTCGATGGGCCGGGCCGCGATGCCGTCCCACGGCGTCCCCGCCGTGCGGTCCGGCACGGCCACCACCGACCGCACGCCGATCCCCCGCAGGTACGCGACACTGCCGGCGTCGGGGAACGATGCCACCGCGATCCGGGTCTGCGCCTGGCTGACCGGCTCGAACCCGGCCAACCCGTTGGTCACCCGGGGGAACCCGTCGGTCGTCCACAACATGTACGTCAGATCGCCCACGCCGCCCGCGGGCAGCACCAGGATCGGGTCCTGCGCGGCCCGCATCGCGGCCGGTGGCGGAGTCACCGTCGGGTGGGGTGTCCGGTTGACGCCCTCCAGGGTGACCAGGGCCAGCGGCACCAGCAGGACCACCGGCATGAGCATCCGCGTCCAGCGGCGGGCCGAGGGCTGGTCCGACGATGCCGAGGTCTGACCCGATGATTCGGCCAGCGCCGTCACCGCTCCGGCGGCGAGCAAGGCCAGCAACAGGCTGGTCCAGTGCATCATCCGGCCCGGTGTGCGCAGGGCGTCCCAGCCCGGCAGGGAGGTGGACAGGGTCAGGTAGCCCGGGTCTCCGTCACCGCCGAGGGTCGAGCCCAGGCCCAACAGCACCGTGCCGAGCACGCCGAGGCCCAGCGCGACCCGGTGCCGAGCCCGGTACGTCGAGATGAACAGGCCCGCCGCGGCCAGCGCGATGAGCGTGATCCCCGGCAGCAGCGCCATCTCCGGCGGCCAGGACAGCTGTTCGCGTGCGGCGGCGTGCCGCTCACCCCACAACCACGAGTCGCCCGGTGCGGTCACGAACCCGATGAGGGGAGGAGAGAACATCTTCGTCCACTCCAACCCCCGTTCGGCCTGCGGGTTGAGGTCGACGACGCGCAGGTAGACCAGACCGAGCAGCACCGTCACCGCGCCGAACACGGCACCGCCGCCCAGATCCGCGAGCAGCAACCGCCGACCGAACGGTGGGCGCTCCCGCTTGCGCCACCAGGACCAGCCGTGGCAACCGGCTGCCACCAGCACCGCGGCCAGCAGGAAGTAGACAAGGGGTAGCCCGATACCGAAACCGAGCGTCACCTGCCAGGCGGCGACGAGCCACCCGGCCAACGCCCAGCCGGGCCGCCGTCGCTCCGGCCGGTAACCGTGGCGCAGCGACCAGCCGTGCCCACGGGCCAGCATCGCCAGGCACAGCGCGATGCCTCCGCTGGACAGGATGTTGAGGTGGCCGGCGTGCGCCAACCGCCAGGGCGCGAACGCCCACGCGATCCCGGCGACCGCCCCGCCCCACCTGTTCGCGCCGAGCTGCCGCGCCAGCACGTACGCCCCGAAGGCCGCGAGCGCGTGCAGCAGCACGTAGAGCACGTTGTACCGGATCACGGCCGCCTCGAAGCCGGAGCCGAGCATCCCGATCGGGGCGTACCCGAGCAGGGTGTCGCTGTAGGCGTACGTGTATTTCTCCGGGAAGAACGTGTTCGAGTCCCAGAGGTTGGCCGGACTGTTCAAGAGCGCATGCCCTGACCAGGCGACCTGCCACGCCTGCAACGTCGGGTCGCCGAGGTCGTTGGGGATCGTGCTCGCCGGGTGTCGCATCGTCGGCCAGGTCAGCACCACCGACAGCAGCAGACTGCCCAGTGCCGCCAGGGTCCATTCGTGACGCGCCCAGCGCCACCGGCCCCGCCCGTCCGTTGCCCGGTCGTCGGCCGTCTGATCCGGGCTCGCGTCTTCGGCGGTTCGCTGAGCGGCGGTGGAGCGGGTATTCACGGAATAGATCCTCTCCGATGACCTGGGCATTGTCCAACATGTGTCCGAAGCATGGTTCCACGGGGTGGCATGGCCCGCCCATCGTTACCAACGCGATCGTGGCGGCGCACGACGCGATCGGGGCCGGCCGGGCGGTCGCCGGCCGGTCCGGTGCGGTCCGCGCGGTGGTCGGCTCATTCTGCACGGCATCCGGCGAGGGCTGGTGGGCCGCCCACGGATGGCCTAATCTACTAGGTACCTAGTAGATTGAGGTGGTGAGGTGATCGAGTTTCACCTGGACCTGCGATCCGGGGTCGCGCCGTACATGCAGCTCATCCAGCAGGTACGGCACGCGCTCCGGCTCGGTGTCCTGAACGAGGGCGACAAGCTGCCCACCATCAAGGAGGTGGTGGCCCGGGTCGCGATCAACCCGAACACGGTGTCCAAGGCGTACCGCGAGCTGGAGTACGAGGGCCTGGTCATGGCCCGGCCAGGGCTGGGCACGTTCGTCACCCGCACGCTGGGCAGCGACTCGCTGAGCAAGCACGAACCGCTGCGGCAGGACCTGACGCGCTGGCTGACCGAGGCTCGGGAGGCGGGCCTGGACGACGAGAGCATCGAGGCGCTCTTCCTGAGCAGTTTTCGGGCGTTTTCGGAGGCCCGAGCATGACTAGCGCACTGAGCGCGGGCGGTCTGACCAAGCGGTACGGACGGCGTACCGCTCTCAGGGACTGCACCCTGGACATCCCGGCTGGCCACGTCGTGGGCCTGGTCGGGCCGAACGGCGCCGGTAAGTCCACCCTGTTGCAGTTGGCCTGCGGGCTGCTCAATCCGACCGCAGGGCGGATCGAGGTGCTCGGTGCGCGGCCGGTCAGCGGGTCGCCGCGGGTCGGGTTCGTCGCGCAGGACACCCCGATCTATCCCAGCCTGACCGTCGCGGACCACCTGCTGATGGGCGCGCACCTCAACCCGTCCTGGGACGGTGCGCTCGCCAGGCAACGAATCGCCCAGGTCGGCCTGGACCCGGCACAGAAGGCCGGCAAACTCTCCGGCGGCCAGCGCGCCCAACTGGCCCTGACCGTCGCCGCGGCGAAGCGGCCCAGCCTCCTGTTGCTCGACGAGCCGGTGGCGGCACTCGACCCGCTCGCCCGGCGCCACTTCCTGCAGGGGCTGATGGAGCTGACCGCCGAGCAGAGCATGAGCATCGTCATGTCCTCGCACCTGGTCGCCGACCTGGAGCGGGTCTGCGACTACCTGATCGTGCTTGTCGAATCTCGGGTACGGGTGGCCGGCGACGTGGACGACCTGCTCGCCACCCACCACCGCCTGGTCGGCCAGCGGCGCGACACCACCGACCTGGGCGTCGGGCGAGCCCTGGTGGAGCAGAGCCACACGGACGTGCAGTCGACCCTGGTGGTACGCAGCACCGCACCGATCGACGACCCGTCCTGGCAGGTCGACCGACTCGACCTGGAGGACATCGTGCTGGCGTACATGAGCGGAGCCGCCGGCAACGGGCCGGACCGGATGCTGGAGGGACAGCGATGATCTGGATGACCTGGCGGCAGTTCCGGACCCCGGCCCTGGCCACCGGCGCCCTGTTGGTGGTGGTCCTGGGCGGCCTGGCGCTGACCTGGTCGGAGGTGACGGAACTAGCCTCGCGGACCGGATACACCGGCTGCCAGGGCGATGCCTGCCGCGCCGCGGGCGAAGCCTTCCTCCAGGCACTGCAACCGGGGTGGGCGAGCGAGTTCCACATCGCAGCCATCGCAGTCCTGTATCTGCTGCCCGCCCTCGTGGGCATCTTCTGGGGGGCGCCGCTGGTGGCCCGGGAGTTGGAGTCCGGCACGTACCGAATGGTCTTCAGTCAGTCCGTCAGCCGCGGCCGCTGGCTGCTGGCTGCTGGTCAAGCTGGCGGTCGGCGGCGGTGCCGCCGCGCTCGGCGCGGGCCTGCTCAGCCTGATGCTGAGCAGATGGGCGCAGCCGATCGACGGAGCCACGGCGGATCGGATGAACCCGTTGGTGTTCGCGGCCCGAGGAATCGTGCCGGTCGGCTATGCGGCGCTGGCCTTCCTGGTGGGTGTCACGACCGGGCTGCTGCTGCGGCGGACCCTCGCCGCGATGGCGGTGACCCTACTGGTCATCGTCAGCGTCCAGATCGCCGCGCCGTTCGTGGTGCGCCCCTGGCTGGCCCAGCCGATCACCATGGTCACCCCGCTGCGGGTGGACGGGGAGTACGGATTGTCGCTGAGCCCCGACAGTGGGGAGATGAGGATCCATCTCGAGCCCGACCGCAGAGGCGACTGGGTCCTGTCGAGCACCACGATCACCGCGACCGGAGCGGAGTTCCGGGGTCCGGCGGACATGACCCAGTGCGGCCCGTTGGCCCCCCGGGACCGCGAGACGTGCCCGAGGTGGCTGGAGAAGCAGAACCTCAGACAGGAGGTGGTCTACGTGCCCGGCTCGGCGTTCTGGATCCTGCAATGGCGCGAGTTCGGCGTGCTGTTCGCGCTGACCGCCGCGCTGTCCCTGTTCTCCCTCTGGTGGATCAGGCGACGGCTGGTCTGACGGGTCCTTCGTGGAACCGTCTACATCGAGGATCACGCTGTCGGCGGACGACGCAATCATCGGTCTGTCCTGCCTATCCCTGGCAGGATGTGGTTGCGTCGAGGCGAGGTCGCAATACTTCGAGTCATGAACGCGAGAGGACAGCTCGGCGACTTCCTCCAGGCCCGACGCTCCCAGTTGAGTCCGGCGGACGCCGGCGTGGTGACGTACGGCGACCGGCGTCGCGTCCAAGGGCTGCGCCGGGAGGAACTGGCCCTCCTGGCCGGTGTCAGCGCCTCGTACTATTCGCGCCTGGAGCAGGGGCAGGCCGTCAACGCCTCACCCGAGGTCCTCGAGGCGCTCGCCCGGGCACTGCAACTCGACGAGGCGGAACGTCGCCACCTGAGCGAACTCGCGGCCGGGACCCGTCGCCGGCCCCCCGTACGGCGTCCGCCGCCGGAGCGGGTGAGCCCGGCGGTACGCCAACTCGTCGCGACGCTCGGTGACGTACCCGTGCTGGTGCTCGGACGTCGTGCCGACGTGCTGGCCTGGACCATCGGTGGCCATGCCCTGTTCGCCGGTCACCTGGACCACCGGATCCCCGAGCGGCCGAACCAGCGCCCGAACATGGCACGGCTGGTGTTCCTGGACGCGCACACCCGCGACCTGTACGTGGACTGGCCTGCCAAGGCCCGCGCGGTGGTGGCGACGCTGCGGATGGTCTCCGGGCAGCACCCGAACGACCCGTTGCTGGCCGCGCTGGTGGGTGAGTTGACGGTGCGGAGTCCGGAGTTCGGCGCCCTGTGGGCTGACCACCGGGTCAAGGCCGGCGGCGGCAGCCGGTACGAGATGCGCCACCCGCTGGTCGGCGCGATGGCCGTGACCCAGCAGGCCCTGCAGACCGAGGACGGTCAGACGGTCGTCGTCGCCACCACGGAACCCGGTTCGGCGTCGCACGCCGCGATGACGCTGCTCGTGCACGGCGCCGTCACCTCCCGCGCCGGCACTCGGCAGCAGCCGGCCATGCGCGACTAGCGCCGCTTCTTCCACCGCGCGAAACGAGGTGCTCCGAAAGGAGCGCCAGGCCCTTCGCGCCCACGACAGCCGAGTCAATTCGGCTATTTCGAGAGGAACAGAAATGCGCAAGAGGATGATGACCCTCGCAGTGGCCCTCGCGGCGGCCGGGGTCGGCGTCGTGACGGTCCCACCGTCGGGCGTCGCCCAGGCGGGGGCCGCACGGGTGACCGCCGTCGAACTGGCGGCGCCGTCGTCCGCGCCGCTGCCCTCGCGGATCGCGGTCCACTTCGATCTGGCGAACGGGCAGATGCCGGAGAACATCGCGCTGGGTCCGGACGGCACGGCGTACGTCACCTTCGCGGCCGCCCGACAGGTCGCCGCCGTCAGCCCGTCCGGTGCGACGCGGATCCTGGCGACCCTGCCCGCACCGGCCGACGGCGGCGTGAACACGCCGGTGCTCGCGTTCGCGTTGACCACCGGCATCGTCCGGACGAGCGACGGCACTCTCTACTTCCTCTACGCCAGCGGTGACGCCGCCACCACCGGCCTGTACCGGCTGCGCCCCGGCCGGGCACCGCAGCGCATTGCCGCCCTGCCGGCTGCCGGACTGCCCAACGGCCTGGCGTACGACGCGGTGGCGCGCAGGTTCTACCTCACCGACTCGGTGCTCGGCACGATCTCGACAGTGCCCCTGGAAGGTGGCCGTGCCGAGATCTGGTCCTCGGCACCCGAACTCGCCTCGACGGGTTTCCTCGGTGCCAACGGCATCAAGGTACGCCCCGACGCGATCTGGGCGACGAATCTCGACCAGGGAACGTTGCTGCGCATCCCGCTGCGGCACGGCCGTCCCGGACCCGTCCGGGCGGTGGCGACCGGCCTGGTCGGCATCGACGACTTCGCCTTCGTGGGCGCCGGCGACCACCAGGTCGTCGCCGCCCTCAACGGGCCGAACACGCTGGTGAGCATCGACGCCGCCGGCCGTTCGCGAACGCTGATGAGCGGTGCCGACGGGTTGCGGAACCCGACCTCGGTGGCCGTCCGCGGCCGCACCCTCTACGTGCTCAGTGCCGCCTACACCACGGGCGTCGACCCCAACCTGGCGCTGGCCACCCTGCCGTCGTGCTGATCCGTCAGCCCCACTGATCATCCGGGTGCCCGCCACCGTCACGCGACGGTGGCGGGCGTCCGGCCTTTTCGTCATCGGGTCGGACTGGTGGTCGCGGGGCGCCAGGCCAGCCAGCCACGGCAGAGCACGTAGGCCGTCGCGACGACGGCGACCAGCCCGAGGTCGATGAAGGCCGACAGGCGTGCCTCGGCAACATCTCCGATCGCCATGCCGAACACCACGAGGGCGGTCTTGCCGGCGAGCACGATTTCCCAGACGCCGGCCGACTGGCGTGGCCGGAACGCGAGCAGGGCGAAGAGCCCGGCGAAGATGGCGAAGCTGGAGACTCGCCAGCCCTCGATGAACAGGCGGTCGTCGGGAGCGTCGAGGGTCAGCAGGAGGCCGTTGACGAACGCCACGACAGTGGCGAGGGCGGCGAGGGCCGCGAACCCTCGTCCGATGCGGTCGGTGGCGCCGGTGGGGGCGCTGGCGCCGGTGGTGTCGGTGGTGTCGGTGGTGTCGGTGGTGTCGGTGGTGTCGGTGGTGTCGGTGGGAAGGGCGGTCGCGGTGGTCATGAGATCCCCATCTCTGTGAAGCGAATTAAACTTACAGTCGTTAACTTACCCCCTTACCTAACGACTGTAAAGTGATGGGGTCGGGATCGTTCGTCGGGGTGCCGGTCGACGTCTGTCAGTCGGCAGGTGCGAACGTCGAGTGCAGGGCCGCGACGAGGCTCGGGCTGGCCCAGTAGGACGAGTGGGTGTACAAGTCGTCGGACAGCAGATGGTCCACCCGCTGGTCCACCGGGCCGGCACGGTCGGCCCAGCCGAACAGCCGACTGGCGACGAATCCCAGCGGATCGAGCGGGTGCCACAGATTCGTCCACCGCAGCAGCGATTCCGGCGGCAACAGGACTGGTCCGGTGCCGTCGTACGGAGCCAGTTGTCCGCCGCGGGGGTCGAAGACGTGGAACAGCGGCCACTGGCATCCGAAGGTCACCAGGCCAGCGGTGTGAACTGGATCCTCGGCGGTGGCCAGATCGAGCGCGATGACGGCGCCGAGGCTGTGGCCGATCAGGTGAACGGGGTCGCCCGCGTCGATGCCGCGGCCTCCGGAAATCGTCCTGATCTGCTCCCGGACGTGGTCCCGGATCGCTTCGCCGTGCCGTTGGTAGACCAGAACGTCACCCAGGGTCAGGCTGAGGTAGTGGGCCTTGGCGCTGCGGACCCAGGTGTAGAAGCGCTCGCCGGCGTTGCCGATCGCAGCGCCCGCGACCCGGTCCAGTTGCGGAAGATGTCGGCGGACCACCCGACGGACCGGCCCGGGATCGCGTAACTCGTGCCCCGGTACGCCGTCGGCGACCGCCTCGAGCGCGGCGTCGGCCAGTGCCTCACCCACCGCGGCGAGCAGCGCGGCATCATCGGTACGCCCCAGCCAACGGGTCTGCGGCCAGGTTTCGGCGATAGCGTCCAACGCCGCGGCGGTGACCTCCGGCGTCGGTGAGGGCATCCCGGCGCCGGGTCGGGCGAGGCGCTCACCCGCCCGGCTGCGGACGAGTTCCAGCCGGGCCGGCGGGTCCAGCGGCACCGGACCGGCGAGGCCCAACTCCGCGCCGTCGGGCTCGGGCGGGAAGTCGCCGCGGGTCTGCCACGACTGCCCGGGCTCGGGCGGCATCGCCAGCTTCGCGCCGAGCGCCGCCGCGCCGAGGTCACCCCAGTACACCGGATGCAGGGTCCAGCGGTGCAGCGCGGCGGTACTCAGCTGCGCCACCCGATCCTCGATGATCGACGGTTCGCGGTTCGCGATTCCGTGGATGACGAAGACGGGCAGGTCGTCGCTCATACGTCGGGTCCTTTCGGGACGGTCGCCTGCGGGTCGCCGTAGACCGCGTAGGCGAGGTGGGTGGGATCGGTGGGGTCCTGCCCCACCGCGCGTCGGGCGGCCAGCGACGCCGTCGCCAGGGACTGTCCCGCGCGCAGTTCGGTGTACAGGCGCGCGGCGTACTCACTTGCCGGCTCGGAGCGGACGGCCCAGGTCGAGCCGACGAAGGCCCCGGCTCCGGCGCTGAGAAACTCGTTCGCCCAGCCACCCATCAGGGTGTCGTACGAGCCGCCGTCGGCGCTGTGACAGGCGTTGAAGAAGACGAGCGGGCAGCGGGCCGCCAGGCTCCGTCGAGTGGCCGCCGGGGGCAGCGCGATCGGCCGGAACGTGCCGTCGTCCATCCGTACCCCGCCGCCCCCGTCGCCGTCGGGATGCTCCTGATGGCAGGCGAGGTGCAGCAACCCGAAGTCGCCCTGTTCGATTCGCCGGACCAGCTGCGCCGCCGAGGCGATCACGGTCGGCTTCGACCCGTCGATCAGGGCGGCGATACGGCGGATCTCCGCCTGGGCGTGATTCGGGGGGTGGGCGCCGAGGACGAACACGGGATCGCGCAGCGGCAGCGACCTGGTGAGCGGGTACCGGCCGGGCTGACGGAGCACGGGCAGCCGCTCGGCGACGAACGTCTCCCATCGGGGTGGCCGCAGCAGCTCCCACGGCAGATCGGCGAGCTCGGTGCAGATGACGAGACCTGTCGCCGACTCCAGGAGCGACGCGACAGCCGCACCGATCTCGGGTGGGAGCACCCGCCAGAGCGCCGCGCCGAAGCCGTTCAGGATGCCCCGGTCCACCGCCGAATGGTTCCGGCTGGTGCCGGCGGCCATCGTGTTCACCGAGCGGACCAGGTCGGCGAGCATCTGACGCGGCACCGCATCCGACGTGGCCGTGATCCCGTCCCGCCCGACCAGTCGGAACAGGTAGCCGCTCCGAATCCGGTCGACCTGCAGGGCGATCGTCCCGGGGCTCGCGTCGACGTGTTCGACGCGCGCCGACGACCGCCGCGGCGGCGCGTAGGGTGCGTCCGCCAGGACCAGCACCGTCCGGGTCGTCGCGGCCAGTTGGCCACCGCCACCCTCCAGGAAGATCTGGACCTTGATCTCGTGCGGCCCTTCCCGGTCGGCCTCGAAGGTGAAGGCGACGGTGTTCGAATCCGAGTCCGGGTACACCCGGACGTAGTGGACGCCGTGGCCGTGCAGCGTGAGGGTGGGCGACTGGACCGCGACCTCGACGACCACGCCCTCGTCGGGGATGGCGATCGGCCGGATGGGCACACTGCCCTCGCCACCGTCGCGGGTGATCGTCGCCCAGAGCGAGATCCGACTGCCCAGCCGCACCCTTACGGGCAGCTCGGTGGTCAGATACCGGGCCGGCGGGACCGCACCGGGTGTGCTGCGGAACTGGCTCTCGGCCGCCCGCACGGTCTCCATGGCCCACCGTTCGAGCGCGGGATCAGTCCGTAGGGCATGCGCGATCCGCAGATCGGTCACCGGGCCGGGGGGCCGGGCGAGCGCCTCCGCCAGCATCCGTTCGATGCGTTCAGCCAACGCCGTGTCGTGGACGAACTCGCCGACGCGGCCCCGGGCCTGCTCCGCGACCCACCGCATGGCCCAACCGCTCTCTCCCATGATCACGCCCCGGTGAACGCGAAGGCCGCCCACACCGCTGGCGACGACCACGGCCGGGAGTCACCGCTGCCGCTGCGGAACAGGTGCGGCAGCAGAGCTTCGGCGGCCTCCTCCGGAAGCCAGGCCTCGTGCGCGTCCAACGCCCGCACCCACTGCTGCTCGACCTCGGCGACCGTCGCGTCGCGCAACCACCGCTGGGCACCTGCCAGCGCCGTGGCCGGCGACTGCGGGCACTCGATCCGCCAGCGCCTGTAGAACTCCGTCATCAGCAGCGCGGTGGTGTGGTCGTCGACCGGCCACATCGGCGCCAGCACGCCCGCCGCACCGGCCTGCACCAGGCCGGTCGGCAGTGAGATCACCTCGTCCGGCAGGTCCCGCCCCGGCACGAAGGCCGAGCAGGCGGACAACACCGCCAACCGCAGGGTCAGCCGCATCGGCATGATGTCGGACAGGTGCAGACGGCCGTCCCCGGCGAGCCGCAGCGCGCTGCGCAGTGGATCGGTCGGCTCGGCGTTGCCGTGACAGCCGAAGTGGGCCAGCCAGGCGGTGGGCAAATCCGCGCGTACCCGCTCGACGGTCGCGTCGGGACCGCACAACTGCGTCACCGGACCCGGGAATGTCGCGGCGGCCACCTGGGCCTCCCATCGTGCGTACGGCAGCCGGTCGGCCGGAGCCGAGGCCTGCGGGTCGGCCACCGTCAACAGCCTGCCGGTGGGCGTCGACGCGGCCCGTCGGCGGCTGGCCGCCAGCGCGCGGGCATTCGGCACGTACCCGATGCTGAGGTCGTCGATCAGGTACCGGAAGCCGGTGGGCCGGGTGCTGTCCCGGTATCCGGCGACGTGGACCGGGAGCAGACCGACGAGGCCGCAGGGCACGAGCGAGGCATGGGGTACGCCGGACAAGTCGGCCAGCAGGGGCTCGGCCACCGCCTCCCACAGACGGTCGCGCAGGTCCGCCAGGTGGCGGTCCCACCCGCCGCGCTGCGCCGCCCCCCGCGATCCTGCCGTGGGGAAGTGCTCGCGGTGCCGCTCGGCCCACTCGCGCAGCGGCGCCGTGCGCAGGGCGGGCAGCGGTACGGAATCGACACGGTCACCCCGGACCACCAGGGCGACACCCGCGTCGTCGCTCGCCGTGAGGTAGACCAGCGGATGATCAGCCGCCGCGCTGATCTCGTCCATCTCGACCGGAGCGAGGAAACGCTCATAGCCGGGGATCAGCTGAATCTGCTCGATCGCCTCGTGCAGCTCGGCACGGGCCGCCCGCAGTTCGTCGAAGAGCGACACTGGACCCGTACCCCCATCATGGAGCCCGTGCGGACTGCTCTCCTGAGGTTGCGTCATCAGTCCCTCGTTCCCGGTGCCGTCGCTGCGACTGTCGGCACTGTCGGTTTGATCATCTGGTGGCCCGATCTGGAGACCGCCGATCGGGTGGCGAGCATCGGCAGCTTCGCCGTGGCGGCGATGACGATGCTGGTCGCTGTCCTGGGCCGGCGTGGCACCCGCGAGACCCGGTCTCTGGCCGAGCGGCAGGCGGCGTTGCGGGCCGCCGTCCGCCAGCAGTGGCGCGTCGAGGAGGCGCTGCGCCGGGTGCAGGACCCGGCGCCCATCCCGGTGCGCTGGGCGCCTGTCGACGAGGAACTGGGGGTCCAGGACCACTGGGTGAATGTGCGGTTGGCGGAGGCGGTCACCGGCGACCCGGGGCACCCGGCCCGGGGCGGCCAGGAGCCGGTTGCCGTCGCCGGCCGGGTCCACGAGGTAGCCGAGGTGTTCCGGCGGATCCCGTCGCGGCGGTTGGTCGTGCTGGGCGCCGCGGGCGGGGGAAAGTCGGTGCTGCTGATCCGTCTGGTGTCGGACCTGATCGATGACGGCCGACCGGACGACCCCGTGCCGGTGCTGCTGTCCCTGACCACCTGGGACGTCCGCCGGCAGGGCTTCATCGACTGGCTGACCGCCCGACTGATCGCGGAGTACCCGGCGTTGGCGGCCCCGGAGAACGACGTCGACAGCACGGCTGCCGCACTGATCGCCGACCGGCGGATCCTGCCGGCGCTGGACGGTCTCGACGAACTGCCGGTGCTGGTTCGCCGTGCCGCGTTGCTCGCCCTGAACGCCGCCGCGCCCCGGCTGCCGGGCTTCGTGTTGACCAGCCGGGTCGACCAGTACGTCGACGCGGTACGCGACAGCGACGTGCTGACCGGGGCCGCCGTGGTGCGGCTGCTGCCGCTGCGTTGGGCCGACCTCGCGGCCTATCTGCCCCGTACGACCCGTCCGACGGGCCCGGACCTGGCCAGCAAGTGGGATCCTGTCCTCTCCCGGCTGCGCGCGGTGGCCGACGAGGCCATGTCCGATCCGCCCGAGCCCGACGTACGGAACGCCGACGTGATCGGCGACGGTGACCAGCGGCAGGCTCGGATCCTCGCTGCGGTGCTGGCCACCCCGTTGCTGACCTCGTTGGCGCGCGCCGAGTACAGCGACACCGGCGCGGACCCGACCGAGTTGCTGGACCCGGGCCGGTTCGGCACCGTCCGCGACCTCGTCGGCCATCTGCTCGACCGCGCCGTTCCGGTCGCCTACGCCGGGCACCAGGGTGCGCCGATCGCCGCAGACGTGACCCGGGTGACGTCCTGGCTGGCGTGGCTCGCCAGGCACGGCGGGCCGGACATCGCCTGGTGGCGGTTGTCCACCACGCCACCCCGGGTCGTCTTCGCGACGGTGGGCGCGCTCGCCGGTGGTATCGGCCTGGGCCTGGTCGCCGGGTCGGCTGCCGGTTCGACGGTCGCCGGCCTCGGCGCCGTCGTCGGTGGTCTCGCCGCCGCCTTCATCATGGTGCGTCTGCCGCTGACCCCCACCGGCCTGCGGGGCGGGCCGAATTCGGGTGGGCGTCGTCGTCCCGTCACTGGCCCCGTCCGGCCCCGATACCGTCCGACCTCCGGTTCCCTCGGCTGGCTGACCGGGGGAGTGGCCCTGGTCGTGGCCGGCTGGCTGGCGGCGGGGGGCCGCGCGGCAGCGGCGGGCGCGACCGCCCTGCTGCTGGCGTGGGCCCTGGACGCCTGGTTGGACGTGCCGACCGACGTGACCGCCGCCGCCGGCCCGCTCGCGGTACTGCGTGCCGACCGGCGCGCCGCGCTGCTGCGGGCCGCTGCCCGGGGCGGCATCATCGGCTGTACGGTCGCGGCGCTCGTCGACATCCGGACCGGCCTCGCCGTCACGGCCGCGGTCGCCCTCGCCAGCGTGCTCTTCACCGCTTGGGGGCGGTTCTCGGTCGCCCGAGCCTGGTTCGCCCTGCGGGGCGAGCTGCCGATTCGGCTGATCGCGTTCCTCGACGACGCCCACCACCGTGGCGTGCTGCGTCAGATCGGCGGCGTCTACCAATTCCGCCACGCGCGCCTCCGGGAACGCCTGCTCACCAGGTCCCCCGATCCGACGTACGGCCCCCCAAGAGACTCGCGGCGAGAAACGGATATCTGATCTCGTACGCCGGGCCGACGCGGCGCAGCACGCCCCGGAGTCGCGCATCGTCCAGAACGCGTTCAGCGTCGTGCTCGGGGACCGGTCCCTGGATGCCCGTCCCCAGCGGCAGCAAAGCGAGGACCCACCCGGCTGGCATCCGCCACTGGACTTGACGCAACCGGTTCACCCCTCCGGATCTTCGGCGGGTGCGACCGGATGGGCGTGCAGGTCAACGACGACGGCAGCGAGGTTGTCGGTGGCACCTGCGGCGTACACCTCGTCGCGGAGCCGCTCGACCACGCCGCGGGCCTCGGGTTCGCGGCAGAGCCGGCGCAGATGCTGTTCGTCGAGTTGACCGTGTACGCCATCGGTGCACAGCAGGAAGCGGCCACCGGCCGGGTCCAGCGGTGTGAGCGTGACGTGCGGCACCAGTGGATCGTCAGGCGGATCGCCGAGAGCCTGCGTCACGGTGGCGGAGGTGGCCGCGTCGTCGATGCTGAGTTGTTCCAGGTAGCCGTCGGTGAGTCGGTAGACCCGGCTGTCGCCGACGTTGAACGCGTAGCCGCCATGCGCGGTGAGCAGGATGCCGGCGATCGTGGTGCGCATTCCCACGGTGCCGGAAGCACGGGCGGCGGCCTCGTGCAGGACCCGACCGATCGTGACCAGCCCGTCGTGGATGGCCTCCGGGCGGTCCCAGGCGATGTACCGGCCGGCGAGGTCGGCGAGGGCGAGCCGACTGGCCAGCTCACCGGCGGGATGTCCACCGAGGCCGTCGGCGACGGCGCAGACCAGCGGTGGTGTCCAGTCGGCCACAAGCTCGGTGATCCGTGCCCGGGGCGATTGGCTGATCCAGTCGAAGATCAGGACGGCGTCCTCGTTGATTGGACGGACGGCGCCACGGGCGGTGACGGCACAGGCCCGCACCGTCGCGTACGCGTGGGGGTGCGGTGGGGGCGCGGTCGTCGTCATCGCTGTCCTCCGGTCCTGCGCACGCGCGCCCGGACGGTGCTCGCCAGACGCACCTCGTCTCCGTCCGACAGGCGCTGCCGGGCTCGGGGGTCGAGTTGGCGGTCGTTGACGTAGGTGCCGTTTGTCGAGCTCAGGTCGCGCACGTACAGTTCCCCGTCCTCCACCCAGAGCAGGGCGTGTTGTCGGGAGACGTTGCCGTGGTCGCGGAGTCGAGCGGCGATGTCACCGAGCTCATCGGCTCGGCCGATGCGCAGCTCGCCGTGCCCGACCGGGACCGGTCCGAACGGGAACTCCAGGTGGAAGATGACACCCGGTGCCGCCTCCCGGGTGGTCGCCGGCGGTCCGCCCGTCGTCCGCGGGTGCTCCGCGTAGCTCGCCACCTCGGTGGCCATTCCGCCGAGGTCGTGCAGCGGGCAGCCGCCGGCGGCGTCCACCGGGTTGTCACATCCGGGGACCGGGCAGACCGGTTCGGCGGCGGGCGTCGCGGTCTCCGGCACCAACACCTCCATGCACTCCGGACAGAAGGTGCCGCCGGTCGGTTGGGGGCCGTGGTTGGGGCAGATCAGGGCCGCCATGAGACCTCCTCCAGTCGGATGCCCTGCCGCCGCAGGTCACGGTGGATACGCGCGAGGTCCCCGCGGCCCGGGATGCCGATCAGCCAGACCTGCTCGTCGTCCACCTGCACCTGCACCTGGGGTCGTTGCCGAAGCGCGCCGACCAGGTGGTCGTAGCGCTGTCGCCCCAGCTGGGTGCACGGGACCAGTTGCTGGTTGGCCGAGCCACGCCAGAGCAGATCGGTCGGCTCGGCCGCCCGGAACGGTCCGGTGATCAACGCGTCGATGAGCGGGTAGGCGGCGGGGCAGCGCTCCCGGAACGCCGCCAGCTCGACCCCGGTGTAGCAGAGGATGTCCCAGTCGCGCCCGGCGCCGAGTCGGCTGAGACCAGTGACGAGTTCGGCGAGGGCGTCCGGCTGCTCCGACGGCTCGCCGCCGGTGATGGTGATACCGTCGATCAAAGCCGGGTCCCGGGCCTCGATCCAGTCCAGCACGTCGCCGACCTCGGTGTCGTGCCGCGCCTCGGCCACCCAGGTGTCCCGGGAGGCGCATCCGGGGCAGCCGATGTCGCAGCCCTGCAACCAGATGCCGACCCGCCGCCCCGGACCGAGCGCGGTTACGGGATGGTGCAGCCGGGCCAGTCGCAGCGTCACGTCATCACCAGCGCACGGTTCTGCCCGTCCTGGACGATGGCGTCGACGTGCAGGGTCTGGCCGACGGCGGGAGGGTTCGCGAACAGCTCCCGGGCGAGCGGGTTCACCAGGATGCTCTCGATGGCGGCGACGATGCCGCGCCCGCCGTTCGACAGGTCGTAGGTCGCCTCCTTGCGCAACTCCTCGCGGGCCTCCGCCGCGAACTCCAGACGGGCGCCGAAGACTCGGTTCACCGTCTCGGCGACGCGGTCGATCGCCCGGTCCGCGATCGCGACCGCCACCTCCGGGCGGAGGAAGTCGAAGACCACGATGCTCTGCTGCACCCGGTTGAAGAGTTCGGGACGGCGCAGCAGATGCCGGAAGAAGACCTCGATGTACTGCCGCACGCCCTGCTCGATCTCCGGCAGATCCTGCGCCGAGGTGACGTTCTCCTTCGGTTTGCCGTCGTCGTCCTGGATGACGATGCCGAGGTTGGTGGTGAAGACGATGAGCGCCTCGGTGAAGTAGACGGTGCCACCCCGGCCGTCGGTGAGCCGGCCGTCGTCGAGGATCTGCAGGAACTTGTCCAGCAGCCGGGGGTGCGCCTTCTCGATCTCGTCGAACAGCACGACCCGGAACGGCTGCTGCCGGATCCCGTTGGTCAGCTCGCCACCCGCGTCGTGGCCGATGAAGCCAGGTGGGGCGCCGATCAGTCGGGCTTCGGTGTGTTCGGCGGCGAACTCGCTCATGTCGAAGCGCAGGTAGGCGTGCTCGTCCCCGAACAGCAACTCGGCGAGCGCCTTGGCCAGCTCCGTCTTGCCGACGCCGGTCGGGCCGGCGAAGAAGAGGACGCCGCGCGGCTTGGCGTGTCCGCCGGTGTGCGCGCCGGCCAGGCCGGTCACCGAGCGGGCCAGGATGTCCAGCACCCGGCGTACCGCGTCGGGCTGGCCCAGCACGCGCTCGCCCAAGTTGTCCTGTGCGGCCCGCAGCCGCTCCCGCAGGGCGGCACTCTGCCATGGGTTGTCCGGCACGCCGACCCGGAACGCGCGAACCGCGTCGTCCACGCGGGGGCCCGGAATGCCGGCGGCCGTCGCCAGCCGTACCACGTCCCGCATGCTGCGTAACCGCATGCCGTGGCTGACCTCGGCGAACCGTCTGCTGACAGCGTCGCGCTCCGTTGGGTCCTGCGGCATGCCGGGCAGGCCCGCCACCAGGTCGGTGGCGGTGCGCAGCCGCACCTCCAGGTCGGGTTCGGGAATCGCGGTGACGCGCAGCGTGTGGTTGCCGGTGGCGAACCACGACGGCAGGTCGTGTTCGCGGTCGAGCACCCAGAAGATGGTGTTGTAGCCCTTGCCGACGGGCGTGGCCCGGTAGGCCAGCCGGTCGGCGGTGGCGAGGAGCAGCCGCTCCTCGGGGGCGAGCAGTTCGCCGGTGAACAACCGCGCCGCGTCCACGAGGACGAGTGCCACCGGCGGACCGGCCGCGTGCCGGCGGCGTACGTCGACGACGGCGCTGATGAGATCGCGCACCTGCGCCAGGTGCAGTGGCCGGTTGAGCTCGACGTCCGCCTCGCGCAGGATGGCCTGCACGGCGGCGGCTCCCTGCTCCGGCACCTGGGCGGCGACCTCCACCCCGACTCCGCTGGAGTAGGTCAACAGTGCGCCGTAGCCACGACCCTGCGCGGCGGTCCAGAGCGCGTCGACCAACATCATGAATCGGACCCGGACCCGGTCCGCATGTTCCGGATCCGGCTCCGGCAACCGGTACAGGTCGCGGACGTTGCCCGTGAGCAGGATCTGCGGGTGCGCGCAGAGCGCCAGGTCAACCTCGCGCAGCCACGCCGGCCGTTCGGCCGGTCGTTCCACCGCGTCCGTACTCATAGCTGCTGTTCCCTTCGTTGCTCGTTGGCGCGGCGGCTCGCCGCCGGAATCGCCGTGTCGGCGACCACCTGCACCGGACGCTCGCCCGGTTCCCGACGTCCGATCTCCTCGATGGGGATGCCGTCGCGACGCGCACGGCGCCGCACGACCTGGTAGTCGTCGCAGAACTTCTGCTCCGCCGCCTTGTCCTCCGAGGTCGAGGCCCGGATGCCGCCGGTTCGCACCACCTGGGTACGGACGACCGGGTCGTCGTGGTCGAGCAGCACCTTCACGCCGTAGCCGGTGTCGCCGCTCATGGCGGCGTAGGCCAGCCCGGTGCCGGCCAGGCGGGTCTCGAAGCCCTCGTCCACCTGGTAGCCCAGGTCGGTCAGTCCGACCCGCAGGACGTCCGCCACCGCCTTGCGTCGCCGTGCCCGGTCGGCCTGCTCCACGATCGCGGCGGCCTCGGCGCGCAGTCCGTCGGGCACGTGCTCGACGCGTTCCGCGACAAGCCGTTCGATCTGCTGCCTGAGCTTCTCCGCCGCCTCTCCCGGCACTGTCTCCAGCGGTGCGGCGACGGTCAGCAGGTCCCGCCGGACCTGCACGATCCTTTCCTCGGCGCGCGCCTGAGCGCGTACCCGTCGCTCCAAATCGCGCAGGAGCAGGTGGCCCCGGCTCGCGGTGGTGCCGGTGGAGATCTCGGCCACGGCCTCGGCGCACGACCTCCGGACCTCCTCGGGCGTCGAGGCGGGCAGTCGGGCGAACAGGTGAGCGGCCCGGTCGGCACGAGCAGCCTGGTGCCGCGCCGCCTCGGCGTCCGGTGCCGCGCCGGTGCCGGCCGTCGACGTCGCCGTCGACACGGTCTCGCTGGACCGGGCCGGGGCCTGCGCCAGTGAGTCGTCCCATTGCCGGCGGGACGCCTGGCTCGTCGCGGGCGTCGGCAGCGCACCGAGGAGGCCGCCTGTGTCCCCGCGCGCGGCGGCGAGCACGGCGTCGCGGAGCTTGTCCCGCTCACCGCGAACCAGGAGGGCGACGTCGGCGGTGGCGGTGGCGATGCGCCGGGGGGACTGGTCGGGTCGGGCCTTCGCCCCGGCGGGGATCTTCGCGATGCGGCTGCCGTACACGGAGCGGTAGGCGTCGGCCTCTGCCCGCAGCGCCGCCAACTCCCCCCGGGCCTGGACGAACTGCTGCCACTGCGCCCGCTGTTCCCGGGCGAGCTGCTCGGCGGCCGTCTCCACCACGTAGCGGCCACCTGTCATTGCGCTCATCGCGTCATCCCCTTCAACATGGTCTTCCTCACCACAGGAACCAGATCTGGCTGGGATCCGGCAGGAACGGCACCGCCACCTGTTTCCAGACGTAGAGCGGCTGGAGGAGATACAGCCCCAGGACGGTGAGGACGACGCCGCCGCGGACCCGACGGGCGACAGGCCCGGTCAGGGTGCTCCTCTCGGTCCGGAACGCCCGGTTGACGAGGCGACGGCCCAGCCAGATCGCCAGCAGCAGGCCGCCCGCCGCCACGTACGGGATCGACGTTCCCCAGAACTCGGTGAGCCAGGTCAGGGCCGGCAGCACGCCCGTCTCCACGATGATTGGGAAGCGCAGGAAGTTGGCATGTTCGGTGACGACGAGCAGGAAGACCGCGAGCGCCCAGCACCAGCACAGGGCCCGGGCCCGTCGCAGTGCGGTGTCGGGTGTGGTCGGCCGGACCAGCAGACACGCCATCAGCACCAGCAGGGGGAGGGCGAACATCCCCTGGACCCGGGCGATGGCGGCCAGCATCTCCGGGGGGTACACGTCCGACAGGGCGATCGACGCGCGTTGCGCGGTCGTTTCCGCCGCCGGGTCGAACCAGCGGTAAGCGACTGCGGCCGTCACCGCGGCCAGCGTCGTGAGATAGGCGAGCACCCCGGTGATCAGGAAGTTCGCGGTGTCCCGTCGGACGGTTCTCGCCGTGTCCCGCCAGTCGCTGCCGGACACCGGTTGGGCGCCGCCGGTCGACGTGCTCGTCTCGCGGGCCTTCTCGGCGGCGGCGGCGGCCCTCTGCTCGGCGACGAGTCGGGTGGCGAGCCCGGTCAGCGCCACCGCGACCGTCCCCGCCGCCAGCTGCCGGTCGTCGTCGAGCGAACCAGCGGTTGCTCGCAGCTCCTTCCACCAGACACAGTTGCGGGCCGGCTGCCGCTTGGCCAACTGCGCCACCAGCGCCGAGCGATGACCGGGATCGACAAGCACCCGCGTCGCGATCGCCCGGGCGACAGGCGCCGCTTGCTCGACCTCGGGAATCCCACCGTGGGTCGGCCAGCCACCGGTGCCGGCAGCGCTCGACCTGACTGTCGCCCCGAGCGAGGCGATCCGCTCCTCGACGAGACCGCGGACACCGTCCAGGCGGTTGGCGGCCGACCCGAGCACGGCGCAGCCGTCCGCGCAGTCGGCATGCGAGCGGCAGCGGTGTCGGGCGAGGGCACGGAGAAGCCCGACGTCGATCCGGTCGACGATGTCCACGGCCACGGTGTCGCCACTCGCCGCCCGCTGAGCCAGGACGGCGAGCCCGGGAGCGTCGGCCGGCTCCTTCTCGAAGACCGGCGGTTGCTCAGGGGCCACCCACGAGATGAAACGGGCCACCTTGACGGCCGCGCCGGCACGCTCGGTCACCGCCTTGCGGACGAGGTCGACGGGGAGCCCGGTGTCGGGAAAGTTGTCGCGCAGCCAGTCGGAGAGGTCCAGGTGCGACTCACGGCGCAGGAAGAGATCCACGCCGGCCTGCCAGTTCTCGCTCATCGCGACGCCCACGTCGGCGGGGGTACGGCAGAGCCGGCCGGCCAGCTCGAACGGCGGCACGATCGGCGCGACCGGTGGCAGCGGTGCCGCGGTCGGCGACAGCTCAGGCTCGTACACCGTCGGGGTTTCGCCGGCCAGCCAGGCGCGGACCTGCTGCGCCCCCCAACGCCGGTCGGGGGCGCGGGTCAGCAGGCCCCGGCACAGCGGCAGCCAATCCTCCGGAACACCGCCCAGGTCGACCCCGTGGGTGGCGATGTGCTCGAAGATGATCCGTTCGTTCGCGGTGGCGCCGCCGATGCCGCTGTTCGGGTTGCGCCCGGTCAGCAGCTCCACGACGAGAATGCCGAGCGACCACCAGTCCTGTGCCGGGTCCTGGCTCTTCTGCCACCAGGTCTCGGGTGCCTGGTACGCGGCCGTGCCGGCCCGGCCGGTGGTGCGCCGGGTCGCCCGGATCTCGGCCACCAGACCGAAGTCGCACAGCACCACGTCGATCGGTGTGAGCCGCCGGACCAACACGTTCGCCGGCTTGATGTCCCGGTGCGCGATGCCGGTCGCCTCGCCGTGGCGCAACTCGCCGTGCAGGTAGGCGAGCGCGTCGGTGACCTGCTCGACGATCCGGCGGATCTCGTCATGCCCCAGTGGGCCGCCGCGCTTGGCGGCCAACTCGGCCAGCGAACCGTGCTCGACGTACTCCATCACCTCCCAGCTGCGTGCGGTGCCGTACGGGCTGGTCTCCTCACCCCAGTCGATCATGCGGACGACGTGTCGCCGGTCCGCTCGACGTAGCGCGTCGAGCAGCCGGCGATCCGGGCGTACCGAGGTGGGGTAGACCTTCACAACGCGTCGCTTTCCGGACGAGCGATCCACCACGCGCATGACCAGGTGCGCCTCGCCGCCGGTGGTGAGGTCCTGGTCCGGTCGGTAGCGAGCGAAGACCGCCTTCGGCAGGCCACCGCTGTCCTCCTCGGAGCCGACCGCCATCGGGGCCCGCGCGCCGACGGGGGTTTCCCTGGTCGTGGCGGGTGCGCCACGGGCCGGCTCGGCGGTTGTGGGCGCGACCGGCAGGCCCGCGCTCTCCCGCTGGGTGGGGACGTCACTCATGCCCACTCCTCGTCCTCGGGGTTCAGGTTGGCGTGCAGTGCCCGCTCCTCCAGGCCGTGCAGCCGCTGCACCGCTCGCCGGTAGCGGTCCCGCACGGGCGCGTGCCGTGGGCTGGTGAGGCCGACCAGATCTCGTTCCAGCGCGGTGGAGAGCAGCACCGCGCGCCCGGACTCCAGGGCGACCACGGCCTCCGTCAGCCGGTCGCGCCGGGCCAGCGCGTAACCGGCCCTGCCCACCAGGCTCTGGCTGCGCCGCCGCAGGATCAGCTCACTGTGGGCGCGGCTGAGCTGGGCTCGGGCCAGCCGATTGAGGGCCCGCAGGGCGAGCAGGCAGGCGTCGCCGGCGTCGTCCATCCGACGGCGCCGCCAGGACCAGTCCGCCCAGGCCAGCGCGGTGTCGAAGGCCCAGATGAGGCTGTGCTCGGCGGTCCACGTCGACGCCTTGCGGGACGCGTCCGCGGCGCGCAGCTGATCCTCGGTGGTCCCGGTCGCCTCGGCCCGTACGTGCAGCATCGCGGCGACCCGGGAACTGCCGATCGCGTGGTGCAGCGACCCCGGCCGGTACCGGTCCCGGTGTGTCGTCACCAGTTCGACGGCCTCGTCGATCTGGTCCAGGTCGCTGTCGCGCCAGCCGCGGGCGGCCAGCGCCTCGGCGAGCTGACCACGCGCCGCGCGCCGCATCTCGGGGGTGAGGGTGCCGCCGCTGGTGGCCCGCCGCAGCAGTCTGACGGCGTCGTCGAGCAGGCGCTGGTTCGGGCCGTCCGGACGGTAGTCGTCCAGCTTGCAGCCCGCCAGGACCATCCGGGCCACATCACTGCTGCCCCCGGGGAGGGCGAGCACCTCGCCGGCCAGGTCGGCCGCCCGGACCCGGTCCGGTCCGGCGGACGGATCGTGTGACAGCGCCTTGGTCCGGGAGCGCAGTTGATAGAGCATCGCGAGGCCGGCCAGGGTGGAGGGCGGGTCGGGGTCGTGCTGGTCCGGGTCGGCGCGCTGCGTCTCGATGGCGGTGATCTGCGCGTCGAGCGCGTGCAGGTCACCCTGGACGCCGTAGCGCATGCTGTCCTGGACCAGCTCGGTCAGGCTCGTCATCTGCCGTACCGCGCCGGGGTGCGGCACGCCGTCCGCGAAGGAGATGGACTGCGCGACCGCCAGGGGGTCGGCCGCCTCGCCCCGCACCAGCCCCTGCCGAAGAACACGGACCCGTTCGACCGAATCCGCGACGAAGGCGGCTTCCGGCGACAGCCGGTCGACGGTGGCGAGCAACGCCCTTATGCGTTCCTCGTCGCGTTCGTCGCCATCGGGGGAGCCCTCCCGGGCCCTGAGCGCGGCGGCGAGATGAGACCGTGTCAGCGCTGCCGCCTGCGCTGTCACCGCTGCCAACTGAGGGTTCGACCGATCCTTGGCGACCTCGCGGTCGAGCACCTCAAGGGCGCGTTCCAGCCGGCCGATGGCGCCGGACAGGTCGTCTCCGCGACGGAAACGCAGGAACTGCGGAAGCAGCAGCGCGGCATACACCATGTCCAGCGTCGCGTGCTCCAGGCTGTCGGACCGGACGCTGCGCTCTGCCGCCTCGATCGTCGTCATCGCCTCCGCCACGTCCTCCGGCCGGTTGCGGCTGCCCAGCAGCACCGCCAGCCAGGTCGCCATCGTCCGGGCCTCGGGCCGGGCGACGGGGACCAGCTGTCGGGCGGTGCGGACCGCCGTGATGGCCCGGTCGAGATCGGCCGACGAATGAGCGCACAGGAAACGGCTGAAAAGGGCGGCCGAGAGCGACCACAGTGCGGCGACCCGGTCCATGGCGGAGCGACCGCCGGAAGCGGACACCCGATCTTCGGCGTCCCGGACCGCGGCATTAACCTGATGGCAAGGAATGGTGAACGTTTGCGGCATGGCGTCATCATCCGAGGAGTGGGTTGAATCGTCCGAATGGCTAAGGCCGAATGGTTGCGGTGGCAAACGGTGCGACGCGCCCACGCCGCATGACGCGACGCGACGGCCGTGCCAGCCTTGCAGTCCGATATTGCATTAGTCAATGCCCTGGACGGCCCGACTGTCCATACCGGAGCTCATTCTCGGCTGTGTCCCCCGAATTACCGACTGGGCAGGCGACGGGCGGCATGGCAGGGTCGATCCGTGGCAGAAACGGATGCCCCGGCCCACGGTCCGGCCGCCGAACGGGTGGACCTTCTATTGATCAAGGCCGCCGCCTGCCTGCGTGCTGTCCAGCTCGTGGTCCGGATCCCGGTTCCGTTCATCGGCGGCCTGCAGACGTACCGGTATCCCGGTCTGGTGATCGTGGGCTACCTGCTGACGGTGGCCTGGACCGTGGTGTTCTTTACGCGGGCCCTGCAGGCACGGCGGATGGATCCGACGTGGGTCTACGCCGATGTGGCGGTGGCGATGCTCGGCCTGCTGCTGATCCCTGCGGCCTGCGTCAACTCCTGCGCCACCGGGTGGCAGCACTGGGTCCTGCCCCCGGCCATGGGTGCGGCGATCGTCGTCGCCGGCTTCGCTCCGGCCTGGGTCGCGGCGACGGGAGTCGGTCTACTGGTCGGCGCCTACCTGGTCGGATCGGTCCGTCAGTTGGCCGCCGGTCCGGAGGCGTTCGGCCCGGTGGTCGTCACCGTGCTGTCCATGGTGGCCTTCGCGGTGCTGGCCGCGGTGGTCGCCGGGCACCTGCGCGCCGATGGCCGGCAACTGGACGCCGCGACCGGCGCCGCGCTCGCCGCCGGCGCGCGCGAAGCGGCCGCGCAGGCCCGGTTCGACGAGCGGACCCGGCAGTACGACGTGCTGCACCGCACGGTGCTGACGACCCTGAGCATCATCGCCCGGGGCCGCCTCGATCACCGTGCGGCTGAGGTCCGGGCACTCGCTCAGCGCGACGCGGACTACCTGCGTGGTCTGATCACCGCCGCCAACGGTGGCCCGATGACGAGTCTGGCGAGCGCCCTGGCCGGCGTCGTCCGCGACAAGCAGGCGCTCGGCCTCCAGGTGCACTCGCAGTTCCACGAGTTGACTGACCTTCCCGCCGACGTGGAGGAGTCCCTCACCAATGCGGCCCGGGAGGCACTGACCAACGTCGCCAAGCACGCCGGAACGGGTGAGGCGTGGCTGACCGCGGTCGGCGACGACGGCGGCGTGGTGCTCAGGATCGTCGACCGGGGTCGTGGTTTCCATCCGGACACCGTGCCGCCCGGTCGGGGGATGCTGCGCGAGCTGCGGCACTGCGTGATCGAGGTGGGCGGCGAGGTGTCCATCGACTCCGCGCCCGATCAGGGCACGATGGTGGAGGTTTCGTGGTGTCGGTGATCGAGGTCGGTGCCATCGACAATGACCAGATGCTGCTGGAGGGCATGTCAGCCTGGATCAGTCGGCTGTCCGACATCGAGCTGAGTACGCTCGCGGCCTCGGTGGAGGAATATCTGGCGGTCCCGGCACCGCCACGGATCGTGATCCTCGACCTCAACCTGGAGAATTTCACCGACCCGGCCGCCAACGTTCGTCAGCTCGTCGACGCCGGGCACGCCGTCATCGTGGTGTCGGTCATCCCGGACCCGGTGTACATCGCCGGCACCACCGAGGCCGGTGCGGTCGCGTACGTTCCGAAGGCCAACAACCTGAGCGTCCTGGCCGACGTCATCAGGAGCGTCGCCGCCGGGGAGACGCCGATGACTATCGAGCAGGCGTTCTGGCTGGGGCGCGACGCCCGGCCGGAACGGCCGCAGCTCTCCGCCCGCGAGCGGGAGGTGCTCATCGCGTACGGCAGCGGACGAACGGTCGAGGCGGTTGGTCGCGGGTTGGGCATAGCTCCCGGTACAGTGCGGACCTACCTCGACCGGATCAAGGAAAAATACGCCCGCGCGGGTCGTCCGATCGAGCATCGGGTGCAGTTTCTCGAACGCGTACGCGAAGACGGCTTCGGCCGGGAACGTCTTCCGCCGCCATAGCACCCGAGCGTGCGGGAAGATAACGCGGAACCGGCGTCTCGCATTCGGGCTACGTCTCGACTGGCCAAATCCCGAGGATGCCGTTCGGATGGGAAAGTGAGGCCGAATCGCACCGGCAAATGTGTCGAGTTTGCGACAGTCCCGGCCGTTTGGTGGGTACGCAAACCGCTGGCGACGCAAAAGCGGTTCGCCGACTGATGGCGAATGTCGACCGGGGGAGAGGGCGTGACCTGACCGCTGAACGGGATCGTGTCGGCCGGGCACGGCTGCTCGCTGGCGGCCCGGGCCTGGCGACGGGGAGGTCCCATCGGTACGGCACCGGCCGCGAACGGCTGCCGCGCCGCCAGCAGACCGCCCGGATGGCGAGACCCGTGCGTAGGTCGGGGCCGACGTCGGTCATACGCTGGCACCCGGAAGATGGACGTGGCGCATCGCTCTGGTCAGCGACGCGACCGCGCCGTTGCGACTCAGGGCTGGGTAGTGCATGCGCGTCATTCCGGGTAGGACTCCGAAGTACATGGTCATCCGCGACGACCTGATCAAGCGGATCGGCAGGGGCGAGTTCGCTCCCGGCGACGCGCTGCCCGGCCAGCGACACCTGAGCGAGGAGTACGGCGTCAGCCTCATGACGCTGCGGCAGGCTCTGGACGAGCTCTGTGACCGGGGATTGGTGGAGCAGTTTCCGGGCAAGGGCACCTACGTCCGGGCGATGCCGGTCCCGTACTCGATGGGCAATCTGCGCAGCCTCGCCGACGACCTGCGCGCCCGCGGCATCGAGGTGCTGACCCGGGTGCTCGGCCGCAAGACGGTCACGGTGCCCGACGATGTCGCCAAGCGGTTGGGCATTCCGGCGGGCGACGAGGTGCTCCGGCTCGAGCGGATCCGGGTCGTCCGGGGCGCTCCGCTGATTCATCAGGTGTCCTACCTCCCGCAGCCGTTCGGCGGCCTGCTCCGGGACGTCGACTTCGAGAAGAACGAGCTGTACGCCGTGCTCGCCGAGCGGGCCGGCGCGGTGGCCGTGCAGGCCGAGGAGACGATCTCACCGGTGCTGATGCCCGAGCGCATCGGCCACCTGCTCGGACTACCCGAAGGCGTTCCGGCGATGCGGAGCGAGCGGATCACTCGCGACGCCGACCGACGCCCGCTGGTTGTCGACGTCGCCATCCTCGCGGGAAACAGCGTGGTGATCATGAATATTCGTGAGGTCAGCGGTCATCAGGTCAGCTACGCGGTCGGCGACGGCACCGGGCTGTCCGGGGTGGGCAGCTCACCGCAGGGCTGACGGGAGCGGTGACGGACCACCCGCACGCTCACCGAAACTGTTCTAGAACTATTTCCAGCAGATCTAGAACACCGGCCCTCCGCCCTGCTATACAGATCTCGTCGTTCTAGAACTGTGAGGTGATGTGTCGTGGACCAACTCCTACGCTCCGCCCGCCCAGTCGCCCAGGTCGACCCCCGTCGGCCCTCGGGGCTCGGCAGGTTCGGTGACTACGGTGGACGCTTCGTGCCGGAGTCGCTCGTTCCGGCCTGTGTCGAGGTCGAGCGGGCCTTCGTCGAAGCCTGGACGGATCCGCTGTTCCGGGGCGAACTCAACCACCTGCTCTCCGTCTACGTCGGCCGGCCGACGCCACTGACGCCTGCGGCGCGACTCTCCGCGGAGTTGGGCGTCAACCTGTTGCTCAAGCGGGAGGACCTCACCCACACCGGATCCCACAAGATCAACAACGTGCTGGGTCAGGCGCTGCTGGCGCGGCGGATGGGTAAGCGGCGACTGATCGCCGAGACCGGCGCGGGCCAGCACGGCGTGGCCACCGCCACCGCCGGTGCCCTGTTCGGCATGCCGACCACAGTCCTGATGGGCGCGAAGGACATCGAACGGCAGCAGCTCAACGTCTTCCGGATGAAGATGCTGGGTGCCGAGGTGGTGCCGGTGACCTCCGGGAGCCGAACCCTCAAGGACTCCTGCAGCGAGGCGCTGCGTCACTGGGTCACCTCCGTCGACGACACCTACTACTGCTTCGGCTCGGTGCTGGGTCCACACCCGTACCCCTGGATGGTCCGCCAGTTCCAGCGGGTGATCGGTGACGAGGCCCGCGCGCAGTGCGCGGCCGACCTCGTCACCGGCACCCCCGACTACGTCGTGGCCTGCGTCGGTGGCGGGTCCAACGCCGCCGGCACGTTCGCCGGCTTCATCGACACGCCGGCCCGGTTGGTCGGTGTCGAGGCGGCCGGTGGTGCCGCGATCAGCGCCGGCACCCCCGGCGTGTTGCACGGCTTCCGCTCCCTGGTGCTGCAGGACCAGCATGGGCAGATCAGCGAGGCCCACTCGATCGCCGCCGGTCTGGACTACCCGGGCGTGGGACCGGAACACGCGTACCTGGCCGAGTCGGGCCGGGCCACCTACGTGACCGTGGACGACGCCGAGGTGCTCGCCGCCACCCACCGGCTGGCCCGCACGGAGGGCATCCTCTGCGCGCTGGAATCCGCGCACGCGGTCGCGTGGGTGATCCGTGCCGTCGGTGACGGCACGGTCCCCCCGGGTTCGACGGTGATGCTCACGCTCTCCGGGCGGGGCGACAAGGACATGGCCACCCTGATGGAGCTGTCGTGAACGCACTGGAGACCCGCACCCGCGCCGCCAAGGCGGCCGGCCGCAAGCTGCTCGTGCCGTACGTGACCGGCGGCGTCACCCGGAACTGGACCGACCTGTTGCGGGCCGCCGTGGACGCCGGCGCCGACGCCATCGAGATTGGCCTCCCGTTCTCCGACCCCATCCTGGACGGACCGGTCGTGCAGGAGTCGTCGCACCGGGCCCTGCTACGGGGCGTCACCACCCGGCAGATCCTCGACGAGGTCACCCGGCTCGCACTGCCCGTGCCGTTGATCGCGTTCACCTACGCCAACCTGGTCCTGCACGGCGGAGCCGACCGCTTCTGTGCCGCGCTCGCCGATGCCGGAGTGGACGGTCTGATCGTGCCGGACCTGCCGGTCGACGAGATGGAGCCGGTCTCCACCGCGGCGGCGGGCAGCAGGGTCGACCTCGCGCTGCTCGCATCCCCGGCGACCACGCCGCAGCGCCTGCACGAGATCGCCACGCGCAGCCGGGGCTTCGTCTACGCGGTCAGTGTCATGGCGCCCACGGGCGAGCAGTCGACGGTGGGCGCGGCCGGCGAACAGGTGGTGAGATCGCTGCGGGAGGCCACGGACCTGCCCCTGGTCCTCGGGTTCGGGATCTCCGGCCCGCAGCAGGCGGCCGAGGCCGCCGGGTACGCCGACGGTGTCGCGGTGGGCTCGGCGCTCATGCGTCGCGTGCTCAACGGGGCCCAGGCGGCGGAACTCGGTGTCTTTCTGACCCAGCTCCGGACGGCGCTGGACGAGACCGGCCGGTGACGGCCCGCCCCCGGGCGGTGCGAACGACTCCTGTTGCCCGATGATCGGTGCATGAGCGCGGCTACCTGGCGGGTGGCGGGTCGGACACTTCCCGGCCCGAAGATGCTGGCACTGTGGATGCTGGTGACCGTGCCGGCGCCGCTGGTCTTCTTCGAGTGGACACACCGCTGGGAAGAGGACCCGGGGGTCTCAGCAGCGGTGTGGTGGATCGTCGGGGCGGTGCCCGTGCTCGCCGCCATGGTGGCGGCCCGGTGGACCGGGGCCGCCGCCCCGCGCCGCGGCGCCTCGGCCCCGGTGGCCGCCGTGGTGGCGGCAGCGCTGGTCAGCGCGGTGTTCGTGGCCGCGACGATGGCCGTCTACCGGTGGGTCATCCCGCTCACCGGTGTGGCCCCGTGGCGAGGTCTGGTGATCGCCTGCGTCCCGCTGGTGATCTGCGGCGCGGTGGTCGGCCACCTCCTTGCCCGAGGTCGCCCACGCCGCAGCCACCCGTCGAGGCGACACGGTCTGGTCACGGGCGGGATCACCGTCGTCGTGGGTGCCCTGCTGGCCCAGCTGACGGTGCGGTTGGGGGCCGAGGGCAGCACCGTGCGCTACGGCGAGTGGGAATACGGAGCAGTGGGGCCGTACGCGAGCTCAGCCAGCGAGTCCGTGCACCTGACGTTGCCGGCGGCGGGCCGGTACGCGATCTACGCGGTGGGTTTCGCACCTGCCGATCCGGACTGCGAGGTCACCGGCGCTGGCGCAACCGCCCGGCGGGCGCAGCCGGTGCCGATCCCGCCCGGTGGCTACGGTGGCGACGCGGCCTCCTACGCCTGGGTCGCCACCGTCGACGTGCCCAGCGCCGGTGCCTACTCGCTGTCCTGTCGAATGTCCGACCCGGAGACGTCGTACACGGTCGGGGAGGTCCCGGAGATCCGCGGGGCGGTGGGCGCGCTGATCCACTGGCCACTGACCGTGATCTGGCTGCTCGGCGCCGCCCCCGGTCTCGCGACCATCGCGGCCACCGTCCGGCGACGCGCCGGGCGCCGCCCGGCGCGGGACGCGACCATCGAGGTGTAGCGCGTCCAACGGCGGCGGTGCCGTCGACACCAACCGCTCAGCGGTCGTGACAGCCGACCTGGTCGCCGATGTCCTCCGGGATGCCGAACGGGCTGCACTCGAGTGCGCTGCCTTCGCCGAGCTTCCGCCACCTGCCGTCCGAGTACTCGAACACCAGCACGCCATCGCCCTGCATCCCGGGATCGACAGCGCGAACACCCGCAGTGGCCCACCGGCGTGCGCAGTTGATCTGGTCGGGGTCGATCCGGTGGGTGCTTCCCAGCCCCGACACCCGCTGTAAGGTCGCGGCGCTGACGGGACAGGCGCTCTCGGTGGTGGTCGGTGTCGCCGGGACCGCGCTGCGGCTCGGCGACACGTTGCTGGTCGGCCCCGCGGCGGGGGCGGACGGGGTGGTGGTGCCGGCCCCGGGAGCGGACGGGGTGGTGGTGCAGGCGGCCAGGCCCGCCAGCACGGCGACGGGCACGAGGGCGCGGAGCGCGGTGAGGGGCACGAGGGCGCGGAGCGCGGTGAGGGTCATCGTTCCTCCAGATCGGCAGGGTGGTGATGTCCCTCAACACGTCCTCCGGCGCACTGTGGTTGCGGCCGGTCGGGATTGCTACACGTCGCGTGCTCGTGACGATCCGCGAGCGGACGCTCCCCGTACTCTTAAGGTTCTTTGAAGTTTCGTGGCTCAGCTTGGAAGTTGGCAAAACGGCTCACTAACCTCATCCCGTCCGGATCGTCGCTAGCTTGACGATCCGGGCAAAGTCCCCTGAGGAAGGTTGCCAACGCCAATGAGGCTGTCCCGCCGTACCCTGCTCGGCACCGCGGTGGCCGGCACCGCCGTCTCCGTCGCCGGAGTCTCGTTCGACGCCTACGCGGCCGAACCCGCCGCCGCCGCGGTCAGCCCGTCCGGCGATGTCGTCGGAAAGGTCACCGTCGGCTACCAGGGCTGGTTCACCGGGGCCGGTGACGGGAGCCCGTTGGCGGGTTGGTGGCACTACGGCCAGGACTGGCAGAAGACGCCCTCGCCGGTCAACGAGGCCCTCAAGTCGTGGCCGGACGTGCGCGACTACGAGCGGGTGTACAAGAGCGGATACCAGAACCTGGGCAACGGGCAGCCGGCCTCGCTGTTCTCGTCCTACGACCAGCAGACCGTGGACACCCACTTCCGCTGGATGCAGGAGAACGAGCTGGACACCGCGGCCCTGCAACGCTTCAACCCGGTCGGCGGGGAGGGCCCGATCCGCGACGCCGTCACGATCAAGGTGCGCAACGCCGCCGAGCGGTTCGGGCGCAAGTTCTACATCATGTACGACGTCAGCGGCTGGACGACGATGCAGCAGCAGATCAAGGACGACTGGGTCAACAAGATGAGGGCCTACACGACCTCCCCGGCGTACGCGAGGCAGAACGGCAAACCGGTCGTCGGGATCTGGGGTTTCGGCTTCAACGACGAGAACCACCCGTGGAGCGCTGCGGCCTGCCTCGATGTGATCACCTGGTTCAAGGCGCAGGGCGTGTACGTCATGGGCGGCACGCCGACGCACTGGCGCAACAGCGACGGCACCCAGGACTCGCGGGCCGGATTCGCCGACGTCTACCACGCGTACGACATGATCTCGCCCTGGATGGTGGGCCGGATCGGCGACGAGGCGGGGTCGGACTGGTTCTACACCAACGTCACGCTGCCGGACGTGCGGGACTGCGTGGCGCACGGCATCGACTACCAGCCGTGTGTGTTGCCCGGTGATCTGCAGGAGCGGCAGCGCGCACACGGTGACTTCATGTGGCGACAGTTCTACAACGTGATCCGGGCGGGCGCTCCGGCGATCTACATCTCGATGTTCGACGAGTACAACGAGGGCAACCAGATCGCCAAGACCGCGGAGAGCGCGGCGTTCGTGCCGGTCGGCTCGACGTTCCTGGCGCTGGATGAGGACGGCACGGCCTGCTCGGCGGACTACTACCTACGGCTTGCCGGTGACGGTGGCCGGATGCTCAAGGGCGCGTTGGCGTTGACCGCGAACCGGCCGACCGCCCCGGTGCTCGGTGCGACTCCGCCCACCACCGCGGCCGTCGGCGTCCGCTCCCGCGCCAACGGCCTCTTCGTGGGCGGCTCACCGTTGGTCGCCTCGCTGACCTCCGCGTCGGAGAAGTTCACCGTCGTCGACGCGGGCAGTGGTCTCGTGGCCCTCAGGTCCACCCGGACCGGCAGGTACGTCTGCGCGGAGCAGGCCGGCGCGGCGGCGCTGGTGGCCGACCGGGACGTGGTCGGAGGTTGGGAGGTGTTCACCCAGGTCGCGAACGCGGACGGCAGTGTCAGTTTCCGCAGCAACGCGAACGACAGGTACGTCTGCGCGGACAACGCCGGCGCCGACGCGTTGATCGCGAATCGCACGGCGGTCGGTCCGTGGGAGTCCTTCGACCTCGTGTAGTCGTACCGCGACGCGCTGCGCCGATCTCGCCTGATCGGCGCCCATCATCCGATGTATACAGCGTCGAAGCGCCGCCAGTGGCCTCTTCTCCGCTGCTCCCGCCCTGTCGGGTCGCGTCGGTGCGCTGCCATCCTCCAGCAGAAGCCTGCCGTCGGGTGGGCGGCGAGTGCTGATCTCGTCACCGATCGATCGTTGCCGATTGCGTGGCGCCGGAGTAACCTTCGCGAAACACATCAGATGTCTGCCCGACTCGGGGCTCGACGCTGACCTGCTCCACAAGGTCCTGGTCGGTCCGGGAAGCGGACCCATCGCGGTTACCACAGTTGTCACGCATCGGGGTGGCCGGATCGGTCACCGTTTGGAGGATCGATGTCAGACCTGACCCGACGCCAAGCCCTCAAGATCGGTGCGGCCGGTGCGGGCGGTGCCCTCCTGCCGCTGCCCTGGACGGCCGTAGCGAAAGCGGGCTCGGTGGCGCCGCCGCAGGTGCTGGCCGCCGGTGACCTCGCCCTCTGGTACGACGAGGGCGCCGGCACCGACTGGCTGCGGGCGCTGCCGATCGGCAACGGCCGGCTCGGCGCGATGGTGTTCGGCAACGTCGACACGGAACGACTTCAGCTCAACGAGGACACCGTCTGGGCCGGCGGCCCGCACGACCCCAGCAACACCCGTGGCGCGGCGGCGCTGGCGGAGATCCGGCGGCTGGTCAACGCGAACCAGTGGACCCAGGCCCAGGACCTCATCAACCAGACCATGATGGGCAACCCGGGCGGGCAGTTGGCCTACCAGACCGTCGGCAACCTCCGGCTCGCCTTCGGCTCCGCCAGCGGCGCGTCCCAGCACAACCGGACGCTCGACCTCACCACTGCCACGGCCACGACGTCGTACGTGCTGAACGGCATCCGGTACCAGCGTGAGGTCTTCTCCAGCGCGCCGGACCAGGTCATCGCGATGCGGCTGACCGCCGACCGCAGCAACTCCATCAGCTTTACCGCCACCTTCGACAGCCCGCAGCGCACCACGGTGTCCAGCCCGGACGGCACGACGATCGGCCTCGACGGCATCTCCGGAAACATGGAGGGCGTCACCGGGCAGGTCCGCTTCCTCGCACTGGCCAACGCCACCGTCACCGGCGGCAGCGTGTCCAGTTCCGGCGGCACCCTGCGGGTCACAAACGCCACCAGCGTGACCCTGCTGGTCTCCATCGGCACCAGCTACGTCAACTACCGCAACGTCGGCGGCGACTACCAGGGCATCGCCCGGCAGCGCCTCACCGCCGCGCGGGCCAGCAGCTACGACCAGTTGCGCAGCCGGCACGTGGCCGACTACCAGGCGCTGTTCGGCCGGGTCACCCTCGACCTGGGCCGCACCTCCGCGGCCGACCAGACGACGGATGTCCGGATCGCCCAGCACAACAGCGTCAACGACCCGCAGTTCTCCGCGCTGCTGTTCCAGTTCGGTCGGTACCTGTTGATCTCGTCGTCGAGGCCCGGCACCCAGCCGGCCAACCTCCAGGGCATCTGGAACGATTCGCTGACCCCGTCCTGGGACTCGAAGTACACGATCAACGCCAACCTGCCGATGAACTACTGGCCGGCCAACACCACGAACCTGGCCGAGTGCCACAACCCGGTCTTCGACCTGGTCCGAGACCTCGCCGTCACCGGGACGCGGACCGCCCAGGTGCAGTACGGCGCCGCCAGTGGCTGGGTCACCCACCACAACACCGACGCGTGGCGGGCCACCGCGGTGGTGGACGGCGCGTTCTGGGGCATGTGGCAGACCGGTGGCGCCTGGCTGTCCACGTTGATCTGGGACCACTACCTGTTCAACGGCGACATCGAGTTCCTGCGGACGAACTACCCGGCCATGAAGGGTGCGGCGCAGTTCTTCCTG
Organism: Micromonospora sp. NPDC048839; assembly: GCF_040649915.1. NCBI lineage: Bacteria > Bacillati > Actinomycetota > Actinomycetes > Micromonosporales > Micromonosporaceae > Micromonospora > Micromonospora sp. NPDC048839. The sequence continues at coordinate 337,594 of NZ_JBEZGL010000004.1, forward strand.
AACACCCTGGTGACCGAGCCGACCCTCGGTTACCTGGTGACCAACCCGTCGAACTCGCCGGAGCTCAGCCACCACTCGAACGCCAGCGTGTGCGCCGGTCCCACGATGGACAACCAGATCCTGCGGGACCTGTTCGACGCGTGCGCACGCGCGAGCGAGATCCTCGACGTGGACAGCACCTTCCGCGCCCAGGTTCGCGCTACCCGGGACCGCCTCCCACCCATGAAGATCGGCTCGCGCGGCAACATCATGGAGTGGCTCTACGACTGGGTGGAGACCGAGCCCAACCACCGGCACATCTCGCACCTGTACGGGCTGGCGCCCAGCAACCAGATCACCAGGCGGGGCACGCCCCAGCTGTTCGAGGCCGCCCGCCGGACCCTGGCGCTGCGCGGCGACGACGGGACGGGCTGGTCGCTGGCCTGGAAAATCAACTTCTGGGCGCGGATGGAGGAGGGCAAGCGGGCCCACGACCTGATCCGCTATCTGGCCACCACCGCCCGGCTCGCGCCCAACATGTTCGATCTGCACCCGCCGTTCCAGATCGACGGCAACTTCGGCGCCACCGCCGGCATCGCCGAGATGCTGTTGCAGAGCCACGCCGGCGAGTTGCACGTCCTACCCGCGCTGCCGCCGGCCTGGCCGAGTGGGCGGGTGGCCGGCCTGCGGGGTCGGGGCGGGCACACGGTCGACGTCACCTGGAGCAGCGGTCAGGCCACCGAGATCCTCGTCCGACCGGACCGCGCCGGCACCGTCCGCCTGCGCTCCCGGATCCTCACCGGCACCGTCACCGTGGTCGACACCGCCGACGGTACGGCGGCGCGGGTCACCCGGATCGAGTCCGACCTGATCGAGGTCACCGTGCAAGCCGGGCGCACCTACCGGGTCACCAGCACGGGTGTCGCCCTACCGACGCTGGAGCAGAGCTTCAGCAACGTCGGCATCACCAGCGACAGCAACACCAACGTCGGCAACTTCGACGGCGGTGGGGCGTCGCTGTCGGCGCAGGCCCTGGCCGCGGCCGGTGCCAGCCCGGGCGGCACGGTGAGCCGCAACGGCGTCAACTTCCGCTGGCCCAGCGTCAGCTCGGGCACCGCCGACAACGCCATCGCCTCGGGCCAGACAATAGGGGTGACCGGCACGGGCCGGACGCTCGGCTTCCTCCTGACCGGCACCTATGGCGCCCCGTCGGGCACGGGCACGGTGGTCTACGCCGACGGCACCCGCCAGACGTTCACGCTGAGCACGCCCGACTGGTACGGCGGGCCGAGCTCCGCGGGGACCGCCGCGATCGTGTCCGCGTACCAGAACCGGCCCAACAACCAGCGGCAGAACACCGCTGCCTGCATCTACTACGTGGGCGTCACCTTGCAGAGCAAGGCGGTCGCCTCGGTCGTGCTGCCCAACATCAGCGCCCGGCCGGCGACGAACGTATCGACAATGCACATCTTCGCCATCGCCATCGGCGGCTGACGGCGACGGAACCCGCTCGGGGGAGCGCGACCGGGTCCGTCCCCACTGGGGACGGACCCGGTCGCGGGTTCCGGTGCCGCGGTGGCTCCCGGACCTGGCTGGTGCCGTGGGCGTGGCGGGCGTTCCGGGATGGCCTTCGGTCGCCTCCGTCGGGGCGGACGCGGTGTTGAGCGGTATACCTCGGAGTCATATTCATGACTCTGAGGTATACCGCTCAACAGCACATCGACATGCCGGGTCAGCCAACGCTCATGCTGGAGGTCAGCGGACCCGCTCCCCGCGGCTCTCGATCCGGAAGTAGTCGAAGGCGACGTCGAGGTCGGTGGAGGCGCCGGCCCGGTTGAAGGCCAGCAGGCCGGCCTTCGTCGCCTCGACGGTCAGCGTGGTGGAGCCGATGTAGCGGTAGACGCTCCCGTCGCGCGAGTAGTAGGCGCGATAGCTGTCCCCGATTTTGGTGAGTCGGAGCCAGATCGCACCGTCGGCCCCGACGATCCGCTGGGCATCCGCGCCGGTGATCTCCACGGTCGACGTCGTGCCGTTCTGCTCACGCAGGAAGACGAGACGGACCTTGTTGATGGCCGCGGTGGCGCTGCCCATCTCCCAGGCGAGCTTCACGTAGTTGTTGTCGTCGGCGTACCCGATGACACCGCCCTGCTCGTTGTTGGCGGCCAGCGGGCGGGAGAAGACGACCTTGGACTCGACTGTCCAGTCACCCTCGACGTCCTGCAGGGCCAGGTTCTTCGCGGTGTTGGTACTGCCCTGCAGGTCACCCTGCTGCGCGGTGATGACCAGGGACCCGTCGGCCAGACGCCGCCGGCTCTCGTCCGGCCGGACCCACTGCCACGGCGGGCCGAGCTGGGCCGAGTCGAACTCGTCGCTGCCGGTGCTCGTGGTGTTCAGGTCCACGGTGTAGACCGACGAGGCCGCGCCGTTGGTGACGGTGACCCGAGCCTGCCCGGTGGGGCTGGTCGCCTGCTCGACCGCGACCGTGGCGGCGGGGTCAGCGGCGCTGGCGGTGACCGTCGGGACGGTCGTGGTGCCGGCTGCCGTGAGGGCGTTGTACCGCAGCACCGTCGGCGTGAAGGACGCCAGGCGCTTGCCGTCGACGCGCAGGGCCGTCAGCGTCGTGTCGGGCACCAGGTTGAAGACGTAGTTCTTCACCAGCGGGCCGAAGAAGCTCTCCGTCGTGACCTTGACGACCGCCTGCCCGGGAACGCTCGCCGCCTGGGAGACGATCTGGTAGCGCGCCTTCCGGTCGGCCGTCCGCACCTTGGTGATGGTGGGGGAACCGCCGGCGCGAACCGGAATGGTGTACGAGGTGTCGGACAGGTTGAAGCCGCCGAACTCCCTGCCGTTCACCACGATCTTGGCCGAGAGGGGCGCGTCGTCGACGGGGATGGCCCTCCCGCTGAACTCCTTCCAGTAGTTCACCGACGTGTCCCGCCAGTCGGCGGCGTCCGCCTCGTGGACGGCCAGCTTGGCGCGTACCTCCGCGAACCGGCGTGCGTCGATGTCGGCCTGGAGCGTTTCCCAGGTCTCGCGCATCCAGGTCACGTACTGCACGCCCATCTGGTAGCGGTAGACCAGCTCGTCCCAGAACGGTCGGCCGCTGTCCATCCGATGGCCCCACGGCACGTGGTGGAACCACATCAGCAGGTTCTCCGGGACCGAGTCGATGTCTCCGTAGCGCTGCTGGAGTCGGGGGAAGTACTGGGCGGCCAGGTTGCTGCCGGTGGGGGAGCGGTCGTAGCCGAGGCCGACGCTGTCGGCCTGGTTGTAGTAGACCGGGCTCCAGTCGTCGCGGCCCGCCCAGTCGGCCGGGTCGGGACGGTAGTGCGCGCCCTCGGCGAACTGGTGGCCGATGCCCAGCGGCGTCTGGTAGCTCACCAGCGCCTCCCACGAGCCCATCATCATCTTCCGGATGGTGTCGACGACACGCCTGTCGTTGCCCCAGGTCATCCGGACCCAGTCGGTCGCGATGTCTTCCGAGTCGAGCGTCCAGTTCCACGCCTGCCGGCCGAAGGCGAAGAGGTTCGCCTGGGCGAAGTGGTGCCCGGTCAGGTTGTCGGCGTTGCCGAGATTGGCGACACCGACGATCGCGGTGTCCGGGTGGTGCTGGGCGCTTCCGTCGACGATGTCGCCGACGAGGCGCTTCTTGAGCAGCTTCCCGTTCGCGTCGGTCGCGTACGTGTCGGTCTTGAGGATCTCCTCGTACATCGGGCCGAGGTAGCTGAGCATCCAGTTCTGACCCGTGTACTCCTGCGTGATCTGGAGTTCGAGGGCCTGGTTGGTGTTCTCCATCCGCCCGAACATCGGGTGGATGGGCTCCCGGGCCTGGAAGTCCAGCGGCCCGTTCTTGGTCTGCAGGAACACGTTGTCGGCGAAGCGCCCTCTGCTGCCGTCGGGTTGGACCTCGTCGTCGATCGGCCCGAACTCCAGGTAGGCCCGCTTGAGTCGGTCGTTGTCGACCTCGGCGTTGTAGACGAACGTCCGCCAGTGCACTGTCATCCCGAGTGGTGCGACCGCCGCGCCGATGGCGTTGGCGCCGTCGCCGTGGTCGTACCCGAAGTCCTGTGGACCGGGCTGGCCCTCCGAGTTGGCCTTCACGGTGAAGCCCATGAAGTCCGGGATGGCGGCCTGGATCTGCTGCGCCCGGCGCTGCCACCAGCCCCGGAAGTCGGTGCCGTACGGATCGAGTTGGCTGTTGGTCAGCGTGTCCGGCGCGAAGCGGCTGTCCGTGGGGGCGGTGTAGCGGATCGACAGGCCCAGCTTGATGCCGTACGGACGCAGAGCGTCGGCGAGGGCGGCCTCCTGCGCGATCCGAGCGCTCGTCAGGTACGCGTTGTCGGCGTTGACGTTGTTGATGGTGATGCCGTTGATGCCCAGCGACGCCAACGCGCGTGCCACGACGACGTAGCGGTCGAGGATGACGGGCAGGTTGGCGCCGGCGCTCGCTCCGGTCGCCGCGAAGTTGAAGATCGCCCCACTCTCGCCGTTCAGGCCGCCGAGGCCGGAGGCGTTGTTGCCGGCGTAGAGGCGCTCGGTCTCCCAGTTGTTCAGCAGCCGATGCTTGATCTTCGGTGACTCCGCGACACGGAGGTGGTCGATGGGCTTCTGCGTCTGCATCAGCCGCAGGAGCGCGTAGGTCCCGTAGAGCGCGCCGAGGTCGGTGTTGCCGGCGATGACGGTGAACCGGTCCCTGCCGCGCGACAGCGAGCGCACGAGGTAGCCCTCGTCGCCGACCCCGGCCAGGTCGCGGGCCGGGATGAGGCGGCGCACCAGCGGCGAGCTGGCCGGCGTGCCCACCACGACCGCGCCATCGGGGACCCGGTCGCCGCTGACCTCCGTCACGGGTATCGCCCGGTCGAGCAGCCCGCCCAGGCCGCGTACCAGCTCGTCACGGGCCGCGCCGAGGGTGGTCTCGGCCAGCTTCTCGGTGGAGCCGGGCGCCATGGCGAGGTCGGTGGTGTGCCGGTGGACCCGGGTGGCGTCGGCGTTCTCGACCACGATCGACGTGGCGGTGCGGCGGTAGTCGCGCAGCAGCTTCGCGTCGCTGACCGGCACGTATCGCAACCACAGGTCGGAGCCGCTGTAGTCGTCCGGCGACTCGGCGGCGGTGGCGGGCGTGGTGGCGACGGCGAGGGTGGCCGCGACCGTGGCGAGCGCCGTGCCGAGCACGATGAGAACTCGCCGCAGCCTGGGCACCGGACCTCGGTTCATTGCCTTCTCCTCTGTTGTCCGATGGAGACGTCGATCGGGACGGCGCACGCACGTAGTGACGCAGCTGAATGGAAGGTGCGCCGATCCTGTCCGGGGTGCCCCAGCCTGGGCAAGGAGTTGTCGTTTCTTGTCGCCGGGTGGCCTCACCACAGGCGCGCCGCCGGGTTGGCCGCCGGCCGCTGCCGGACCCAGGGCGGTCGGGCCCGACCGGGGCTCGGGTTGCGGGCGGCCGTGGACTGGCGGACCACGAGGCGTACCGGAAGGACCATCGGTCGACCGGTGTGCCCGGGCGCCCCCTCGATCATCGTGAGCAGGTGTCGGGTCGCGGCCGAGCCCTCCGCGTAGAGGGGTGCCGCGACAGTGGTCAGCCCGGGTGTGACGAGGTCGGCCGCGACGATGTTGTCGAAACCCACGATGCTCACGTCGCCCGGAATGTCGACGCCCCGCTGACCGAGACCGCGGATGAGGCCGATCGCCATCTGGTCGTTGAAGGCGAGGACGGCGGTTGCCGGCCGCACGCACAACTCCTCGGCGGCCCGCTCCCCGCCCGCGATGGTCGGGCTGAAGGGGCCGATCTGGCGTACCTTGATCTCCAGCTCCATGCCGGCCTCGAGCAGCGACCGCCAGCGGATGCCGTTCGGCCAGGAGGCCTCCGGCCCGGCGACGTACGTGATGTGGTCGTGCCCCAGCTCACCGAGGTGTTCGACGGCCCGCCGCACACCGCGGGGGTTGTCCGTCACGACGCAGGGCACGTCGGCGATGGCGCGGTTGAGGACCACCACCGGCCGTTGCTTGGCGAACATCCGGATGGCCGAGTCGGACATCCGGCTGCTGGCCAGCACGATGCCGTCGACGGTGGGCATCGTGCGTTCGATCGCCTCCCGTTCCCGCCGGTCCGACTCCTGGGCATCGATCAGCACGGTGGTGTACTCGCCGTCGGTCGCCGCCTCCTGCGCGCCGCGCACGATCTCGGCGTACACCGGGTTGGTGATGTCGGCGATGACCAGCGCGATCATCTGCGTGCGTGCCGTGCTGAGGGTGCGGGCGAGAGGGCTGGTCCGATAGCCCAGCCGCTCCGCGACCTGCCGGACCCGCTCGGCGGTCTCGGAGTTGACGCGGCTCGGCCTGGAGAAGGCGCGGGACACCGTGGACGGTGAGACGTCGGCTTCGCTCGCGACGTCGTAGATCGTGACCCTCTTGTCGGGCGGCCTGGTGTGGTCGGGCATCTGCATGCTCCTCCCGGCTACGCGCCGTGATCATGGTATGACGGCGGTGCGGACTCGGCAATGCCCTCGCAACAAACCGGTGCCACGAACGCATTCGCGCGAGGCAATACATGGCAACCCATTGCCGTCGCGCCACGCCGGCTGCCTGAATCAGCGGGGATGACACCTGGCGGAGGGAACAGCTCATGGGTATGACGCGGCGCGGCGCTCTTGCGGTCACGGCATCGTCGCTCATCGTGGGCGCGGTCGGGTGCGGAGCACCGGACGGTCCCGGCAAGACCACCGGCGACACCACGGGCGAGGTGCCGCAGCGACCCGGTCGGGCGGTGACACTCAACGTCCTCGACGTTGCCGGAAATCTGCAGCTGACCCAGGGGATGATCGACGACTTCGTCGCCAAGAACCCCGACGTGATCTCCCGGGTGACCTATTCGAAGGCGCCCGCACCGGAACTGTCCGGCAAGATCAAAGCTCAGCAGGGCGCGAACCGGGTGGACATCGGTCTCGTGCTGACCGGCGTCGACGGGCTGGCTGCGGGCATCGAACAGGGCCTCTGGCTCGACCTGCTGCCGACGTTCCAGGACCGCCTCGGCGGCATGGGCAACTACCTGGCGCCGGCCGCCGCGATGCAACAGCTCGCCGGCAACGCCGGGGTCACCGTCACCTACTACCCGTCCGGCCCGCTGCTGGAATACCTGCCGGCCCGACTGGCCACACCGCCGACCACCGCGGAGGCCCTGCTCGCCTGGGCCAGGGCCAACCCCAAGAAGTTCCAGTACGCCCGGCCGGCCAACTCCGGCCCCGGCCGCACGTTCCTGATGGGGCTGCCCTACATCCTGGGCGACGCCAACCCCAAGGATCCCACCGCGGGGTGGGACAAGACCTGGGCCTTCCTCAAGGAGCTGGGCCAGTACGTCGACTACTACCCGTCCGGCACCACCGAGACGATGAAGAACCTCGCCAACGGCACGGCTCACCTGATCGTCAGCACGACCGGCTGGGACATCAACCCACGGGTGCTGGGCACGGTGCCGAAGGAGGCCAGGATCGCCACGATCGACGGCTTCCACTGGGTCACCGACGCGCACTACGCCGTGCTGCCCAAGGGCGTCTCGACCGACACCCAGGCGGCGGTGCTGGCCCTGCTGGCGTTCATGCTCACTCCCGAGCAACAGGCCAAGGCGTACGACGAGGGTTACTTCTACCCGGGTCCGGCGGTGAAGGACGTCGGGCTCACCTCGGCGCCGCAGAAGAGTCAGGACGCGATCCGGGAGTTCGGCCGCCCCGAGTACGAGGCGCTGATCGCCGGCAACCCGACCGAGGTGCCGCTCGACGCGAAGAGCCTCGTGGCGGCGTTCAACCGGTGGGACCGCGAGATCGGCGGCGGGAAGGTCAAGCAGGGATGAGTGCCTTCTCCCAGCTGCGGTTGGACGGGGTGTCCCGTCGGTTCGGCGGTCAGGACGCGCTCACCGAGCTGGACCTGACCATCGAGACGGGCGAGTTCATCGCGCTGCTCGGCCCGTCCGGCTGTGGCAAGTCGACGGCCCTGAACTGCCTGGCCGGGCTCCTGCCGTTGACCCGGGGGAGCATCTGGCAGGACGAGCGGCGGATCGACACACTGCCGCCGGAGCGCCGGGGCTTCGGCATGGTGTTCCAGAGCTACGCCCTCTTCCCGCACCTGACGGTGCGGGCGAACATCGCCTTCGGGCTGCGCATGCGGCGGCTGCCGAAGGAGGAGACACGCCGGCGCACGGCGGAGGCGGTGCGGCTGGTGCGACTGGAGGACCACGTCGACAAGCTGCCCGGTCAACTGTCCGGCGGTCAGCAGCAACGCGTCGCCATCGCCCGCGCCGTGGTGTTCGAGCCGTCGCTGGTGTTGATGGACGAGCCGTTGAGCAACCTCGACGCCAAACTGCGGCTGGAGATGCGGACCGAGATCCGCCGGCTGCACCAGTCGTTGGGGCTCACCACCGTGTACGTCACGCACGACCAGGAGGAGGCGCTCTCCCTGGCGGACCGGCTGGTGGTGCTGCGGGAGGGGCGGGTGCAGCAGATCGGGTCGCCGCGCGAGTTGCACACCCGGCCGGCGAACTGGCACGTCGCCGACTTCATGGGCTACCGCAACCTGTGGCGGGGCCGGGTGGTGCGCTGCGACGGCAGCCGGGCCACTGTCGAGTCGTCCGGTCAACGCCTGCTCGGCGAGGCCGTCGGCGACCTGGCCGACGGTGCGGAGGTGGTGGTCGCGGTGCGCCCCGAGGACATCCGCGTCGACGGGGCCGGGGGGACCGCCAACGCCCTGTCGGCGACCATCGAGGTGGTGGAGTACCAGGGTCGCGAGTTGGCGGCCGAGGCGCGCACCGACACGGGTCAGGCGCTGCACCTGCGTACCGAGCAGCGAATCGCACCCGGCGACCAGGTCAAGCTCGCCATCGACCCGCAGCGGCTGCTGGTCTATCCCGCCGGCGCGACAGCGGAGACCGACCGCCTCGCGGACGCGTCGGTGGCGACACGGTGAGCGCGCCCGGGTCGGGCCGACCGTCGGCGCACTGGCAACACCGCCTCGCCGAACGGGGCATCGACCGTCAGCTCCTCCTGCTGGTCCCGGCGCTGGTCTTCGTCATCGCCCTGTTCCTCTATCCGTTCTTCTACGGGTTGACGCTGTCGTTCCAGCCGACGAACGGCGGGCCGTTCAGCGACTACGCCCGGTTCTTCTCCGACGCCTACGAGCGGGGCACGATCTGGATCACACTGCGGATCGCGCTGCCCGCCGCGCTCCTGAACGTCCTCGCCGCCGTGCCGATCGCCTACCGGATGCGCGGCCGGTTCCGGGGCAAACGGCTGGTCACCACGCTGCTGGTCGTGCCGATCACGCTCGGCACCGTCCTCACCGCCCAGGGGCTGCTGAACTTCCTCGGCCCGACCGGCTGGTTCAACCGGATCCTGCTCGCCACGCACCTCGTCGACGAGCCGGTACGACTGACCCACAACTACTGGGGTGTGTTCTTCTCGCTGGTGATCACCGGTTTCCCGTTCGCGTTCCTGCTGGTGCTCTCCTACCTCTCCGGGATCGACCCGACCCTGGAACGGGCGGCCGCGACCCTGGGGGCGGACTGGCGTCGCCGGTTCACCCGGATCACCCTCCCACTGCTGATGCCGGGTCTGGCCACCACGTTCTGCCTGACGTTCGTCCTGGCGTTCAGCGTGTTCCCGTCGGCCGTCCTGGTCGGCAACCCGGCCGGTGAGACGCGGGTCATCTCCCTCGCCGCCTACCAGGCGGCGTACGAGCAGTACGACTACCCGTACGCGTCGGCGATCGCCATGATCATGGGCTTCGTCGAGCTGGTCGTCATCGCGGTGGTGCTGGCCGCGCGCACTCGTTTCTACACCGGCGCCACCGGAGGCAAGGGCTGATGGCTTCGATCACCCAGGCGCCACCGGCGCGACCCCCCGCCACCAGCACCGACCGGCGTCGGCGCATCGCCGCCCGGCCGGCCGCCTGGATCGTGTGGGGCGTCGTCATCTTCTTCTTCGTCAACCTGTTGGGCGTCGTGGCGTCCGTGCTGGTCAGCTCGTTCGGCAAGCGCTGGTTCGACACCTGGCTCCCGGACGGCTACACCACGAGCTGGTACGGCCGGGCCTGGGACGAGTTCGCGCTCCTGCAGGTCATCGTCGTGACGCTTGAGGTCTCCGTACTCGTCGTGGGTCTCGCGCTGCTGATCGGCGTCCCGGCGGCCTACGTCCTCGCGCGGCGGTCCTTCCCCGGCAAACGGCTGATCTTCCTCGTGTTCCTGCTGCCCATCCTCATGCCCCCGATCACGTACGGCATCCCGCTGGCGACGGTCCTCTACAAGTTCGGGCTGGCCGGGAACATGTCCGGGGTGGTGCTCGCCAACCTCGTACCCTCGGTGCCCTTCGTCATCCTGACCATGACCCCGTTCATCGAGCAGATCGACCCGCGCATCGAGAGCGCCGCGCGGATGTGCGGCGCGGGTCTGCGCACGGTGTTCCTCCGGGTCCTCACGCCGCTGCTCGTGCCGGGCATCCTCGCCTCCGCGATCCTCGTCCTCGTCCGGACCGTCGGCATGTTCGAGCTGACCTTCCTGACCGCGGGTCCCGACTCGCAGACCCTCGTCGTGGCGCTCTACTACTCGATGTCCGCGTCCGGGATCCGCGCGCAGCAGTCGGTCGACGCCATGGCGGTCATCTACACCTCGATGATGCTCGTGCTGCTCGTCGTCGCACTGCGCTACGTCAACCCGACCCAGCTCGTGGCCCAGGTCAAGGAGGACCCCGAGCACTGACGGCCGGCGACCGGCCCGGTCAACCGCCCACCACGTCCCGGTACGCCCCGGTGGCCCGCCAGCCGACGTCCGGACCGGCCGCCACCTCGTCGAGGATCTCGCCCACGCGGCCCGCGACCGTGCGGAGTGCGGGCAGCTTCGCGCGCAGGCCGCGGTAGGTCGTGGCGAGGGTCGGGTCGACCGCGACCGGCTCGGTGCGGGCGCCCTCGGGATCGAGCAGGGTGACGGCCTCCTTGAGGTCGGCGGCGAGGCCGATCGCGTAGAGCCCGAGCGCGGCCGCGCCGAGGGCGGCGTCCTCGTCCTCGCCCGCCACCTGGGTCGGACAGTCCAGGACCGCGGCCATCACCGCACGCCACAGCGGAGAGCGGAACGCGCCGCCGGCCAGGCGAACGCTGCTGACCGGCGTCAGCTCGGCCAGGCGGTCCCGGACGCCGCCGAGGTGCAGGCACACACCCTCCAGCGCGGCGCGCACCAGGTGACCTCGGGAGTGCTCACTCCGCAGTCCCAGATACGCGCCCGGCGGGCCGAAACCGACAGCCGACGCCCGGTCGTCCAGCAGGTAGGGCAGCATCACGAGGCCGTCGCTGCCCGGGGCGATCCGTTCGGCGAGCGCCAGGAGTTCGGGTGCGGCGAGCTGGTCATCGGACGCCTCGCGGCGGTCGGGGTCGACGGCGCTGCCGGCCCACCGCACGACGTTGCCGCCGTTGATGACCGTCCTGCCGACCACCCACGCGTCCTCGGTCAGCGCGGCGCAGGAGAAGGTCTCCGCCGGGTCGACGAGCGGCGCCGCGACGACCGTCCGCAGGGCCCCGGTGGCCGCGAGCGTCAGGCCGGCGACGGTGCTGTCGATCGCCGCCATGCCCAGGCTGCTCGACGGACCGTCGCCCGCGCCCACGACGACAGGTGTGCCGGACGGCAGGCCGACCGCCTGCCCGGCCGCCGAGGAGAGCCGCAACACGCCCGTCGTGGGCAGGACCGGGGGCAGTTGACTGCCGGACACCCCGACGAGATCGAGTACGCCCGCGCTCCACACCCGCCGGTGCACGTCGAACATGCCGGTGCCGGACGCCGACGACAGCTCGGTCACCAACGTCCCGGTCAGCCCGAGGACCAGGTAGTCCTTCAGGCCGATCCACCACCGCGTCGCGGCGCAGAGGTACGGCTCGTGGCGGGCGAACCAGATGAGCTTGCAGAGCGGGCTTCCCGGGTGCACGGGGGTGCCGGTGACCCGGTGCAGCTCCCGGCTCTGGCCGGAGACCCGCAGGTCGCGGGCCACCTCCGCGGAGCGCGTGTCACGCCCGGTCAGCAGCGGCGTCACCGGGCTGAGTGTCGCGTCCAGCCCGATCACGCCGTACCTGGGAGAGCTGACCGCGAGGGCGACGACCTCCGCCCCGGCGGTGTCGGCGACACACGCGGACACCGCCGCCAGGGTGGCCGCCAGCAGCACGTCGGGGTCCTGTACCTGCCAGCCGGGCACCGGTTGGAGCAGCGGGTACGCCCGTGTTCGGACGTGTCGGGCGGAGCCGTCCAGCGTGAACGCGCCCGCCCGCACGGCGGTGGTGCCCACGTCGACCCCGAGGATGACACGACGCTCCGGCCCCATGAGCACATGGTCGAGCGGTGTTCGACGGGTGGGCAAGCGGTTGCGCACAGTTGTCGTGCCGTGTGGAACGAACCGGCACGCTAGAGCCGATTGACGTTGAGGCCATCTGCATGACCGGCCGAACGCCGAAGACGAAGAAGACCGCGCTTCGCCCGACCCGGCACCGATGTCAGACGTTGAACTTGCCGCCCTTGATGCCCCGGACGAAGCCGGCCCACTGACCCGCACCGAACGACAGCACCGGTCCCTGTCGGTCCTTGGAGTCCCGGACCATGACTGTCGGGGTTGGCGTGGCAACCTCGACGCAGTTTCCCTCGTTGCTGCGGGTGCTTGTCTTCCAGTTGAGCGTGGTCATGTTAGTTCCTCTGCGATCGATGCCATGAGTTTGCGAGACTGCGCTTCGGTGAGCGCCGGGTTCTCCATGATCTCCCACGCCTCCCCATACGTTGCGACCTCGGCGGGCTTGTCGAGGTAGAGCGCACCGGTGAGGCTGTCGGAGTAGATGATCGACGGCTCGGCTCCCCCCTCGAATTCGAGGATCGTGAACGTGCCGCTGGTCATGTTGCCCCGGTGCAGACCCCCGGCTAGCGGAATCACTCGCAGCGAGACGTTCGGCTGCCTGCTGACCTTGATCAGGTGTTGCAGTTGCTCTACGTCCACCCCTCGCCGCAAGACAGCCTCCTCGAGCAGAACGTCGAACTGCGGAGCGGGTGGTGCCGAGCGCGTCAGCAGCGCCTGACGACCGAGACGCACCGCCAGCCGTCGCTCGATCTCCGGCCGGGTGAAGTCTGGACGGGCCACCTGCAAGACGCGGGTAGCGTACGTCTCGGTCTGAAGCAGGCCGGGAACAAGCTGCGCTTCGTACGTCCGCAGTCGAGCTGCTGCGGCTTCCAGCCCCACGTACAGCTCGAACCACTCCGGGATGGCGTCGCCGTAGGAGTGCCACCAGCCTCGACCCTTCGTCTCCTTCGCGAGACCCATCAAAGCCTCGGTCAGTTCTGGTGACGCTCTGTAGATTTTGCACATCGCTTCTACGTCGAGCGATCTCATCGACGTAGCGCCGGTCTCGATGCGCCAGATCTTCGGTGTCGACCACTCCAGCGCGTCGGCTGCTGCCTTGACCGTCACGCGGGCCTCCTCGCGAAGCTGCCGCAGGTACCGCCCTAGCTGTCGCCTCGGGACAGTAGAGCCGGTGTCTGTCGTCACTGCCGCTCTCCTTCTCGTGACTACATACCGGGCGCAGCTTGCACTCGATATGTAACTCCTGCCGGTCACGCATAGCAATGAAATCTGTCAAGATGAAATCTACTCTTACGTTTCATCCAAAATGTAATATTGCATATCCCTGCCGACCGGTAAACCATTGCGCTGGGTGTGGTGGTCGGGTGGCTGTGGGTAGCCGTGCTGCCGCGAACCTCTATGAGGGAGGGCGGATGAGCCGGCACGTGTCTTACGGCGAATACCTGGCGGCGGTAGCGATGACCCTGGCTCGCAGGCACAGGCCGGTGTGGTCGTGGATCAAGTGGCGCAACGTCTGCAAGTGCGGCAACGAGCTGCCGTGCCGGGCCAGACACAAGATTCCGATCAACCGGGGCCACTGGCCGGGTGAGGGTCGATGACCACACACGGCCCGGTCCTGCCGCTCTGGCTGTGCGAGGGATGCGACAGGCCCTGGCCGTGCGCCACGCGCCGAGGGGAGTTGCTGGATGAGTACGCCACGTCGCCGGTCGCGCTGGCCGGGTATCTGGGATCGCACCTCGCCGCAGCCATGCGGGACATGTCCTGGGCTCCCGCCGACACGGTGTACCGCAGGTTCCTCGGGTGGCTGCCGTGAAGCCGGGAGACGTCGTGCTGATCGGGGCGGCCTGCTCGGTGCAGTTCTCGGGGGACCGGGCGCTGATGCTGCGTCTGGTGTCGATCGGCGAGACCGACCCGTACAACGACTGGATCTGGATCGCCGGGTACGTGCTCGACACGAAGCGGCTGGCTAAGGCCAAGCGCGAGGTGTACGTCTTGCGGGCCGGGCTGGTCGTCCAACGGCGAACCGCCCCGGCGGGTGTGCAACCGAGGCGGTCCGGTTCGCGCGTGACTGCCTAAGCCGTATCGGCGAATTCCCCCACGGGGCAATCAGACCAGGAAGTTCTCTCGCATCTTCGCGCCCAGGTTGATCCCGCCGACCGCCCGGGGGCCGGCCGGATCGTGCACGGCGACGGTGTTGTTGCGGCGCATCAACTCACGGACGGCGGGCGGCAGTCGCGGCGGGTCGTCCATGGCCGCGAGCACCTGCCCGGCACTGGAGATCAGTCGATCGGCCAGGGCGGCGGCGTCGGTGTCCACCCGCACCCGCCCGTACTCCCAGCCTGCGGTGGTGAGGTCGAGCACCTCGAACACGCGGGTCAGCAACGGGTTCGGGTCGGTCACCCGGTCGAGCCGGGGCGCCCGGCTGCCGACCACCGTGACAGCGGCGGCCACCTGCGCGTACGGGTGGAAGCCGGACGGCAGTGCGAACAGCGGCCACCGCAGCGCGGGACCGGCCTCCTTCCACAGCGGCCGGTAGTTGCGGCGGTGCACCAGCAACCGCCGTCCCGTCCGCCGGTGGATCTCCTGTGCCTGGGACTGCAGGTCCACATGCGCCTCGTCGGCGACCTGACCCACGATCTGGGCCGCCACCACCAGGCCGTCGTCGCTGTCCAGCGTCGCGGTGAGCACCTCGACCTGCTCGGTGAACCTGATCTGCGCGTGGACGCCGTACCGGTGCTGCACGTCGCGGAGCAGCGCCTGCTGTCGTGCCGGATCGAGCTGGACGCGCCTTCCGCCCAGCAACCGCCGGAGCCAACGCATGTCGCCTCGTTTCAGCAGAGCCGTCGTCGGACGGCGGCAATGCTAGTGCGTCGGCCCCACCCCGTGTGGTGACGGGTGCCCCGGAGCGCGCTGGCGGTCACCGGCGACGTGGCGTGATCAGGCCCGACTCGTACGCCCACACGACCAGTTGGGCACGATCACGGCAGTGCAGCTTAGCCATCGCCCGGTTCACATGTGTCTTGGCGGTCAACGGACTGATCACCATCCGCTGGGCGATCTCGTCGTTGCTCAGCCCGCCGGCCACGAGCTCGACGATCTCCTGCTCACGCGCGGTGAGCACGTCCCGCCCCGCCGTCGGTTCGGCCGGCGGTGGGCCGGACACGAACTCGCTGATCAGCGTCCGCGTGACGGCCGGCGCGAGCAGTGCGTCGCCGCGAGCCACGACGGCAATGGCCTGTAGCAGGTCGGTGGGGTCGGCGTCCTTGAGCAGGAAACCGCTGGCACCCGCGCGCAGGGCGGCGAAGACGTAGGAGTCGAGCCCGTAGTTGGTGACGATGAGGACGTGGACCGTGGCGAGGTCCGGGTCGGCGGCGATGCGGCGGGTGGCTTCGATGCCGTCGAGCCCCGGCATCTGCACGTCCATGAGCACCACGTCCGGGCGCAGGCGCCGCGACAGGTGCACGGCGGCGGCGCCGTCGCTGGCCTCGCCGACGACCTCCAGGTCGTCCTCCGCGTCGAGCAGGGCGCGGAATCCGGCTCGCATCAGCGCCTGATCGTCGACGAGCAGGACCCGGATCATGCGCGTTCCAGCGGGAACGTGGCCCGTACCGTGAAACCGTTGTCGTCGCCGGCGGCACGCAGGGTGCCGCCCAGCCCGCTCACCCGTTCCCGCATGCCGCGCAGGCCCACACCGGGTGTCACCGGGTGAGCCGGTGCTGCCCGGCCGTCGTCGGCGACCGAGATGGTGAGCTGCGCCGGGGCGTACTCGACGTGGACGTGCGCGGTGGCGGGGCCGGCGTGGCGGGCCACGTTGGTCAGAGCCTCCTGGATGACCCGATAGCCGGCCTGGTCGACCTCGTCGGGCAGCTCCCGGGGCTGACCGGCGACGTCCACCAGCACCGGCACGCCGACCGCCCTGGTCCGCTCGGCCAGCTCGTCCACCCGGGCCAGCCCCAGCCGGTCCTGGTCGGCGGGCGAACGCAGGACGTCGAGAGTGGTGCGCAACTCCCGCATCGCGGCGCCGCTGGCCTCCTGGATCGCCAACAGAGTGGCCGACGGCTCCTCGCCGTGTTTACGGGCGAGGTGCACGCCGATCCCGGCCTGCACCTTGATCACCGAGATGCTGTGGGTCAGGGAGTCGTGCAGGTCGCGGGCGATGCGCAGGCGTTCCTCCCCGGCGCGCCGCAGCGCCATCTCCTCGCGGGTGCGTTCGGCCTCGATCGCCCGCTGCTCGACCTGTTCCAGGTACGCCCGGCGCTGCCGCGCCACCAGCCCCGCGATGTTGGCCGCCACGAACCAGCCCAGCAGCAGGGGCGTTCGCTCGACGATGAGCTGGCCGGTCTGCGCCGTCGAGATGTCCCGGGCCAGGAACCCACCGAGAAAGGCGAAACTGGCGGCGGCAGCAGCCGCCCGCTGCCCCCGCCAGGCGGCGACGTAGACCGCTGCGAGCACCGGGAACGCGGCGGACACCCCGGGGTGCACCCGGACGTGCAGGGCCAGCATGGCGACGGTGACCACGCCCAGCGCCACCACCGGATACCGTCGGCACGCCGCCAGGGCGACAGTCATGGCCAGCACCAGGACGACGTCGACAGCACCAACCGCCGCGGCGTCCGGCGCGAGCGCCGCGTTGCCGAGCAGGAGGGCGCCGAGGGCGAGGCCACTGAGGGCGTACGGCAGATCGCGACGCATCGTCGAACTGTAGAACGCTCCGTCACCGTGCGGCATCCACCGACCGCGGTAGCCGGACGTACCGCGGACGCGGTAGCGCTGGACGGCCAAGTGCCTGCGACGGCACGACGTTTTCCCGGCTCGCCGAGACGAGCATCGAGCCCATGACATACCGCTTCACCACCCCAGTGAAGGCGTCGGCCGCGACCGGCCGGACCGCTGAGGTCTACCGGCAGATGTCGGACGACTTCCTCGGGCCACTGCCCACCTTCCAGGTGCTCGCCGCCGTGCCGGAGGTGCTGGCCGCGACCTGGGCACTGATGCGCGAGGCCCTGCTCGCCGGGGACGCGTCCCGGGTCGAGCGCGAACTCGTCGCGGCGGCGGTGTCCCGGGCCAACCGCTGCCAGTTCTGTGTCGACGCCCACGCGATGCTGCTGCACGCGCTGGGCGAGCCGAAGCTCGCCGAGGTCGTCGTCCGGGACGGGACACCGACCGGGGCACGGCATGCCGAGCTCGTCGGTTGGGCGCAGGCGAGCCGCAGCCCCAGGGCCACCGGCTGGACCAGCCCGTACCGCCCGGAGGTCACCGGCACCCTGCTCGCGTTCCACTTCATCAACCGGATCGTGTCCGCGTTGCTCGATCCCGACCTGCTCCCCGGCGGACTGCAACGCTCCCCGGTGGTGCGGTCGGTCGGCGGCTGGCTCGCCGCCAGGACGGCCCGGGAACCGAAGGAACCCGGCCGAGGCCTCGCGTTCCTGGACGCCGGCACGACGGCGTCACCCGGTTGGGCGGGGGACAGCCCGGTCGGCGTCGCGTACGCGGCCCTGACGGACGCCGCCGGGCGCGGCGGGGACCTGTTGGGCGAGGTGGCGCGCCAGACCGTCACGGCCACCGTGCGGTGGGAGGACGGGCGGTTCCCGGCCCGGCCCGCGGACTGGGCCGTCGACCTGGTCCGGGACGTGCCGGGCGCCGACCGCGTCGGCACGCGGATCGCCCTGCTGGCGGCGTTCGCGCCCAGCGCGATAAGCGTCGGTGACGTCGCTCTCTGGCGGCTCTCCCATCCCGCCGACGCCGACCTCGTGCGGCTCGTCGCGTTCGGAGCGATCACCGCCACCGAGCACATCGCCCAGGCACTGACCTCGGCGCACCCCCTGGGAGACCACCATGCGTAAGGCATTCGTCATCAGCAGCGCCCTGTTGCTCGTCTCCTTCGTCCTGCAGTTCCTCTTCGCCGCCGTGGGCGGGTTCACCAGACCTTGGGGCGACGACGCGTACGCCCTGCACAGCATCAACGGCATGGCGGTCATCCCGGCCCTCAGCCTGCTCACCGCGCTGTGCGCGGCGCTGGCCAGGGCACCGGGCCGGCTCATCGGGCTGGCGCTCCTGCCGATCGGTCTGGTCGTCGTGCAGGCGCTCCTCGCCATGCTCGCCAACGCGGCCACCGACGCCGCGGGCGTCAGCACCCCGCTCGGCCCGATCATCGGTGGGCTGCACGCCCTCAACGGGATCATCGCGGTACACGTCGTGGTCGCCGTCCTGCGGGGGGCACGGAAGCTGTCCGACCCCGAGCCGGCCGACTCCACCGGCGACGTCGTCCGCAGCGGAGAGCCGGCATGACCACCGGCTCGCTGCTCGCGGTCGATCTCGTGCTCGCGGTCCTCGTGGCCGCCGGTTGGCTGGGCGGCGGCGCGGCGGCGGCCGTCCGGCGTCGTCCGCTCGCGCTGGCGCTGGCGGCCGTCGCGCTGCTCGCCACGCTTGCCCGCGCGATCACCATCACCGCGCTCGCCCGTGCCGGCTGGTGGTTCGTGGCGGAGAAGGTCCTCGTCGCCGCCCCCCTGTCACTCGCGGCGGTGGCCGCGGCCGGGCCGCGGTGGCGATCGGTCGCGGGCGACATCCGGTCCGTCGCGGTTCCACTCCTCTTCGCCGGGTACGCCACGAGCGGCGCCCTGTTCGTGACGGTCCTGCACGGTTATCCGGCGTCGGTGGGCGCGGGACTGCTCACGGTCGCCGGGGTCGTCACGGCGACGGCCGTGTCCTGGCGCGCTCTGGGTGTGCGCCCGCCCCGGGTGCTGTCCCGGGTGGCCCTCGTGGTGGCGGTCGGTGCGGTGGTGACCGGAACCGGCCTGACCGTCGTCCCGAACGCCACGCCCGTCGTACCCCATGATCATGCCTATCGGGACGAGCGGACCACCGACGAACCGACCCGGCGGTTCACCCTGACGGCCGGGACCGCCACGGTGAGCGTGAGTGGCCGGGACGTCGCGGCGTGGGCGTTCAACGCGCAGGTACCCGGGCCGGAGCTGACCGCCACCGTCGGCGACGTGGTGGAGGTGACGCTGCGCAACCGGGACATCGGGCGCGGTGTCACGCTGCACTGGCACGGATACGACGTGCCGAACAGTCAGGACGGGGTGCCGGGCGTGACGCAGGCCGCAGTGCGGCCCGGCCAGGAGTTCGTCTACCGGTTCCGCGCCGACCAGGCCGGGACGTACTGGTACCACACGCATGCGGTCTCCGACGTCGGCGTGCGGATGGGCCTCTACGGAGTCCTGGTGGTCCACCCGGGGCCGATGGTCGGCCTCGACGCCACGATCCCGGTGCACACGCTGGCGGGCCGGCCGCTGCCCGACGCGAGGGTGGAGCCGGTCGCGGCCGGCACTCCCGTACGGCTGCGGCTGATCAACACCGACAGCACGACGCACCGCTACGCCCTGGCCGGGACGGCGTTCCGGGTCGCCGCGATCGACGGCTCCGACCTGCGGGGTCCCACGTCGCTCGTGGACACCGCGGTGCTGATCCCCGCCGGCGGCCGCTACGACCTGGTGTTCGACGCGCCGGAGACGCCTGCGGCGTTGTTCGTCGACGGACGGGCGGTCTACTCGACCGGGCCGGTGTCGGCGGCGACGGGCGACTGGCCGGTGCTGGATCCGCTCGGCTACGGCGCCGCCGCCGCGGTGCCGTGGTCCCGGTTCGACCGGACGTTCACCCTCGTCCTCGATCGTGGCCTCGACCTGCACGACCTGCTTCCCCGCTACGCGCACACCGTCAACGGCGCGGCCGACCCGGACATCCCGCCGCAGGTCGTGCGCCTCGGCGACGTCGTCCGGTTCACGATCGTCAACCGGTCGGCGATCGTGCACCCGTGGCATCTGCACGGCCACCACGTCCTGGTGCTGTCCCGCGACAGGAGGCCGGCGGCCGGAAGTCCGTTGTGGCTGGACTCCTTCGACGTCCGACCGGGGGAGGTGTGGGAGGTGGCGTTCCGGGCGGACAACCCGGGGGTGTGGGCCAACCACTGCCACAATCTGGCGCACGCCGACGCCGGCATGACGATGCACCTGATGTACTCGTGAGCCGCCGGCCGCCGGGGCGGAGATCGAAATCTGTGAGTTCGAGGTTGAGGGTATGGGAGCGCTCCCGTAACATACCTGTCGCGGCCTGTTAACGCTCACAAACGCCACCGAGCCAGCGACCACCGCCAATGTTCGGGCCGCCGTCCCCTCAGGAGGGTGCTCCATGACCAGATCCAGATACACCAATGTCGGTCTGGCGTCGGCCGGCGTTGCCCTACTCGTGTCGACGTCGGTTGTCGCGGCACTGCCGGCCGGTGCCGCTGCGGCGGGCTGTTCGGTGAACTACGCCGTCTCGTCGCAGTGGCAGGGCGGGTTCGGCGCCAACGTGTCGATCACCAACCTGGGTGATCCGGTGACCAGCTGGACGTTGACGTGGTCGTACGCGGCCGGGCAGACGGTCACGCAGGCGTGGAACACGTCGCTGACGCAGAGCGGCGCCGCGGTCACCGCGAGGAACGCGAGCTACAACGGCTCGGTCGGCACCAACGCCACGGTGTCGTTCGGGTTCAACGGATCGTGGACGGGCAGCAACCCCGCGCCGACGAGCTTCGCGCTGAACGGCGTGACGTGCGGTGATGGCACGACGCCGACGAGCCCGCCCCCGACGAGCCCACCCCCGACCAGCCCGCCGCCGACGAGCCCGCCGCCGACCACTCCACCGCCCACGACGCCGCCCCCGACGACGCCGCCGCCGACCCCCTGCGACCTCCCTTCGACCTACCGCTGGTCGTCGAGCGGCGTGTTGGCGACTCCGAAGTCGGGTTGGGTGTCGCTCAAGGACTTCACCGTCGCGCCCTACAACGGCCAGCAGCTCGTCTACGCGACCACGCACAACTTTGGCAGCTCCTGGGGTTCGATGAACTTCAGCCTGTTCTCGAACTACTCGCAGATGGCCTCGGCCACGCAGACCGGGATGAACTCGGGGACTGTCGCGCCGTCGTTGTTCTACTTCGCGCCGAAGAGCATCTGGGTGCTCGCCTACCAGTGGGGTGGGCCGGCGTTCTCGTACCGGACCTCGACCAACCCGACCAACCCGAACGGCTGGTCGGCGCCGCAGACGCTGTTCACCGGGAGCATCACCGGTTCCGGTACCGGGCCGATCGACCAGGCGCTGATCGCCGACGACACGAACATGTACCTGTTCTTCGCCGGCGACAACGGCAAGATCTACCGGGCCAGCATGCCGATCGGGAACTTCCCGGGCAGCTTCGGCAGCAGCTACACGACGATCATGAGTGACACGACGAACAATCTGTTCGAGGCGCCGCAGGTCTACAAGCTGCAGGGTCTGAACAAGTACCTCATGATCGTCGAGGCGATCGGTTCGACGGGCCGCTACTTCCGCTCGTTCACGAGCACCAGCCTCAACGGTACGTGGACGCCGCAGGCCGCGTCCCAGAGCAACCCGTTCGCCGCCAAGGTCAACAGTGGTGCCACCTGGACCAACGACATCAGCCACGGTGAGCTGCTGCGTACCAACGCCGACCAGACGATGACGGTCGACGCGTGCAACCTGCAGCTGCTGTACCAGGGTCGTTCGCCCAGCTCCGACGGCGTCGACTACGGCCTCCTGCCGTACCGGCCGGGTCTGCTGACCCTCCAGCGCTGACACTGCTGGCCACGAAAACGGGCGGGCTCGGCGACACGCCGAGCCCGCCCGCGGCCTTCCGGGTGCGAAACGCCGAGGTCCTCCTCGCTGCGGCCGTGGGCGGGGGAGTTTGGGATGATGCGCCGGTCTACCTGCGACAACACCCGAGCTGAAGGGATTCCCGCGATGGCAACTGTCATCTCCACACTGTTCATCTCGGCCGACGGTGTGGCCGAGATCGACCCCGACTGGCACTTCCCGTACTTCGACGAGAACATGGGCCGCGCCGTCACCGAGGACTACGACACCGCCGACGTGCTGCTGATCGGCCGTGAGACCTACGACAGCTTCGCCGGCGCCTGGCCCGAGCGTGAGGCCGCGGGCGGGGAGGACGCACCGTTCGCCAAGCAACTCGGGGACGTGCGTAAGGTCGTCGTGTCGCGCCAACCACTGGAATTCTCCTGGCGCAACTCCGAGTTGATCGCCGGTGATCTCGTCGGTGCCGTCACGTCGCTCAAGGCCGATGACGGGGTACGCGGCATCCTCGTCCCCGGGTCCATCTCCGTCGTGCAGCAGCTACTGGCCGCGGGGCTCGTCGACGAGTTGCGCCTGCTGGTGCACCCCGTGGCGGCGCGCAAGGGCCGCAAGCTGTTCGACGAGGGTGACACGGCGTACCACCTGCGGGTGGTGGAGACCGAGGCGTTTCCGACGGGCGTGCTGCGCGTGATCTACGCGCCGGCTGCGGCACCGGGGAAGGTCGGCTACGACGACGTCAGGGACCAGGTGCCGGCCGGGCAGTAGCCACCGTCGCGGGAACGTCGTAGGCCCGTGTGAGCATCGTCGTCGTGACTGGATGGACGTACAACGACCGCCCCGAGGGCGCCCGGTTCCTGACCGATCGGATCCCCGAGCCGGGGCGCACCGCGATCGAGGACGCCCTCTGGGCCTGGATCGTTCGCGGGGTGACCGACGCCGACGAGTTCGTTCACGTCTTCGACGACGAGGACGAGCGGTGCGGCGCCACCGACGAGGAGCTCGCCGCGGCGTACACGAAGGCGTTGGCTGCTCGGCGGGAGCAGCAGCGGGGGTGGGGTGAGGTGCGCGGCAATCTCACCCGCGCCTTCGCCGAGCTCAACGAGTTGGGTGTGGTGGCCCGGGAGGACTTCGGCTGTTGTGGCAGCTGCGCGAGCGCCGAGATCGATGACGAGTGTGACGAGTCCCGGCACTGGCACGGCTATCTCTTCTACCACCAGCAGGACACCGGGTGGTTGGTCGCCAGCGAGGACGGGGAGGTCTACCTCGGCTACGACGCCTACCCGACTGTCGGCTTCGACGAGGCGGCCTTCGCCGAGCTGTCGGAGGCCGACCAGCAGGCCAGCTACCGGGCCGACCTGGATCACCTGCTGGACACCATCGTGTTCCCGGTGCTGCGCAGGCACGGCCTGCGGGTCGAGTGGGATCGCGACCCCTCCCGGCGGATCCGGGTCACCGGCGCCCAGTGGTACGCGCCCCTGGCCTGAGCGCCACCACGCCATCCCACACCTCGGAACGTCAATTAATGAGGTTCATCAATATTGACGTTTGTCGTCGGCGGCGACAGGATCTCGGCACCACCACCCCCGTGATCCCTCTGGGAGGCGTCATGACCCGTCCCCGCCTGCCCCGCCTGCGGGCAGCCACCCGATTGGCCGCACTCACCCTGGCCGCCGCCGGCGTGCTGCTCACCGTCGCCACACCCGCCAGCGCCGCCGTCCCCGCCGGCCGGTACGTCGCGCTTGGCGACTCGTACACCTCAGGTCCGCTCATCCCCACCCAGGTCGACCTGAACTGTCTGCGCTCCAACCGCAACTACCCGTCGCTGGTGGCCGCCGCCGCGGGCTCGTCGTCGTTCGCCGACGTGAGCTGCTCCGGCGCCACCACCGACGACATCCTCTACGGGGGCAGCGGCGCGTTGGGCGGCACGCTGCCACCGCAGCTCAGCGCGGTCACCTCCAGCACGGCCCTGGTGACCGTGCAGATCGGCGGCAACGACATCGGCTTCTCCGGCATCATCGGCGAATGCGCGGAGGCGAGCCTCAGCAGCCCCCTCGGGTCACCGTGCAAGAACCGCTACACCGCCGGAGGTGTCGACCAGTTGCAGGCGCGGATCGCCGCCGCCACGCCGAAGGTGACGGCCGTGGTGCAGGCGGTCCGGCAGGCCGCGCCGAACGCGCGGGTCGTGGTCCTCGGGTACCCGGCGATTCTGCCGGACAGTGGTTACGGCTGCTGGCCGGTCGTCCCGATCGCCTACCAGGACGTGCCGTATCTGCGCGGCGTCGAGAAGTCTCTGAACGCGATGCTGGCGAGCACGGCGACCGCCAACGGCGCCACCTACGCCGACGTCTACGCCCCGTCCATCGGGCGCGACGCGTGCAAGAGCAGCGGCACCCGGTGGATCGAGGGGCTGGTGCCGCAGAACTCGGCCGCCCCCTTCCACCCCAACGCCCGGGGTGAGCAGGGCATGGCAACCGCCCTGCTCAGCAGGCTGAACAGCTGAGCGGCTCGAAACCGGTCGACCCGGCCCCGTCGCGCCGCGACGGGGCCGGCGTCGGCGACGGGTGCTTGGGATCGGCGGATCCGGGGTACCGGAGGTCCCATGCCGGATATGGGGCAACTCGTCGGAGACCGTTACCGCCTGGTCGAAAGCATCGCCAGCGGCGGTATGGGGGACGTCTGGCGGGCCGTCGACGAAACCCTGGACCGCTGTGTGGCGGTCAAGATGCTGCAGGCCCGGTTGGTCAGCGACGCCGGCTTCGGCGAGCGGTTCCGCCGCGAGGCGCGCGCGATGGCGGCGCTGCGTCACCCCGGTGTCGCCCAGGTCTACGACTACGGCGAGGTGTCCCGGTCCGGCGAGCCGGTCCTCGCCTACATCGTGATGGAGTGTGTGCAGGGGCAACCCCTGTCGGAGCGGATCGCCGAGGTCGGCCGGCTGGACGTGGCGGAGACGATGTCGATCGTCGCGCAGACCGCCCGTGCCCTCCAGGCCGCCCACGACGCCGGGGTCGTCCATCGGGACGTCAAACCCAACAACCTGATCATCGAGCCGGACGGGCACGTCGTACTCGTTGATTTCGGGGTTGCCGTGACCTCGGAGGCGGCGAGCCTGACCGGTACGAACCAGGTCGTCGGCACCGCCCTGTACATGGCACCGGAACAGGTCTCGAAGAACGAGACGACGCCGGCGATCGACATCTACGCGCTGGGGGCGGTCGCCTACCACTGCCTCGCCGGCAGGCCCCCGCACCAGGGTGAGAACGCCGTCGCGGTGGCACTGCGGCACCTGGAGGAGGAACCCGCGCCGCTGCCCGATGGCATCCCGGCGGCGGTCCGGCGGTTGGTCGCCACCGCGATGGCCAAGGAGCCCTCCCGCCGGTTCCCGTCGGCGGCGGACCTGGCCATCGCGGCGCAGCCCTTCGCGGGTCCGTCCGAGGAGGTGCTCCGGGCCGCCACCGAGGTGACCGCGATCCAGGCGGGTGTGGCGCACCTGGCCGCGCAGCGGCCCGGTGTCGGTGCCGCGCCGAGTCGGGCGACCGGCCCTGGACCTCGGGCACTCGCGGTGCTGCTCGGCGCGTTGGCCGCCGGGGCTGCCGTACTGGTGCTCGCCGATCCCACCGGGATGATGTCCGGACCGACCGGGCGACCCTCGACGCCTTCCTCGACGCCTCCCGGGGTGCCGCCCTCGGTGGCGCCGCAGGGAGACCATGGCCCCGGTGGCGGCGGTGGCCAACCGGCCACGCACAGTTCCGGCGGCGTGCCGGTTCGCGCCTCCGGATCCCCGACCCCGACGGCCTCCCGTCCCGCCGGCGAGGGGCCGGCAGGGCAGTCCGCGCCATCCGACAGCGGGGTGGATGCCTCCGGCCCCGCCGCGTCCGAGAGCGCCGACGCGGCACCGACGGCGGATCCGACGGACGGACCGACGGCGGCACCGACGAAGGAGTCGACGGGCGGGCCGACGGAGGATTCGACCGGCGAGCCGGCGGAAGAGTCGACGCAGGGGCCGACGGAGGACCCGTCCGGGGAGGACCCGTCCGAGGGACCGACGGTGGGGGAGTCGGCGGCCGGCGGCACCACGGCGCCGCGGGGCTGACCGACGACGGCCACGACTCCCGCCGCCCCGGCCCACGCGGTACGCGGACGCGCACTGGCGTGGCGGCCGGAGCCGCCACGCCAGTGGTGTGCTGTCAGACGCTGATCAGGATCAACTGGTACGGCAGGTGACCGTCGGCCAGTTCCAGTTGCCGTTGGCCATGACCGTTATCCCGAAGTTGTTGCCGTTGCCGTTCGGTGTCGCGGTGACGGTGCCGCTGGTGCCGCTGACCGAGGCGTTCCAGCTGTTCTGGATGCTCTGGCCGCCGCCCAGACCGAGGCTGACGGCCCAGTTGTTGGTGCCGCTGACCGCGACGTTGAGGTTGAACCGGTCACCCCACTGCTGACCGGCGGAGATCGTCGCGTTGCAGTTGCCGGTCCCCGGGTTGCCGGTGGTGGGTCCCGAGGTCGGGTTGCTGCCCCCGCCCTCCCGGACGGTGATGTCGGAGCTGCCGCTGCTCTGGTAGCCCTCGGTGGCCATGACCTGGTAGCTGTGGTTGGTGCCGAGGTTCAGGCCGGCGCGCGCCCAGGCGTCGAAGTGGTTGGCGGTGGTGATGGTGCCACTCGAACGCTTCTGCTGGCGGACGCTCCAGAACTGGTAGAACGTCTGGTTGCCGTCGATCGACGGGGCGTTGACCCGCTGGCTGCGCAGGATGTCGTACGTGCCGCCGTCAGTGGTGACCGTGCCCATCCGGGTGGCGCCGCTGCTCGGGTTGTAGGTGCCGAAGTTCTCCACCACGTAGTACTCGATCAGGGGGTTGCGCGTCCATCCGTACAGGGCGAGGTAGGTGTTGTTGTTGCCCGGGTTGTAGGTGCCCGAGTAGCTGACCGTCCGTCGGTTGCCGGTGGCCCAACCCTTGCCGCCGACCCAGTTGTTGGTGCTCCGGTCCCAACTGCTGGAGTATCGGCCGTCGGCGCGCAGCGTCATGCTGGCGTTGCCGCTGTCCTTCCAGAACGAGAAGTAGTACCCGTTGTGGGTGCCGGTGAGGCTCGAGGTGAGGGTCCGGTCGGCCTCGGCGTACGCGTTGGTGGCCGTCATCGTGCCGGTGACGGCCAGGACGACGGAGCATGCGGCGCCGAGAAGCAGCCGCATGCGGCCGCGCCTTCTCGGTGTGGTGTGACTGGTGTCGGTCATGTAACTGTGCCTCCTGGTGACGGCTGGCGGGGGCCAGCAGTGCGATACGGCCCGCGGGGTGTCGGTGGCCTGGGACGGCCCTCCGCGTCGTACCGCGTGGTGGTGCCGGTCGTCCTGCGCGACGACCGGAGGAGTGGGTCGCGGTGACTGTGCTGACGGCGATTGAGCCCCGTCGATGGCGACCGTATTAAGCAGGCCGTCGACTTGTCAACAATTTTCGGAAACACAGCCGCAACCTCGCGGTGACCGAAGGTCTGCTGCGGGCCGATGTCTAGCCAGGTCAGTAATCGATCAGAAGCCCTGGTTCCCGTGGCTAAGTGGCACTGACCGAAGAGGCTGTCCGAAAGCGGTGTCCGGAAACTTCCGGAGACTTTCCGGACCCCCAATCAGCCCGGCGGTCGACGGGTGCGAGCCGGCCGGGCGGCCAGTCAGCCCCGGAGGGCGTTGAGCCGCGCGGCCTGGCGGGTCAGGTGGTCGCGCTCGGGCAGGTTGGACGCCTTCCGGGCCGCCTCGGCGTACAACCGGGCGGCCGTCGCCACACTGCCGTCGCGCTCGTGCAGGTACGCCGCGACCGCCGTGAAGCGGGGCAGTGTGTCGTCCAGCGCCGCGAGCTCCGCGAGACCGGCGCGCGGGCCGTCGGCCTCGCCGATGGCGACCGCGCGATTGAGCCGGACGATCGGGCTGTCGGTCAGCCGCGCGAGTTCGTCGTACCACTCGACGATCTGCACCCAGTCGGTCTCCTCGGCCGTGGGCGCGTCGGCGTGCAGGGCCGCGATGGCGGCCTGGGCCTGGAACTCGCCCAGTCGGTCGCGGGCGAGGGCCGCCTGGAGGATCTCAACGCCCTCGGCGATCGACGCGGTGTTCCATCGACCGCGGTCCTGCTCGGCCAGCGGCACCAGGTTGCCGTCGGGCCCTTTGCGGGCGGCGCGCCGGGCGTGGTGCAGCAGCATGAGGGCGAGCAGCCCCGCCACCTCGGGGTGCTCGATGGCCGCCGCGAGCTGCCGGGTGAGCCGGATCGCCTCGGCGGCGAGGTCGACGTCGCCGGAGTAGCCCTCGTTGAAGACCAGGTAGAGGACGCGCAGCACGGTGGCGACATCGCCGGGCTGGTCGAAGCGCACCCCGGAGACGGTGCGTTTGGCCCGGCTGATGCGCTGTGCCATGGTCGCCTCCGGCACCAGGTAGGCCTGGGCGATCTGGCGGGTGGTCAGCCCGCCCACGGCGCGCAGCGTGAGCGCGACCGCGGACGCCGGGGTCAGCGACGGGTGGGCGCACAGGAAGTAGAGCTGGAGCGTGTCGTCCACCACCGGGGTGGGGCCGGGTGGGGGCTCCTCGTCGACGAGGTCCTCACGCCGACGGCGGGCCGCGTCCGCCCGGGTCGCGTCGAGGAACCGGCGCCAGGCGACGGTGACCAAC
Source organism: Micromonospora sp. NPDC048839 (assembly GCF_040649915.1). Lineage (NCBI taxonomy): Bacteria > Bacillati > Actinomycetota > Actinomycetes > Micromonosporales > Micromonosporaceae > Micromonospora > Micromonospora sp. NPDC048839. Next base: position 366,223 of record NZ_JBEZGL010000004.1, read on the forward strand.
CAGCCCTTGGGGTCCCGTGGCGGGTCGACCGCCCAGACGCGGACCGCCTCGACCAGCGCGTCCTGGACGGCGTCCTCGGCCGCCGCGAAGTCGGCTCCGCGGCGGACGAGGACCCCGAGCACGCTCGGCGTGAGGCTCCGGATCAGTGCCTCGTTCACTCCGTGATGGTGGGCGGCTCGGTCAGGAACGGGCGCAGTTCGAGCCACTCGTGGATCGGCCTGCCGTCCTTGCCGGGGGCGGCGGACAGCTCCCCGGCAAGCTCGACGGCGCGTTCGTAGCTGTCGACGTCGATCGTCATCCAGCCGGCGATGAGGTCCTTGGTCTCGGCGAAGGGGCCGTCGGTGACCGGCGGGCGACCCTCGCCGTCGTAGCGAACCCAGGCGCCCTCCGGGGCGAGCGCCTGGCCGTCGACGAACTCGCCGGTCTGCTCGAGCCGTGCCGCGAAATCCTGCATGTACGTCACGTGCGCCGTGATCTCCTCCGGCGTCCACTGGTCCATGGGTACGTCGTTGACCGCGGTCGGGCCGCCGCGGTAGTGCTTGAGCAGCAGGTACTTCGCCATCGTGTTCTCCTCGGTGCGGGTGCGGCCGTTCGTGGCCACGTGCACCCCGGGGACGGAGCCGGTCCGCGGTTCTCGACATGGCCGCCCGGACTATTTTTACTCTCGCCGCGCAGCGCGGGGGAAATCGGTCGGACACGGCGGCGCGGAAACCGGCCGAAACTTGATTGGTTCCAGAATAGTGAGCTAGTGTTCGCCGGGTGATGGTCGACTTCGAGGCGCAACTGCGGGCCGCCTCGCTGCGCGTCACCCGGCCCCGTCTGGCGGTGCTCGCGGCGTTGCGCGAGCACCCGCACATCGGCACGGACGCGGTGATCGCGCTGGTTCGGGCGGATCATCCCACGGTCTCCCACCAAGCGGTGTACGACGTGCTGCGCGTGCTCACCGACGCTGGTCTGGTGCGGCGCATCCAGCCGGCCGGCGCGACCGCCCGCTACGAGTCCCGGGTCGCGGACAACCACCACCATGTCGTGTGCCGCTCCTGCGGCGCGATCGCCGACGTCGAGTGCGCCGTCGGTCACGCCCCCTGTCTCACCGCCTCGGTCGACCACGGTTTCGTGATCGATGAGGCGGAGGTCGTCTACTGGGGCATCTGTCCCGACTGCGCGACCGAAAGCACGCCCCAGAGATCCGCAAGCTCGGAAGGAAGTACATGAGCGACACGCAGGACAACGGCCCCACCAGTGCGCAGGGCGTGGACCAGAAGGCAGCCGCGGGTTGCCCGGTCGCGCACGACTCGGTGACCGCGCACGGCAGCGAGAGCGAGAACCCGGCGATCGACTCGCCGACTCCGAAGACCGGCGGTCGTCCGCGCACCAACCGGGACTGGTGGCCCAACCAGCTCGACCTCTCGGTGTTGCACGCCCACTCGTCCAAGGGCAACCCGCTGGGCGAGAACTTCAGCTACGCCAAGGAGTTCGCCAAGCTCGACGTCGAGGCCCTCAAGCGGGACATCACCGAGGTCCTCACCACCTCGCAGGAGTGGTGGCCGGCTGACTTCGGCCACTACGGCGGCCTGATGATCCGGATGAGCTGGCACGCCGCCGGCACGTACCGCATCGAGGACGGCCGCGGTGGCGCTGGCGACGGTGGGCAGCGTTTCGCGCCGCTGAACAGCTGGCCGGACAACGCCAACCTGGACAAGGCCCGGCGGCTGCTGTGGCCGGTCAAGCAGAAGTACGGCCAGCAGATCTCCTGGGCCGACCTGCTCGTGCTCGCCGGCAACGTGGCCCTGGAGTCGATGGGCTTCAAGACCTTCGGCTTCGGCTTCGGTCGGGAGGACGTCTGGGAGCCCGAGGAGATCTTCTGGGGTCCGGAGGACACCTGGCTGGGCGACGAGCGCTACGCCTCCGAGAAGGAGATGGCGGCCGGCGTCGGCTCGACCGAGATGGGTCTGATCTACGTCAACCCGGAGGGCCCGCGCGGTAACGCGGACCCGGCCGCGGCGGCGCACTTCATCCGCGAGACCTTCGGCCGGATGGCCATGAACGACGAGGAGACCGTCGCTCTCATCGCCGGTGGTCACACCTTCGGCAAGACCCACGGTGCCGCCGTCGCGGACAACCACGTCGGCCCGGAGCCCGAGGGTGCCCCGCTGGAGTCGCAGGGCCTGGGCTGGCTGAGCACCCACGGCAGCGGCAAGGGCGCCGACACGATCACCAGCGGTCTCGAGGTGACGTGGACCGACGTGCCCACGCAGTGGAGCAACCGCTTCTTCGAGATCCTGTTCGGCTACGAGTGGGAGCTCACCACCAGCCCGGGTGGCGCGAAGCAGTGGGTCGCCAAGGACGCCGAGGCGATCATCCCGGACCCGTTCGACCCGGCGAAGAAGCACCGGCCGACGATGCTCACGACCGACCTGTCGCTGCGCGTCGACCCGGCGTACGAGAAGATCTCGCGTCGCTTCCTGGAGAACCCCGACCAGTTCGCGCTGGCCTTCGCCAAGGCGTGGTACAAGCTGTTGCACCGCGACATGGGTCCGATCGAGCGTTTCCTCGGGCCGTGGGTGGCCGAGCCGCAGCTCTGGCAGGACCCGGTGCCGGCCGTCGACCACGAGCTCGTGGGTGACGCCGACCTCGCCGCGCTCAAGGCGAAGGTCCTGGACTCCGGTCTGACGACCGCTCAGCTGGTCTCCACCGCCTGGGCGTCCGCCGCGAGCTTCCGCCACACCGACAAGCGCGGTGGCGCCAACGGCGCGCGGATCCGTCTCGAGCCGCAGCGCAGCTGGGAGGTCAACCAGCCGGAGCAGCTCGCGACCGTCCTGACCACCCTGGAGGGCATCCAGCGGGACTTCAACGCCGCCGGCGCCGCGAAGATCTCGCTCGCCGACCTGATCGTGCTGGCCGGTTCGGCAGCCGTCGAGAAGGCGGCGCGCGACGCCGGGGTCGAGGTGACCGTGCCGTTCCGGCCGGGCCGCACCGACGCCACCCAGGAGCAGACCGACACGGAGTCGTTCCGGGTCCTCGAGCCCCGGGCCGACGGCTTCCGCAACTACCTGCGGTCGGGCGAGAAGACCCAGCCGGAGGTGCTCCTCGTCGACCGTGCCTACATGCTCAACCTGACCGCGCCGGAGATGACGGTCCTCGTCGGCGGTCTGCGGTCGCTCGGTGCCAACACCGGTGGCAGCCAGCTCGGTGTCCTCACCGACCGGCCCGGTGTGCTCACCAACGACTTCTTCGCCAACCTGCTCTCCCCGGGCACCCGGTGGAGCGCGTCGAAGTCCGACGAGCACGTGTACGAGATCCGCGACCTGGCCACCGACGAGGTGAAGTGGACCGCCAGCGCGGTCGACCTCATCTTCGGCTCCAACTCCCAGTTGCGGGCCCTCGCGGAGGTCTACGCCAGCCAGGACGCGCGCGACAAGTTCGTGGCCGACTTCGTCAAGGCCTGGACGAAGGTCATGGAGCTGGACCGGTTCGACCTCAACTGATCCTGTTGTGCACGACGAGCCCCGGTCGATCGGCCGGGGCTCGTCGGCCCTCACGGGTCGGGGGTCGCGGTCGGTGTCACGGCCGTGGCGGGGACTCTGCCCCGCCAGGTGTCGTGTTCGAGTCGGCGCAGCCGCTCCCGCTCGCCCTCGGCCATCCGGCTGGTGGCGTACCGCATCAGCGGCGGTGTCATCAGCGAGGTGACGATCGCGACCAGAACCACGACGGTGTACATCGCGGTGTTCAGTACGCCGAGGCGCAGACCGGTCAGCGCGACGATCACCTGGATGACACCGCGGGCGTTCATGCCCGCGCCGAGGGCCATCGCCGACCACCTGTCGAGCCGGCCGAGCCAGGCGCCCAGGAAGGCCCCGGTGAACTTGCCGACGACCGCCACCGCCAGCACGGCGAGGCCGGTGAGCAGCACGGCCGGCTCCGCCAGCGCGGTGAGGTCCATCCGCAGGCCGGCGGTGGCCAGGAAGATCGGTGCGAGGACCGACAGCACGATCGCCCGCAAGGGTGCGAGGAGCACCTGAGCCGACCGGGTGATGGCGATGAGCACCCCCGCGACCAGCGCCCCGAAGAGCGCCTCCATGCCCAGCGAGTGGGTGATCACCGCGCCGGTCAGCACGATGACGACCGCGGCCGCCACCGCCGGGCCGGGCTCGCCCGAACGGACCGTGCGCTCCATCACCCGGCGGACCACGACCCGACCCACGGTGGCGGCGAACGCCACGAAGCCCAGCAGGTACCCGACGGAGAGGCCGACGGCGCCGACGGTCAGGCCGACCGTCGCGGCGGTGGCGACAAGCGACAGCAGGAGCCATCCGACCACGTCGTCGATGACGCTGACGGCCAGGGTGAGCTGGCCGATGTCGCGGTGCAGCAGACGCATGTCCGAGAGGGTCTTGGCGATGACCGGCACCGCGGAGACGCAGATCGCCACGCCGATGAGGAGCGCGAACGTCCACCGCTGCGCGGCGGGTGTCGCCGACACCGAGGCCGGGATCAGCAGGCCCAGGCCGATGCCCAGAGCGAGCGGGATCAGCAGCCCGCAGGCGCTGACGGCGGTGGCGGCCCGGCGGTGGCGGCGCAGCACCGTCAGATCGACGTGGGTTCCGGTGATGCCGACGAGCAGCAGGAGGCCGAGTTGGGCGACCGCGTCCAGCAGATGCATCTGTGCCGGGTCGTCGGGCAGCAACCATCCGGTGATTCCCGGCGCGAGGTGCCCGAGCAGCGACGGACCGAGAACGACACCGGTGAGCAGTTCGCCGACCACGGCGGGCATGCCGAGTCGTTCGGCGAGCCCGCCGAGCAGGCGCGCGAGGAGCAGCAGGACCGTGACGGCGGTGAGGAAGACCAGGAGCTGGTGGTGGGCCAGCGGTGCCGTGGCGGCGGACAGGACCACGGGACGACCTCCTTGCCGGATGCGTCCCTTTATTCTCTGGTCCGGGCGCGTCTGGGGCGTCCTCCGGTGTGCCCTTCCCTCGCGCAGATGGCCGTGCCGGGCGGGTCAGGAGGTGATGGACCGGACCGTCGGCTGATCGTCCACGGTGGAGCTTTGCTCCGGCACACCAGGTGCCGACGTGGTCGCACGGGTGGTGACCTCCTGCGCCGGGACCGGCCCTCCACACGAGGTGCACATCATCACCAGCTCGACGAGGTGCTCGCAGGTGGTGTGGATGCTGACTCGTTCGGGCTGGCGGCCACCGGTGCTGTGCTTGTCACCCCACTGCATCAACGCCATCAGCACCGGTGCCAGCTCCCGCCCGCGCGGGGTGAGCCGGTACTCGTGCCGTAGCGGGCGGTACTTGTAGGGGACCCGTTCGAAGATGCCGGCCTCGACCAGGGTGTTCAGGCGCTGGGCGAGGACGTTCCGGGCCATTCCGAGGTCACTGAGGAACGAGTCGAAGCGGCAGTCACCCACAAGCGCGTTGCGGACGATGAGAAGCGTCCAGCGCTCGCCGACGACCTCGAGAGCGCGTGCGATCGAGCAGTCCTGTCCGTACCCTCGTCGAGACACAGCGTCATCCTAGGCCCGTTCGATGGGGCAAACGTGAGAAAAATTGCGCACCTCAGGCATCGAACCGACGTATCGGCAGGTGGTTGCCGCTGCGGCGGAGCAGCACGAGCGCCGCGAGGAGCCCGACCACGGCGAGGCAGGCGGCGACCGCGAACGCGGTCTGGAGGCCGGCGGCGACCTGTGCGGGCGCCGCGGGCGCGCCGGGTGTCGCCTGGTGTGCGACGAGGGCGGCCGAGACGATGGCGAGCCCGATCGCCCCACCCAGGCTGAACGAGGCGTCGGTGAGGCCCGTCGCGGCGGACGAGTCGGCGTCGGTCGCCCCGAGGGTGACGGCGATCTGCGCGGCCACGAACGCGGCTCCCGCGCCCACTCCGATGACCGGCAGCACGCTGAGGATGTAACCGGCGGCCAGCGGGCCACGCACCATCGTCAGCGCGAGCAGGCCGGCACCGACCAGCGCCATGCCGGTCATGGCGACCGTCCGCAGCCCGTGCCGTAGCACCACGGCCTGCCCGGCGTACGAGCCGACCACCGAGGGCAGGGTCAGCGCGACCATCAGCACGCCGAAGCCGCTGGCGGAGAGCCCCAGCGACTCCTGACCGTACAGGGTGATCAGCAGCAGCACGCCGTCGACGATCGTGCCGGCGGTGAACAGCACGATGAGCCCCGCGAGGCGGGTCCGGGAGCGCAGCAGCCCGGGGCGGACCAGGGGGCGGGCGGCACGGGACTCGACAGCCAGGAAGAGCAGCAGCAGCACGACCGCGCCGGCCAACCGCAGCAGCGCGTTGACGGCCGAGCCCTCGGTGGCGAACGCCCCGACGATCGTCCACCCGAACAGGACCAGGGCGCCGACCAGGCTGGCTGCGCCGGCCACGTCCAGCGGACGGCCGGGAAGGGCGCACCGGTCGGCGGGCAGAACCGGCGTGAGCAGCGCGGCGGCGATGCCCACCGGCACGTTCAGCAGGAACACCCACCGCCAGCCGGGGCCGTCGGTGAGGATGCCGCCCAGCAGCAGCCCCGCGGTGCCGCCGAAGGCGCCGATCAGGGTCCACAGGCCGAGCGCGCGGGACCGGGCCGGGCCGTTGCCGAGGGACAACGCGAGCAGCGGCAGCGCGGTGGTGGCGACCAGTGCCGCACCCACCCCTTGGAGGGCCCGGGCCGCGATCAACGCGCCACCCGACCAGGACAGGGCCGACAGCAGCGAGGCGGCGGCCACCACCGCCAGGCCGGTGGTGAACAGCCGGCGGCGCCCGAACAGGTCGGTCAGCCGGGTGCTGAGCAGCAGCATGCCGCCGAAGCTGAGCAGGAAGGCCGACATGAGCCACTGCACCGTCGCCGTGGACAGGCCAAGTCCACGTTGGATGCTCGGGATGGCGACGTAGACGATTGTGCTGTCCACCGCCACCATCAGGAACGAGGCACCGAGCGCGCCGAGGGCCAACCGTTGGCGTTTGCCGAGTCGCGGCGCCATCGGCGCCGGTGCGCTGAAGTTGTCCACCATCCCAGCCCCTTGGTTTCCCGGTGGTGCGGGAGCTAGCCGCATCGACAGGCGTCGGGCGCGCCGCGGGCTGTCATCCGGCCCACGACGGCCATGGGTGCGACAGACCGGAGGTGCGACGGCCCGGGTGTGCTGGGTGGGCCCCGGCTGTCGCTCATGCGTCGTCATCGACAACCACTCAGTGCGGATTTGAAACTGACGTCGCGCAATGAAGATAGCAGCAGAGACTCGCTCGCACGACCCTCCGGAGCACAGTCGCGGGGCAGCGCCGCACATCTTGACAAGACCGCGCCGCAGGGGTGGACGGCGGAGGTGCCGGACGCGCGTATTGGCCCGATTCGCCACTCCGTGTCCAGCGTGGACGGCGGCGCGACGAGGGACCGGCCGCCACGGAGGGTGGCTCAGCGTCGATCCGGGGTGCGGCCCGGACCCGGGCAGCCGGTGGTTCGGCCGCGGGGACGACCGTGTGACGGTGTGCGCCGCGGTGAGTGCCCTCGCGCGGCCATCGGCCGTGCCGGCGCCTGCTCAGCCCGTGCCGGCGCGCCTGCTCAGCCCGTGCCGGCGCGCCTGCTCAGCCCGTGCCCGTCCCGCCCACCGCCGAGTGAGGCCACGCGGGCGTGGGCGGGACGGGCACGGGCGTGGAGGTACGGCTCAGTGGACGGGAAGAGCCAGCAGGATCGGCGGGTCGAGCGGCGTCATCCGTCGCAGGTGGAGGTCCACCTCCGTCGAGCCTGGACGCCGGCAGATGGTGAGTGGCCCGGACGCGCCGATCAGCGCGTCCTGGTCCTCCGGGTTGGCGCGCCAGTAGCCCGGACCCTCAAGGAGGCTTGAGTACGCGAGGACGTACCACTGCCCCGGCGGCGGGTTGTCCAGGCGGTAGGGGCCGGGGCGTCCGAGGACGGTGCAGCTGGCCGGGCGTCCGAGTGGCACCGGGTCGCGGAAGAGTCCGATGAAGACGGAACGATCGCCGTCCTCGTCGAGCTCGGGCGAGTGCACCGTGCCCATGATCGTCGTGACCGGCGGCTGGGGGACCGGCCGGAGGTCGACGGGAACCTGCGGCGTCACCCCACCCAGCCTGCGGAAGGTGCTCGGCGAGACGCCGACGCTGCTGCTGAACCGGGAGCTGAAGGTGCCCACACTGGCGTAACCGACCTCGTGGGTGATCTCGGTGACGCTCAATGAGGTGGACAGCAGGAGCTGCTTGGCGCGGTGCAGCCGCATGACCATCAGGAAGCGCCCCGGAGAGATGCCTGTCGTTCGCTGGAAGATCCGGGTGAAGTGGAACTTGCTGAACATCGCGGTTCTGGCCATGCCATCCACGGTGTGTTGTTCAGCGAGATCCTCCCGGATCGCTCTGATGACGCGACCGACAGCTCTCTGGATACTGTCTTCCATCGCATCCCCCAATCCGACGGTTGGTACACGTGTGACGCAGGATTTGGTGCCTGTGGCCTGACACCTCAGATGTGGCGCGTGGCGATACGCCGGTCCCGCTTGCGTCGCCGGTTCGTTTACCGGGTGGCAACTACTTGTTAAGCACCTGAAGGAATAGATGCGGAGCAATGGTCGGCGACGGTGCGCTCATGCTAGCTGCCACTCGACCCGCAATCAACATGCCCATTTTTCCGGGTCGAGATACGGTTTCCTCCAGACTGGTCAGGCCAGCCTAAAATGGACGCTTGCCCCGAATGCGAAGACATTAGCCGCTGTCGCTGGGCATTCTCTGGCTGTTCGATCCGTTTTGTCGGGTGCCCGCCGGCCGGTATGGCCGAAAGGTGCGGTCCATCGTCTCGGCCGGTGGGCGCCCCGGCGTCGGACAGATATCCGACGCCGTGGTGCGTGCGATCCTGTCAACGGGACTGCGGCTGCCTGCTCCGGGTGAACTGTCCGGGAGCGCGACCCGACCCGGCTGGACCCCGGTACGCCTGGGCGATGTCCAGCCAGTGGTCGGCCTCGTCGCCGACCGCCGTCAGGGCCAGGTCATCGCGGTGCCGGCGCCGGGTGACGAGCAGGCAGAAATCCTCGGCCGGACCGCTGATCCGCTGCTCGGCGTCCTCCGGCCCGAACGTCCACGCCGCGCCGGAGGGCGCGGTGATCTCGAAGCGGAACTCGACGTCGGGCGGCGTCAGCCCGCGTGCCAGATACCCGAAATCCCAGGTCCGGACGGCGAAGCCGACCAGGTGGCCGAGTCGGTCGGTGGGGGTGCGGCGCTCGCCCAGGGCGTCCACGACGTCCTGTCCGTGACCGAAGACCTCCATCATTCCGGCCGCGGCGAGCACCGGCGCCGGCAGGGGACGTACCAACCATGGAACCGGCTGGCCGGCCGGCACCGCGGCGAGAGCCTTCTCGGCCGTGGCGCGCTCGGCACGCCACCGGGACAGCAGGACCGGATGTGGCTCGACGACGAAGTCGGCCATGGCGGCCGCCACGTTGGCGTCGAAGTCGTCGCTGAGTCGGCTGGCCACCTGCTGGAACGCGGCCGGCTGCGCGGCGGCCAGTCCGGCGAGCCGGAAGGTCGCCGCCAGGTGGGCGATCTGGTGCCGGATCGCCCAGCCGGGCGCCGGGGTCGGGGTGTCCCACTGGTCGGCGTCCAGCTTCGCCACGAAGGCGTCGAGGGCCTCACTCTCTGCGGTGAGATCGGCGATCACGTCGGGTGCCTGGGTCACGTCGTGCCCTCTTCCTGATAGTCGTCACGAACGATTTGTCTGCTCGACCGTCTGGCCCTGCACGGCGTACCGACTCCAATTTCGACGCAACTGTGCGTCGATTGGATTGGGAAACTGCGGTGACCGTTCCTGAAGGTCGCTATTGCCTGCGGTAATACATCGTCACTCCCGGAGAGGAAGTGATCTATGTCGAATATCCTTTCCGAGTGTGCCTCAGTCGGCGACCGTAGTTCTTCTCTGTTCGTGCCGTCACTCGACCGGTCCTCGACCAGTAATTACGATGGGTGTCGATCGCGCGTGGGCCACCGACGGGGAAATTGCCGTGATCATCTGATCACGCAGAGCAACCGGGAAGTAGGCAACAGTCTCGGGCTGCCCCTAGCCTCGGCTCATCCGGATCCACCGGACAAGGACACGGGCGCCACTGGCGTCCGTCTTCCATGGGGAGAGCCGATGGCAGGCTTGTGGCGCACCCTCCGTGCACGGCTCATGACGCCGGACATCGTCGAGACGACGATGAGCCGGCGGGGATTTCACGTCAAGGACGAACCCACCCGCCGCCGGCTGGAGTCGGTGGGCGCCAGCTTCCTCACCGGCTTCCGGGCGGCGGTCGAGGCCCGCGAGGACGCCGACATCAACCGCCTGGACCTCATCGAGCGGCAGTTCCGCGGGTTCGCCTACGAGGGCGCCGCCATGGGGTACGCCATCCTGGACGGTGTCTCGCCGGGTGGCGACCGCACCGGCCGCTTCCTGGCCGGCGCCGGCGCCCCGCACATCTACATGGCGTACGTCGGAATCGGCTGGGCGTACGCCAAGCTGCCCAGTTGGCGCTGGCGGGCCGTCGCGGCGCCGGATCCGCTGCTGCGCTGGCTGGTGCTCGACGGACTCGGCTTCCACCGTGCCTACTTCGAGACCGACCGTTTCGTGCGCCGCCAGGAGGTCGCCCCGGTGGCCTGGCCGCCGGACGTGCCCGGCGACTACTCGCGGCGTGCCATCGATCAGGGCATCGGCCGCGCCAGCTGGTTCGTCGCCGGCGCCGACCCCGACGTCGCAGCCGACCTGATCTCCCGCTTCGACGAGTCCCGCCACGGCGACCTGTGGAGCGGCATGGGCCTGGCCGCCACCTACGCCGGCGGCGCCGACTCCGACGACCTCAAGAAGCTGTACGTCCACGCCGCCCAGTACCGTCCGCAACTCGCCCAGGGCTCCGCCTTCGCCGCGCAGGCGCGGCTGGGAGCCGGTCTGGTCACCGAGCACACACCCCTCGCCACCGGCATCTTCTGCGGCTGCACCCCGCAGGAGGCGGCCGCGATCACCGACGTCGAGCGCGACACCCTCGGACCGGACGGGCCTGAGCCGGCGTACGAGGTCTGGCGTCAGCGGATCCAGGCGCACTTTGCCTGACCGCGGACCACAACGGAGGGTGGACACCGTGGAGCGGATCACGACCGGACCCCGCACGCTGCCCGGCGGGGCACTCGCAGCGCGCTTCACCAACTCGGTGCTCGTCCACGAACCGGATCGGCTGTTGGTGACGACGACGACGCTGGGACCGGGGGAGGACCCGTACCTCGGCGATCCCGGGGGCGACGCGGCGCTGGCGTTCCCGGCCGCGTGCGCCCTCGAGGCCGTGGCACAGGGGTGGGCGGCGCTGTCCGGGCACGACGGGCCACCGGTGATCGAGGCGGTCGAGTTCGGTCAACCGCTCGTGGTGCCCCGCGACCGCGCCGTGGAGCTGCGCCTGACCGCCGTGGCCGGACCGCAGCCCAGGACGGCCACCGTGACGCTGCGCAGCGTGTACCTCGGAAACGAGGTGGAACACGTCCGCGCCCGGCTGCGGCACCGCGGCGTCGGCGGGCTGCGCGACCGGGTGCCGGTCGTACGGCACCCGGCGGCCACGGTGCCCGTCCCGACCGCGCTGCCGGTGCCCCCCGCGCGGCGCCCCGAGCAGTCACCGCCGGCGCTCAGCCCCGCCGGCGAGGTGTACGACGCGCCGGTCCGCCGCGACCGCAGGCTGCATCGGCTGCTGCGCTACCGCGAGATCACCGCCTCCGGCTGCGTGGCCGAACTCGCCGGAGCCAGCGCGACGTGGTGGTTCGGGGCCGCCCCGCCGGAACCACTGGTACTCGGCGACCCCGGCCTGCGCGACGCGTTGCTGCACGCCGTGCAGGCCTGGGCACCCGACACGGTGCTGCAACCGCTGGGCGTGGACCGGATCTGGCTGGCCGGTGCCGGCCCGTACGAGCAGGTGACGGTGTACGCCGTCCACCGGGACCGGGACGGGGACGTGCACCGGTTCGACCTGGAGGCGATGGCCGACGGGCGGGTCGTCGAGCGCTGGACCGGGCTGCGGCTGCGGCTGGTGTCCGGAGGCCGTCCGCCCGGTCCGTGGCCGGCGCAGGTGTTCGGACCGTACCTGCACCGCAGACTCAGCGAGCTGGCGGGCATCGACGTCGCCGCGGTGCTGGAGCCGGGTCTGCGCCGTGAACGGCGTCGGGAGCACACCGCCCTGGCCGTGGCCCGACTGCTCGGTGCCCACACCACGGTGCGCTACCGCCCCGACGGGCGGCCCGAGCTGGGCGGCGGCCGGTGCGTGTCGGCGGCGCACGGCGGGGCCAACACCCTGGCGGTGGTCTCGGGCCGGCCGGTCGGCTGCGACCTCGAACCCGTCGCGCGGCGTGAACGCGCCGAGTGGCGCCGTTTGCTCGGCGGGCACCTCGCCCTGGCCGACCTGATCGCCGCCGAGACCGGGGAGCCGCTGTCCACGGCGGCGACCCGGGTCTGGTCGGCGCTGGAGTCGTTGCACAAGGTTGGCGTCACGGCGGTCACCCCACTGACCTACACCCGGCACACCCCGGACCGGTGGGTGTTGCTCACCGCCGGCCGGTGGCGGGTCGCCACCTGTGTGGTGGGGCTGCGTGGCGTGCCGGAGGAACTGTCCGTGGCGGTGGCCGCGGCCGGCTGACCGTCGATCCGGGACCGCCGCGCGGTGCGCGGCGGTCCGTCGTGTCCGGCGCCGGTTTCGCGCCACGTCCTCTCGCTTGCGTTCTTCGTGGACGCGGACAGCAAATCGCGAGATGTGTCCGTGGCGGTGCCCGTCCACCATTGGATTGCGTCACGACGGAGGAATGTCGCAGACGGTTTCCGGCTACCCGGACATTGCGCGGCGACAGGCGTGCAACGCGTTTCTGTCAATTCGAGAGATCGTCGGAGGTGATGCCCGTGCCCAGGGAATTCGAGACGGATCAGGCGCGGACGATGTCGCTGGAAGCGTATGCCGACACGATTCTGCCCGGCGAGCGGCGCTGGCCGGGGGACCGGGCCATCGCCGGTGTCTCGCAGGGCGGCGGCGCCGTCGCCTCCGGCGCGCTGGAGGTCCTCCGCTCCGCCGAGGGTGGCATGGCGCCGGCGCTGGACATGCTGGCCGACGGCCTCAACGAGCACGCCCGCGCGTACGTCGCCGAGCGGGGAATCGAGCCGGACGCGGAGGTCCCGCCGTTCGTGTCGCTCGACTACCCGGACCGGGTGCTGCTGGTGCAGCGGCTGACCGACCGTGCGAACCCGGAGTGCGACGCCTGGATCAGCCTCGCCATGTTCTGCACCATCGCCTTCGACGCGGGGTCGCACACCAACACCGTGGAGGCGCTCGCCGCCGGACACGTCGGCTTGAAGACGATGGGCTTCCGCATGCCGGACAGCGACGGGCTGTGGCGGTTCGACACCTACAGCTACGGCCGGCAACTGGCCAGGCCGCACCCCGACACGACCCCCTCCGGGAGCCCTTCATGACGAGTTCCGAGAACACCGACGTCCTCGTGATCGGCAGCGGCTTCGGCGGCGCCATCGCCGCCTACCACCTCGCCGCGGGCGGCGCGCGGGTCGTCGTGCTGGAACGCGGGCCGTGGCTGTCCGGCGAGGACTTCCAGCACGACTTCAAGTTCGGCTCCTCGTCGACCCGGATCTTCGACTTCGTCATCGGCGACGGGATGAGCGTGCTCAGCGGCAACTGCGTCGGCGGCGGCAGCGTCGTCTACTTCGCCGCGATGCCCCGCGCGCCCCGGTTCGTCTTCGACCGCAAGGGACGCTTCAACCGCCGGATGTGGCCGGCGGCGGTGTCCCGGGACACGCTCGAGCCGTGGTACGACCGGGTGGCCGAGGCGCTGCCGGTCACCCAGACGGCCTGGGACACCGTGCCGTTCGCCGGCGGGCTGTTCGGCGCGGCCTGCGACCACGCCGGACGGACCGCGAACGCGGTGCCGGCGGCGGTCGACACGGCCAAGTGCACCAACTGCAACTGGATGATGTCCGGCTGCCGGTTCGACGCCAAACGGTCCCTGCTGCTCAACTACCTGCCGGCCGCGCTGGCGCACGGCGCGCAGATCCGCCCGCTGCACGAGGTACAGCACCTGTCCCGCACCGACGACGGTGGCTACCGGGTGCACTACACCGTGCTCGACGACGTCGACTACCGGGTCGAGGTGGGTGGCGGGACCATCGACGCGAAGATCGTCGTACTGGCCGCCGGGGCTGGCGCCACGCCGGTCATCCTCCAGCGCTCGGAACCGACCCTCGGCGCCATGCCGCACGCCGTCGGCCGGTACTTCTCCGGCAACGGCGAACGGCTCAACACCGCGATCTTCGACGAGGACCGCATCCGTGACGTGCTCGGCCTGAGCCGGCCCGACGGCGTGCCGTACGAGGCGTACCAGATCGGCAAGGGCCCCTGCGTGGCCACCTGGGACAAGCTCGACGGGTCCCTGCCCGAGTACGAGCGGTTTTCGCTGGAGCAGCTCTACTTCCCGCCGGGCTTCGGCACGATCCTCGCCCAGGTGCCGGACGCCGTCGGACCGACGTGGTTCGGCGCCGAGAAGAAGGAACTGCTGCGGCGCTGGCAGTCCTGGCTGACCGTCTTCACGATGAGCGAGGACGACAACGAGGGGGTCTTCGGCGCGCCGCCGTCCAGCGGCAACTCGATGCGACTGTCGCAGCAGATGCTGGGCCGGGGTTCGTTGCGCTACGAGCCGACCGAGAACACCCTGCGCGGGTGGGCGCTCTCCGACGCCGAGGTACGCGACATCCTGGAGCGCGACGGGCTGGCTCGGGTGATGCCGTGGACCAACGACGTGGTGGGCGCGTACACCGTGCACCCGCTGGCGTCCTGCCGGATCGGCGACGACCCGGCGACCTCGGCGCTCGACGACCGGCACGAGCTGCGCGACCATCCCGGCATCTTCGTCACCGACGGATCCGCCGTGCCGGCCGGTCTGACCGTGAACCCGGCGATGACGATCGCCGCACTGGCCGAGCGGGCCGTGCCGGGCATCGTCGAGGCCGCCCGCGCGCGGGGGGTGGACGTCCGCTACGGCGCGCCCGCGCCGGATGGCGCCACCAGCAGCCGCGCCGCCGTGCTGCCGCTGGTGAGCGGAGCGCTGCGGCGGTGACCGGTCTCTACGCCCGGGTGGCCCGGCGGCCCTCCCGGGGGCACGTGCGGCGGGTCACCCCGGTGCGGGTCGAGCGGGCGGACGGCCTGGTGGCCGCGGTCTACCAGCAGGTGGAGCGCGACTTCGGCATGCTGGCCCCGCCGGTCAGCCTGCACTCGCCCGCGCCGCAGGTGCTGGCCGCGTGCTGGGTGACGCTCCGCGAGACGCTGGTCGCGGTCGGACGGGTGGACCGGGCGACCCGCGAGACGGTGGCGGCTGCGGTCTCGGCCGCCAACTCCTGCCCGTACTGCGTGGAGGTGCACTCGGCGACGCTCGACGGCCTGGTCCGGCCGGCGAGCGACGCGCCGACCGACGCCCGGTTGGCGCGGATCGCCGACTGGGCACGGGCCGGGACGGCTCGGGCGTCCGCGCGGGACGCCGTGCCCCCGGTCGCCCGCGACGAGGCCGTCGAACTCCTCGGCGTGGCACTGGCCTTCCACTACCTCAACCGGATGGTGAACATCTTCCTCGAACCCTCGCCGATTCCCGCCGGCCTGCCCGCACCGATCCGTGGCGGCGTACGCCGGACCTTCGGTCGGTTGATGGCCCGGGGGACGCGGGGTGACCGGCCGGCGGGCGCCGCGCTGGAGCTGCTGCCGTCCGTGCCGCCCGCGCCGGACCTCGCCTGGACGACCGGCCACCCGGTCCTGGCCGACGCGCTCGCCCGTGGCGCCGCGGCCGTCGACGACGCCGGGCGTCGCTCGGTGCCGGAGTCGGTACGGGACCTGGTCGCCTCCCGGCTCGACGCCTGGGATGGCCGCCCGACGGGTCTCAGTCGGTCCTGGGTCGGTGCGGCGGTGGGTGACCTGCCCGCCGCCGACCGTCCCGCGGGACGGCTGGCGCTGCTCACCGCGTTCGCGGCCTACCAGGTCGACGACGAGGTGGTGGCCGACGTACGTGCCGGCGGGGCGGACGATCGTGCGCTGGTCGAGTTGACCGCCTGGGCGAGCATGGCGGCGGCACGCCGGGTGACGGCCTGGGTGCCGCTCGACCCGGTCGGGCCGCCGCGCCCGTCGTGACCCGTGCCCGCCGTCGGCAGCTCGCCGACGGCGGGCGTCCGTCCTGTCCGTCGCTGTCCGGGAGGAAGCATGTCTACCGTTTTGGGCTCGCTGCGCAGGCTCGCGCTGGCACCGGCGTTGAGCGAGGTCGGCTTCGCCCGCCGAGGTTTCCCGGGGCCGCCGTCGGCCGCCACCGCGCGGCTGGAGGCGATTCCCCGGGCCGTCGTGTGCGGCTTCGAGTGGGGCATCGACGCCCGCGACCTCACCGAGGTGCGCGACCGGGTCGAGCTGGTCGACGACGGCATGCGCGGCTTCGCGTACGAGGGCGTCACGATGGCCTTCACCGTGCTGGACGCGATGGGCAGCGGTCGCCGACGACGCACCCGTGAGCTGCTGCTCGGGCCGGGGGCGCCGCACCTCTTCCTGGCCTACATCGGCATCGGCTTCGCGATGGCGAGGCTGCCCCGGCCGCTGTGGCGCAAGGTGGTGCCCGAGCTGGAGCCGGGACCGTTCCACCCGACGATGACCTGGTTGGCGGTGGACGGTTACGGCTTCGACCTGGCCTACTTCCACGTCGGCAGGTGGGTCGACGAGCAGCGGGTGCCCGCGCCGTACGCCTGGCAGGGACGGCCGGACTACTTCGGCCGGGCGGTGGACCAGGGGATCGGCCGGGCACTGTGGTTCATCCACGGCGCCCGGGTGGACGACGTGGACGCGGCCGTGCGCCGCTTCGCCCCGGAGCGGCAGGCGGACCTGTTCAGCGGGGTCGGTCTGGCCGCCACGTTCGCCGGTGGGTGCGGTGCGGCGGACCTCGCGGTCCTGCGCCGCCAGGCCGGCCGGCACGCCCCGGAGCTGGCGCTGGGAAGTGTGTTCGCGATGCGGGCGCGGGTGCACGCGGGCTTCGTGCCTCCGCACTCCGCGGTGGCTGCCGCCGCCCTGACCGACCTGTCCGTGACCGCTGCCGTCGCGTTGGCCGACGGCACCGCGCCGGGCGCCGACTCCGGCGGGCCGGTCCCGCCTTACGAGATATGGCGGACGAACATCCGTCGGCATTTCGACAGGGCTTTTGTGGAGTAATTCCACATAGTCGTTGCCGTGATCTGCCGAGTCTTTATATAAAACCCAGTCCCGTCTCCGGGACGCATTATCGAGAAGTGTCATCAATTCGATGTACGACAATGGTCAGCAATTTTCGAGTAGCCCGGGTTCTGGCGTCCTGTGAGGATCTGCTGACACGTCCCCCCGCATGGCGGACGACAGCACCGAACCCCGTCCGGGTCTTCCCGGCCGCCGGACCGGTCGCGTGTCGACCGCCTCCGGTCGGGTCGGGCCAGCCGGCGACAGCAACTGCCGGGCGCGGCCCGTGACCCGACCGGCCCGGGCCGGTACGCCACCGCGACGCGCGGTGGGTTCGCTCCGACGAGTCCGTCACAAACGGGAGGTCTTGAGTTCATGTCAGCGACGTTTGGCTTGCTGCGCCGGCAGCTCGCCGGGTTCATCGGCCTCGCACTCGTGGTCGGGATGTTCTTCGCCGTCCGGCTGCCCAGCGCCTCCGCGGCGGAGCGGACGGGGCTGGCGTCCCGGTACGCGTTCGAGCCCATGGGAATCGCCCTGCCCTCCGGTGCCGTCCAACAGTCCGTCCGGAAGGTGAACCGGGCCTACACCAACATCGACGCCTGGATCTCCTCCGTGGGCGCCGGCATCGCCATGAACGACCTGGACGGCGACGGTCTGGCCAACGACCTCTGCCTCACCGATCCCCGCACCGACCAGACCGTCGTCACGCCGACGCCGGGCAGGGGCGAGCAGCGGTACCAGCCGTTCGCGCTGGACCCCACGCCGCTGCCGATCAGCCGGATCACCGCGCCGATGGGCTGCGCGCCGGGTGACTTCAACGAGGACGGCCGGATGGACCTGCTGGTCTACTACTGGGCCCGCACGCCGATCCTCTTCCTCGCCCGGGGTGGGGCGCTCGCCCTCGGCAACGCCGCCTACCGGGCCGTCGAACTGGTGCCGGGCGTCGGCGCCGGGGAGTACAACGGTCCACTGTGGAACACCAACGCGGTGGCGATCGACGACTTCGACGGGGACGGTCACGT
Source organism: Micromonospora sp. NPDC048839 (assembly GCF_040649915.1). Taxonomy (NCBI): domain Bacteria; kingdom Bacillati; phylum Actinomycetota; class Actinomycetes; order Micromonosporales; family Micromonosporaceae; genus Micromonospora; species Micromonospora sp. NPDC048839. Next base: position 384,473 of record NZ_JBEZGL010000004.1, read on the forward strand.
CGACATCTACATCGGCAACTACTTTCCGCACAGCCCGGTCCTCGACGACACGGTCGACGGCGGGGTGGAGATGAACGACTCGATGTCCAACGGCATCAACGGTGGCGAGGACTACGTGTTCCGGTGGACCGGCGGCGCCGCGGGCGCCGAGCCGACCGCCGCCTTCCAGCGGATCAGCAACGTGATCCCCCGGGACGTCTCCAAGGGCTGGGCCCTCGGCGCGTCGGCCGCCGACATCGACGGCGACCTGCTGCCCGAGCTGTACCTGGCCCACGACTTCGGCCCCGACCGGCTGCTCTACAACCGCTCCACCCCGGGCAACATCGAGTTCGCCCTGGTCGACGGGGTGCGCGGCGCGACCGTGCCAAAGTCCAAGGTGCTGGGCAAGGACTCCTTCAAGGGGATGGGCGCCGACTTCGGTGACATCGACGGCGACGGGCTGTACGACCTGTTCGTCAGCAACATCACCACCCCGTTCGGCATCCACGAGAGTAACTACGCGTTCATCAACGCCGCCAAGAACCTGGGGGAGGTCAAGACCAGTTTCAGTGGTGGCGACGCGCCGTTCGAGGACCGCAGCGCCGATCTCGGCCTGGCCTGGTCGGGCTGGGGCTGGGACGTCAAGATGGCCGACTTCGACAACGGCGGCCGGCTCGCCATCGCCCAGGCCACTGGTTTCGTCCGGGGTGAGGTCAACCGGTGGCCCCAGCTCCAGGAGCTGGCCACCACCAACGACACCCTGGTCCACAACCCGGCCTGGTGGCCGAACGTGCGCGCCGGCGACGACGTCGGTGGCAACCAGCGGCTGCACCTGTTCGTTCGGGGCGAGGACGGCCGGTACGTCAACATCGCACCCGAGATCGGGCTGGACATCCCCGTACCCACCCGAGGGTTGGCCACCGGCGACTCCGACGGTGACGGCCGGCTCGACCTCGCCGTCGCCCGCCAGTGGGCGGAGCCGATCTTCTACCGCAACACCAGCCCGACCGCGGGGGCCTTCCTCGGCCTGCGCCTGACCCACCAGTCCGCCGACCCGGACGGCCGGGGCTCGCCCGCCGTCGGCGCCCAGGTCGCCGTCACCACGCCCGACGGCCGCACGCTCGTCTCCAAGGTGGACGGTGGCGGCGGGCACTCCGGCAAGCGCAGCAACGAGGTGCACATCGGGCTGGGCGACAACGTCACCGGCCCGGTGAAGGTCAGCCTCTGTTGGCGCGACCGCACCGGACAGATCCGTAAGCAGGACCTTCAGCTGACCCCGGGTTGGCACGACGTGCAACTCGGCTCGCAGGCCAACGAGAGGTAATGGACATGGCCGAGACCACGATCAACCCCGTCCGACACGACGCCAAGATCACGACTGCCCTTCGGCGTTTCGCCATGTCGATCACGATCTTCAACATCGTCGGTTACACCTACCTCGGCTTCGAGCAGCCCTGGCTGTGGCCCTTCATCGCGCTCGCCACCGGATACACCGTCGAGATCTTTCTCGAGACCATCGGCGCCCGCTCCGAGGGTCGCGCGCCGCGCTACCTCGGGGGCGGCAAGCGCGGGTTCATGGAGTTCCTCCTCCCCGCGCACATCACCTCCCTGGCCGTGAACATGCTGACCTACGTCAACGACCGGGTCTGGGTGATGATGTTCGGGGTCACCGTCGCGATCGCCGCGAAGTGGATCCTGCGGGCACCCGTGCGGGGCCGGTTGCGGCACTACATGAACCCGTCCAACTTCGGTATCGCGGTCATCCTGATCCTGTTCCCCTGGGCCAGCATCGCCCCGCCCTACCACTTCACCGAGCACACCACCGCGATCGGCGACTGGCTCATCCCGGCGATCATCCTCACCGCCGGGACAATGCTCAACGCGAAGCTCACCAACCGGATGTGGCTGATCCTCGGCTGGCTGTCCGCGTTCGCGCTGCAGGCCGTGGTGCGTGGGCTCATCCTCGACACCGCCGTCCTGGGCGCGCTGGGCATGATGACAAGCGTGGCGTTCGTGCTCTTCACGAACTACATGATCACCGACCCGGGCACCAGCCCGTCCAGCCCCGCCTCGCAGGTCGCCTTCGGGGCCGGAGTGGCCACCGTCTACGGGGTGATCACCGGCGCGGGCATCGCGTACGGGCTCTTCTTCGCCACCGCCACGGTCTGCCTCATCCGGGGCCTGTACCTGTGGGCCCTGCACATCTCCAACAAGGTCCGCGAACAGCGTGAGGCCGCCGACGGCGGGGGCACCGCGGGCGGCCTGCCGGCGTCGATCGCCACCGGCACCGGGCCTCTCGTCGCCGCCGAGCCCAACTCACACAAGGAGGCGGTACCGGCATGAGCAGGATCGCCGTCGTCGGCCTGGCGTGCCGATATCCCGACGCCGCGTCCCCCGGGGAACTGTGGGAGAACGCGGTCACCGGACGGCGGGCGTTCCGCCGCCTGCCGGACGAGCGGATGCGACTGGCCGACTACTGGGACGCCGACCGCAGCGCCCCGGACCGGTTCTACGCCCGCAACGCCGCCGTCATCGAAGGCTACGAGTTCGACCGGTTGAAGTTCCGGATCGCCGGCAGCACGTACCGGTCCACCGACCTCACCCACTGGCTGGCCCTGGACGTGGCCGCCTCCGCCCTCGGTGACGCCGGCTTCCCGATGGGGGAGGACCTGCCCCGCGAGCGGACCGGCGTGGTGGTGGGCAACACCCTCACCGGGGAGTTCGCCCGCGCCAACGTGCTGCGGCTGCGCTGGCCGTACGTCCGGCGGACCGTCGGCGCGGCCCTGCGCGAGCAGGGCTGGGACGACGACCAGCTCGCCGACTTCCTCGGCACCCTCGAACAGCGCTACAAGGCGCCGTTCCCGGAGATCGACGAGGACACCCTGGCCGGCGGCCTGTCCAACACCATCGCCGGACGGATCTGCAACTACTTCGACCTCAAGGGCGGCGGCTACACCGTCGACGGCGCCTGCTCCTCCTCCCTGCTGTCGGTGCTGACCGCGTGCCGCGGCCTGGCCGACGGCGAACTGGACGTCGCCGTCGCGGGCGGGGTCGACCTGTCGATCGACCCGTTCGAGATCATCGGATTCGCCAAGACCGGCGCGTTGGCCCGCGGTGAGATGAAGGTCTACGACCGGGGCGCCAACGGCTTCTGGCCGGGCGAGGGCTGCGGCATGGTCGTCCTGATGCGACACGAGGACGCGGTGGCGCAGGGCCGACGGATCTACGCGTCGATCGCCGGTTGGGGAGTGTCGTCCGACGGCAAGGGCGGCATCACCCGGCCGGAGGAGGACGGCTACCGGCTGGCGCTGCGCCGGGCGTACGAGCGTGCCGGCTTCGGCATCGAGACCGTCGCCCTGTTCGAGGGGCACGGCACCGGCACCGAGGTGGGCGACGCGACGGAACTGCGGGCGTTGACGGCGGCGCGGCGGGACGCGGGCGCTTCCGGCACACCTGCCGCGATCAGCTCGATCAAGGCGATGATCGGACACACCAAGGCGGCAGCCGGCGTCGCCGGTCTGCTCAAAGCCGTCCTCGCGGTGCATCACCAGGTGCTCCCGCCGGCGCTCGGGTGCGAGGAACCGCACGACGTGCTCACGTCGACCGACGCGAAGCTGCGGGTTCTTCCCGCCGCCGAGCCGTGGCCGGCCGACGCGCCGCTGCGCGCCGGCATCACCGCCATGGGATTCGGGGGGATCAACACCCACCTCGTCCTGCAGGGCGAGGACGGCGCCCGCCGCTCCCCGGACGCCCGGACCCGCGCGATGGCGTCCCGGACGCAGAACGTGGAACTGCTCGCCCTGGACGCCGACACCCCGGCCGAACTGGCCGAGCGGATCGGCGCACTGGCCGCGCAGGTGATCCGGCTCTCCTACGCGCAGCTCGGTGACCTGGCCGCCGGCCTCTACCGGGATCTGGGCGACCGGCCGTACCGGGCCGCCGTGGTGGCCCGCTCGCCGGAGGACGCCGAACGTCAACTGCTGCGGGTGCACGCCGCCCTACAGGCCGGGGAGACCCGCCTGTACGCGGTGGACGGCCGGGCCTTCCTCGGCCACGCCCGCGGCACCGCCCGGGTCGGTCTCCTCTTCCCCGGTCAGGGCACCGGCCGTGGCCGGCCCGCGCAGGCGCTGCGTCGCCGGTTCACCCAGGCCGACCGGATCGTCACCGAGGCGGCGCTGCCCACCGGTGACGTGGTGGCCACCGAGGTGGCCCAACCGCGCATCGTCACCGGGTCGGTGGCCGGGCTCAGCGTGCTCTCCGCGCTCGGCATCGAGGCCGATGTGGCCGTCGGGCACAGCCTCGGCGAACTCACCGCCCTGCACTGGGCCGGAGTGATGGACCTGCCGTCGGTGCTGCGGATGGCCGCCACCCGCGGCCGGACCATGGCCGAGCACGGCCGCCCCGACGGGACGATGGCCGGGATGTCGGCCGACCCGGAGACCGTACGCGGCCTTCTCGGCGACGACCCGGTGGTCATCGGCGGCTACAACAGCCAGCGGCAGACCGTGATCTCCGGTCCGGTCGACGCGGTCGGCCGGGTGCTGGAGCGCGCCGAGGCGGCCGGCGTCGCCGGAAAGCGGCTGCGGGTCTCCCACGCCTTCCACTCGCCCCTGGTCGCCGAGGCGGCCGAGGCGTTCGGCGGGTACCTCGCCGCGGAGCGGTTCAACCCGCCGAACCGGCAGGTGATCTCCACCGTGACCGGCGCCGAGCTGTCGCCGGACACCGACGTCGCCGGCCTGCTGCGTAACCAGATCACCGATCCGGTGCTGTTCACGCAGGCCGTCGCGTTGGCCGCGAAGGAGGTCGACCTGCTTGTCGAGGTCGGGCCCGGACACATCCTGTCCGACCTGGCCCGAGGCGACGTGTCGGTGCCGACGGTGGCGTTCGACACCGACGACGAGACGGTCGCCAGCGTGCTGCGGGTGGCCGCGGCGGCGTACGTCGTCGGGGCCGCCCGGGTGCACCCGCAGCTCTTCGACGGCCGGTTGGTCCGGCCGCTGAAGGACGCCGACGAGTTCACCTTCTTCACCAGCCCCTGCGAGACGGTGCCCGAGGTGGTGCTGCCCGAGTCGCAGCAGCGGGCTGTGGAGGCCCCCCAGGCGGTCGGTGACGCGCCCGCCGGCGAGTCCGCGGCGCTGACGCTGCGCCAGCTCGTCGCCGAGCGGGCGGAGCTGCCGCTGGACATGGTCCGGGAGGACAGTCGACTCCTCGACGACCTGCACCTGAGCTCGATCACGGTCAGCCAGGTGGTCAACCAGGCCGCGGAGCGGCTCGGCGTACCCCCGTCCCGGCTGCCCACGAACATCGCGACGGCGACCGTTCGGGAGGTCGCCGAGGCGCTGGACACCCTGATCGGCACCGGCCTGATGGAGGACCTGACGCAGCCGGTGTCCGTGGCCGGGGTGGACACCTTCATCCGGGCCTTCGCGGTCGACCTGGCCGAGACACCCGCGCCGGTCCCCGGTCCGACCGAACCGGCCGGGACGTGGCAGCTGTTCGGCGCGCTCACCGACCCGCGCGCCGAGCAGGTCCGCCAGGCGCTGGCCTCCGGCGGCGTGGGTGGTGGCGTGCTGGTCTGGCTGCCGGCCGACTGCACCCCGGAGCAGCTCAACCCGGCCCTGCAAGGGGCACAGGCGGTCCTGGCCGACGGGGCGGGCGACCGCTTCGTCGTGGTGCAGCACGGGCTCGGCGCCAGCGGCCTGGCCCGCACCCTGCGGTTGGAGGCACCCCAGATCCGGACCACGGTTGTGCACCTGCCGGCCGGGCTCGACGCGGCCGAGCGGGTGCTGACCGAGGTCGCGGCGACCGAGGGCTACCGCGAGGTCCACTACGACTCCTCGGGGGTGCGTCGGGAGCAGGTCCTGCGGGCCCTGCCGATCGCACCGGCCCGCACCGACGCCCCACTGGCCGAGGGCGACGTGCTGCTCGTCACCGGTGGCGGCAAGGGCATCACCGCGGAGTGCGCGCTCGCGCTCGCCGTGGACGCCGGCGCGAAGCTGGCGGTCCTGGGCCGCTCCGACCTCGCCGGCGACGCGGAGCTGTCGGCCAACCTGGAGCGCTTCGCCACCGCCGGCGTCGAGGCAGGGTACTTCCAGGCCGACGTGACGGATCCGGTGGCGGTCCAGGCCGCCGTGGACGAAGCCCAGCGTCAGCTCGGCCCGGTCACCGGTGTGCTGCACGGCGCCGGACGCAACGAGCCGGCGGCGCTCACCTCGCTGGACATGGACGCCGTCCACGGCGCCCTGGCGCCCAAGGTCGGCGGGCTCACCGCCGTCCTGGACGCGCTCGAGCCGGACCGGCTGAAGCTGCTGGTCACCTTCGGCAGCATCATCGGCCGGGCCGGGTTGCGGGGCGAGGCGCACTACGCCACGGCCAACGACCGACTCGCCGAGCAGACCCGCCGTTTCGCCGACGCCCATCCGAACTGCCGGTCGGTGTGTCTGGAGTGGTCGGTCTGGTCGGGCGTCGGCATGGGTGAGAGGTTGTCCGTCGTCGAGTCGCTGACCCGCGACGGCATCACCCCCATCACCCCCGACGAGGGCGTGGCGATGCTGCGTCGACTCGTCACCGACCCGGACACCCCGCCGGTGGTGGTGGCCAGCGGTCGGGCCGACGGCCTCGACACGCTGCGCTTCGAGGAGCCGGAGCTGCCCCTGCTGCGCTTCGTGGACCGACCCCAGGTCCGCTACCACGGTGTGGAGCTGGTCACCGACGTCGAACTCACCGCCGGCAGTGACCTGTACCTCTCCGACCACCTCCTCGACGGCAACCTGCTGTTCCCGGCGGTCTTCGGCATGGAGGCGATGGCGCAGGCGGCCATGGCCGTCACCGGCCGCGACCAGACGCCGGTCATCGAGCAGGCCCGCTTCGCCCGACCGATCGTGGTGCCGCCGCTGAGCAGCACCACCATCCGGATCGCGGCGCTGGTCACCGGCGACGACACCGTACGAGCGGTGATCCGGACCGCGGACACCGGGTTCGCCGCCGACCACTTCGAGGCGGTGCTGCGCTTCGTCGACGCCCCGACGCCGGCCGGCCCACCGGAGCAGGTCGCCGACGACCTGCCGCCGGTGCCGCTCGACCCGGCCCGGGACCTGTACGGCGGCACCCTCTTCCAGGGGGCGCGCTTCCAGCGGCTGCGCGGTTTCCACCGGGCCGCCGCCCGCGACGTCGACGCCGACGTGGCAACCGTGCCCGACACGGACTGGTTCAGCGCGTACCTGCCGAGCACCCTGCTGCTCGGCGACCCGGGAGTCCGCGACGCGCTGATGCACGGCAACCAGGTCTGCGTTCCGGACGCCACGCTGCTACCGGTGGCGATCGAGCGGCTGTACCCGGCCGGGCCACGGCTGGGGACCGACGGGCCGCTGCGGTACTGCGCCACCGAGCGGGAGCGCGACGGCGACACCTACGTCTACGACATCGCGCTGCGAAACGGCGCCGGCGAGGTCGTCGAGCGGTGGGAGGGCCTGCACCTGCGGGCCGTCCGCAAGAAGGACGGCCGGGGCCCGTGGGTGGCGCCGCTGCTCGGCTCCTACCTGGAGCGGACCCTGGGCGACCTGATCGGCGCCACCGTGGCGGTAGCCGTCGAACCGGACGGGACCGCCGACGACCCGGACGCCCTGGCGGTCGGTCGCGCTCTCGGGCACGCCGTGTCGCTGCGCTACGACGGCAACGGACGTCCGGAGAAGGTCGGCGAACGCTCGGTGGCGGTCAGCCACGGAGCCGGTCTCCGCCTCGCCGTGGCGGCGTTCGCCCAGGTCGGCTGCGACGTTCGGCCGGTGCCGGAGCGGGCCGCGGACGAGTGGTCGGCGGTCCTGGGCCGGCACGCGACGTTGCTCGACCAGTTGGTCGACGGTCCCGGCGAGGACCGCGACAGCGCCGGCGCCCGGATCGAGGCGGTCCTGGCCTGCCTGGGTCAGATCGGCCTGCCGGAGCACGCGCCGGTGGCGCTGACCCCGGTGCGACGCGACGGCTGGCTGGTCTTCGCCTCCGGTCCGGTGCGGGTGGCCACCCTCGCCACCACCGTGGGGGACGACGCCACACCGGTCATCCTCACCGTCCTCACCGACGGCTGGTCGTGAGATGGAGGACTACTACGAGTACCGGCACACGGTGGGCTTCGAGGAGACCAACCTCGTCGGGAACGTCTACTACGTCAACTACCTGCGCTGGCAGGGGCGGTGCCGGGAGATGTTCCTGCACGACAGGGCGAACGACATCCTCGACGACCTGCGCGCCGACCTGAAGCTGTTCACGTTGAAGGTGGACTGCGAGTTCTTCGCGGAGATCACCGCCTTCGACCAGTTGGCCATCCGGATGCGGCTGGTCGAGCTGACGCAGACGCAGATCGAATTCGGCTTCGACTACATCCGGTTGCACGCCGACGGTGAGGTGCTGGTCGCCCGCGGTCGTCAGCGGGTGGCCTGTATGCGCGGACCGAACAACCGCACCAGCCCCGCCCGGGTCCCGGAGTCGTTGGCCCGGGCCCTGGGCCCCTACCGGGCACGGGTGGCGTAGCGACACACGGGAGGTACACGTGAACGTCCAGTCAGAGTCCGCCGTCGAGCCGTCCGACCCCGTCCAGCTGCGCCGAGCGTTCGGCTCGTTCGCCACGGGCGTGACCGTGGTGACGGTGGGCGGCGACTGTCCACACGGGATGACGGCGAACTCGTTCACGTCGGTGTCCCTCGACCCACCCATGGTGCTCGTCTGCGTCGACCATCAGGCGATCATGCACGGCAGCCTTCTGGAGCGCGGCCAGTTCGGAGTGTCCGTGCTGGCCGCGCATCAGGAGCCGGTGGCCCGGCACTTCGCGAACCGGCGTCGGCCCCTGGGAGCGGCCCAGTTCGACGCGGTCGACTGGGTCGCCGGCCGGCACACCGGCGCGCCACTGATCACCGGGGCGCTGGCGCACTTCGAGTGCCAACTGTGGCGCTCCTACGAGGGTGGCGACCACACCATCTTCGTGGGAAGCCTGCTGTCGGTGCGCCGTGAGCCGGAGGCCGACGGGGTGCTCTTCATGCACGGCCGGTTCCGGCAGCTCAACCCCGACGGGGTCGACGCGGCCAACGGGGTGCCCGCCTGGCACGCCACGGCCCGGGGTGGGGTGACGGGATGACGGCGACACGGGCCCGCCAGGTGCCGGTGGGGCCGACCGGGCCGGCGATGCTGCGGACGCTCTGGCAGCTCGGGCGGGACCGGCTGGGCCTCATGCGGACGGCGGCGAGCTACGGCGACGCCGTCCGGCTCGGCCCCAGCTTCAAGACGCTCTACTTCTTCAACCATCCCGATCACGCGAAGCACGTACTGGCGGACAACAGCCAGAACTTCCACAAGGGGGTCGGGCTGGCCCAGGCCCGCCGAGCCCTCGGCGACGGCCTGCTGACCAGCGAGGGTGAGCTGTGGCGCAAGCAGCGCCGGGTGATCCAGCCGGCGTTCCAGGCCAAGCGGATCGCCGCCCAGGCCGGCGTGGTGGTCGAGGAGGCCGGCCGGTTGGTCGACCGGCTGCGCGAGCACCGCGACGGCGCCCCCGTCGACATCGTCCGGGAGATGACCGGTCTCACCCTCGGCGTGCTGGGTCGCACCCTGCTCGACAGCGACCTCGGCGGGCACCACTCGTTGGGGCACAACTTCGAGGTCATGCAGGACCAGGCCATGTTCGAGATGGTCACGATGGGTTCGGTGCCGACCTGGCTGCCGCTGCCCCACCAGCTGCGGTTCCGTCGCGCCCGCCGGGAGTTGCAGCGGATCGTCGACGCCCTCGTCGCCGAGCGGCGGGCCCGCGGCGAGGTGGGTGACGATGCGCTGACCAGGCTGATCGTCTCGACCCGCGAGGAGACCGACCCGCAGGTCGGTCGGCTGCGGATGCGCGACGAGCTGGTCACCCTGCTGCTGGCGGGGCACGAGACGACGGCCAGCACGCTGGGCTGGACGTTCCACCTGCTCGACCAGCACCCGCAGATACGGGAGCGGGTCCACGCCGAGGCGGTGGAGGTGCTCGGCGACCGGCTGCCCGTGTACGAGGACCTGGCCCGGCTGCGGTTCATCGCCCAGGTGGTCAACGAGGCGATGCGGCTCTACCCGCCGGTGTGGATGCTCTCCCGCATCGCCCAGGCGCCGGACGAGATCGGCGGGTACCACGTGCCGGCCGGCGCGGACGTGCTGATCTGCCCGTACACCCTGCACCGTCATCCGGACTTCTGGGATGACCCGGAACGGTTCGACCCCGACCGGTTCGACCCGTCCCGGTCCGGGGGACGGCCCCGGTACGCGTACGTGCCGTTCGGCGCGGGACCGAGGTTCTGCGTCGGCAACAACCTGGGACTGATGGAGGCCACCTTCGTGATTGCCATGGTCATCCGGGAGCTGCGGCTCACCGCCGACCCGGCGCACCGGGTCACCCCGGAGCCGATGCTGTCCCTGCGGATCCGGGGCGGCCTGCCGATGCGGGTCACCGAGGACGGCCCGTCGAGGAGGCACGCGTGACCGGCGCCGGGTTCGCTGAGGTCAAACACGTGCCGGTCAACCAGGCGGTCCGGGACTACCTGGTCCGGTCCAGCTCGCCGCCGGACCCGGCGTTGAGCGGGCTGGTCGACTCGACCCGCGGGGTGGGCGAGGCGGCGGGGATGATGGTGCCGGTCGAGCAGGCCGCGCTGCTGACCATCCTCACCCGGCTCGTCGGGGCGCGTACGGCGGTGGACATCGGGACGTTCACCGGGCTGTCGGCCCTGGCCATGGCCCGTGGGCTCGCCCCGGGCGGCCGGGTGGTGACCTGCGACGTCACGGACCGGTGGATCGACATCGCCCGCGCGCACTGGGAGCGGGCCGGGGTGGCCGACCGGATCGAGTTCCGGCTCGGCTCGGCGGCCCGCACCCTGCGGTCGATGGCCGCCGACACGGTCGTCGACATGGTCTTCATCGACGCCGACAAGATGAACTACCCCACCTACTACGAGGCCGTGGTGCCGCTGATTCGGCCCGGCGGCCTGCTGTTGGCGGACAACGTCCTGCTCGACGGGTACGTCCTGGACCCGGACCTGGCCGAGCCCGGTCTGCCCCGCCGCGCCGCGCAGACGCTGCGCGCGTTCAACGCCACGCTGGCCGCCGACGACCGCTTCGACACCGTCATGCTGCCGATCGCGGATGGGCTCACCATCGCCCAGCGCCGCTGAGACCCTCCGTACGCGACCCCGGCCCGTCGGTCCGGGGTCGCGTCGTGGGCGGCCCCTCGCCGGCGGCCGCCCGCGGGACTGCCCGCACGGGCGGGCACGACGAAGCGGACCCACCCGCAGGTGGGTCCGCGATGTCCGTCCCGCACCGGTCAGGCCGGGTTGGCCGCCCGCGCGTCCGGGGTCCGCTGGACGGCGGCCACGACCGCCGCCGTGAAGGTGGGCAGGTCCGGGTCCTCGAAGAGAAGTCCGACGTCCACCGCCACGCCGAGCTCGTCCTCCACGCGTGTGATGATGCGAACGGCCGAGATGGACTGCCCCTGCAATTCGAAGAACGTCGCGTCGGGTCGATCCTGCGGCATGTGCAGAACCTCGCGCCAGATCACCTCGACACGCTTTTCGACAGTTGACTGACGCACGCCGTCCTGATCGATATCCGTCATTCGCAATGCTCCCTTCGTGGCGAGGTGCGGTACGCATGGCCGGCTGGCCACACGCCGGGCCGCAGCAGGCAGGGCGTACCGCGCATCCCATGCTCGGTGCGACCGGTGGGTTCGCGCATCCTTGCGATTGCGCGGCTGCCCGCCGGGGCTCGTGGCGTCGTCACCCGGTCGGTCGGCGTCGGAAAGCCTCGTCAGGTGATCGGATGTGCTCGATTTCCGAGATCGCAATTGTTGAGAAGACCCGGTCTTTGCCGCGTGCCACGATTCGACCGTGGCAATGAGCAGAGACACCACGCTGGCCGGTACGTCCGAGACGGGCGCCGGACCCGCCGGCACGTCCTGGACGCAGGACGGCGTGTGGCTGCTGGATCGCCTCGCCCCGTATCGGGGGGTGCACCGGATCGTCCGCAGCTGGCACATCGACGGACCGGTCGACGTGCGGGCGCTGCGCAGCGCCTGGCGTACGGTGCTGAGCCGGCACGAGGTGCTGCGAACCCGACTGGCCGAGGTCGACGGTCGCCCGGTGCCGGTGGTCTCCGCCGATCCCGAGCGCGCCTTTGCCCACATCGACCTGGCGCACCTGGACGCCGCCGACGTCGAGGGCGCGGCCGACCGGGTCTGCGCGGCGGCGGCCGCCGGCCCGGAGCACGCCACCGACGGTCCACTGGCCCGCCTGACCCTGGTGCGGACCGGCGCCGTCGCGTACCGCCTGGTACTGGCGCTGCACCGCGCCGCGGCCGACGACCGGTCGGTGTCCGTCGTCGTCGACGAGTTGTCCGTCTGCTACGCCGTGGCCGTGCGGCCCGCGGTCGCCCGCCCGGCGTCACTGCCCCCGGCTCCCCGCTACGCCGACTACGTCCGGTGGCAGCGTGAACTGGTCGCCGGGCCGGCCGGCCGGCAGTTGCTGGAGTGGTGGACGGACACCCTCACCCCGCCGCCCCCGCCGGTGCCGCTGCCCGTCGACCACGGCCCCGACACCCGGCCGGCGCTCGCCGCCGGCCTGCACCCGTTCGACTGGGGCACCGAGATGGGCGGCCGGCTCGCCGCGTTCTGTCAGGCACGGCGGACCAACCCGACGGTGGTCGTACTGGCCGCGCTCCAGGCCGTCCTGCACCGCTACGGCGACGACGACCGGGTCAGCGTGGTGCTGCCCGTACCGGTGCTCCCGCCGGGGTTCACCGGCCTCGTCGGTCCCTGCGACAACCTGGTGGTGCTCTGCACCGACCTCGGCGGCGCCCCCACCTTCACCGAGGCGGTGGGCCGCGTCGCGGCCGTGGTCCGGGCCGCCGGCGCACATCGCGACCTGCCGTTCGCGCGGCTGGTCGGGGAGCTGCCCGTCGACCGGGACCGGGGCCGGGTGCCGCTCTGCGACGTCGTGTTGGCCGTTCCCGGGCCGGAGGCCGAGCTGCGGCTGGCCGGTGCCGGGACCCGCCCGGCGGACGTTCTGGACGGCGGGCCGACCGTCGCGGACCTGGTGGTCACCGTCCGCCGCACCTGGCCGACGGTGACCGGCACGCTGGCCTACCGCGGGGACCGGTTCGAGGCGGCCTCGGCGCCGGGCGTGCTCGGGCAGGTCCGAACGCTGCTGTCGGCCGCGCTCGCGGCCCCGGACACGCGGGTGGACCGGCTGCCGCTGGACGAGCCGGCGGCGCTCGACCCGCTGCCGCGGACCCTGGACGTCGAACCCCCGCCGGTGTACGAGAGCGTCGCCCGGCACGCCGGTCGGATCCCGCGGGCCATCGCGGTGGCCGGGGCGAACGGCCGCTGGACGTACGAGGAGTTGGAGCGCCGGGTCGCGGCCCTGGCCGATCACCTCAGCGCGCTGCCCGTCGACGGCTCGCCGGTGGCGATCCGGATGGAGCCCGGTCCGTGGCAGCTCGCCGCCTCGCTGGGCGTCCTGCGCGCCGGTGGACACCTGGTCTGGTTCGGCGCCGGCGACGCGGGGGAGCGGGGCCGCGCGGTGCTGGCCGAACTGCGCCCGGCCTGTCTGCTGCGGGTGGGCGACGACCCGGGTGACGACCTGACCCGCTGGTTCCACGACGAGCTGCACGGCCGGGTGATCGACGTGACCGCGCCGGAGCCGGCACCGGGTGCGGCGAGCACGCCGGCCGTGGGCGACGACCCGGGCGCCCGGACCGCCTACATCGCCTACACCTCGGGCTCGACCGGACGGCCCAAGGGCATCGCCCAGACCCACCGCGCGCTCGCCCAGTTCGTCGGGTGGATGGCCCACGAACTGGAGCTGGGCCCCGGTGCCCGGGTGGCCCAGTGGGTCACCCCCGAGCACGACCCGAGCATCTGCGAGGTGTTCGCCACGCTTGTCGGCGGCGGCACGCTGCACCCGGTGCCGGAACGGATCCGCGTGCACCCCGAGAAGCTTGTCGACTGGCTGGTGCGCGAGCGGATCACCTTCCTGCAGACCGTCCCGAGCTTCGCCCGGGAACTGCTGGCCGTCGTCGCGGCCCGGGAGCCGGCCGACCGGCCCACCGGCCTGTCCCGGCTGGTGCTCATGGGTGAGGCACTGTCGGGGCCGCTGGTCGACGGGTTCCGCCGGGCGCTGCCGGACACCCGGCTGGCCAACATCTACGGCCCGACCGAGACGATCGCGGCCACCTGGCACGACATCACCGGCCCGGTGCCGGCGACCGTGCCGATCGGACGTCCCATCCCCGGGCGGCAGGTGCTGGTCCTCGACGAGGCGGGCCAGCACTGCCCGACCGGGGTCACCGGCGAGATCGTGGTCCGCAGCCGGCACGTCTGCGACGGCTACGTCGGCGGTGGTGGCGCGGCCTCCGTCTTCCGGACCCCCGCCGGCCATCCGGACGACGGGACGGACCTGCGGTGGTACCACACAGGTGACCTCGCGCGGCGGCGGTGGGACGGTCTGCTGGAGTTCCGCGGGCGCCGCGACCAGCAGGTCAAGCTCCTCGGCACCCGGGTCGAGTTGGCCGACGTCGAGGCGGCGCTCGTCGCACACGACGGGGTGGCCGAGTGTGTCGTGGTGCCGGTGACCGACCGGGACCAGTTGGTGGTCCGGCTCGCCGCGTACGTCGTACCGCGTCGCGGGCCCGACGGCGCCCCGCTCTCCGGGGCGGGCGAGTGGCGGACGCACCTGCGCCGACGGTTCGGCAGCGCGATGGTCCTCGTCTCCTTCGAGGCGATGCCCGGCCGGTTGCCCCGCACGGCGGCGGGCAAGGTGGACCGCCGCCGGCTGCCGGCACCCCGCTCGGCGTCGGCCCGCCGCGCCCCGACCGGCCCGGTGGAGCAGGCGCTGGCCGAGGTCTGGTCCGCCCTGCTCGGCGAAGGACGCATCGACGCCGAGTCGACGTTCTTCGCCGCCGGTGGGCACTCGCTGCTCGTCCCACCGCTCGTGGCGCGGATCCGGCGACGCTTCGGCGTCACGGTGACGCTGCGGGACTGCTTCACCCACCACACGTTGGCCGGCATGGCCGCCCTGATCGACGCGGCCCGCACGGCACACGACCGTTCGATACCAGCGGATTCGGCAGACCTGAGGGCTGTCACGGACGCGATGGAGTGAGTGCATTGACGTTGGCCAAAACCGCGCAGGCGGTGGCAATCACGGGCGAGGACCTGGACATCCCCGGAGTGCGACGGGTGGCAGAGGAGGACGCACCCATCGAGGTGGCGTCGTCGTCACTGGCCCGGGCGGGCAAGAGCCGGATGCTGTTCGAGGACATCGTGCGCCAGGACGTACCGGTGTACGGGGTCACCACCGGCTACGGCGAGATGATCTACATGCTGGTCGACACGGCCAAGGAGGTCGAGCTGCAGACCAACCTGGTCCGCAGCCACGCCGCCGGAGTGGGTCCGTTGTTCGCCCAGGACGAGGCGCGGGCGGTGGTGATCGCCCGGCTCAACGCGCTGTCCAAGGGGCACTCCGCGGTCCGTCCCGAACTGCTGGAACGGCTCGCGCTCTACCTCAACCTCGGCCTGACCCCGGCCATCCCGGAGATCGGCTCGCTCGGCGCCAGCGGCGACCTGGCCCCCCTGGCACACATCGCCTGCACCGTGATCGGTGAGGGCTACCTGCTGCGCGACGGGAAGAAGGTGCCCACCGGCGAGGTGCTGCGCGAGCACGGCATCGAGCCGATGCAGCTGCGCTTCAAGGAGGGGCTGGCGCTGATCAACGGCACCTCGGCGATGACCGGCCTCGGCGCGCTGGTGGTGGGCCGGTCGATGGACCAGGTCCGGCAGGCCGAGATCGTCACCGCCCTGGTGATCGAGACGCTCCAGGGATCCACCAGCCCGTTCCTGGCCGAGGGACACGACGTGGCCCGACCGCACCAGGGTCAGATCGACACCGCGGCGAACATGCGCACACTGATGCGCGGAAGCGCGCTGACGGTCGAGCACCGGCAGCTGCGCAGCCAGCTCCAGGAGGGCAAGCAGTCCGGTGTCGACGTCCAGCGCACCGACGTGTACATGCAGAAGGCGTACTCGCTGCGGGCCATCCCGCAGGTCCTCGGCGCGGTCCGCGACACCCTCTACCACGCCACCAACAAGTTGAACATCGAGCTGAACTCGGCGAACGACAACCCGCTCTTCTTCGAGGGGCACGAGGTCTTCCACGGGGCGAACTTCCACGGTCAGCCGATCGCGTTCGCGATGGACTTCGTGACGATCGCGCTCACCCAGCTCGGCGTTCTCTCCGAACGCCGGACCAACCGGCTGCTCAACCGGCACCTCAGCTACGGCCTGCCCGAGTTCCTGGTCACCGGCGACCCGGGTCTCAACAGCGGCTTCGCCGGCGCGCAGTACCCGGCCACGGCGCTGGTCGCCGAGAACCGCACCATCGGCGCGGCGAGCACCCAGAGTGTGCCGTCCAACGGCGACAACCAGGACGTGGTGAGCATGGGGCTGATCGCCGCCCGTAACGCTCGCCGGGTGCTCGGGAACAACCAGCACATCCTGGCCGTGGAGCTGCTCGCCGCCGCCCAGGCGGTGGACATCTCGAAGCGGCGCGCCGGGCTCAGTCCCGCGTCCGCGGCGGCGTACGAGTTCGTCCGGGGCATCGCGCCCACCCTGGATCGGGACCGCTTCATGGCCGACGAGATCGAGCAGGTCGCTGCCGCGCTGAGCCGGGGCGAGCTGGTCGCCGCCGTCGGGCAGAGCGACGTCGAGCTGCGCTGAGCGCACTGCGCCCGAGGGAGATCCGATGACCGACCGAGAGTACGACTACGACGTGGTGGTGGTCGGTGGTGGCCCCTGCGGCTCCACCATCTCCACCCTGGTGGCCATGCAGGGCCACCGGGTGCTGCTGCTGGAGAAGGAGCGGTTCCCGCGCTACCAGATCGGGGAGTCGCTGCTCCCGTCCACCGTGCACGGCATCTGCCGCATCCTCGGCGTGGAGGAGGACCTGCGCCAGGCCAACTTCATGCCCAAGCGGGGCGGCACGTTCCGGTGGGGCGCCAACCCCGAGCCGTGGACGTTCTCCTTCGGCCTCTCCTCGAAGTTCGCCGGCGACGCGGCCACCGCCTACCAGGTGGAGCGGATGCGCTTCGACCAGATCCTGCTGGACAACGCCCGCCGCAAGGGCGTCGAGGTCCGGGAGGAGACCTCGGTGGTCGACGTGCTCACCGACGCCGACACCGACCGGGTCGACGGTGTGCTCTACGCCGGCCCGGACGGTGTCCGCCGCGAGGTCCGCAGCCGGTACGTCGTCGACGCCTCCGGCAACAAGAGCCGCATCCACACCCGCGTCGGCGGCCAGCGGCGGTACTCCGAGTTCTTCCGCAACCTGGCCCTGTTCGGCTACTTCGAGGGGGGCAAGCGGATGCCGGCCCCGAACCGGGGCAACATCCTCGCCGTCGCCTTCGACGCCGGCTGGTTCTGGTACATCCCCCTGACCGAGGAGCTCACCAGCGTCGGCGTGGTGCTGATGCCCGAGGCGTTGGACCGCGCCCAGGGCGACCGGGAGAAGGCCCTGCTCGACCTGATCCAGCAGTGCCCGATGATCGCCGACTACCTCTCCGACGCCCGCCGGGTCACCGAGGGGCCGTACGGCGAGGTCCGGGTCCGCAAGGACTACTCGTACATCCAGGAGAAGTTCTGGCGGCCCGGGCTGGTCCTGGTCGGCGACGCCGCGTGCTTCATCGACCCGGTCTTCTCCTCCGGCGTGCACCTGGCCACCTACAGCGCGCTGCTCGCCGCCCGGTCGATCAACACGGCGCTGGCCGGCGGGGTCGACGAGACGACCTGCTTCGAGGAGTTCGAGGTGCGCTACCGGCGCGAGTACGCGCGGTTCCACGACTTCCTGGTCGCCTTCTACGACATGCACCAGGACGAGAACTCGTACTTCTGGAAGGCGAAGAAGGTCACCAACAACACGACCGCCTCCGACATGGAGTCGTTCGTGGAGTTGGTCGGCGGCGGCGCGTCCAACGAGGCCGCGCTCGTCTCCTCCGGCGTGCGCACCGGGCAGCGCGACGCCGCGTACCACGAGCTCGCCGAGCTGGTGGCGCAGCCGGTGCGCGAGGCCGGGGAGGACCGCGACCTGCTGCGCTCCACCCTGGCCCGGTCGGTGTCCAGGGAGGGCACCCGGATCCAGATCCAGGCCGAGCTCGGCGAGAGCACCGACGAGAACATCCCGGTACGCGACGGAGGGCTGGTCCCCTCCACCGACGGCCTGCACTGGTCGTCGCCGCCGCCGCGGCCGGCCGGCTGATGGAAGGGAGCCCGATGACCGACACCCTGCTGCCCCCGCCGACACCGGCCGGCGATCCGACGGCGGAGGCGCCGACCCGCGTACCGCTGTCCCTGCAACAGGAGTTCCTCCACCACATCGACCATGGTGACGAGACCGGGCCGTTCGGCCCGCGGTACACCATCGTCGGCGGCTGGCGGGTCGCCGGCGAGCTGGACATCGACACGCTGCGCACGGCTCTCGACGACGTGGTGGTGCGGCACGAGACGCTGCGCACCTCGATCGTCCGCGAGGGCACCGAGGCGTACCAGCTGGTGCGCCCGCCGGCCCCGGTCCCGCTGGAGGTACGCGAACTGCGGGCGGGACCGCAGCGCAGCCGTGACCTGGTCGCCGAGGACTTCGCCAACGAGATCGAGGCCGGTGTCTTCGGCATCGACGAGATGCCGCTGCTGCGGGCGGTCCTCGGTCGCTTCGACGCCCACGACGGGGTGCTGGTCCTGGCCGCCCACCACACCGCGGTGGACGGCTGGTCGGTGCACCTGGTGCTGCGCGACATCGCCGAGTTCTACGCCGCCCACCTGGAGGGTCGGGCACCGGAGCTGCCCGAGGTGCGGCAGTACCGGGAGTACGTGCGGTGGCAGCAGGAGAACCAGGCCGGCGACAGGGTGCGCCGGGCGCGGGAGTTCTGGCGGGAGAACCTGCGCGGCGCGCAGGTGGTGGCCGTCCCGACCGACCGCACGCGGTCCGAGGAACCCTTCGTGACGTCGTGGTACCGCTTCCTGCTCGACGAGGAGTTCCGGCGGGCCACCGCCGAACTGGCGGCGCGCACCCGCAGCACCCCGTTCATGGTGCTGCTGGCCGCGTACCTGACGCAGCTGCGGGCGCAGACCGGACGGACCGATCTGGTGGTGCCGACCTTCACCCCGGGGCGCCACCCGGCCTGGGTACAGAACACCGTCGGCTCGTTCTACAACTTCCTGCCCATCCGCGTCGACCTGGCCGGCGCCGACGGTTTCCTGGACGTGATCGCCCGAAGCCGGGCGGCGTGCCTCGCGGCGTACGCGCACGAGCTGCCGTTCATCCAGATCCTGGAGGAGGCCCCGGACATCATGAACGACGCCATCGGTCCGAACGCCGCGGCGTGCGTGCTCCAGGTGACCCAGTCGCCGGACATGATGTTCGGTCAGCAGTACGGTGATCTGCACTTCGCCGCGATGCGCCGGCGGATGGTGTCGGCCTCGGTCGGTTCGCAGATTCCCGACGGGGTGCTGTTCGGGTTGGAGGCGTCCCCGGAGGGCGGCCTGGTCGGCAGCGTCGGCTTCACCACCAACCTGTTCGTCGAGAGCACCGTCCGGTCGATGGTCACCACCTTCCGGCAGACCCTCGTCGACCTGCTGGACGGGCCGGGCCGCGCCTGACCTGGACACGATGACGCCGGCGGTGACCTGAGACGGTCACCGCCGGCGTCGTGTGGCGGGGCGGGTCAGTCCGGCTGCGCGGCCTGTCCGGCCTGCCGTCGGGTGATCCGACCGGTGCGGTGCAGCCAGCGGGTGGCGTCCCGGATCGTCTCCGCGACCGGTCGGGTCGGCGCCGGCGCGTCCGGGCCGGTCCGCACGTCGCAGTGGCAGGTGTAGACCGCCCCGTACTCCACCGGGATGTGCCAGGGCCAGACGCGTTGCAGCGCCGACGTGGTGGCTGCCACCGGCAGCACCGCCGCCGACGGCAGGTGGACCACCGGCAACCGGCGGCCGGTGACGGCGCGTACCGTCGCGACGAACTCGGCGCCGGACAGGTACCGGCCGGGCGCCAGCAGGCGGCGCGGTCCCAGCCCGGGACGCAGCGCCGCGACGTGCAGGTCGGCGACGTCACGCACGTCGCCCACCGGGAACCCGCCGCGCGGCCAGATGGGCAGCTGCCCGCGCAGCAGCGCCCGCAGCCGGTCGAGCTGGTCGCCCAGGTGCGGGTCGTGGGGCCCGAGGGTGGCCATCGGGTACGTGACGACGACCGGAGAGCCCGCCTCCTGGTGCTGGCGGGCCACCTCCTCGGCCGCGGCCTTGGTGGCCATGTAGCGCTCCCGGGGCCGGCCCACCGGCAGATGGGTGTCGAGTGGTCGTCCCCCGGTCGGTGCCAGGGCGACGAACGACGACACGTGCACGACCGGGTCGGCGCCCGCCTTGAGGGCCGCGTCGAGGACCACCTCGGTGCCGCCGACGTTGACCTCCCGCATCCGCGCGTGTCGTCGGGTGTCGAAGGAGTAGACCGACGCGGCGTGCAGCACCGCGGCGCAGCCGTCGACCGCCCGCCGTACCGACTCCGCGTCGGTCACGTCCCCGACCACGGTCTGCACGTCCCGCCCGGACAGCCCGAGCGGGCCGAGCGCCGGGTCCACCGCGTCGGGGTCACGGACCAGCAGCCGCACCGTGTGCCCGGCGCGGTGCAGGGCCGCGACCGTGTGCGACCCGATGAAGCCGGTGCCACCGGTGACCAGTATCCGCACGTTCGCTCTCCTCGCGTTCGCTGGTGGACGGGTCACACGTCGACGGCGCCGGTCGGAGGGGGACCCCGACCGGCGCCGTCGACGTGGCGGGTCAGCCGGCGTCGCGCGGGCTGTTCTGGTACGCGGCCAGCTGCCAGCCGTCGTCGGTGCGGACCAGCAGCCACGAGGCGCGGATGGCGCGTTCGGCGGGTACCTCGGTCTCACCCGGGGCGAGGACGCCGCCCTCGGTGAGCAGGAGAGCCACGTCTGCGCCGAGGAAGCGGACGTCGAAGGGCTGACCGGTCACCTGGGTGCCCTTGTACGGGCCGGCGAAGCCCTTGGTCATGAAGGCGCGGATGTCGTCGCGGCCCTTCTCGGTCAGGCCGGGCAGGATCATCGTGCCGTCGGGGGTGAACACGTCGGCGAAGGCGTCGGCGTCGTTCGCCGCCCACGCCTGCACGATGCGTCCGGGCACCGCGGCGACGGCGGCCTGGTCGTCAGCGGACACGTCCGGGGCGAGGCTGTTCGTGGTCACGGGAGGGATCCTTCCGTCGAAGCGGGCACGTTCTCAGAGGTAGAGGGTGTTCGGGGCGAGGCCGCAGAGGATCCGCCCGTACAGTTCCGCGTTGGTGGTCGGGTTCATCAGCGCGTGCAGGTTGATCGCCTGCACGTCCCGGGCGATCCGCTGGATGGGCACGTCGTTGTAGACCGACGAGCCGCCACTGGCCAGGGCGAAGACGTCCACCGCCTCCTTGCCGCGCCGGCACACCGCGCCGAGCTGGGCGCGGGCCCGGGCCCGCTCCTCGAGGGTCCACGGCGAGCCGTCCAGGGCCCGGCCGTCGACCAGGGCGGCCAGTCGCTGCGCGTGGAACTCCGTCTCGTCGCCCTTGAGTACCGCGTCGGCCACCTGGTGGTGGGTGATCGGCGCGTCCTGCTGGCGGTCGTAGTCGGTGTAGGTGATCTTGCGGTCGGGCAGCCGCTCGAAGAACACCTCACGGGCCGCCCGGGTCAGCCCGACCACGCTGCCCACCGAGGACGCCGAGGCGACCGGCAGCAGGGGGGACCGGTACATCGGCGACGCCGCGTTGGCCGCTGACGCGCTCTGCCCCTGCACGATGGCGCCCAGCGGCAGCACCCGGTCGGCCGGGACGAACAGGTCCTGCGCGACGGTACTGACGCTGCCGGTGCCGCGCAGGCCCCCGGTGTGCCAGTCGTCGATGACCTGCAGGTCCGACATCGGCACGAGCGCCACGATCGGCATCGGTTCGCCCTGCGGGCTGAACTGCACCGCGACGATCTCCTGCCAGTGGGCGTGCGGTGCGCCGCTGATGAAACCCCACTTGCCGTTGACCACGACACCGCCGTCGGTCGGGGCGGCCGTGGCGGTGGGGCTCAGCGTGCCGCACACCCGCACGTCCGGGGTCGAGAAGACCTCGTCCTGCACGTGGTCCGGGAACAGTCCCACCATCCAGGTGGGGATCCAGTAGACCGAGGCGACCCAGGCCGCGGAGCCGTCACCCCGGCCCAGTTCCGAGGCGACCTCGACAAGCGTCCGGGTGTCCACCTCGTAGCCGCCGTACCGGACCGGCCGGCGCAGCCGGAAGATGCCGGCGTCGGCCATTGCGTCGATCGCCTCGTCGTGGACGCGGCGGTTCTCGTCGGACCAGGCCGCGTGTCCGCGCAGCACGGGTACGAGGTCGGAGGCGCGTCGGACGAGGTCCTCGCACGTCGGGACATCGGTGGTGAGCAAAGCACCCTCCTTGGACATGTTCGGCTGGGCGGTGCGGGCGTCCCCGGTCGCCACGGCGGGCGTGTGCGGTGCCGGGCCTGCTCCGCCGGGGACGGGCGCCGGTCGGCGCGGCCGGTCAACCCCGAGGATCACAGAGGCGGGATGTGCCCCGCATCTCCCCGAATGCGTTGCGATCTGCGGCGCTCGGCAGCACGTCAGCATGGTCGAGCGACCCGGCGCGGCGGCGGGGTGTCGCCCCTGGTCCGGGGCGATCGGTCACAGGGTGGTCGGCAGGCCGAACGCCGGGAACAGGTCCGGCTCGAAGGCCGTGATCTCCACGATCTTGCCGCCGGAGATCCGGAGCACCTCCAGCACCTGGGGGCGGAACGCGGTGTCACCCGGACGGCGGACGTAGTGGGCCGCCGCCGGCTGCCGGTTGGCCCGGGTCGGCACGCTGCGCCACTGGCCGAGGTAGGCCGGCGAGGCCGGGTCGAGCACGTCGCGCAGGCTGGTCAGGAAGGCGGAACGCCCCCACCAGGCCGGGTCGGGCATCCCCGGCACGCACGGCATCGACATCGGCATGGTGATCCGGATGTCCTCGCGCAGGAGTTGGGCCATCTCGCCGGTGTCGGCGCGCTCCAGCAGCCCCATGTAGCGCTGCAGGAGCGCGCGTTCCTCGTCGGTCGGATCCTCCGCGGGCGCCCACTCGATCCGGTGCGGCGGCAGGTGGTCCTTGAGGTTGGCCCGGGCCCGTTGCAGGGCGCTGTTGGCCGACGCGACGCTGACCTCCAGCAGTTCGGCCGCGTCCGCGGCGGGCCAGCCGAGGACGTCGCGCAGGATCAGCACGGCCCGCTGGCGGGGTGGCAGGTGTTGGATCGCCACCAGGAACGCCAGCTCGATGGTCTCCTTGGCGACCACCGCCGCGTCGGGCTGGGCGTCGGCCGGTGCGGCCGGCTCGAGCAACCGGTCCGGATAGGGCTGCAGCCAGTACACCTCGTCCGGCGTGGTGAGACGGGCGCCGCCCTCGGGCAGCAGTGGGGCGCGGCCGGCGCGGGGTTGTCGGGGATGACGGCTGAGGAAGTCCAGGCAGGCGTTCGTCGCGATGCGGTAGAGCCAGGCGCGGAACGTCGACCGGGCCTCGAACGTGTCCCGTTTGCGCCAGGCGCGCAGGAAGGTCTCCTGGACCTGGTCCTCGGCGTCCTCGAAGGACCCGAGCATCCGGTAGCAGTGGACCTGCAGCTCACGGCGATGGCTCTCGACCAGACGGCCGAAGGTGACCTCGTCGAGGGGCGTCGACGAGCCTGCCTCGAACTGGGTGGACTTGACCTTGACACGGCTCACTGATCGTGCCCCGCTCCCGACAGCAACTGCTCGATGACGGTCGGCCAGAACCGTAGCACGCTCATGGTGTCACTCAGCTCACCTTCCGTCACGTCGGGACCGTCCATCAGCTACCGCACGCCAAAGGATGCGATCGGCACCGGGTGACCGTGACGCTGGCCGTGCGGCCCGCGGCGACCGCCGCGACGTCACGGGCCACGTCGCCGCCGGCCGATCGAACCGGTCGTCGTCAGGGAGGTTGCGGCAGTGAGTGAGATCGGTAGACGCGCCGTCGTGCTGGGCGGCAGCATGGCCGGCGTCCTCGCCGCCCGGGTGCTGGCCGAGTCCTACGGCGAGGTCCTGGTCGTCGACCGGGACACGCTGCTGGGCGTACGCGAGCCCCGCCGCGGCGCACCGCACACGGTGCACGCGCACGGGCTGCACGCCCGCGGTCACCTGAACATGGAGGAACTCTTCCCCGGCATCACCGACGAGCTGACCGCCGAGGGCGTGCCGACCGGGGACCTGGGCGAGATGCGCTGGTTCTTCAACGCCCGAAAGATCCTTCCCGCCCGCACCGGCCTGGTCTCGGTGACCGCGCCCCGGCCGGTGCTGGAACACCACGTCCGCAGCCGGGTGGCGGCCCTGCCCAACGTGCGGTTCCTGGAGCAGCACGATGTCCTCGGCCTGGTCACCACCGACGACCGGCAGCGCGTCGTCGGCGTCCGGGTCCGCCCGCGCGCCGCGGACGCCCATCCGCAGGAGTGGGATGCGGACCTGGTGGTCGACGCGACCGGGCGGGGCTCGCGTACCCCGGCGTGGCTGGCGGAACTCGGCTACCAGCGGCCGGAGGAGGACCGGGTCAAGGTCGGGCTGGCCTACACCACCCGGCACTACCGACTGCGCCCGGAGATGTTCGACGGCGTCCAGTCGATCAACCCGGTCGCGTCGCCCGCGCACCCCCGTGGTGCGTTCTTCGGGCAGGTCGCCCGGGACATGTGCATCCTGTCGCTGACCGGTGTGCTGGGCGACCACCCGCCGACCGACCCGCAGGGTTTCCTCGCTTTCGTCCGTTCGCTGCCGGTGCCGGACGTGTACGACGCGGTGCGGGACGCCGAGGCGCTCGACGACCCGGTGTCGTTCACCTTCCCGGCGAGCGTCCGGCGGCGCTACGAGCGGCTGACCCGGATGCCCGACCGGCTCCTCGTCATGGGCGACGCGGTGTGCAGCTTCAACCCGGTCTACGGGCAGGGGATGAGCGTCGCGTCCATCGAGGCGCTGACGTTGCGGGAGCACCTGCGGCTGGGACGACCGCCGCGGACGGGCGCGTTCATGGCCGACATGTCCCGGGTGATCGACACCCCGTGGGACATCTCCGCAGGCGGTGACCTGGACTTCCCGGGCGTGCAGGGTCGACGCACCCTGCAGGTGCGGGTCGGCAACGCCTACATGGCCCGCGTGCAGTACGCGGCCACCAGGGACGCCCGGGTGACCGACGGCTTCATGCGGGTGGCCGGGCTGATCGACCCACCGCAGGCGCTGATGCGACCGTCGATGGTGCTGCGGGTGTTGCGACACGCGCCACTGCGCCCGGCCGCCCCGCCCGCCAGCCCGTCCCTCGCCACGGCCACGGCCGACACGGCGGTGCCGCCGACCGCCTGACCGTCGTCCACCCGCCGGACACCGCCCCGGGCCGAGCACCGGCCCGGGGCGCGGCATGTCCCGCCGGCGTCGGACGCCGGGCGAGGGTACGTCCAGCAGGCACACCGGCCGCCCCGGGCACCCGCGGAGGGTGACCGGAGCGGCCGCGATGCGATGAACCGGTGCGTCAGTGCACCGGCTGCGCCGAGCCGGCGGCGTCCGGTGCCGGCTTCTTCTCCTTCGGGGGCATGCCCGGCATCGGCATGTCGCCGAGCGACGGCACGTGCCGCAGCCCGACGAGCGCGACCACGGCCAGGGCGATGAAGATGAAGACGCAGACCAGCGCGACAGTGTTCAGACCGCTGGTGAACGCGTCGCGGGCCGAGTCGAGCAGCGGAGCCGCGGCCGGGCCGCCGACCTGCTCGGCCACCACGGTGGCGCCCGCGATGCTCTCCTTGGCGGTGTTCGCCGCGTCCGCCGGCAGCTCGCCCGGGACGCTGACCTGACCCCGGTACGTGGCGGTGCCGATGAGGCCGAGGATGGCCACACCCAGGGCGACGCCCAACTCGCCGACAGCCGAGGAGAGAGACCCGGCGGCGCCGGCCTTCTCCGGCGGCGTGGACGACATCACCAGGAACGGGGTCATCGGGCCGACGGACGCGCCACCGACGTAGACGATCGCCAGACCGACCAGCAGGGTGGTCAACCCGGCGGTGCTCCCCACCTGCGTCAGCACCACCATGCCGAGCGCCGCGATCAGGGATCCGCCGGCGAGCACGTACGCGGGACGGACCTTGCGGGCGATCGCCGGCGCCAGGTTGCCGATGACGATCATCACGACGGACGGGATCAGCAGCAGGGTGCCGACCCGCACCGGGGTGAGACCCTCGACCATCTGCATGTAGAGGCTGCCCATCAGACCGGCGCCACCCATGACGAAGGCGATCATCAGGGCCATCGTCAGGGCCGTCGAGAGCGCGCGGATCTTGAACAGGCTCAGGTCCAGCAGCGGGTGGGCCAGCTGGGCCTGCCGACGCAGGAAGACGGCGAGGAAGACCAGACCCGCGATGAGGGAGACCAGCGGCACCGGCTCCCAGCCGTTGCGCGCCAGCTCCTTGAGACCGTAGACGAACGGCAGGATGGCCAGCAGCGACAGCGCCACGCTGAACAGGTCCAGACGGCCCGCGGTCGGGTCCTTCGACTCGGGGATCAGCACCGGGCCGGCGATCAGCAGCAGACCCATGATCGGGACGGCGAGCAGGAACACCGAGCCCCACCAGAACGCGCCCAGCATCAGACCGCCGACCACCGGGCCGAGCACCACACCGGCCATCAGGGACGTGCCCCAGAGGCCCATCGCGGCGCCCATCTGCTTCGGGTCCTTGAACATCGACCGGAGCAGCGCGAGGATCGACGGAATCAGCGTCGCGCCGGCCACACCGAGCAGTGCGCGGGCGACGATCAGGACGATCGTCGAGGTCGCGAACGCGGCCAGCAGCGACGCCGCGAGGAAGGCCGCGCCGCCGAACAGCAGAACCTTCTTGCGACCGAACCGGTCGCCCAGCGTCCCCATCGTGACCAGGAAGCCGGCGATCAGGAACCCGTAGATGTCGGAGATCCACAACTGCTGGGTGCTGCTCGGCCCCAGATCCGCGGTGACGTGTGGCAACGCCAGGAACATGACGTTGAGGTCCACCGTCGTCAACATGGTGGGCAGGCACATCACGGCCAGGCCGAGCCACTCCCGCCAGGTGGCCCGAGGAGCCACGGCCGGGTCGGCGGCTGCGCCCGCCTGCCCGTCGACTGTAGTCATGGTCTTGGTCCTCTCGATATCGGCCGCGCTGTCCTGCGGCTCACTGTTGAGACGGCAGGCCCGGGAAAAAGTCATCGCTCCCCGCGACTCGGGTGTCCCGGATCGTCGGACGCGACCACCAGCGTCTTCCCGGTTGCGCTCTGCGGCGTACGACCTTGTCCCGCTGTCCGGCGCTCACCATGCTGGATGCGGACCAGACAAGGAGCGACGGCTGCCCGGTCCGTCCCGCCGGCGGCCCGCCCGGCCCGGCGAAAGGCGATCCATGACCGAGTTGGCTGACCGTCCGGCGACCGACGTCCGCCGGACCCGCCCGATGACCGGTGACGAGTACGTCGAGTCCCTGCGCGACGGACGGGAGATCTACCTCTACGGCGACCGGGTACGGGACGTCACCCGGCATCCCGCCTTCCGCAACCCGGTACGGATGACCGCCCGGCTCTACGACGCGCTACACGACCCGGGGTCCCGCGCGGTGCTGACCGCGCCGACGGACACCGGCAGCGAGGGCTGGACGCACCGGTTCTTCACCACCCCCCACTCGGCCGAGGACCTCGTGGCCGACCAGCAGGCCATCGCGGCGTGGGCCCGGTTGAGCTACGGCTGGATGGGACGCAGCCCGGACTACAAGGCGGCGTTCCTCGGCACCCTCGGGGCGAACGCGGACTTCTACGATCCGTTCGCCGACAACGCGCGCCGCTGGTACCGCGAGGCGCAGGAGAAGGTCCTCTACTGGAACCACGCCATCGTGCACCCGCCGGTGGACCGGTCCCGGCCACCGGACGAGGTCTCCGACGTCTTCGTCCACGTGGAACGCGAGACCGACGCCGGGGTGATCGTCAGCGGTGCCAAGGTGGTCGCCACCGCCTCGGCGCTGACCCACCACAACTTCCTGGCGCACTACGGACTTCCGGTACGCAAGCGGGAGTTCGCCCTGGTCGCGACCGTGCCGATGGACGCGCCGGGGATGAAGCTGATCTGCCGACCGTCCTACTCGGCCACCGCCGCCGTCATGGGCAGCCCGTTCGACTACCCGCTCTCGTCCCGGCTGGACGAGAACGACACGATCCTGGTGCTGGACAAGGTCCTCATTCCCTGGGAGAACGTGTTCATCTACGGGGACCTCGGCAAGGTGCAGATGTTCGCCGGCCGGTCCGGCTTCACCGAGCGCTTCACCTTCCACGGATGCACGCGCCTCGCCGTGAAGCTCGAGTTCATCGCCGGCCTGCTGGCCAAGGCCCTGGACACCACCGGCACGTCCGACTTCCGGGGCGTGCAGAGCCGGCTGGGGGAGGTGCTCGCCTGGCGCAACCTGTTCTGGGGGCTCTCCGACGCGGCCGCCCGCAACCCGGTGCCGTGGCACAACGGCGCGGTCCTGCCCAACCCGGCGTACGGCATGGCGTACCGCTGGTTCATGCAGGTCGGCTACGCCCGGGTACGGGAGATCGTCCTGCAGGACGTGGCCAGCGGCCTCATCTACGTCAACTCCAGCGCGGAGGACTTCGCCAACCCGGACCTGCGCCAGTACCTCGACAAGTACGTCCGCGGGTCGGGCGGCGTCGAGGCGGTCGAGCGGGTCAAGCTGATGAAGCTGCTCTGGGACGCGGTCGGCTCCGAGTTCGGTGCCCGGCACGAGTTGTACGAGCGCAACTACGCCGGCAACCACGAGAACACCCGCGTCGAGCTGCTCAACGCCCAGATCCTCGGTGGCGAACTGGACGGCTACAAGGCGTTCGTCGACAAGTGCCTGAGCGAGTACGACCTCGACGGCTGGCTGGTCGACGACCTCGACTCGTTCCACGACCTGCGCGGGCTGCGCGACGGGCTGCGCGACCGGTAGGGCTCAGCCCACCACGTGGCGCAGCGCCCCGACGGCCTCCCGCTCGGTGTCGTAGACCGCCTGGATCTGCTCGGACAACCGGGCCAGATCGGGCTCGGCTGGCGGCTTGCGGTCGTACTCGCCGATCAGGTCCCACAGCGTCTCGGCGGCCTCGGTGCGTTCGGCGACGGCGGGGTCGCCGGCCGCGACACCGGCGGAGATGGTGGTGACCAGCTCCCGCAACCGAGCGTACTCGGGGACGTCCCAGGGCAACGCCGTCTCGGCGATGTCGTGCCACAGCCGGGCGGACTGGCGGAACAGTTGCGCCGCGTCCGCCGCCGCGTCGGCGGAGTCGCCGAGCAGGGGCGCCGCCTCGTCCAGGAAGTCGGCGTACAGGTCGCGCAGGTTGCCGCCGGTGAGCCCGGCCGGCTCGACGTGCTCCCAGACCGACAGCAGCGTGGTGGCCATCCCGGCCTTGCCGTACAGCTTGGGCCAGCCCTTGGCGTTGCGCTGGTCGGTGACCAGGCGGCTCCACTTGCTCCACGCCGGCAACGCCACGGTGGCCGCCTTGGCGTCCAGGTGGGCGACGCAGTCGGCGATGCCGGCCCGTACGGCGTCGGCCAGCGCGAACGTCTCGGGCACCGTGTGCACCACGATCATGCGGTTCTTGGTGGAGCTGACCCGGGCCCGAGCCTCGGCGAGGGTGTCGCCGTCGACGGTGAGCGGGGCGAGGTTGCGGTCGTCGACCCGGATGCCGTCGTCGGTGACCGCGTACGCCACCAGGGGGCTGCGTCGGGCGCCGGAGAAGACGGGCCGGCCGCGGCCGGCCAGGGCGGGCTCCGCGGGCAGGTGCCAGTAGCCGACCAGCTGCCGGTCCGGTGCGATGAGGACCGGGTTGCCGTCGGTGAGCTGCTCGTGCAACGTGGTGGCGGCGGCCTTGCTGCTGCCGGTCGTCTTCACCTGGTAGCCGACGCCGAGCCGGTCCATGGTGCGCTCGGCCCAGTCGTGGAACGTCCACCGGTACCGGAATCCCAGGAACAGGTTCGGTGTCTGCCCCTTGATCTCCCAGAGCATGTAGCCGGCGCCGAGGCCGCCCCCGACGCCGAGCAGCATCGCCTCGCTCAGGTGCGCCTCGGTGTTGTCGGCGCCCAGATGGGTCAGCATGTTCGTCACGTTGGAGGTCTCGGCGTGCAGCCCACCCCGTAGCGCCCAGCCGGCGTCGGTCGCGGGCTTCGGCGACGTCCGGGCGCCGGACAGGCCGGCACGCGCGGTCGCGTAACTCTCGCCGGTCCGGGCCATCCGGGTCCGGATCCGGGCCTCGCTGGGCTTGCGGGTGGTCATGGTCCCCCCTCGGGCGAGCTGTCGCTGGTGGCCGACGGGGCGGCCGGGTACGCCGCCGGGCGCCCCCGGAGCCGCCGGCGCGGCGCGCCGGGTCGGCGCCTCGTCGGAGGATACGTGCTCCCGGCGAGCGTCGGGGGCGGTTCGACACGCGCCGTCCGCCATGACGAACGGACCCCGTCCCGGGCGGGACGGGGTCCGGCGCGCCGGCGTACCGGCGGTGTCGGTCACACCGGGAAGCGACCAAGCCCCCGGGTGACCGGTGTGGGTCAGATCCGACCGCCGAGCAGCGGCATCTCGGCCCGTGAGTGACGCATCACCCGCCAGACCACGCTCGGGCGCAGCAGGGCCTCCAGCGGGTCGACCAGACCGGCGGAGCGCATGAACGCCTCGGTGAGACTGGCGTCCTTGGTGGCGGCCAACTGCAGGCGCTTCATGTAGGCGTGCAGCACCTGCACCTTGCGGGTGCGTTTGCCCTCGACGTCGGGGAAGGTGAGGTTGATCGCCTCGGTCATCTCCCAGGCCGGGTCGATGATCCGCCCGACCGTCCGCATGAAGTCCTTCGAGCGGGGGGCCTGGCCCGTGCGCAGCAGGTCCCGGAGCGCCAGCGCCTCCAGGGCGGCAAGCGTCTGCGCCTGGGCGAACACCGGGTTCGGGGTGCAGACCGCGTCGCCGAGCACCAGCAGGCCGTCGGGGAAGCGGGACATCAGCTCGTAGCGCCGGCGCAGCGTGGTGGGAAACTTGAACAGCACCGGGTCGTCGAGCGGTTCGGCGTCGGAGATGCCCTCGTAGATCTCCGGCGCGGACAGCGACTTGACGAACTGGTTGAAGCCCTCCGGGTCGGTGGGCGGGTGGTCGCCCATGATGCCGTAGGTGGTCAGCTCGACCCGGCCGCCGTCGGACTTGGTGAAGATGGCGCCTCGGGGGTTGTCCGGCGATGCCACCGAAATGATCGAGTGGCTGGTGCCGAACGGGTCGTGACGCAGCTTGTAGTGCCGCGTGACGTAGCCGAGCCCGATCTTCGTGCCCTCCTCCGGCACGCGCTGGTAGCCCTGGGCCTCCAGCCAGACCGGGGTGCGCGAGCCCCGCCCGG
The DNA here is from genome assembly GCF_040649915.1 of Micromonospora sp. NPDC048839. Taxonomy (NCBI): domain Bacteria; kingdom Bacillati; phylum Actinomycetota; class Actinomycetes; order Micromonosporales; family Micromonosporaceae; genus Micromonospora; species Micromonospora sp. NPDC048839. The sequence continues at coordinate 415,959 of NZ_JBEZGL010000004.1, forward strand.
TGGCGTCGACGACGAGGTCGGCGGTGAGTGTCTCCTCGTGGTTGCCCTCGCCCTGGCGCTGCACCCGCGCGCCGATGACCCGGGACTTGTCCGCGCTGAACACCAGTCCGGTGATGTCGGTGCGCTCCATGAAGGTGACGTTCTTCAGCGCGGCGATCCGCCGCCGCACGTGCGCCTCCATGACCGGTCGCCGGGCGGCGACGCAGGTCAGGCCGGCCCGGGTCTGCGCCAGTGCCCTGCCGTTCATGTACCACTTGACCGTGCCGGCCAGGTCGGTCAGCGGGCAACCGGCGGTGACCATCTGAGCGGTGATCTCGGGGAACAGGTCTTCCATGGCCCGGGAGCCCCGGGCGATGAGGCCGTTGATGTGCCGGCCCTGCGGCGCGCCCCGCCGCGCATCCCAGACGTCGATCAGCTCGTCGCGGTCGACCAGGACGACCTCCCGGTAGCCTTCGCTGAGCGCGCTGGCGGCGAACAGCGCGGTGATGCTCCCGCCGAGCACCACCACGCGATTTCCAACTTCGGAACCCACGGCTACCATCTCCTGCCTGTCGAGCGAAACCGGGGAGGCTGTCAGCGGTTCTGCGCGGCCCTCACACCCCCGCCAGTGCCATTTCCTCATTCGTCGAAAAAGGACAAACAAGGTGGCAGGGTGAGGCGCTACGGCCTCAAAAAGGGAATGGTGGCGAACCGTTGGTCAGCAATCTCCGAGAATAGTGTGCCGACTGTTCTTCGCCTTATCGGCCACGAGGTAATGGTGGCATTCAACAGCGGGGCGGGCATCTTCTGTGTTGCCCCGGTCGATTTCTCTCCCGGCCGAGGGCGACCTTCCCGCGGACACGACCGTGCCCACGCCCGCAGTGGGCGTGGGCACGGAGGGGGTCGGCTCAGGAGATGCCGCGTGTGCTGGCCAGCCGGTGGAAGTTGGCGGCCATCTTGTTGGCGGTGGCCAGGTCGGTGACGATGCCGTAGTACAGCACGTTGCCCATCACCACCATCACGATGTGCTTGGGGCGGTCGATCCCGCCGTTCGGCTCGACGCCACCGTAGAACGTCTTGAGCACGTCGGTGCCCGCCTTGTCCTTCTGCGGCGGGAAGGTGATCCGCTGGATCAGGCCCTTGGTCTGCGCGCCCGCCAGGGACGGCGTCTGGAAGTCGACGTTGCTCAGCGTGCCCGGGACCTTGCCGTCCAGCGTGATGTCACCCTTGGCGCACTCCGTCGCCGCCTTGTGCATGGCGTCCAGCTTCGGCCCCTCCGGCAGCTCGACCACGAACTGCGCGAAGAAGTTGTCGTGGCCCAGGTTGTGGTCCTTGCCCACCGGGCTCGCGGTGTTGAACTGCATGTATCCGTTCAGTCCGGCGATGGTGGCCGCCGGCGCGGTCTGCAGGGGGGTGTTGGCGGCGTCGCCGATGGTCACGTAGTTGACGCACGAGTCCGGGGTGAAGGCCATCCCCTTCGGGGGTGCCAGCAGCGACTTCTCCGCGACCTGCTTGAAGTCGAAGGTCAGCACCTCGTCCTTGCTCTGGTCGTCGTGTGGGTTGGTCAGCAGGTCCTTGAGGTCGGCCGGCGCCTTCGATGTGACCGGGGCCGGCACCTCGGCCTTGGCGTCGTCGCCACCCGAGCCGCCGTCGGCGCACCCGGCGGCGAACACCAGCATCATCGCGACCACCGCAGTGGTTGTCTTTCCGCCCCGTACGGGCATGTTCTCCCCCATTCTGGTAAATGCGGCGCCAATTCCGCTCTGCGTCATCACCGTCATCTCGAACGCGTACGGTAATCAGCCGCCCGACCGGCGTGCATCTTCCAGAATGCTTATTTCCCCGACCGGGCCGCCGACGTGACCGGGACCGCCGCTGCGCACGCCGGAAGATGTTTGGGCCCCGAGCGGCTGCCATTGTTTCGGGGAGTCCACCGCCCCGGCCGACCGGCGGGGCAGCGCCCACAGTGGAGCTCTGCCCACGCGGTCGTCGTCACCACGTTCCGGGAAGCCCGCATCGTCTGCAACGAGGGAGTAGTCACGTGACGATTTCTACGTCCAGAGCCGGGCGCGCCGTGTCCGGTGCCGAGCTGGAGGAGTTGGACAAGCGCTTTGTCCTGCACTCCCACCAGCGTGACCAGCGGCCGTTCCGCCGCATGATCGTGCGCGGTGTCGGCTCCACCGTCTGGGACGCCGAGGGGCGGGAGCTGCTCGACATGCTCGGCGGCGGCATCTGGGTCGCCCAGGTCGGCCACGGCCGCCGGGAGCTGGCCGAGGCGGCCGCCGCGCAGATCACCGAGCTGGCCCACTTCACCAGCTTCTTCGAGTTCGGCAACGACAAGTCCGCGCTGCTCGCCCAGCGCCTGGCCGACCTCGCCCCGGGTGACGTCAACCGCGTCTTCTACACCTCCGGCGGGTCCGAGGGCGTGGACACCGCCATCAAGCTGGCGCGGCTGTTCCACCACCGCCGTGGGCAGACCGAGCGCAACTGGATCATCGCCCGGCACTTCGGGTACCACGGCGCCACGCTCGGCGGTGGCACCGCGACCGGCATCCCGGACATGCAGGTCGGCGTCGGCCCGAACCTGCCGCACGTGGAGAAGGTCACCCCGCCGTACCCGTACCACAGCGAGATGTACGGCGGCGCGGACCCGACCGACTTCCTCCTGCAGGAGCTGGAGGCGACGATCGAGCGACTGGGCCCGGAGAACGTCGCGGCGATGATCGGTGAGCCGATTCTCGGCGGCGGCGGTGTGATCGCCCCGCCCTCCGACTACTGGCCGCGGGTGCGCGAGCTGCTCACCGGCTACGGCATCCTGCTGATCGCCGACGAGGTGATCACCGCGTTCGGGCGTACCGGCGCCTGGTTCGACTCGGCCGAGCGCGGCATGGACGCCGACATCATCGTCACGGCGAAGGGCCTCACCAGCGGTTACCTGCCGCTTGGCGCGGTGCTGATGCGCGACCGGGTGGCCGACGTGATGGCCGCCGGGCAGGCCAGCTTCTTCCACGGCCACACCTACTCCGGTCACCCCACGGCGTGTGCGGTGGCGCTCGCCAACCTGGACCTGCTGGAGAACGAGGGGCTGGTGAAGCGGTCGCTGCAGATCGGCGACTGGCTGCGGGCCGGGCTGGCGCCGGCCGCGGCGCTGCCGGCCGTCGGCGAGATCCGGGTCGAAGGCGCCACCGTCGGCATCGAGCTGGTCAGCAACCCCGAGACGCGGGAGCCGGTCGCGCCGGACCTCGCCCTCGCCGTCGCCGACGAGCTCTACGAGAACCACCGGGTCATCACCCGCAACTACGGCCCGACGCTTGTGCTCTCGCCGCCGCTGGTCCTCGACGACCAGCAGGCCAAGCGGGCGTCCTCGGCGATCGTGGACGTGCTGTCCCGGCTGGATGTCGAGGCCGGCAAGGTCAACCCCAGTTGACCGATCCTGATCCCCGGTGCCCGGTAACGGCTGTCCCCGCCGATGCCGGGCACCGGCGTGTGTGGACCCTCGCGTCACCGCTTGCGCCCTATAGTGCCGGGATGGACGAGGTCGCGGACCGGTACGTACGCCGGGTGGAGACCTTCGCCGGCACCGTCGCGACGGTGCCGGACGCCGACTGGGGTGCCCCGACGCCCTGCGGGAACTGGACGGTACGCGACCTGGTGGCCCACGTCGCCGAGATGAACCTCATCCACTTCGGCCGGGTCGGGGTGACACCGCGGCCCACGCCGTCGCTGACCGAGGACCCGTCCGGCGCGTGGTACGCGATCCGGGAGCAGGTGCTCGCCGCGCTCGCCGACTCCGACGTCGCCGGCACGCGGATCGGCGGACGGCTCGGCGACTGGACGTACGCGCAGGTCGTCGACCGGGCGATCGGCATGGAACTGGTGGTGCACCACTGGGACCTGGCGCGCGCCCTCGGGTGGCGGGCACACCTCGACCCGGCCGACGTGGACCACCTCTGGCGCACGATCGAGCTCGTCGGCGAGGAGGAGGTCCGGTTCGGCTTCGGGCCGGCGGTGCCGCCGCCGGACGACGCCGACGAGCAGGCCCGGCTCCTGGCCCACCTGGGCCGGCACGACGACGGCCACTGACCCGGGTCACCGGGTCAGCGGCCGGACGGCCGTCAGCAGCCCGCTCAGGGGCGCGGCGTGAACGTCACCGGCAGCCGCTCCAGGCGGTGCAGGACGAAGCTCGCCTTCCACGTCAGGTCGTCGGCCGGTACGGCGAGCGCGAGGCCCTCCAACCGGCGCAGGACCGTCTCGAACGCCACCTCACCCTCCAGCTTGGCCAGTGGCGCCCCGAGGCAGAAGTGGATGCCGTGGCTGAAGCTGAGGATCTGCCCCTTGTTCTCGCGGCGCACGTCGAGCCGACCGGGGTCGGTGAAGACCGACGGGTCGTGGTTCGCCACCGCGGCGGCGATCACCACGTGCTCGCCGGGATGGATCTCGAAGCCACCGATCTCCAGCGCCTCCCGGGCGAAGTGGTAGGTCACGCACGAGACCGGGCTGTCGTAGCGCAGCAGCTCGTCGACGGCGTTGGGCATCAGCGCCGGGGTGACCCGCAGCAGCGCGGCGGCCTCGGGATGACGCAGCAACGCCAGCAGCCCGTTGGCCACCAGGTTGACGGTCGTCTCGAACCCGGCGCTGAGCAGCAGCAGGGCGTTGGAGCGCAGCTCCAGGTCGCTGAGCCGGTCCCCCTGCTCCTGCGCGGCGATCATGGCCGAGATCAGGTCGTCGCGGGGGTCCTGGCGCCGTAGCTCGACCAGGTCGCCGAGGTACCTGTCGAACCACGTGCCGGCGGCGATGATGGAGTCGAAGCTGGCCGAGGCGTTGATGCCGGTCAACGTCTCGGCGTGGTGCTCGAACTCGGCGCGGTCCTCGAACGGGACGCCGAGCATCTCGCTGATCACCGCGATCGGCAGTGGCAGCGCCAGATCCTGGACGAGGTCGGCCTGTCCCTGCGCGATCACGGTGTCGAGCAGCCGATCGGTGATCTCCTGGATCCGCGGCTTCATCTGCTCCACCCGGCGGCGGGTGAACGCCTTGGACACCAGCCGCCGCAGCCGCGCGTGGTCCGGCGGGTCCGCGAAGAGCATGTGCCGCGAGAGCGGGTAGTCGTCACTGGCCAGCGGGTGGTACTTGTGCAGCTCCGGATCGGCGGCCTCGACACTGCGGACCAACCTGGGATCGGACAACGCCTCCCGCGCCTCACGGTTGCCGGTGACCAGGACGGAGGGCATGCCGTCCGGCAGGGTCACCCGGTGAACCGGTCGCCGCTCGCCCAACTCGGTGAGCAGCGCCAACGGATTGGCGAACACCTCGGTGCTCAGCGCGACCGCGCCGTCTGGGTTGTGCATCGGACTCCTCGTGGACTGCGGCGGGTGGGCAGGTCGCCGGACGGGGCGCCCGGCGTGGCGGTCGGAGGGCGGTTCACCAGACGACGGGCAGGCAGGCCAGACGCTGGACGTCCCCGCTCTGGAAGGTGGGGATCTGCGCGGCCGGCACCGCGAGCCGGAGGCCGGGCAGCCGCCGGACCAGGGCGCGGAACGCGATGTCCAGCTCCAGTCGGGCCAGGTTGTGCCCGAGGCAGTGGTGGATGCCGTAGCTGAAGGCGAGGTGGTTCGACGGTGGCCGGGTGACGTCCAGGGTGTCCGGGTGACTGGTGACGGTGGGGTCGAGGTTGGCGCCGGCGAAACTGACCAGGATGCCGTCTCCGGCGCGGATCACGTGCCCGCCGATCTCGATGTCCTCGACGGCCACCCGGGCGAGCTGCTCGACAAGCGAGATGTGCCGCAGCATCTCCTCGACTGCCCCGGGCACCAGGTCGGGATCGGCCACCAGGCGCTGGTACTGGTCCGGGTTCTCCAGCAGGGCCAGGGTGCCCAACCCGATGATGCTCGACGTGGTGATGGTGCCGGCCACCAGGATCGCCATCGCGAAGGAGACCAGCTCCTTCGGTGTCAGGGTGCCCTTGGAGACCTGGCCGGCGATGAGGTCGTCGATCAGGCCGGTCGCCGGTTGCGCCTGCCGCGCGTCGACCAGACCGGTCAGGTACGCGGTCAGCCACTCCATCGCCTCGTCGGCCCGTTCCGGCTCGAACAGGTCACGGGTCAGCGGCTCGAAGATGGCCCGGTCGGCGTACGGCACTCCGAGGTAGGCGCAGACCACCCGCGTCGGCACCGGGGTGGAGAAGGTGGACACCAGGTCGCCGGGCGAGCCCTCGTCGATCAGGGCGTCCAGGCACTCCTCGACGATACGTTCGATCTCGGGGCGGAGCACACCCACCCGCCGTACGGTGAACCGCGGCACGAGCATCTGCCGCTGCCGGGTGTGCTCCGGCGGGTCCACCCCGAACAGGGCGCCGGCGAAGCCGCCCTCCTCCTCCTTGGCCATCTCGCGGGTCGCCCGCATCCGGGTGTGGCGCTCGTCCATCACCGGATAGTTGGGGAAGTCCGAGCGGTTGGAGACCCGGCGGTCGGCGAGCAGGGCGCGGGCCTCGGTCGGCCCGGTGATGAACCAGGCGACCTTGCCGTCGTACAGCCGCACCTTGGAGATCGGTCCGGGCTCACGGAGTCGGGCCGTCTCCGGCGACGGCCGGTACGGGCACTCCCGGGGAATCGGGTAGCTCGGCAGCTCCGCCGAGCCCGGCTCCGATGTGGTCTTCGTTGGCACGGCCATGGCCACCCCTCATGCGGAAAGGCGGAACTTCTCGTCCCGCCGACGGCGCGGTCTGCTGCTGACACGACGCCGTCAACCGTCTCGTCCCACGGCTGGCCTGCGCATCCTCCCGATTGCGATGGGCGGTGTGGCGGCCCGGTCACGCCGGCCGCGCCCACCCGCAGATCCGCAATTCAAGAGAACTGGCGGGGGATCCACGTTGCTAGATTGCCGGCAACGCAAATACCAGTCGCGTTAGCCGTGTAGACAAGCCTGGCGCCTGGAAAGGACGGCCGCGAATATGACAGCGATAGACGAGGCGGCGACGCAGGCGAAGGAGTCCGTTCCGACGAGACTTCCATCCCTGACCGCACTGCGCATCATCGCCGCGAGTCTGGTTTTCATCGGGCACGGGCTGATCCACCCGATGTTCCGCAACGACGACGTCAACGAGGTGTATGGCATTCTCGCCCACAACACCGGCTCCGTCGGCGTTGCCTTCTTCTTCGTCCTCAGTGGTTTCGTCCTCACCTGGTCGGCTCGGTCGACCGACAGGACCGGATCGTTCTACCGCCGACGGTTTTTCAAGATCTTCCCCAATCACGTGGTTGTCTATCTCGGCGTGCTGGCGTTGATGCTGGTCGCCGGTCTGCCGGTCATGCTCGGGCCGACCCTGGCCAGCCTTCCGCTCATCCAGGGTTTCCTCCCGGATCCGAACTACCACCTGTTCGCCGTCAACGGCGTCACCTGGTCGCTCTCGGTCGAGCTGCTGTTCTACGCCCTCTTCCCGGCGCTGCTGCCGCTGGTGAACCGGATCCGGCCACAGCGGCTCTGGCTCACCGCCGGGTTGTTCACCGCCGGCGCGATGCTGCTGCCGGTGATCGCCCGAGCGGTGCTGCCGGACGGGCCGCCGAGCCCGATGTCGACGACGCTGAGCTGGACCGAACAATGGTTCGTCTACTTCTTCCCGCCGGCGCGGCTGTTCGAGTTCCTGGTCGGCATGGTGATGGCCCGGATCCTGCTGTCGGGTCGCTGGATCGGTCTGCGTACCGTGCTGCCGACCCTGCTGCTCGTGGTGGTCTACGCGGCGACCGTGCCGCTGAGCCTGATGGACGGCTACCAGTCGGTGCTGCTCGTGCCCATGGCCCTGCTGATCACCGCCGCCGCGGCGGGCGACGTGGCCGGACGCCCCTCCCTGTTGAACAACCGGCCGATGGTGTGGCTCGGTGAGATCTCCTACGCCTTCTTCCTGGTCCACGTGCATGTCCTCTTCCTGCTGCACGCCGCGGTGAACGGCCAGCTCGGCGTGCGGGCGGCGTACCAGCCGTACCAGTTCGACACGATCACCGGCATCGCCTTCCTGATCGGCGTCTACCTGGTCTGCATCCTCGTCTCCTGGGTGCTCTACAGCCTCGTCGAGCGGCCGGCGATGCGGCTCTGGGCGTACCCCCGACGTGGCGAGCGTGCGCCGGCCGTACCCCGTTGACCCCGCCGCCGGCTCTGCCGGCCGGTCGGCGGCTTTCCCCGGTGGGTGGCAGCGTTGCCACCCACCGGGGATTCCTCTGTCGGCGGCGCCCCCGTCCGGGTCGGACGGGGGCGTCTCGGCGTGCGGGTCAGTCGGTCGGCGCGGGCGCCGGGGCGACCGTCACCGGGACCCCGCTGAACACGGCGTTGCCGGACAGCACGTCCACGACTGTCTCGTCGGTGAGGGCGTTGGCGTTGACCCCGGGGTCGCGGGCCGCCAGCCGCTGGCCGGTGCGGCGGTGCCCCCAGCCGTGCGGCAGGCTCACCACGCCGGCCATGACCGTGTCGTTCGCCTCCACCTCGACGACCACCTCGCCGGCGGCGGACCGCACGACGGCGTGCCCGTCGAGCCCGAGCCGGGCCACGTCGGCGGGGTTGACGTGCAGGGTGCACCGGTTGCTGCCGCCCACCAGGGTGGAGGTGTTGTGCAGCCAGCTGTTGTTCGAGCGCAGTTGACGGCGGCCGACCAGGAGGAACTCCGGCTGCGGCCCGGCAGAGCGGGCCCGCAGTCGCGCCACGTCCGCCGTCACCTGCGGCGGGGCAAGCTCGACCCGTCCCGAGGCGGTGCGCAGCAGCTCCGGCAGGCGTGGTTCCAGCGGGCCCAGGTCGATGCCGTGCGGGTTGGCCCGCAGTTTCTCCAACGACAGGTCGTACGGGCCGAGCCGCAGCATCGCGTCGAGCATCAACTCCGGGCCGCTGTCACCTGTCAGTTCGGCACGCAACTCCGCCACGTCCGCGCCGGCCAGCGGTGAGCCCGGCACGGACGTGCCGCCCCGCAGCACCGCGTCGAGGATCGCCTCGTCGGCCAGCGCCGGGTCGGCGTCGGCGCCCTGCCCGGAGATGATCAGCAGCAGCCGAGCCATGATCTCGGCCTCGGACGGCTGGCCCGGGGCCAGTGGGAGGATCTGCGGCGAGAAACGGGTGTAGTTGCGGACCGTCACGATCAGCAGCAGGAAGTCGTAGTGCGGCATCTGGAGGATCCGCGGCGGCGGCAGGATGACGTCCGCGTGCCGGGTGGTCTCGTTGAGGTACGGGTCGATCGCGACCATGAAGTCCAGTTCGGGCAGCGACTGGTCCAGCCGTGGCCCGTTGGGCGCCGAGAGCACCAGGTTTCCGGCGATGCAGACGAACCCGCGGATCCGCCCCTCGCCCGGGGTGTCGATCTCGTCGGCGAGGGTCGCCACCGGGATCTCCCCGAGCACCTCCGGCAGCTTGCGGACCCGGCTGTGCCAGCGGCCCGTGCTGAACGGCTGCCCGGTACGGAAGATCTCCAGCGCCGCCGTGCGGGTGAACATCACCCCGCCGGGGCGGTCGAAGTTACCGGTGAGGATGTTCACCACGTCGACCAGCCACTGGGCCAACGTGCCGAACTCCACGGTGGATGTCCCCACCCGGGTGTAGACGGCGGCGGTGGGGGCGGCGGCCAGGTCGCGGGCGAGCCGCCGGACGTCCTCGGCGCTCACCCCACAGATCGGCGCCACCGCCTCCGGGCCGAACTCGCCGGCCAGGGTGCGGATCTCGTCGAGGCCCTCCACCTCGACGTCGACCCGGGTCAGCCCCTCGGCGAAAAGGGTGTGCACGATCCCGAAGAGCAGGAACGCGTCGGTGCCGGGACGGACCGGCAGGTGCTCGTCGGCGAACGCCGCGGTCCGGGTCCGGCGCGGGTCGACCACGACCACCCGACCACCGCGTGCCCGCAGCGCCCGCAACCGGCCGGCGAAGTCCGGTGCCGCGCAGAGCGAGCCGTGCGACTCCAACGGGTTCGCCCCGATGATCAGCAGGTGGTCGGTCCGGTCCACGTCGGGCACGGCGATGGCGAACGGGTCGCCGAACATGTAGCCGGTCGAGACGTGCTTCGGGATCTGGTCGATCGTGCTGGCGGAGAAGACGTTGCGACTGCCCAGCGCCTGGGTCAGCGGCTCGCGGTACATGAAGCCCGCCATGGTGTGGTACGTCGGGTTGCCGAAGTACACCGCCAACGCCTCCCGGCCGTGTTCGGCGATCACCCCGCTCAGGCCCTCGTCGACCCGACGGAACGCCTCCTCCCAGCTCACCTCCCGCCACTCGTCCCCGTCGCGGACCATCGGCGCGCGCAGCCGGTCCGGGTCCTCGTCGAGCCGGCCGAGGCTGGCCCCCTTCGGGCAGACGTACCCGCCGCTGAACGGGTCGTCGGGGTCACCGCGGACGGAGGTGACGTGGTCCTGGTCGTCGAGGGTGAGCCGCAGGCCGCAGACGGCGTCGCAGATCGGGCAGGTCCGGTGCGCGGTTCGCATGGTGCTCCTGAGGGGTCGGGCCCGGCGCCGACGGCGGGACGCGGGACGGGACCTGGCCCCTCCCGCCGGTCGGCCGGGGGACCATCGAGGGTCCCCCGGCCGGGTGCCGACGCAGACGCGGCGGGCTGCGGTGACGGTCGGTCTCGGGCCGTGACGGTGTCCCGTCCGGCCCGGAGGTTCAGCGCCGGGCCGCCTGGAAGCCGAGGTGCGCGTAGTGGTCGGCGACGGCGTGGAAGGACTCCTTCGGCTCGACCCGGTACGTCGAACCCGTGTCGGCGAAGTCGTCCCGGATGGTCTTGACGATCGCCATGCTGGCGGTGTCCAGGTCGAGGCGGGGGTCGGGGGAGTGGGGGTGGGTCGGGTGGATGAACTCGGAGATCCACACACCGTTCACCCCGGCCTGGTCGAACAACTCGAACATCCGCAGGTGGTACGCCGCCTGCCGACCCTCGTCACGGACCACCCCGTCGAACACCAGTGGGGTGTCACCGGTTCGGTCGACGACGTCCCAGAAGAAGAACGCCTTCTCCTCCGCGCCCTGGTAGGTGGCGGTGCCGAACTCGGCGACCTGGATGGGAAGACCCCAGCCGCGGTAGCTGTCGAGCACCGCCCGGTGCTGCTCCGGCGTGTGGTACGTCGGCAGGTACTGCCACATCAACCCGATCCGGTCGAACAGCGACCAGTCGACCTGCTCGAAGGGCGCCGCCGAGTAGCTGACCGGCCCGGCGAACATCTGCCGGGCCACCCCGCTGGCCTGACCCAGGAACTCGTTGAGTCGGGGCGCCGCCTCCGCGAAGTCGATCCGCCCGGTGGGCTTGAGCAGGTGGTGGTCCGCGTCGGCGTACGCGTTCGCCATCCGCTCGTGGTACTGCTCCCCGTCGGCGATGCCGGGCGTGAACAGCAGGTGCACCGCGCCGACCGTCAGGTCGATCCGGGCGTCCTGCTGGCGTAGCGCCTCGGCGAGCCGGGCCGCCTCGGCGAGATGATCCAGCACCTCGCCCTGCGGCCGGTCCACGAGCCGGGGCTGCAACCGTACGTGCAGGTCCCGCTCGACGGCGGCCTCCGCGGTCTCCCGCAGCCGCCCGAGATCACTGCCGTAGATGGTGATCGAGTTGCAGTTGAGCTGGTCGCTGATCAGGCTCAGCTCCTCCAGCATCTGTCGCCTGCTCCACGCCATCCGGGACAGGTCGCCCTGACCGGTGGCGAAGTTCGTACCGGCGTCGTAGGCGACGCCGCGATACTCCAGGGCCCTGCCGGTCACGTCACCGGCCTGGTCGGTGCGGGGCTGTGCCATGCTGCTCCTTCGCCTCGTGGCCGTCGGGGCCGGTCACCACAGCACGGGCAGTTCGTACAGCCGCTGCAGGGTGCCGTCGTTGTTGTTGCTGGGCAGCTTGTCGAGGGGCGCCGCCGCGCGCAGGTTCGGCATCCGCTCGACGAGCGTCTTGAAGGCGATCTCCAACTCCAGCCGGGCGAGGTTGTCGCCGGGGCAGCGGTGGATGCCGTGGCTGAACGAGAAGCTGGGCTTGGCCGACCTGCGGATGTCGAACTTGTCCGGCTCCCCGACGTGCATCGGGTCGAAGTTGACCCCGGCGCAACTGATCAGGATGCCCTCACCGCTGCGGATCACGTTGCCGTCACCCAGGTCGATGTCCTCCACCGCCACCCGCGCGAACGCCTCGACCAGGGAGACGTAGCGCAGGATCTCCTCGACGGCGGCGGGCACGATCTCCGGGTCGGCCCGCAGCGCCTCCCACTGCTCGGGGTTGTCCAGCAGCGCCATCGTGCCCAGCGAGATCACGTTGGTGGTGGTGTCGGTGCCGGCCACCAGCATCGCCATGGCGATGTGCACCAGCTCCGAGCGGGTCAGCTCCCCGGTGTGCAGGTGGTTGGCGATCAGGTCGTCGAGCAGGCCGACGGCCCCGGCGCCCGGGTCGTTCTCCTTCTTCTGGATCAGCCGGTCGAGGTAGTCGCCGAGTTCGGTGGTGGCCTCGTCGGCAAGTTCCGGCACGAAGAGCTTGTGCGCGGGCGTCTCGAAGTCCTCGTGCTCGTCGTACGGCACGCCGAGCACGGTGCTCATCACCATCGAGGGCACCGGCTGGGCGAACATCGAGACCAGGTCCGCCGGCGCGCCGTGGCGCAGCATGTCGTCGAGCTTCTCGTCGACGATGCGCTGAATGGCCTCGCGCAGCAGCGCGGTACGCCGCAGCGTGAAACTCGGCATGATCATCGAGCGTTGCTTGGTGTGTTCCGGGGGGTCCACCCCGAACAGCACGTCCGCGTAGCCGCTGTCGACGACCTTCTCGAACTCCTCGTTCAACAGCGGGTAGTTCCCGTGGTACGGGCGGATCGACACCCGACGGTAGTCGGAGAGCACCGCCCTGGCCTCTGCTGCCCCGGTGACCAACCAGGCGGTCCGTCCGTTGTAGAGCTTCACCTTGGTCATCGGGCTGTCCGCCCGCAGGCCGACGTGACGGGCCGACGGCCGGTACGGGCATTCCCGGGGAATCGGGAAAGCCGGCGGGTCGACGGCTTCGGGCATCGCCATGGGTCACCCCTCACTCACCACGGGTCGTCTGCGCGTGCTGGCACGCACATCGCCCGCAGGATCCGATGGCGTCCGGCGCTCATCGTCCAACCGGTCGGGAGACGGCGGCTACTTCCCGATTGCCGCACCGCCAACCGGTGGGGGCGCCCACCAGCCGCACGGGTGCCGGCCTGCGCACTGCAGAAGAAGCCCGACCGGCGCACGGTCGGCATCCTGATCACCAGACCGGCCGGCTCCAACCCGACCAAGGAGGACCCTGTGCGCGTGCTGATCACCGTCTATCCCGCCCTGGCGCATCTGTACCCGGTGGTGCCGTACGCCTGGGCGTTGCAGACCGCCGGGCACGAGGTCCGCGTCGCCTCCCACGCGGGCTTCGCCGACACCATCGCCAGCACCGGCCTGGTCCCGGTCGCGCTGGGCGCCGTGGGTACGCCGGAGCCGCGGCTGCGCGAGGACGCCCGGCAGCCGCCGGCCCCGGAGGAGGTCAACGCGTACGCGCGGGCCATGGGACTGACCCCGGAGGAGCGCGAGCACTGGATCGCCTTCTACCAGTGGAACCTCAACCCGGCCTCGGACTACGTCCGCGCCGACCTGTCCGACGCGCCGGACCTGGTGGAGTTCGCCCGCGCCTGGCGGCCGGATCTGGTCCTGTGGGATCTGGTCTTCCCGGCCGGCGCGGTGGCGGCACGGGTCGCGGGGGCCGCCCACGGACGGCTGCTCGGCAGCAACCTGGACTACTTCGCGTTCAGCCAGGAGCGGCTGGCCGCCAACCGGTCCGCGGTGCGCGCCGCCGGGCTCGCCGACGACCCGCTGGCCGACCTGGTCCGCCCGCTCGCCGAGAGGTACGGGGTGAGCGTCGACGACGACCTCCTCCTCGGGCAGTTCACCGTCGACCCGCTGCCCAAGGGGCTCAGTCTGCCCACCGCGACGGTGAAGGTGCCGGTCCGCAAGGTCCCCTACACCGGTGCGGCCGTCTTCCCGCGCTGGTTGTACTCCCGGCCGCAGGGTCGGCCCCGGGTCGCGGTGTCGCTCGGCGAGTCGACCCGCCGTTACGTCGCCGGTGACTGGGGTCGTACGCCCAAGCTGCTCGCCGCCCTGGCCGACCTCGACGTCGAGGTGGTCGCCACGCTCAGCCCGCTGCAACTGGCGGCCATCGACACCCTGCCGGACAACGTGCGGGCGATCGAGTGGGTGCCGCTGACCCAACTGCTGCCCACCTGTGACGTGCTCGTGCACCACGGCGGCATGGGGACGCTCAGTTCCGCCGTCGCCGCGGGCATCCCGCAGCTGGTGTGCGACACCGACGACTCGCTGTTGTTCCGCCCCGCGACGGCCGCCCCGGCCGAGGCCGACAGCGGCACCTACCGGGCCGGCCGGGAGTTCGGCGCCAGCGCATCCGACGAGGCGGCCGAGGAGACCGCCGGTTGGCTGCACCCGGAGAAGAACCTGCTCGCCACGCCCTGCGCCAGCTATGTCACCGAGCAGGGTGCCGGGCTCCGGATCGACCACCAGAAGCAGACCGTCGAGGAGATCCGGGCGGAGATCCACCGGGTGCTCACCGAGCCGGTCTTCCGGGAGCGGGCCACCGCGCTGCGCGAGGCCTGGCAGGCGACGCCCGGCCCCAACGAGATCGTCCCGGCGCTCGTGGCGTTCGCCGACCGTCGGTCCTGATCGGACAGTGACGGCGGCCCCGGGTGGTGCGGCAATCGCGAGGATGTCGCGGCGGTTGGTGTGGGGCGAGCATGCAGGGGCGGCACGGGCGGACCAGCGTCCCACCCGCGCCGACGGTCTGACGCCGTGGCGTCCGGACAGTTCCTCTTCGAGTCGGGCACAGGACGGGTGGTGGTTCGTGATGAGAGCGGCGGTTGTGCCGGGAGTCGACGTTGCCTGGGAGTTGCGTGAGGTGGCAAACCCCTCGCCCGGCCCCGGCGAGGTGCTCGTCCGCGTGCGGGCGTGCGGAGTGTGCGTGAACGACGTGCTGGCCACCCGGGGGATGCTGCCCTTCCCGGCGGTCGACCCGGCCATCACCGGGCACGAGCCGGTCGGCGAGGTGGTCGAGGTGGGCACCGGGGTGACGAGCCGGCAGCCCGGCGACCGGGTCGGGGTGACCTGGGTACGGTCCGGCTGCGGTCGGTGCGACTACTGTCGGCTGGGCCTGCCGGTCACCGGCCAGACCGCGCTGAACTGCCCCGCGCCGACGACCACCGGGTTCACCGCGCAAGGCGGACACGCCGAGTACCTGGTGGCCGCCGCGGAGTCGACCGTGCTCCTGCCCGACGGGCTCGCCTGGGAGTTGGCCGCCCCGGTGATGTGCGCCGGTTACACCGCCTGGTCGGCGCTGCGCACGGCGGAGCCCCGCCCGCAGGACCGGATCGCCGTGATCGGCATCGGTGGCCTCGGCCACCTGGCCGTGCAGTACGCGAAGGCCTGCGGACACGAGACGATCGCGGTGACCGGCTCGGCGGACAAGCACGAGGCGGCCCGCCGACTCGGCGCCGACCTGGTGGTCGCCGACGGGGAGCAGCTGCGCGCCGTCGGCGGTGCCGACGTGGTCATCCTCACCGCGCCGTCGCACCGGGCGGCCGCGGCCTGCCTGGCCGGTCTGCGGGTGCAGGGACGGATGGTCCTGGCCGGCATCGACGGCCTCGAACCGTTCACCATCCCGCCGGCGATGGCCTACCCGTTCTTCTCCCAGGGGCAGCGGATCACCGGCGCCACCCACGGTGGCCCGCACCTCCTCCGGGAGGCGCTGGACCTCGTCGCCACGGGAGAGGTCACCCCGTGGGTGGAGACCTTCGAGGCGCACCGGGTCGCCGAGGCCGTCGACCGTGTCGCCAAGGGCGAGGTGCGGTTCCGGGCCGTCGTCGAATACTGACCGCGGGCGGCCCGTACCCACCCCGGGCGGCCCTCTCCCGCCGTGTCGCCGCAGGCCAACCCGCGCGCGACACGCCGAGCCGGCTCGCGTGGCGATGACTTTCCCGCCGGTCGACCGTCGTACAGGTAGGGCCCCGGTGGCGCCAGGACAGGCGTCTGCCGGGGCCACCTGACGTCGAGTGGCAGGAGAGCGGTATGTCAACGGTGAAGCCCGGACGGACGGCTGGTCCGTCGGTGAGCGGCGCGGGTCTCACGGCGGAGGAACAAGCCGTCGCCGACCGGTACGCTCGGCTCGGAGCCCAGTTCGCCGACCGGATCGCAGCGGTCGACGCGGACGCGTGGTCGGGGCCGACGCCCTGCACCGAGTGGACCGTGCGTGACCTCGTCGCGCACGTCGTCGAGATGAACGAGATCCACCTCAACATGGTCGACCTGCCGGTGCCGGAGGGCCCCGGGGTGGACGTCGACCCGTACAAGGCGTTCGCGCGGGTGCGCGACCAGATCGAGAGCAGCCTGAACGACCCCGAGCAGGCCCGCACGGAGTTCGACGGGCGGTTCGGGCTGCGCACCTTCTCCCAGGCGATCGACAGCGCGGTCTCCACCGAGCTGGTCGTACACGGCTGGGACCTGGCCCGGGCCACCGGCCAGGACGAGCGGATCGACCAGGACGACATCGACAAGGCGTGGGAGGCGCTCCGGATGGTCGGCGAGGAGGTGGTGCGCAGCCGCATGGTCAGCGGCCCCGCCCTCAAGCCCCCGGCCGACGCCGACGAGCAGACCAAGCTCCTGGCGTACCTGGGGCGCCGCGCCTGACCGGCCGCACCGCCGGCCGGGACGACCCGGCCGGCGGTGCCTCCACCGTTCCTCGACGCATCCTCGACCGGTGCCGTTGACCATGGGCGTACCCCATCGTGGAGCGGAGAGGGCGCGAAATGACATCGCTGAAGGAGCTGGTGCTCGAGCAGACCCGGAAGTACCACCGGGAGCAGGAGCCGGGAGACTTCGTGCCCGGGGTGACACCGGTCCTGTCGTCGGGGGCGGTGCTCGACGAGGACGACCGCGCGGCCTTCGTGGAGGCCGCACTGGACATGCGGATCGCCGCCGGCATCAGCGCCCGGCGCTTCGAGAGCGCCTTCGCCGCCTACTACAAGCTGCGCAAGGCGCACCTGGTCAACTCGGGCTCGTCGGCCAACCTCCTCGCGTTGACCGCGTTGACCTCACCGAAGCTGGGTGAGGCACGGCTGACGCCCGGCGACGAGGTGATCACGGTCGCCGCGGGCTTCCCGACCACGGTCAACCCGATCCTGCAGAACGGCCTGGTGCCGGTCTTCGTCGACGTGGAACTGGGCACCTACAACACCACCGCCGAGCGGGTCGCCGAGGCGATCTCGCCGCGCACCCGGGCCATCATGATCGCGCACACCCTCGGCAACCCGTTCCCCGTCGCGGAGATCGCCGACCTCGCCACCGAACACGACCTGTACCTCGTCGAGGACAACTGCGACGCGGTTGGCTCGACGTACCGCGGTCGGCTGACCGGCACGTTCGGCGACCTGACCACGGTGAGTTTCTACCCGGCGCACCACATCACCGCCGGGGAGGGCGGCTGCGTGCTGACCGCCAGCCTCGAGCTGGCCCGGATCGTCGAGTCGCTACGCGACTGGGGCCGGGACTGCTGGTGTGAGCCCGGCACCGACAACACCTGCCTCAAGCGCTTCGACTACCAGCTGGGCACCCTGCCCGCCGGCTACGACCACAAGTACGTCTACTCGCACGTCGGTTACAACCTGAAGGCCACCGATCCGCAGGCCGCGCTGGTGCTCAGCCAGCTGCGTCGACTGCCGGAGTTCGTCGAGGCCCGCCGCCGCAACTTCCGCCGCCTCTACGAGGGGCTGGCGGACCTGCCCGGCCTCCTGCTGCCGCAGGCAACCCCGGACAGCGACCCGAGCTGGTTCGGCTTCCCGATCAGCGTCCGGCCCGACGCGCCGTTCACCCGACGGGAGCTGGTGGCGTGCCTGGAGGACCGGAAGATCGGCACCCGCCGGCTCTTCGCCGGCAACCTGACCCGGCACCCGGCGTACCAGGACGTGCCGTGCCGCATCGTGGGGGACCTGGCCAACTCGGACTTCGTCACCGAGCACACCTTCTGGATCGGCGTGTACCCCGGCATCACGCTGGAGATGGTCGACTTCGTCATCGACACCATCCGTACCTTCGTGACCGGCCGGCACTGACGGTCAGCCCTGCTCCCACATGGCCTCGATCGACTCCCGTACCCCCGAGCGCGGGCACCACCCCAGCAGGCGACGGGCCTGACGGATGTCGGCCCGCGTCCACGCGCCGCCGTTGCTGGACACCGGGGCATCGACCAGGGGCACCGCCCCCGGTCGGAGCCCCGCCGTCTCCAGCAGGACCTGGACCAGATCCCGGACCTCCTCGGCGACGCCGCGCCCGATGTTGATCACCCGGCCGTTGACCGGAGCGCGGCCCGCCAGGACCACCGCCTCGGCCAGGTCGCGGGCGTCGACGAAGTCCCGGCGGGCCGGGGCGACGCTCACCGTCAACCCCTCCGGGCCGGACCGCCGCAACCGCTCGCGCAACGCCCCCAGGAAGCTCGTGGGCGTGGTGTACGGGCCGTACACGTTCACCACCCGCAGCACCACGGCGTCCACCGTGCCGGCCTGCGCGGCCCGGAGCACGACCCGGCTGCCGGCCAGCTTCACCCGCCCGTACGCGCTGTCCGGGCGCGGCACGGCGGTCTCGCTGACGCTGGTGCCCTCGGCCATCGGGCCGTACTCGTGGACCGAGCCGATGTGCACCAGCCGCGGCCGGGTCTCCATCGCGCCGAGGGCCGCGACGAGCCGGCGGACGAGCTGGACGTGTCCCCGCTTCAGCTCCTCCGGACGCCCCCACCCCCCGGCGGCGTTCACCACCGTGTCCACACCCTCGTCGGCGAGGATCCGGGCCAGGTCGGCGGGCGCGGTGCCGGCGATGTCGAGGGGCCGGAAGCGATGGTCGACGCCGGGCAGCGGTGTCCGGGCGACACCGACGACCCGGGCGCCGGTGCGGGCGTACGCGGCGCAGACCGCACGCCCCACGCAGCCGGTCGCCCCGAGGACCACGACTCGCGTCGCGCTGGCGGTGGTCGTCGCGTCGATCATCCCCACACCTCCTCTTCGGCCCGCGACTGGCGGCGGGCCGGGATTCGCCCCGGCTCCGGGCCGGGCCGGGCGGGGCGGGGGCCATGATCAGGTCGACGGGGTCGACCGGTGCCGGCAAGCGTAGGGCGCACCGCTCGACGGCCGGTTGAACCTCGGTGGAGGACCCGTGCCCATGCCACCGCGACGGCCGGCACGGTAGAGGATGCGTACCCGACGTGCCGCCAATGACCATGAGTGTCCGCTCACTGTCGATACGAGCAGGTGGCACGCGTGGAAGCTACGGGTCAACCCATCGACATGGCCGTGCTGGGGCCGCTGTCCGTCCGGGTGCACGGCGTCGACTGGACCCCGACGGCGCCGAAGGTGCGCAACGTCCTCGCCGTGCTGATCGCGCACGCCGACCAGTTGGTCCCCGCGTCCTCGTTGAGCACCGAACTCTGGGGCGAGGATCCGCCGGCCAGCGCGTCGACCACCGTGCAGACGTACATCCTCAGCCTGCGCAAGCACCTCGCGGCCGCGACCGGTTGGTCGGTGGCGGCGGTCAGCAAGGATCTGCTGGAGACCCGCACCGGCGGGTACCTGCTGCGCACCCGGCTGACCGGCCTGGACCTGCGGCGGTACGAGCTGCTGGCCCTGCGGGGGCGGCAGGCGCTGGCCGGCGGGGACGACGACGGGGCCGTCCGGCAGCTGTCCGAGGCGTTGCGGGTGTGGCAGGGCCGCGCTCTGGTGGACGTGCCGGTGGGACGGCTGCTGGAGGCGCGCCGCCGGCAACTGGAGGAGTCCCGGCTGGTCACCCTGGAGTACCTGGTGGACGCCGAGTTGCGGCTGGGCATGCACCGCGAGGTGTTGACCGAGTTGGCCGCCCTGATCGTGGAGAACCCGCTGCACGAGGGGCTGCACGCGCAGTACATGTGGGCGCTGCACCTCAGTGGCCGGCGAGCCCAGGCGCTGGAGGTCTTCCACCGGGTGCGGGGCAACCTCGTCAGCGAGCTGGGCCTCGAACCCGGTGCTCCGGTCCAGCGCCTGCACCAGGCGATCCTCAATGCCGACAGCGACTTCGACGTCTGGTCGTCGGAGCGGCGGCGCCCGCTCGTCGGGCCGCTTGCGTCACCGGCCGGCCGGCCCTGATCGACCAGCGAGCGTCCCGCTGCGCACGGTGGAAGAAGCGCCGACGCGCGGGTGGCGACGACACTACCGGGGAGATCGACAGCTGTATGAGGCGTTCGGTGCCGGCGACGGGGTCGCCGAGGTCGCCAGCCTCCGTCCCACCGTGTTCGTCAAGTCATAGGGGAGGAGATGGGCATGCGCGTAGTCGCAACCGGCCGGCGTGGTCGGGCCCGATCAACCAGGGCGGCTCAGGCCGCGGCCGTCGCTCTCGTGGTGGCCGCCGGAGTGGGGCTGAGCGGGCCTGCCCACGCCGGCGGTGCCCGCTCGGACCGGATTCTCGGCCTGTGGGAGGTGCAGAGCATCGACGGTTCCGGCAACAACCGGGCGAACCCCACCTGGGGGCAGATCGACACCATCTATCCCCGGGTCGGACCGGCCTGGTACGCCGACGGCATCAGCGAGATCGTCGACCTGCCGTCCGAGCGGTACGTCAGCAACCGGATCTTCAACGACGCCGATGTGAACATCTACTCGCCGAACGCGGTGAGCCAGTGGGGGTTCGTGTGGGGTCAGTTCGTCGACCACACGATCGCTCAGCGGCTCGGCCGGCGGCTGGTCAGCCCTCCGGGTGAGACCCGCAACATCCCGTTCGACAACAACGATCCGATGGAGTCGTTCCGCAACGACATCGGCATCGTCCCGTTCGACAGGTCCCGTCCGGCCGAGGGCACCGGGGTCACCACCCCCCGGGACCAGATCAACACCGTCAGCTCCTACCTCGACGCTGCTGCCGTCTACAGCAACAGCAACGACCGGTTGGACTGGATGCGCGAGGGCGCCGTGGACGGCGATCCGCGCAACAACAAGGCCGCGCTGCTGATGCCCGGCGGCTACCTGCCCCGGCGCGACACCCGGGGGGACGCGTCCACCGCCCCGAACATGGTCGCCGGCGGGCAGCTGTTCAACACCCCGGAGAAGGCGGCGGTCGCCGGCGACCAGCGGGCCAACGAGAACCCCGCGTTGCTGGCCATCCAGACCCTCTTCGCCCGGGAACACAACCGGATCGTCGCGCAGCTGCCGAAGTGGCTCTCCGAGCAGGACCGGTTCGAGATCGCCCGAGCGGTGGTGATCGCCGAGCAGCAGCACATCACCTACACCCAGTTCCTGCCGTCGCTCGGCGTCGAACTGCCCCGCTACACCGGTTACAAGCGCGACGTGGACGTGTCGGTGAGCAACGAGTTCGCGACCGTCGGATACCGCGCGCACAGCCAGATCCGCGGTGACTTCCGGCTTGAGGTCGCGGCCGGCCGTTACGACCAGCAGACCCTCGACCGGCTGCGCGAGCTGGACGTCGAGGTGACGACCGCGGGTGACACCGTCCGGTTGATGATTCCGCTGGGCGAGGACGCCTTCTTCAACCCCGACCTGTTGGAACTGCTCGAGCTCGGGCCGATGCTGCACGGCGTCGGGCTGCGTCCGCAGACCCGCAACGACGAGCTGATCAGCAACATGCTGCGCAGCTTCCCGTTCTTCGTCCCCGTGCCGGGCAACCCCACCTGCTCGGACGATCCGGCCCTGCCGCCCTGCCTGCCGGGCCGCAACGACCTGGGCTCGATCGACATCGCCCGCAGCCGCGACCACGGCATGCCGAGTTACAACGACATGCGGACCGCCTACGGGTTGCCGACCAAGTCGTCGTTCGCCGCGATCACCCGGGAGTCGTCGGAGTCCTTCCCGGCCGACCCGGAGCTCACCCCCGGGGCGGAGATCGACGATCTGGACAGCCTGGACTTCACCGCCCTGTACAACGCCGCCGGACAGCGCACCACGGCAGCGGCCGACGACGCCGTCCGCGCCGACCGTCGTACCCCGCTCGCGGCCCGGCTCAAGGCCGTCTACGGCAGCGTGGACCGGCTCGACGCGTTCGTCGGCATGATGGCCGAGCCGAACCTGCCGGGTCGGGAGTTCGGCGAGTTGCAGCTGGCCATCTGGCGCAAGCAGTTCACCGCGATCCGCGACGGGGACCGGTTCTACCACGGCAACGACCCGCTGCTGCCCCTGATCCGGGCCGCCTTCAAGATTGACTATCGGAAGTCGCTCGGAGACATCATCGCCCTGAACACCGACATCCCCCGCTCGCACCTGGCGGCCGACGTGTTCCGCACGCCGCAGGGCCAGCACCGTGCCGTCCGCGCGCCGGGTAGCGAGAAGCTGCTGCCGGGCAGCGGGACGCGCAACCTGGTCATCGGCAAGGCCGGCCCGGTGAAGCCGGCGGCGGAGGCCGGTCTGCTCCCGCCTGGCCTGGCGCCGAGCGGCTCGGGATCCCGGGCACCCCGGCGGGGATCGCGCCGCCACAGCCACCGATAACCGTCGACCGATCACGATCGGGCCGGGTGCCGTGCGCACCCGGCCCGATCCGTGTGCTCCCGCGAGACCCGGCCCGCGGCACGGACTGGGCCACGGCACCCACCTCGGCGCGCGAACCGTCCGCGTCCGCACGGCGAAAGCCCCGCCGCACACGCCGCCGCGCCCGCACCGGGAGTGCCGTGCCGACGGTCCGCGCGACTCCTGCTCACCGCCGTGTACGACAGCAGGAGGCCCGATCGGGCAACGCTCGACGTCAACGGCCGAGCGGTCCCGGCAGCCGCTGGTAGGCCGTACGCGGATGGGCCGGTGGTGGCCCTCCCACCACCGGCGTCCCCCTGGCCGTCGCGTCCGTCGAACTGCCTGCGCGCCAGCGGGTTCCCGCCGCCTGCTCGGCCGCGCCTTCCTCCGCTCCCGCTCGGACCGCGCGATCTCGGCCGGTGGCACGAACGCGCCGCGCCGGGCCGGCAACAGCCGGCCCGGCGCGGGGATTCGTCGGTCAGTGGACCAGGGGATCGGGCCGGGTAGGCGGCCGTCGGCGCAGCAGCAGGACGAGGACGACGAGGAGCACCAGCCCGTCCGCGACCAACAGGGTGGCGCCCACCGGGTCCACGCCGTGGCCGTGGCCGGCGCTGTCCGGTATGGCGCTGAGGATCTCGCCGGTGTCGCGCGGCGCCGTGCCGGTGCCCACGCTGAACCGCAGCGCACCGCTGGCGTCCTGGCCGTTGGTGAACGTGACGTGGTACGCGACGGTGTAGTCGCCGGAGCGGTCGGCGCGAACCGGTTGGCGTAACCCGGTCTCCCCGGCGGTCCGGAGCCGGCCGTCGTTGACCGTGTCCCCGGCGCTGTCGCGCACGGTGATGTGCGACAGCGCCGGATCTGCGCCGGTCGACAGCCGCAGGGTGACCTCGGCCGGCGTGGTCGCCAGAGCGGTGTCGCCGGCCGGGGCCACCGCCAGCACCCGGGCCGGTCGGTCGTCCGACTGGCGAACGACCGCCCCGACGACGACGGCGATGCCGACCGAGGCCAGGGCGGTCACGACCGCCAGGGTACGGCGCGTGGCGGACAAGGCGGCCCGCTCAGCCGGCGGTCGGCGCGAGCGTCATCCGCCGCTGGCCGGTGGGGGCGCAGCTGCACTCCATCTGCCGCAGCTCACTGTCGTTCGGGCGCAGGTGCAGGTACATCGCGACAAGCATCGGGAGGAAGACGATCGAGTTGTAGAAGAGGTGCAGCTCGACGCGGGGCACGACGAGTTGGACCAGGCTGGTCGGCGCGGTCGCGCCGGGCAGCAGGAAGCCCATCTGGACCTGCAACAGCAGCAGCAGGTGCTCGATGTGATGCCAGAACTGGATCACCAGCGCGACCGTCCACCAGGTGCGGGCCCGGCCCACGAAGCCGGGGCGTAGGGCGAACAGGCCGATGAGCATGACGATCGCGTACCCGTAGTGCAGCCACTCCGAGCTGACCAGCCAGGGGAACGGCATGCCCAGGACGCCGCGTGCCTGTGGGCGGGCCCATCCGAGCACCCAGATCTGGTACGCCTGGACCAGGTGTTCGGCCCAGTGGGCGAGCACGATCGCCATGTACAACCCGAGGACCGCGCGGTGGTGTGCGCCGTTGATCGCACCGAGCACACCACCACGCGAGGTGTTCCCCTTGACCACACTCATCTGACACTCCGTCCACAAGCGGATACTCAGCGACGACACTAGGTGTCGCGGGGGTGCAGTTCTTCTTCCTTGTTGCGCAGTTCCGACGGCCGCGCCTCGCGCTCACGGTTCGACCGGTGGCGATGAGTTTTCCGGCCCCTGGCCGTCATATCAGCAAGCACGTCGGTCGCGGCGCCACGCCGCCAGGGGAACGGGGAACTGGCCTTGACTGTGGTTCAGGCGGGGGGCCCCCGCGTGCCGGAGCGCAGGTTCCGCCCGACCCGCGTGCCGTCCGCCGATGGGTGATGACGAGGGGCCGCTGTCCTTCCTGCGTGCCCGGCTCAGACCGGACCTGGAGCTGCGGGTGGTGACCCTGCCCCCGGGCGCTGTGCTCGACTACGACGAGGCCGACTGGCGCGACGCGATCGTGGTGGTCGAGCAGGGTCAGATCGAGTTGGAGGCGCTCAGCGGCACGCGGCAGACCGTCGGGTGCGGCGACGTGCTGTGGCTGGCCGCGCTGCCGCTGCGGACGTTGCGCAACCGGGGTGCGGTGACCGCGACGCTGGCGGCCGTCTCGCGCCGCGCCCACCCCGTCCCGCCCGACGCCTGACCCGGCCGACCGACGCGGCCGGGGACGCGCTGCGTTCCACAAGCCTCTGACCCCGCGCCACCACCTTCCCACCCCTCGAGGCCGGTGACGCTATCGACGGGCGTCCCGTGCGACGGCTAACCTGTGGCCCCACCGACCATCGATGTGAGGAGATGCGATGGCGCGCCGCACCGGCCGGCCCTCCTACCTGTCCGACAACCCCGATGCGCGTCGCCGGCGGGCCACGCGCCTCGTGGCGGTCACCGGGGCGATCGCTCTGGTCACCGCCCTGGTGGGTGGACTGATCGGCTACCAGGTGGGCCGTCCGGACGCCACCGAGGCGTCCATCGCGAGCATCAAACAGGCCGACGCGAAGCGGGACGCGCAGCAGATCGTCGAGCTGACCGAGACGGCCCGCCGCGTCAGTACCCAGATCGCTCCCATCCTGGCCACCCTCAAGGCGGACACGTCGGCCGGGCGCGCGCCGGATCCGGAGCAGGCCCGGCGGTGGCAGGAGAGCATGCGGGAAGCCGCCAAGCCGTTCGCTGACCCGCCCTCCGGGACCACCGCCACGAACGTGGCGCGGGGCGGGCTGCGCGGGGCGATCCAGCAGGCCGGCCTGGCCGTCGACTCCTACGCGCTGGCGGCCAGCGTGCCGGCGGCACAACGCGCCGCCCTGTTGGACCTCACCGCGCGGCAGGCGGCCGAGGCCGTGACGATCTGGTCGGTCGCCGCGACCCAGCTTGACCAGGTCAGCATCGACGCCGGCCACGGGCACCAACACGTGTTTCTCACCACAGACCACGAAGGGTCGGCCTTCACCCCGGACGGAGAGGCCGAGGGCACCGGCGGTTGAGGGCTCGTTCCTGCTCAAGTGTCGGGTTTCCGGTCGGTCGGTGCCGTCCCACTCACTGGGCGACCGGGCGCGATCTGGGCCGGACTCGCCGAATCAGGTACCGTCGCCTGTCTCAAGTCTCAGCACCAACCTGGCTTCCGGTGACCGGCGAGCCGAACCGGAGGGACACAGCCGTGAGGTTCCAGAGCGCTGTTCGGCAGGCCGGACTCGTCGTGGCGATCGCCGCCCTCGCCGTGACCGCGGGATGCGCCAAGAAGGACGACAGTGAGGTCCAGGCGAGCGGGGTCAAGCTGGTCGAGGCGGGCAAGCTGACCGTCTGCACCCACCTGCCGTACCCGCCGTTCCAGTCCAAGGACGCCAGCGGCACGGTGACCGGCTTCGACGTCGAGATCATGGACCTGGTGGCCAAGGACCTGGGCGTGCAGCAGACGATCATCGACACCCCGTTCGAGGGGATCAAGTCCGGTCAGGACCTGAACACCGGCAAGTGCGACGCGGCGGCCGCCGGCATGACGATCACCGCGGAGCGGCAGAAGGTGATGGACTTCTCCGACCCGTACTTCGACGCCACCCAGGCGATGTTGGTGAAGACCGGCAAGACCTACAAGACGCTCGACGACCTCAGGGGCAAGAAGGTCGGCGTCCAGGCGGCCACCACCGGTCGGGACTACGCCAAGAAGTTCGAGGCGGAGAAGGGTCTCAAGCTCGTCGAGTTCGAGGACCTCGCCGCCGAGCAGCAGGCCGTCGCCAACGGCCAGGTCGAGGCGGCCATCAACGACCTGCCGGTCTGGAGCGAGTACCTCAAGAAGAACCCGGGCGGGTTCCAGGTGGCCGCCGAGTTCGACACCGGTGAGCAGTACGGCTTCTCGGTGAAGAAGGACGGCAACCCGGAGCTGCTCAAGAAGATCAACGAGGCGCTGGCCAAGGCCAAGCAGGACGGCACCTACGACACGATCTACGAGAAGTGGATCGGCAAGCGGCCGAGCGCCTGATCGAAGCTCCCCCCAGCAGGGCACGCGATCCGCGTGCCCTGCGCGTCGGTAAACCTCCGGGAAGGCAACGAGCGAACGTGAAGCTGCGACGCCGCCAGCGGGAGCGGTTGTCCCTCGGGCTCCAGTACCTGGTCTTCATCGCCGTCATCGCCGCGGTGCTCTTCGCCGCGGACTGGGACAGGTTGGCCGACGCGTTCTTCCGCGTCGACATCATCAAGTCGATGTTCCCGACGATCATCACCGTCGCGCTGCGCAACACCATCCTGTACACGCTTGGCGCGTTCGCCTTCGGCCTCGTGTTCGGCACCGTCCTCGCGCTGATGCGGCTGTCGCGGGTCGCGCCGTACCGCTGGGTGGCGACGGCGTACATCGAGCTCTTCCGGGGCCTGCCCGCGCTGCTGGTGCTCTTCCTCGTCGGGTACGGCATCCCGATCGCCTTTCCCGAGCGGGAGATCCCGGGCGGGGTGTTCGGCTCGATCGCGATCGGTCTCGGCCTGACCGCCGCGGCGTACATGGCGGAGACCATCCGGGCCGGCATCCAGGCGGTCCCCAAGGGGCAGATGGAGGCGGCCCGTACCCTCGGCATGTCGCACTTCACCGCCATGCGCACGATCGTCATCCCGCAGGCGTTCCGGATCGTGATCCCGCCGCTGACCAACGAACTCATCCTCCTCACCAAGGACTCGTCGCTGGCCTACGTGCTGGGCGTGACGGCGCAGACCATCGAGATCACGAAGTTCGGTCGGGACATGCTCAACGACCGGGTGAACGCCACCCCGCTGCTGGTGGCCGGTCTCGCCTACCTGATCATCACCCTGCCGCTGTCCCAGGTGGTACGCCGCCTGGAACTCCGCTACGCCAAGGCCCGGTGACCCGTATGACGAGCACTGCACCCCGCGCGGCCGTCGAGATCCGCGACCTGCACAAGTCCTTCGGGTCCCTCGAGGTGCTCAAGGGCATCGACTTCGAGGTCGGCCAGGGCGAGGTGGTCTGCGTGATCGGGCCGTCCGGGTCCGGCAAGTCGACGCTGCTGCGCTGCGTCGACCTCCTCGAAGAGCCGACGGCCGGCAAGATCTGGGTCAACGGGGTCGAGATGACCGATCCGGACGTCGAGGTCGACGCGGTGCGCCGCGGCATCGGCATGGTCTTCCAGGCGTTCAACCTGTTCCCGCACCTGACCGTGCTGAACAACCTCACCATCGCCCAGCGGCGGGTGCTGCGGCGCGGCCGGGCCGAGGCCGAGCGCGTCGCCCGGGCCAACCTGGACCGCGTCGGGTTGACCGACAAGGCCGACGCGTTCCCGGCGCAACTCTCCGGCGGCCAGCAGCAGCGGGCGGCGATCGCCCGGTCGCTGTCGATGGAGCCGAAGCTGATGCTCTTCGACGAGCCGACCTCCGCGCTCGACCCGGAGTTGGTCGGCGACGTGCTGACCGTCATGCGCAAGCTGGCCGAGGACGGCATGACGATGATGGTGGTGACGCACGAGATGGCGTTCGCCCGCGACGTCGCCGACCGGGTCGTGTTCATGGACGGGGGCGTGGTGGTCGAGCAGGGGCCGCCGCAGGAGGTGCTCGGCGACCCGAAGCACGAACGGACCCGTGCGTTCCTCTCCCGGGTCCTCGACCCGACCCGTGTCGCGCAGCTCGGTCAGCCCGACCAGGCGCCGGAGCCGCCGCAGGCACCGGGCCTGCCGGCCGACGACCGCCGTCAGCTCTGACGATCCCTCCCGTACGTCTGTCCGCCGGGCCGCCTCAGCGATGAGGTGGCCCGGCGTCGTTCTGTGCGCCGTCGGCTGGGCGACGGCAGGTCAGGATCATGTCAATCGAAAGACGTCGTAATGTCAAGGTAATCTTTTTGCAACCAGACCTGGACTTTCGTCGATGGACTACATAAGTTGCAGACATCCACCGAAAGCTCTGAGTCTTCCGAGCAAAGTCCGCGACGAGCCTCACCTCAGTCGTGCTGCCGCCCCGTGCTCGGCGGTCGTTGCACTCTGCCCTCGTCGCGTCTTCGCCCGGTCGGGAACGGAGACCCATGGACGATCATGCCGTTGGCCCCCAACGTCATCTGTCCCGCAGATCCCTGATCGCCACCGGGGCGCTCGCCGCCGGTGCGCTGGGGGCGGCCGCCCCCGCGATCGGCACGGCGTTCGGCCCCAGCCCCGCACGGGCCGCCGCCGGCGTCACGAAGAAGGTCACCATCTACGCCGAGCAGTTGCCCGGCGGCCTGTTCGGCTACGGCCTGGCACCCGGCCAGGCCACCGTGCCAGGTCCACTCCTGGAGATGTACGAGGGTGACACCCTGGAGATCACCCTGGTCAACACCACGAACCAGCGGCTCTCCATCCACCCGCACGGGGTGGACTACAGCACCGAGTCGGACGGCAGCCCGTTGAACGCCTCGTTCAACGACCCGGGCGAGACGCGGACGTACGTCTGGCGCTCGCGGGAGATGGTCGCCGCGGCGGGCCGCCGGTTCATGCCGGGCAGCGCCGGCTACTGGCACTACCACGACCACGCCATGGGTACCGACCACGGCACCGCAGGCGTGGCCAAGGGGCTGTACGGGGCGCTCATCGTCCGCCGACGGGGCGACATCCTGCCGGAGAAGCAGTTCACCGTCGTGTTCCACGACATGACGATCAACAACCGGATGGCACCGGAGACGCCCATGTTCGAGGCGAACCTGGGCCAGCGGGTGGAGTGGATCGCCATCGGGCACGGCAACCTGTTCCACACCTTCCACCTGCACGCCCACCGCTGGGCGGACAACCGCACCGGAATGCTGGAGGGACCGGCCGACCCCAGCCTCGTCATCGACAACAAGGACCTCAACCCGGGCAGTTCGTTCGGCTTCCAGGTGCTGGCGGGGGAGGGCGTCGGACCGGGGGCGTGGATGTACCACTGCCACGTGCAGAACCACTCGGACGGCGGCATGGCCGGGATCTTCCTGGTGCGCAACGCCGACGGCAGCATGCCGCCGGGCGCCGAGGAGGCGATCCACCGGTTCCAGGGCCACACCCACACGCACGGAAGCTGACCCAACCGAAAGTGGGGACGGGGATGACCAGACAACCACGACGAGTCCTTGCCGCGATAGCGGCCTTCACGGCACTGATCCCGGCATCGACGGCGGCAGCCGCACCGGGAGCGGCGGCCGCACCACGACCGGCAGCCGCCCCGCAGGCGGCACAGCGGACCGCGGTCCTCGTGTTTCACGGCCCGGCGGCCGAGCAGCAGGACCCGGTGGCGCGCGCGGTGGACACCATCGAACAGCTTGGTGCCGGCAATGACATCGATGTCACGGCCACCACGGACCCCGGCGTCTTCACCACGGCCGGGCTGTCGGCGTACCGCAGCGTGGTCTTTCTCTCCGCGACGGGCGCCGCGCTCAACCGCGACCAGGAGGCGGCGCTACAGAGCTACCTGAAGGCCGGCGGCGGGTTCGTCGGCATCGCCGACGCCGCCCGCGCCCAGGTCGACTCGGCCTGGTTCACCGGCCTGATCGGCACCCGCCCGGCGGGCGCCATCCCGACGGCCGAGCCGGTGGCCGCGGTGACCGCCAGCGGCGAGAACCCGCCGACCGAGACCAAGGAGAAGCTGACCGACGGCGACGCCAACACCAAGTGGCTGGTCCGCACCCCGACCGCCTGGGTGGCCTACCAACTGGCCGCGCCCAAGCGGATCACCGGGTACGCGTTGACGTCGGCCAACGACTTCGTCGGGCGGGACCCGAAGGACTGGACCCTGCAGGGTTCCACCGACGGGCAGAACTGGTCCGATCTGGACCGACGCACCGGGCAGACCTTCGCCGACCGGTTGCAGACCCGCCGGTTCGACATCGCCACGCCGCAGGAGTTCACCCGCTACCGGTTGAACATCACCGCGAACAGCGGTGAGCCGCTGATCCAGCTCGCCGATCTACGCCTGTTCACCGGCAGCACCACCACGCCCGAGCCGCCCGCGGTGAACCGCGCGGTGGTCGACATCCTGGACCGGAAACACCCGGCCACGGCGTCACTGCCGCTGACCGTCACCCGCTCCGACCGCTGGGAGAACTGGGACCCGAACCCGATCGGCACGGTGCACACGCTCGCCCAGGTCGAGGAGCGGCACTACAACCCGGGGCCGGCCGCCAACGGCGCCTTCCACCCGGTGTCCTGGTGCCGGGACTACGACGGTGGCCGGTCGTTCTACACCGGCATGGGCCACACCGAGGGCAGCTATGGGGAGGAGGCGTTCCGCGCGCACCTCACCGGGGCGCTCAACTGGACCACCGGCCGCGTACGCGGCGACTGCCAGGCCACCATCGCCGCGAACTACAAGGTGGAGCGGCTCACCGCGGCCAACCAGACCGGGCAGCTGGACCAGATCGGCGAGCCGCACGGGCTCACCATCGCCCCGGACGGCACGGTCTTCTACGTCGGCAAGGCGGCCTGCCCGAGCGGACCGATCGCGGACTGGAACGACCCGAAGGTCGGCCTGGGCTGCGGCACCATCCACTCCTGGGACCCGCGGACCAAGCAGGCCAAGCTGCTCACCACCCTGGAGGTGATGGGCAACCGGGGCAGCGGCTCCGAGCTGGTGAAGAACGAGGAGGGCCTGCTCGGCATCGTGCCCGACCCCGCGTTCGCCGAGAACGGCTGGCTCTACGTCTACTGGATGCCGCACGAGTCGATCGACCGGGTCGAGCGGGTCGGGCAGCGCACCGTCTCCCGGTTCACCTACGACCGGCAGGCGCAGACCATCGACCAGGCGACCCGCAAGGACCTGTTGCAGTTCCCCGTGCAGATCCACAGCTGCTGCCACGCCGGCGGCGGGATGGCGTTCGACGCGAAGGGCAACCTCTACGTCGGCTCCGGCGACAACAACTCCTCCGAGGGATCGCAGGGCTACTCCGGCAACAACTGGACCCAGGAGTACCAGGGCATCTCGTTCCAGGACGCCCGCCGTACCTCGGGCAACACCAACGACCTCGCTGGCAAGATCATCCGAATCCACCCGGAGGCCGACGGCACGTACACCATCCCGGAGGGCAACCTCTTCCCGCCGGGCACCGAGAAGACCCGCCCGGAGATCTACGTGATGGGCGTGCGCAACATCGCCCGCCTGCAGATCGACCCGGAGCACCAGTGGCTGACCGCCGGCTGGGTCGGCCCGGACGCCTCGTCGCCCAGCCCCACACTCGGCCCGGCCAAGTACGAGACCGCCACCATCATCACCTCGGCCGGCAACCAGGGTTGGCCCTACTGCATGGGCAACCGCCAGCCGTACCGGGATCGCAGCAGCACCGACGCGAGTGTGCTGACCGGCTGGTACGACTGCGACAACCTGAAGAACGAGTCCCCGCGTAACACCGGCCTGGTGGACATCCCGGCGGCCCGGGACAACATGATCTGGTATTCGCCCGACGGCGGCGGCCCGGTCTTCCCGAAGCGCACCGACGGCAGCGACCTGCCCACCTACGTCGCGGCCGACGCCACCTACACGCAGCCGTACCTGCGCGGCGGCGGGCAGGCCATCATGTCCGGCCCGACCTACCACCGCGACCGGGTCGACCCGAACAGCACGGTGGCGTGGCCGGCGTACTGGGACGAGAAGTGGTTCATCGGCGACCAGTCGAACGCCGCCAACCGGGTCGCGGTGACCGTCGACCCGGCCGGCGTGCCGACGGCCACGCCACCGGTCTACGCCGAGACGCTGCGCGCCATCATCCCGAGCGGTAACGGCGACACCCGGCTGCAGAGCTGGATGGACGCCAAGTTCGGCCCGGACGGCGCGCTCTACCTGCTGGACTACGGAGGCGGGTTCTTCAGCCTGCACCCCAACCAGAAGCTGATCCGGATCACCTACACCGGCGGCGCGCCCACCCCGGCACCGGCGGCGACCTCGGTGGCCGTGCAGAACAAGCCCCTGACCATCGCCTTCGACGGCGCGCGCTCCGGCGGCGTCAGCCACCGGTGGGAGTTCGGCGACGGCGCCACGTCCACCGAGGTGAACCCCCGGCACACGTACGCCAGGGTCGGCACCTACACCGCGAAGCTCACCGTCACGTACGCCGACGGGGAGACGGCGACGGTGCAGACCACGGTCACGGTGGGCTGCGCGGTGCCGGACGACAGGCAGAACGTGTGGCTCGGCGACACGGACACCGGGGTGCCCAGCCGCACGGTCGGGCAGGGTTGCACGGTCAACGACCTGATCGACGACGAGAGCACCTGGGCCGACCACAACAGTTTCGTCCGCCACGTGACCACGGTGACCCGCGCGCTGCAGGACGACGGTCTGCTCAACGCCCGCGAGAGCGGCACGCTGACCCGGCTGGCCGCCGCGTCCGAGATCGGGCGCACCGGACACACCGGGTACGAGCAGCTCTTCGACGGCACCGCCGAGTCGCTGCTCGGCTGGCAGCAGGCCCCGACGGGATCGTTCAGCATCCAGCCGGACGGGTCGCTGCGCTCCAGCGGGGGCCTCGGCATGCTCTGGCACACCAAGGAACTGGGCGACTTCTCGCTGAAGCTGCAGTTCCGGGACATCGCGCCGGGCACCGGCCGGGCCAACACCGGCGTCTTCATCCGGTTCCCGGACCTGCGAACCCCCCTCGACCAGCGACCGGAGGGCAGCTGCGGCACCGTCGGGTCGGCCCGGACCTCGCCGGCCTGGATGGCCATCTACTGCGGACACGAGATCCAGATCTACGACGGGGAGACCGGTGAGCCGCAGAAGACCGGTTCGGTCTACAACTTCGACCCCGTGCCGCTCGCCCAGGCCGGCGTCACCCCAAAGAACGTGTGGAACGACTACGAGATCCGCGTGGTCGGCCAGCACTACACGATGATCCGCAACGGCGTGGTGATCAACGAGTTCGACAACACGCCGGGCAAGCAGTCCTCCCGTGCCGGCGATCCGCCGACCGACCTGCGGCAGTTCCTGCGCGGCTTCATCGGTCTGCAGAACCACGGTGACAACGACCTGGCCGAGTTCCGCAACATCCGCGTGCGGGAACTCTAGGAGAAACGATGACCCGACGACTCATGGCCGCGCTGTCGGCGCTCCTGCTCACGGTGATCCCGTTGGCCGCGCCGCCCGCCACCGCCGCCCCGCGCGTCGCCGCGGACCAGGTGTTGACCTGGACCGCCGACGACGACATCACCCGCTACAAGTCCGCGCCCGCCCAGGCGGTGGCCGGCGCGACAACAATCATCTGGGAGAACAGCGCCGCCACCGGCAACACCACCGGGATGCCGCACACGCTCACCTTCGACACCAGCAGCGAGGGCTACAACCACGACGTCACGCTCAACATCCTGGCCAGCCCGTTCGACGCCAACGACGGCCGCCACCAGGCGACGGTGAACCTGACCCCGGGCCGGTACCGCTACTTCTGCTCGATCCCCGGCCACAGCCAGATGGTCGGCGAACTGGTGGTCACCGACGGCGGAGGCGGCGGCGACACCACGGCGCCGATCGTCGACGCCGTCGTCTCCGGTGACCGCGACGGCGACGGCAACTACCTCGGCGCGGCCACGGTGACCGTCACGGCCACCGACGCCGACTCCGGTGTGGACAGCGTCGAGTACCAGATCGACGACACCAGCTTCCAGCCGTACACCCAGCCGGTGGCGGTGACCGCGGTCGGCGACCACTCGGTGCAGTTCCGGGCCACCGACCAGGCCGGCAACACCAGCGCGGTCGGCTCGGTGTCGTTCCGCATCGTCGAGCCGACCGAGGAGGACACCACCGCGCCGGTGGTCACGGCCACGCCGGCCGGCGAGCAGGACGGCGACGGCAACTACGTCGGTACGGCCACCGTCACGCTGACCGCCACCGATGCCGGGTCCGGCGTCGCCACCATCGAGTACGCGCTGGACGGTGGCGCCTTCACCGCGTACACGGCCCCGGTCGTCGTGAGCACGGTCGGCATGCACATGCTGCACTACCGGGCGACCGACGTCGCCGGGAACACGTCGGCCGAGCAGATGGCACACTTCACCGTCGTGGAGCCGCAGGCCGAGGACACCACCCCACCCACTGTCGGCGCCACGGTGGCCGGTGACCGGAACGACGACGGCGCGTACGTCGGCGGCGCGACAGTCACCGTCACCGCCACCGATGACGGCTCGGGGGTGGCGTCGATCGAGTACGCCCTCGACGGCGGTGGCTGGACCGCGTACGCCAGCCCGGTCGTCGTCCGGACCGTCGGCGCGCACACCCTGCGGTACCGGGCGACCGACACCGCGGGGAACGCCGCCACCGAGCAGTCCACCACGTTCACGGTGGTGGCCGATGGCAGCGACGGCTGCCCCGCCTCGGACACCCGGGCCACCGTGATCATCGACGGTGACGACACCGGAGTGGCGAACGTCGACACCGGCGACGGCTGCACCATCAACGATCTGATCGACGAACACGCCGACTACCCCGGCCACGCCGACTTCGTCCGGCACGTCGAAGCGGTCACCACCGCTCTCGTGACCGGCGGCACGCTCAACCGGCGACAGCAGGGCGCCATCGTCCGGGCCGCGGCCCGATCGGACGTCGGCGCATGAGTCCTCGAATCTCATCGACAGGGAGTAACACGATGCCCGGACGTACCGTCGCCAAGCTGGCCACCGTGAGCGCCGTCATCGCCGCCTCGGTGCTGGCGGTGGCGCCTACCGCACACGCCGACCTGGTCACCCACTGCATCGGCACCGGCGGTGCCGTGACCGTACCCAACGACCTGCTCGTGCCGGCCGGCGAGTCCTGTGCCCTGACCGGCACCACGATCACCGGCAACGTCACCGTCGCGGCCGGCGCCAACCTGGTGGTTGCCGGCGGCCGGGTCAGCGGTGAGGTACGCGTCGCCGCGGACGGCTACCTCGACGCCACCGAGACGACGATCGACGGTCAGGTGGTGTTGGCCGCCGGCGGGTACGGCGTCTTCCTCAAGGACGCCAGCAGCGGCAACGTGACGGTGCGGCCGAAGGGCACCGCGACCGTCGACAGCTTCCTGTTCGTGGAGGAGTCGACGATCGTCGGGACGGTCACCGCCGGCGCGGGTGAGGTCCGGCTCGACCGGGGCACACAGGTGCAGCGCAACGTCAGCAGCACCGGCACCTACTACACCGACGTGCACGACTCGTTCGTCGACGGCACCCTCTCGGTGCTGAACAGCGCCACCGGCAGTGTGGTGTGCGGCAGCGCGGTCCGCGGTCGGGCCACCTTCGCCGGCAACCTGGGTGGTGTGCAGCTCGGCCCGAACGGCACCCTCGACAGTTGCGCCTCCGGCGGCTACTGGGGCACGGACGTCAGCGTCACCAGCACCACCGGCGGTGTCACCGTCGACGACAACATCATCAACGGTCAGTTGACGGTGACCGGCAACGACCCGGCGGCCCAGGTGGCCGCGAACAACCGGATCCGCGGCGGCGTGACCGGTGACCAGGCGGCGGCGGCCACCAACCGGGCGGCCCGGGTCGCCGCTCCGGACCGCGAGGAGGCTGGTGACGAGCGGGCTGAGCTTCGTCGTACCTCGGCGGTGCGGGAGGCCACCGCGGCGGGCGCCGCGAGGCTCTAGGGGAGTAGGTCCGCACCCTGGCCGGGCCGTCGGGGCGGATGCGGTAGTGAGCGGTATACCACAGAGGTATGAATATTCCTCTGCGGTATACCGCTCACGAGTACGGCGGGCCAGCCGCCGCGCGCCCCGTCAGCCTCGTCGGGCCTCGTCGCTCAGAAGTTGCCTGCCGAGTTGCACTTCACGCCCTGGTCGAGGCAGTTGCGCACCCGTGCGGCGAGCGCCTCGTCCTTCCAGGCGTTGAAGAAGTCCGCGTGCATGGAGAACGACGTGCCGGACGCGAGGGTGATGCCGTCCGTGTTCGCGCTCAACGGGTACGAGATCACGAACGACACCGAGGGGACCGGCACCGGGTGGCTCGTCGGGCAGGCCCCGGTGTGGTCACCGTTGGCCATGTGCGCCTTGTGGTCGGGGCTGTCCAGGTGCTTGCCGTCCCAGCAGTCCGGGAAGGTGATCTGCCGGACGATGTTCGCGGTCTTGGCGCAGACCGGGAAGGTCTTGTCGGCGCTGCGGCCGATCTCGCCGCCGATGCCGGCGCACCAGAAGTGGTTGCCCTGCTTGTCCGGGGTGTCGACCTGATTCTTGGCGTTACCGGTGATCATTCGTAGGCCGAACGGGAAGGGCTGGGTCCTGCTCGGGTCCTTGAGACGTGATCCGTAGTAGACGGTCACCTCCGTCGGGTCCACGACCTTGCCGTTCTGGTACATGGTGGGCACCCAGTAGGCGGACTGGTCGTCCGGCGAGTTGCACGTGGTCGCCTTCGACGCCCGCAGCGACTCGGCGGTCGAGTTGGCGTCGGTCGACGTGTTGCCCCAGAAGGTGTGGTTGTGCGATCCGCCGACCAGCTTCGGCAGCACGATCGGGTCGTCGCTGTTGTGGTGGCTGGTCTTGCAGCCGACGTTGAACTCGGGCACCTTGACGGGGTTGCCGGTCACCGGCTTGGGCTTGCGCGCGAAGAACGCACTCGTCGCGGCGGCCTGCGCGGCGGGGTCGATGGTGATCCAGCCACCGGCCACCGTCGGCGGGGCGGCGCTTGTCGGCGGGATCACGGGCTTCGCCGAGGTGGACGTGGTCGCCGAGGCGCTCGGTGTGCTCGGTGTGCCCGACGGGCTCGCCGTGGCAGAGGCGTCGCCGGGGACACCGGACGTCGGTGCCCCCGGGCCGGACGAGCCGATGCCGGTGTCGCTCGACGGGGTGGACGCACCGGGGGTACCCGGAGCCTCCTTGCATCCGCCGGCGAGCGCCACGCTCAGCAGCAACACGGCCGTGACGGAGCGGCGCCGTCCAATGGTGGGTCGCAGATTAATCAACGGGGGTGCACCTTTCTTCCGAGAACGCAGAATACGAGCGCACCCTCGAACCGCTTCCCACCGCGACGATTAATTCTCGCTTAAATATCGTTCCGCGATTGCCCGATCCGCTTTGCGCGACGGCCGGGCTGTCGGATCAATCTCATTTCCCTGATTCTTCTCGAAAAACTGTAATCGGCGACTGCGCGGACACTCGGCAGGCCGCTCTGGTGTGGGCTACGACTGCCCGGCGGGCTGGTAGAAGGCGCTCGGGTCGTTGGCCAGGGACGCCTTGACGTACGCGCTCCACTCGTCGGCGAGGACTTCGATCCGATCGGCCTCGATGCCGTCCAGGGCGACGCGTACGACGTCGGCGGGGTCCATCTTGTCGCCGTCGTAGCTGGCCGTCAGGTCGGTGTCCGCCATACCCAGGTGCAGGCCGGTCACGAGGGTGCCCTGGCTCGCCAGTTCCAGCCGAATTCCGTTGGTGAGGCTCCATTCGGCTGCCTTCGCCGCGGCGTAGGCGTTGGCCCCGTCGTAGGAGAACCAGGACAGCGCCGACAGGACGTTGAGGATCCCTCCGCCACCGTTGGCGCCGAGCACCGGCGCGAACGCCCGCACCATCCTCAGGGTGCCGTAGAAGTGGGTGTCCAGCTCGGCTCGGATCTTGCCCAGGTCGCCGGTGACCAGGTTCGTGTAGGTGGAGATCCCAGCGTTGTTGATCAATAGGCTCACGTCGGACGCGATGGTTGCCGCCGCCTCGACGGATCGCGGATCGGTGATGTCCAAGCGGAGGGTCTCGACGCCGGGAATGTCGATCCGCTCCGGGTTGCGGGCCGTGGCGTAGACCTTGGTCGCCCCACGCTCCAGCAACTGTCGGGCGAAGTGTCGACCGATGCCACGGTTGGCGCCGGTGACCAGCGCGATCGAACCGGTGATCTTCATGATGGGTGCCTCCTGGCAGGTTCAACGACGAGCGGTACGCGAGCTACGCTAAAACCTGACGCTGACGTCAGAGACAAGGTTGTGTGACTGGTGTCACCGGCCGGGGGAGGGGCCATGCGCATCGGTGAGCTGGCCGCGCAGACCGGGGTGTCCGTGCGAGCGCTGCGCTACTACGAGGAGCAGGGGCTCCTGACGGCCGCACGGAGCGGCGGCGGCCAACGTCACTACCTGCACGGCGCGGTCGACCGGGTCCACCTGATCCAGACGCTGTACGCCGCCGGCCTGGCCAGCCGTACCATCCTGGACCTGCTGCCCTGCGTCGACGCGAACGTCAACACCCCGGAGTCCCGGGCCATGCTGCGTGCCGAACGCGACCGCATCGATCAGCAGATCGCCCAGCTCCGGCAGGTCAGGGACCGGCTCGACGCGGTCATCACCCTCAGCGAGAGCCCGGCGAGTGGCTGCACCCGGACGGAGGTCGACACCCTCGTGTCCGCGACGGTGCACCACTGAGTAACCGGCAGCAGTCGCGGGGTGCCGTGGCACGCTCAGGTCTGGGCCAGCTCGGGGATGCCGTAGTGCTGGTCGAGGACCTGCATGGCGGCGCCCGCGGCGATGGCGTCCGCGCCGAGACTGGACAGGGTCACCCGGGTGCGGAGCCAGTCCACGCGTCGCGCGTCCGCCTGGACGGCCTCGGTGACGGCCGCGAGATAGGTCTCCGGGTGCCGGAGGAGATCCGCGCCCGCCAGCACCACGTGGGCGAGGTCGAGGGTCTGGAGCAGGTTGACGACGCCCACGGCCACGACGCGGGCGGCACGTGCCAGGTCGCCGGCCTCGGTGGCGTGGCGGTGCACGATCTCCAGGCAGCCGTGCCGGCCGCAGACGCAGCGGGGACCGTCCAGGTCGACGACCGTGTGGCCGAACTCTCCCGCGTTGGTGTGCGCGCCCCGGTGGGCCGCGCCGCCCAGCCAGAAGCCCCCGCCGATCCCAGACTCGATCATGATGAGCGCCGCGTCGCCGAACGTCGCGCCGTGTCGCCAGGCTTCGGCCGTGATCCCCGCGGTGACGTCCTTGTCGAGGTGGACGGGTAGGTCCAGGTGCTTCTCGGCGATCTCCCGCAGCGGTACGTCGTGCCAGTGCCGCAGGCCGTGGGCGCCGCGAACCAGGCCGTGGGCGTGGTCCAGTGGGCCGATCATGCCGATGCCCACGCCGGTGAGTCGGTTCCGGACGTCGGTGCTGCCGATCATCGTGTCGATGCCGGCGTGCAGGGCGTCGAGCAGGTGCGGCGGGGTGAAGTCGCCGGGCAGCGGGCCGACCGCCGAGGAACGCACGGTGCCGGCGAGGTCGACCAGGACCAGCCGCAGCGTGCGCCGGGCGACGTGGGCGCCGATCGCGTACCGGCTGTCGGGGACGAGTTCGTAGACGACGGCGGGTTTGCCGACTCCCGGCCGGCGGGCACCGGTGGGACGGATCAGGCCGTCGGCGCTGAGGCGGGCGATGACCTTGGAGACCGCCTGGGGGGTCAGGCCGGTGGCCTGGACCACTGTCGAGCGCTCGAAGTGTCGCGCGGTACGAGCCACGCCCAGCACCAGTGCCTGGTTGTAGCCGCGCAGGAACCTGACGTCCGCAGTGATGCGAGTCATCTCGACACCCTATTACGCAACGCTGTTGCTAAATTTTCTCGGTGATCGAGTTGAGCAGAGGTCGACGGGTGGCGGCGCTTGTCGCCCTGGCACTGGGTGGCGTCGCGATCGGCCTGACCGAGTTCGTGGCCATGGGCCTGCTGCCCGACATCGCGCGCGGTCTGCTTCCGCAGGAGTACGCCCAGTCGTCGTCCGGGGCGGTCGCCCGAGCGGGTTGGATGATCACCGCGTACGCGCTCGGCGTGGTCGTGGGCGCGCCCCTGATCGCCGCGTTGAGCGCACGCCTGCCCCGCAAGAGGCTCGTGCTCGGGCTGCTCGTCCTCTTCGCCGTCGGCACTGTCGGTTCCGCGCTCGCCCCCACCTTCGACCTGGTGCTGGTGGCGCGGTTCGCGGCGGCGCTGCCGCACGGCGCGTACTTCGGCGCGGCCGGCCTGCTCGCCGCGTCACTGATGGGCCCCGGTAACGAGGCCCGGGGCTTCGCCACCGTGCTCAGCGGCCTGACCGTGAGCAACGTGATCGGCGTACCCCTCATCACGCGGCTCGGGCAGGCGACCAGCTGGCGCGTCGCGTACCTGGTCATCGCCGGTGTCTTCGTGCTCACCCTGCTGGCGGTGCTGGCGGTCGTCCCGGAGGTCGCCGCGGCGGTCGACGGCTCGCCGGCCGCCGAGTTGCGGTCGCTGCGCACCTCGCAGGTCTGGCTGGTCGCCGCCACGGGCGCGGTCGGGTTCGCCGGGTTCTTCGCGGTGGACAGCTACATCGCACCGGTCACCACCGACGTCGCCGGGCTCTCCGCCGCGACGGTGCCGTGGGCGCTGGTCGCGGTGGGTCTCGGCATGACCGTCGGCAATGCCCTCGGTGGGTGGTTCGCGGACCGCGACCTGCGGCGCAGCATGATCATCGGCTTCGTCGCGATGATCGTGAGCATCGCCGCGTTCAGCCTCGTGGCGTCGAACCGGGTCGGCCTGTTCGTGGGCGCGTTCCTGGTCGGTGCGACGAGCCTCTACCTCGGTCCGGTCCTGCAGGCGCGCCTGATCACCGTCGCACCGGGAGCGCAGCTGATGGGTGCGGCGGTCAACCAGTCGGCCATGAACATCGCCAACAGCCTGGGCGCCGCGCTGGGCAGCGTCGCCATCGCCGCCGGCCTCGGTTACCTCGCGCCCGCCCGGGTGGGCGCGGTCCTCGCGGTCCTCGGGTTGGTCCTGGGGCTGGTCAGCTTCGCCGTCGGCCGGCGGACGCGCGAGCGGGTCCCGGCCACCGTCTGAGGTGGCCGGGCACCCTCGGCGGTTCAGAAGTCGTCGACGTTCACCGTCACCCGATGGGCGCTCGACCTCCAGTTGGGCACGTTGACCACCTCGTGACCGCCGCCGCGTTGACCCACGGTGATCCGGACGAGGCCGAGGTGCGCCGGGGCGGCCGGGATGAACACGTCCACGCCGGTGATGAACGTCTGGCTGAAGAACTCCGGCAGCGGAGCGGTCAGGTCGGTCACACCGTCGCTGTGGTCGTCGAAGGCGAAGATGGCGATCGTCCTCTTGACACGTGGCGTGTTCGCCGCGTTCAGGACGTCCCTGCCGTTGATCCACAGGCGGTCACCGGCGTCGCCCTGGTCACCCCACCACTCCTTCTGGCGCTGGATCGTCAGCGCGGTGTGCCGGTCGCTGGTGTCGACGAGGGCGCTGAGGCCCTCGCCCGGCACGCTCGTCGTCAGGCGCAGGAACGAGTCCGAGCGGCGGAACGGCTGGAGGTAGAAGTGGTGCGTCGCCGCCCCCGGGCGCACGATCGCGAACTCGTGGCGGGCCGTGGCGAGGACCGGGACGGGACCGAACGAGCCGTCGCCGCTGAGGGGTAACCGATGCGCGGGCCGCTGCGACAGCCGACCGCCGGTCAGCGGGTTGACCGGGTAGACCTCCAGGGTCGCGTCCGTGACGCCCACGTTGCTCGGGAAGAGCACCGCGCGGCCGGACACCCGGGCGGTGCCGAAGAGTTGCGGCACGATCCGCGTCGTGTGCGGCGGGCGACCACGCAGAAATCGGAAGATCTCGTCGAACGACTCCGGCGACGACACGGTCTGGGTGTGCGACTGGTCGGGGAGGTGCACGTTCGTCGCGCCGACGATGGCGCGGGCCGGTTCGCCCTCACCCCAGATCGCGAGGGTGGGCACCCCGCCGGGCGGGGTCGTCGCGGTGCGACCGTCCAGGTTGACGTAGTGCGCCACCCGGGCGGCGCGCGCCGGTGAGCTGGTGAGGTAGCCCTGCATGACGAAGGTGCCCAGGGAGTGCGCGAGCAGGTCGACCTGATCCGCGCCGGTCACGGCCAGCAGGCGGGAGATCCGTGCGTCGAGACCCGCGTACACCTGGGGCAGGATCGTGGCGATGTTCGGTGAGTCGTACTCGTGGGCCTCGATGATGTCGATCGGGTAGCCGTTGCTGGTCAGACGTTTGGCCTGGGACTGGAACTGCGCGGCCGACCCGGCGCTGCCGTGCACGAAGATCACCGGACGGTACGCCGGCGGGGGCGCGGCCTCGGCGGCGCGCGGGACGGGGGCGACGGACAGGCTGGCGGCGAGCGTGACCCCGGCCACCGTGGCGAGCAATCTCCGGCGAGACGTGTGCATCGGTCCTCCACCGTACGAGACGAAGTATTTGCACTGCTAGCGCAAGTATCGTGTCAGGGTGAGGTTCGGCGGTCCATACCTTCCGCCCGTGGTCAGTTGACCTCTCTGGCGAGCAGGTCGCCGACCGCGGCCCGGACCGGATCCGGATTGGACCAACTCCAGTTGGGGTGCGCGCGGTTGGTGAGCAGGGCGAGGACGAGTTTGCGGTTGGGGTCGACCAGGAGCGAGGGGCCGGCGAAGCCGGTGTGGCCGAAGGTCCGGGACGAGGCGAGCCGGCCCATGAACCAGCTCTGGTTGAGGACGACGCCGAGGCCGTGCGCGGCGGTCCGGTTGGGTCGCTCCGGGTCGACGGCGGGTTTCCCGGCGTTCTGGTTGGTGAGCATCCGGCGCACGGTCGCCGCGGCGAGGATCCGCTTGCCCTGGTGGGTGCCCCCGTTGAGGAGCAGTTGGCCGATGACCGCGAGATCGGTGGCGGTCGCGAAGATGCCGGCGTGACCGGCGATGCCGCCGAGGTGGTTGGCGACGTCGTCGTGGACGGTGCCCCGGAGCAGGCCCCGCGACGAGCGGGCGTCGGTGGCCACGAGCCGGCCGGCCTTCGCGGTGCCCGACAACCAGGTGTTGGGGTTGAAGCCGGTGTCCCGCAGGCCCAGCGGGCCGGTGAGGTTGCCCTTGAGCGCCTGGTCGAGCCGCTGACCGGTGACCTTCTCGACGATCCTGCCGGCGACCATGAGCCCCACGCTGGAATAGCGGAACGTGTCACCGGGCACCGCGCCGGCGACCAACCCGGTGCTGAGCACGGCGTTCCAGCGGGCCGCACTGTCGGCAAGGCCGGTGACCTTGGCGCCGACCGGCAGGCCGCTGGTGTGGGTCAGCAGCATCTCGACGGTGACGCGTTCGGTGCCGGCCCCGGTGAAGCCCGGCAGGTAGTCGCGGACCGGCGCGCCCAGGTCGACGCGGCCCTTGTCGACCTGCTGGAGCAGCAGGATGGCCGTGTAGACCTTCGTCACCGAGGCGAGGTCGAAGATGGAGTCCGGACGCATCGCGACCCGCTTGTTCGCCGCGAGGAGCTTCGGACCCGACCCGTAGCGCAGCGCCTCCCCGACGGCGGTGTGCACTGTCGTCTTCCC
The DNA here is from genome assembly GCF_040649915.1 of Micromonospora sp. NPDC048839. Taxonomy (NCBI): domain Bacteria; kingdom Bacillati; phylum Actinomycetota; class Actinomycetes; order Micromonosporales; family Micromonosporaceae; genus Micromonospora; species Micromonospora sp. NPDC048839. The sequence goes on from NZ_JBEZGL010000004.1 coordinate 459,693, forward strand.
GTCGACCAGGACGACGGCGACCGCACCGGGGAAGCCCTTGTGCGCCACGGTCTGCGGTGTGGCGGGGAGGTGCTTGCGGAGCAGTGCCGTCACGCCCTGCGCGTACCGGGCCTGGCCGGCTGGCACGGCACCGCCACTCGGCGACGCGGCGGCGCTCGGCGAGCCGGACGGGGCGGTGGCGTCACCGGCCGAGCCGAAGCCCACCCGGTTTCCGGCGGCGTCCGTCGCGGTCACCGCGCCGCCGGGATCGCCCGGACCGGGCTTCGGCGCGCCGTCGTCACCGCAGCCGGCGAGGGCGGAGGTCGCGACGGCCAGACCGGCCCCGAGCAGAGTACGACGCGCGATGGGCATGCCGGGAATCGTGACAGTTGACATCGACGTCCGCCAACCGAGCCCTCCAACCTCGGTCACGCCATGCCACCGGACAACAGATGGTCACCATGCGGACACGTTCGGTAAATGTGCGGTGGTTGTGCAACGATCGGTCGTCACCACGACCGACCATCCATCCATCCATCCCCTTGGAGAGCTCGATGTCCCTCTCCCGCGCCCGGATCTTCGCCGAGCTGACCGCGGTGCGGCCCCCCGATCAGCCGTCCCCGGTGCTGGGCACGGCAGTCGTGGTCGGCGGCAGTGTCGCCGGCCTGCTGGCCGCCCGCGTGCTCTCCGACTACGCCGACAGCGTCGTCATCATCGACCGGGACGACCCGCAGGTGAACGGCGCGCGTCCGGGCGTACCCCAGGGGACGCAGCTGCACGCGCTGCTGCCCGGCGGCTTCCTCCAGTTCGAGCGACTGTTTCCGGGCTTCCGCGAGGAGGCCCTGGCCCGCGGGGCGGTCGAGGCGCCGCCCGCGTCCCGGCGCAACTACCTCGACGGTCGCCTGCGGGTCGTCGTCCCCGACGACGCCGACAGCCTGGCCGGCAGCCGGCCGCTCCTGGAGGGACTGATCCGGCAACAGGTGCTGCGACTGCCGAACGTCAAGACGGTCACCGCCCGTGCCACGGGCCTCGTGTTCGACGGCACCGTGGTCACCGGGGTCCGTTGCGACGTCGCAGGGGTGCCCGGCGTGGAGAGCGGTGACCTCGTGGTGGACGCCATGGGACGGTCGAGCAAGCTGTCGGCCTGGCTGGAGCAGGCCGGCTGGGAGCGGCCGGCCACCCGGCGGATGACCGTGCACCTCAACTACGCGACGGCCCTGTTCCGCCGCCCGCCGACGACCCCGGCCTCGACCGTCGCCCTGGCGCTGAACACCCCGAGGACGGCCTCGGACGTCGCCGGTGCCGCGTTCTTCGCCATCGAGGACGGTCGGTGGATGGCCATGATGGCCGGCTACGGGGACAACCGCCCCGGCGCCACGGCACCGGATTTCGTCCGCCGGCTGCGGGAGCAGTTTCCACCCGAGTTCGGCGACGTCGCCGACCAGGAGATGATCGGCGACGTCCAGACCTACCACCACGCCGACAGTCGACGGCGCGAATTCTCCGCGCTGCGGTGCTTCCCGGGCGGGCTCGTCAGCGTGGGCGACGCCGTCGCCTCGTTCAACCCGGTGTACGGGCAGGGCATGACGGCGGCCGCCCTGCACGCGGCCTGCCTGGCGACGTACCTGCGCGGTCGCCCGGATCTGACCGCCGCCGCCCGGGAGTACCTCGCGTTGCAGAAGGTCGTGGTCGACGCCGCGTGGTCGACGTCGACCTCGGCCGACCTTGCGCTGCCCCACGTCGACGGGCCCTACCCGCGCGGGCACCGGATCACCAGCTGGGCCAGCCGGCAGATCATCACCGCGACCGTCACCGACGTGGCGATCGCCCGACGGTTCAACCAGGTCGTCTCCATGCGGGAACACCCACTGACGCTGGCCCGGCCCGGCGTGCTCCTCGGCGCACTACGGGCCAACCAGCGCGCACGCTGACCAGCGACCGCCCTAGCGGGGCAGCTTGCGCAGGATGTCGACGACGAACCGGTGGTCCTCCAGCTGGGGAAGCCCGGACACGCCGAACCAGCCCACCACGCCGGTGCCGCGTACGCGCAGCGGCACCGCACCGCCGGCCGCCGCGTACCGGGAGGCCGGCAGGCCGAACTTCTCGGTCAACGTCACCTGCTTGTCCTGACACAACCGCGCCAGGTAGAGCGACGAGTGCTCGAACCGCATCACCACCCGGCCCTTGCGGCGCAACCACCCGTCGTTGTCCGCCGTCGACCCGGGCAGGCCACAGTGGAACAGCTGGCGGCCGGCCCGCCACACCCCCACCGAGACCGGCAACCGCTGTTCCCGGGCGGCGGCGACGGCGAGCTGCCCCAGGTCGTACGCGTCGGTCTCGGACAGGCCCGCGAGCTCCAGCTCGGCCTCCTCGCGGAGCAGCTCGTCGAGCGTCGGCCACGATTCACGATCGGCTGTCATGATTCTCCTTCTTGTCGCACCCGGCGGTCACCAGGCGCAGGGCGCGTAGTCCTTCAGGAAACAGCCGTACAGGTCCTCGCCCAACTCGCCACGGACGATCGGGTCGTACACCCGGGCCGCGCCGTCCACCAGGTCCAACGGGGCGTGGAAGCCCTCGTCGGCCAGCCGCATCTTCGTCGGGTGCGGGCGTTCGTCGGTGATCCAGCCGGTGTCGACGCTTGTCATCAGGATGCCGTCGGTCAGCATCTCCTGCGCGCTGGTCCGGGTCAGCATGTTCAGCGCGGCCTTGGCCATGTTGGTGTGCGGGTGCCCCGGCCCCTTGTAGCCGCGGCCGAACTGGCCCTCCATCGCCGACACGTTCACCACGTACTTGCGCCGGGCCGACGCGGCGGCCATCGCCGGTCGGAGCCGACTGACCAGCACGAACGGCGCGGTGACGTTGCACAGTTGCACTTCGAGCAGCTCCACCGGGTCCACCTCCTGCACCCGCTGGACCCAGCTGTTGACCGAGTCGAGGTCGGGCACGAGACCCCCGGCGTCGATGGCCGTGGACGCGGCGATCCGCTCCGGCGAGGCGGAGCCGCTGGTGAGTGCCAGCGCGGTGAGCGCGTGCGGGGTGAGCGCCGTCGACTGTGGCCCGGCGGTCAGGCTGCCCACCGGGCCGCCCGGAGCGTCCGGCTTGGCGAACGTGATCAGCTCCGGCAGCGGGCCGTCCGGCAGGGCCGCGGCCTCGGCGGCGATGAGCTGCGCGTACGCCCCGGGGGACCGGCGGACGGTCTGCGCCGCGTTGTTGATCAGGATGTCGAGGGGACCCTGGCTGCTGACGTCGTCGGCGAGGGCGATCACCTGGGCGGGGTCGCGCAGGTCGATGCCGACGATGCGCAGACGGTGCAGCCAGTCCCCGCTGTCGGGCATGGCGGCGAACCGGCGTACCGCGTCGTGCGGGAACCGGGTGGTCACCGTCGTGTGCGCGCCGTCGCGCAGCAGCCGCAGCGCGATGTACATGCCGATCTTCGCCCGGCCGCCGGTGAGCAACGCGCGCCGGCCGGTCAGGTCGGTACGGGCGTCGCGGCGCTCCCGGTTGAGCGCGGCGCAGGACGGGCAGAGCTGGTGGTAGAAGGCGTCCACCTCGCGGTAGCGCTGCTTGCACACGTAGCAGCCGCGGGCGTTGTGCAGGAAACCCGCAGTCTCGCCCGCAGCGGAGGACGCGAGCGGGATGCCCTGGGTCTCGTCGTCGATCCGTCCCGGGGCGCCGGTGGCGGTGGCCTCCGTCACCGCGCGGTCGGCGGCGAGGATGGCGTCGCGCCGCTCCTCCCGCCGCCGCTGCTTGATCACCTTGTAGAGCCGGGCGGTGGCCCGCTGCACCCGCACCACGTCCGGATGGTCGGAGGGCAGCTCCTCCAACGCCTCGAAGACGCTGAGGCAGGCCTCCAGCCGGCTTCGGTCAATGCCCTCTTGACCGTTTTCGGTAATGTTGTCCACCGTCATGCGTCTGTGTCTCGTCCCGTATCCCGTGCCGGCTTCAGCCGGTCCGCCCCAAGTCCGACCCGAAACGGTACGCGCCTTGCGGCCTTCGACGCACCTCGCGGCTGCCCGGCGTGGTGCGCCTCGCTGCCCGGCGTGGTGCGCCTCGCGGCGCGGTCAGTCCGCGTCGACGTGACCGAGCCGCCAGTAGCCCATGAAGGCCACCGCCCGCCGGTCCAGACCCCGCTCGGCGACCAGGTGCCGGCGCAGGTGACGAATCACGCCCGCCTCCCCGGCCAGCCACGCGTAGAGCGGCGCCGAGGCCACCTCCTCGGGCACCTCCCAGAGGATCTCGGTGTCCAGGTTCACGTCCGGCACAGGCTGGGCGGCCGCCGACGCGCCGGGGGCCAGCAGCTCCCCGGCCGCCGCGATGACGGCGGGCACCAACCGGCTGCCGTACCCGTCGGCGCCCCGGGCCAGCCAGCGCACCTCGACACCGGGGGGCGTCACCAGCGGCAACACGTCGGCGGCGTCGGGCACCTCCAGCACGACGGTGCCCCGGGCGTCGAGGGGCAGCCGCTCGCAGATGCCGCTGATCGCCGGCACCGCGGTCTCGTCCCCGGCCAGCAGCAGGGCGCCGCCGGTCGACTGTCGAAACTCGACCCCGCCGTGGTTGCCGTCGAAGCCGGCGTCCGGCCCGACCAGGGCGATCTCGTCGCCGACGCTGGCCCGCCGAGCCCAGCGCGTCGCCGGGCCACTGTCGCCGTGCAGCACCAGATCGACGTCGACCTCGGCCAGGTGCGGTCGGACCGCCCGCACGGTGTAGGTACGGATCGGGTTGCGCAGGTGGTCCGGCAGGGCCCGCCAGGTGGCGTACCAGTCCGCGCCGTCCGGCAGGCTCGCCCGGCGCTGACCGGGCAGCGGCAGCGCCAGTTTGATCCGCTGGTCGTAACCGTTGTCCGCGAACCGGTCGAGGTCCGCCCCGGTGAAGGTCACCCGGGTGAAGGACGGGCTGAGTCGGCGTACCGCGCGGACGCTGACGGCGAACACGCGCCAGGGCGCGATGGGCAGGGTCTGGGTCATGGTGCCTCTCCGGGTTCGGGCCGGCATCTACCGGGGGTTGTTCGCCACGGCACGGGAGCGCCACAGCAGCCAGACGAAGTACGGGGCGCCGATCATGGCGGTGACCAGGCCGGCGGGGACCTGGGCCGGAGCGATGACCGTCCGGCCGAGGGTGTCGGCGACGCTGACCAGCGCCGCGCCGAGCAGGGCGGCCACCGGAAGCACCCGGGAGTGCCGCCCGCCGACGAGCGCCCGCGCGGCGTGCGGGGCGACCAGGCCGACGAAGCCGATGACCCCGACGGCCGAGACCGCGGTGGAGGTGAGCAGCGCCGCCGCGCCGAGCGCGACCAGCCGGGTGCGTTCCAGCCGGACGCCCAGCACCCGGGGGGTGTCGTCGTCCAGCGCGAGCAGGTCGAGTTCGCGGCGGGCGGCGACCACGGCCGGGGTGAGCACCAGCAGGGCGATCAGCACCGGCAGCACCTGGGTGGGCATCCGGCCGTAGGTGGAGCCGGACAGCCAGGTCAACGCCTTCCCGGTGTTCCACGGGTCGAAGGCGACGACCAGGTAGGTGATGACCGCCATCCCGCCCTGCCAGGCGCCGAACCCGATCAGCACCAGCCGGTCGGAGCTCAGCCCGCCGCGCCAGGCCAGGCCGTAGACCAGGGCGAACGCCAGCATCGCGCCGAGCCCGGCGACGCCCGAGACGGCCCACACCCCGGCCAGCGGCACGAAGGTGAGCAGGGAGATGGCCCCCAGTCCGGCGCCGGCGGTGATGCCGAGGATGCCCGGTTCGGCAAGCGGGTTGCGGCAGACGGCCTGCACGGTGGTGCCGGCCACCGCGAGCGCCGCGCCGGCCAGGACCGCCGCGGCGACGCGCGGCCACCGCTGGTCCAGCACGAAGGTGTACGCCGGCCCGGTGCTGCCGTTGACCCAGTTGACGACGTCACCGAGCAGCACCCAGGTGTCACCGGCCAGCATGCCGACCGTCACGGCGGAGACGGTCACCACCGCGGCGACGGCGACGACGCCGCGGTGGAAGGCGGCGGAGCGGACGGCCGCGTGCCCGCCGGGTGGGCGGCGGGTGGGGCCCGCGTCGCGGTGTCGGCGGGCCAGCCAGATGAGGATCGCCGCGCCGAACAGGGTGGTGACGACGCCGGTGGGGATGTCGACTCCGGCCTGCCCGCCCATGACGGCGCGCAGCAGCACGTCGGAGCCGAGCACGATGATGACGCCGGCGATGCCGGACAGCGGCAGCAGGATGCGGTGCCGGTGCACCCCCGGAACCACGGGGGCGAGCAGCCGGACGATCACCGGGGCGCACAGGCCGACGAAGCCGACCGGACCGGTGAGGGTGACGGCCGCGGCGGACAGCAGCACGGCGAGGACCATGACGGTGAGCCGGGTACGCCGCACGTCGAGCCCGAGCACGGTGGCGGTGTCGTCGCCGAGGGCGAGGATGTCGAGGCGGTGCCCGAGCAGCATCAGCACGACGATGGTGCCGACGATCACCGGGGCCAGTTGGGTCAGCGCGGTCAGGTCGCTCTGCACCAGCGAGCCGTTGCCCCACGCGAACAGGCCGATGGTGGCCTGCTCGAACAGGAGCAGCAGCAGGGTGGTCACCGACCCGAGCGCCAGGGCGGTGGCCGAGCCGGCGAGGATGAGCCGGGTGGTGCCGGCCTGCCCGCCGGAGGACATCGCCATCACCAGGCCGGCGGCGGCCAATCCTCCGCAGAAGGCGAGGCCGCCGGCGGGCAGCGCGGGCAGCGAGACGCCGAACGCGGCCACCGAGACGATCGCCAGGTGTGCGCCGGCGTTGACCGCGAGGGTGTCGGGCGAGGCGAGTGGATTGCGGGCGATCGACTGCAGGGCGGCTCCGGCGAACCCGAGCGCGACGCCGATGGCCAGCCCCGCGAGCAGTCGGGGCAGCCGGGCGGCGATCAGGACGCGGGCCGCCTCGTCGTCGGTGCCGGTCACGAGCCGCAGCAGGTCCAGGGCGCCGACGTTCGAGGTGCCCTGGGTGAGGTGCACCGCGCCGACCACGAGCAGCAGCAGGGTCGCGGCGACGAAGACGACGGCGACGCGGGGCGCGGCCGGGCGTCCGTCCGGAGCCGGCCGGGTGGCCGGCTCCGGACGTGGGGGTGCGCTGAGCACGCTCACACCGCGTACGTCTTGACGAGTTCGTCGATGTACTGCTTGCCGGACAGCGGTCCGCCGAAGGTCCAGATGCCGTTGGGCATCTTGTGCAGGTTGCCCTGCCGGACGAAGGGCAGCGCCTTCCAGATGGCGTTGCCGGCGAGACCGTTGGCGAACACGTCGTCGCCGTCGGAGGCGCTGTAGAAGAAGCGCAGGTTGGGGTCCTTGAGCACCGTCATGCCCTCGACATCGGTCTGGCCGAGGCCCCACACCTCGTCGGTCTTGCCGGTCCACGCGTTGGTGAGACCGAGCTGGATGCCGATCTGGGAGACGAGCGCGCCCTTGCCGAACATCCGGATGCTGACGGTGCTGCCCTCCTTCCAGCCGTCGGCGATGGCGAACGGCCGGCCGGCGGCGCCCGCGTCGGCGATCTTCTTCTTGCCGTCGGCGATGGCCGCGTCGAAGTCGGTGAGCAGCTTCTCCGCCGCGGTGGTCTTGCCGACGGCCTTGGCGATCATGGTGAGGTCGGTGCGCATCCGGCCGAGGTTGTCGGCGGCGTCACTGCCCTTGGCGACCACGACCGGGGCGTACTTCTCCAGCTGACTGATCAGGTTGGCGCCCCGGTCGTCCTCCATCACGATGAGGTCGGGTTGGAGGGCGACGATCGAGTCGACGCTGGGCTCACCGCGGGTGCCGACGTCCTTGACGCTCGGGTCGAGCTTCGCGGCGGTGACCCAGGTGCCGTACCCCTTCGGGTCGGCGACGCCGACGGGCATGACGCCGAGGCTGACCAGCATCTCGACCTCACCCCACTCCAGCCCGACGACCTTGGTCGCCGGGGCCTTGAGGGTGATCTCCTTGCCGCGGCTGTCGGTGAGGGTGACCGGGCCGCCGGCCGCCGAGGAGGAGGTGTCGGGGGCCGCGGCCTTCTCGGTGGTGCCGCAGGCGCCGAGCGTCAGCGCGGCCACGACGGCGAGGAGGGCGGTGAAACGGGTACGGGTCATGACGGTCTTTTCTCTGCTGTGGATGAGGGGTGTTCAGACCAGGGCGCGGATCGGGTGCCGCCCGACCGGGCGGGTGGTGACCAGTCCGCTGACCGGATCGGTGGTCACCTCGATGCGGATCCCGTAGGTCTCGGTGAGGGCGTCCTCGGTGAAGACCGTGGCCGGGGTGCCGGTGGCGCGCACCCGGCCCTGGTGCAACAGGACGATCTCGTCCGCCACGGCGGCTGCCTGGTTGAGGTCGTGCAGCACGACGCCGACGGCGACGTCGTGGTCGTTCGCGAGGTCCCGGACCAGGTCGAGGATCTCCACCTGGTAACGCAGGTCGAGGAACGTGGTGGGCTCGTCGAGAAGCAGCACCGGGGTGTCCTGGGCCAGGCAGGTGGCCAGCCACACGCGCTGCAACTCGCCTCCGGAGAGTTCGTCCACGGGGCGATCGGCCATCGTCGCGACGCCTGTGACGTCCATGGCGCGGGCGATCGCGACGGGACCGTGCGGGTCCTCCGCCCGCCAGCGCCCCCGGTAGGGGTGGCGGCCGTAGCCGACGACGTCGCGGACGGTGACACCGCTGGGCACCGGCCTGCTCTGGGCCAGCAGGGTGACCCGACGAGCGAACTCCCGGGCCGGGAGGCTGGCGGCCGTGACGCCGTCGGCGAGGTGCACGATTCCGGCCTCGATCGGGTGCAGCCGGGCCAGCGCCCGCAGCAGCGTGGACTTGCCGCTGCCGTTGGGCCCCACCAGTGCGGTCACGGCGCCCGCGCGGAGGTTGATCACGGCACCGTGCACCACCGGCACACCGTGGTAGCCCAGACGGAGGTCGACGCCGGACAGGCTGCGATCCCCGTTGGCCGACGCCAACTCGTTCTGCATGAGGTTAGGCTAACCTAACCTCAACGTGGCCTGTCAAGCCGGTCGCGGTCCCGTGGACAGCCGGGCCTACCCGGTGGTCGTCGGGCCCGTGTGCGCGTGAGGGATGCTGGGTCCGTGCACATCGCGACCCTCGGCCCACTCGCCGTCGACGGCCGACCCGTTCGGGGTGAACGGCTCGTGGCGGTGCTCCGCGCGCTCGTCGACGCGCGTGGGCGGGCGGTCTCCGTGAACCTGCTCGTGGACGCCGTCTGGGACGGCGCGCCACCCGACGACGCGACAGGCGCCGTCCAGGCGCTCGTGTCCCGGGTTCGTCGTCTCGGGCTGCCCGTGGCCGCGGTGCCGGGCGGATACCGGCTGCCCGCCGAGGAGATCACCGTCGACGCGGTCGAGGCGCGCGCGCTCGTCGACCGGGCGCGGACCGTGTTCCACTGTGGCGACGTTCGTTCCGCCCGCGGCCTGGCCGATCAGGCGCGTGCCCTGTTCCCCGAGGTTCCGGAGCTGGTCACCAGCGAGGACACGCGCCTGTTCGCGGATGTCACCGCGCTGCGCGCGCAGGCGGCACTCGCCGGCGTGGGTTCGTTCGACGAGGTCGACCTGGGCCGGCTCGTCGCGCGTACGCCCCCGGACGAGCCGTCGGCGGCCCTGCTCGTCCGGGTGCTCGCCGCGCAGGGGCGGGAGGCGGAGGCGCTGGAGGTGGTCGAGCGGTTGCGCGCCGAGCTGGCCGACCGGTACGGCACCGACCCGTCGCCCGTGATCACGGACGTCCACCTGGCGTTGCTGCGCGGTGAACTCACCGCCCCGCCCGTCGCGACGCCGCCCCGGCAACCGGCGCGGATCACGCTGCCCGCCGCGTGGCGTCGTCCCATGGCCGCCCTCGTCGGGCGGGAGCGGGACCTGAAGGCCATCACCGGCGCGCTCGCCGAGACACCCGTCGTGACGATCGTGGCGACCGGCGGGGCGGGCAAGACCCGGCTCGCCGCCGAGGTGGCGAGGCGCACGGCGGCGGCCGGGCGGTCGCTGCGAGTCATCGAACTCGCTGGCCTGCGCTCGCCCGACGAGGTGCTGCCCACGGTGCTCGCCGCGCTCGGCGGTGCGGACACCACGGCGACCGGCGGCAACCTGGGCCTGGAGCGGCGGGTCCTCAGCCCCGGGGAGCGGCTGCGCGCCGTGGCGCCGGACCTCGACGGGCTGATGGTGCTGGACAACTGCGAGCACGTCCTCGACGCGGTGGCGGCCGTCGTCGCGGACCTGGTCGCGGTGACGTCCCCCGAGGTCACGGTGCTCGCGACGAGCCGCGCCCCACTGGGCCTGGTCGGCGAGGTGGTGCACCGGCTAACCGCGTTGCCGGACAGCGACGCGCTCGCGCTTGTCGAGACCCGGGCGAGGGCCGGCGGCGCCGTGCCGACCTGGGACACCGAGCGGGCGCTGGCCCTGTGTCACCGCCTCGACAACCTGCCGCTGGCCCTCGAACTGGCCGCCGCGCGACTGCGGCACATGCCGATCGACGACGTGCTCGCCGGGCTGACCGACCGGTTCGCGCTGCTCGACGACGCCCTGCGCGGCCTGCCGGAGCGGCACGCGAGCCTGTGGGCGTTGGTCGACTGGAGCAGGGAACTGCTCGCCGCGGACGACCGCCACCTGCTCCAGCGGGTCGCGGTCATCCCCGCGCCGTTCACCGCGGACCTCGCCGCCGCCGTCGCGCAGACCCCGGACGTCCGTCGCGGCCTGGCGACCCTCGTCGAACAGTCCCTGCTGACCCTGGTCGAGGGGGACGGTCCGCCGCGCTACCGCATGCTCGAAACGGTCCGTGAGTACGGCGAGGCCCGGCTGGACGCGGCCGGCGACCGGGACCAGGCCATGGCCGGCCTGATCAGCTGGGCACGGGAGCAGGCCGTCGCACTGGCCGGCCACTTCATCGGCCCCGGCCAGGTCGAGGCACTGCACCGGTGCGCCGCCGAGCAGGACAACCTGGTCGCGGGCCTGCGGTGGGCAATGGGGACGGACGACGAGCCCGCCGCCGTCGACGTCGCCACCGCGCTGTTCCATCTCTGGTCGGTGCGGGGCCTGCACCTGGAGGTGCTGGCCTGGGCGCGCGGGCTGCTGCACATCGACGACCCGCAGCGACGGCTGCGGTCGGCGATCCTGCGCGGCGCGGCCAGCGGCCGACCACTGCCCAACGCCGACCGACTGGCCTGGACGTGCGTGGTGATCAGCGTCAACGCCGGCGTCAGCGCCGACCTGCGACCCGCCGTCCTTGCCCGGCGGGCGTTGCGGACGTTGCTGGCCGAACGTCCCGCCGAGGTGTCGTCGCGGCTGACCGCCCTCGCGTCGGCGCTGCCCGGCTTCGACGCGTCCGATGTGGAGCAGAGTCTGAAGAGCGCGACCGAGATGGTCGCGCACCCGGACCCGTACGTGCAGGGGCTCGGGCTGTTCGCGCGCGCGGCGGTACGGGAGAACGGCGGCCTGCCGGAGGCGTCGATCGGCGACGCCGAGCAGGCGTACCACCGCTTCGAGGCCGCTGGGGACCACTGGGGCATGGCGATGGCGGCGGGTGCCGTCGGGCAGTTCCTGGTCCCCGGCGGGGACGCCCGGTCGGCCGAGTGGCTGACCCGCAGCGTGCACCACATGGAGTTGGTCGGCGCCACGCAGGACGCGCGGTCGATCCGGGTCCGGCTGGACGTGCAGCTGGCCCTGACCGGCGACGCGGACGCGGAGCGGCGGCTGGGCGAGACGGCCGCGCTTGGCCAGGCCGAGCAGATCGACGCCGCGCAGGCGCTCCTCGGCCTGGCGCACCTTGCCTGGCTGCGCGAGCGGTACGACGAGACGCTCGCCCGCGCCGACGAGGTGACGCGCGTCCTCGCCGGTTGGGTCGGGCCGCAACCGCAGCCGCGCGTAATGCTCCGGGCCACGGCGGCGATCATCTACCTGCGGGTGGCCCAGGCCGGGCGGGTGTCGGGCACCGACGCCACCGTCCAGGCGGCCGCGATGCTGTCGCTCGCCCGTGACGATGCGCTGACCTCGCGGGACCTGCCGGTGATCGGGGCGTGGGCGTCGGGCGGCGCGGAGCTCGCGGCGTGCCGAGGCGACGCCGACACCGCCCGCGAACTGGCCGTGCTCGCGAAGCGGATCGGCACCCAGATCGAGATGTTCTTCCCCTTTGAAAACGGCGAACGGCTCAACGCCATCCTCGGGGACGAGGAGCAGCGTGAGCAGTTGCTGGCCGCGTGGCGCGAGCGGCCGCCCGCCGCGGCCGTCAGCCGGATCCGCGAGCTGATGGACGACCTGCTCGCGTAGGTCAGATCTTCTTGCGGTACGCCCGCAGTGCCAGCGGCATGAACACCGCCACGAAGCCGGCGCACCAGGCGAGCGTCCACCAGACGTGGTTGCCGAGCGGGGTGCCGAGGAACAGCCCGCGCACCGACGCCACCAGGTGGGTCATCGGGTTGACGTCCACGAACGCCTGCATCCAGCCGGGCAGGGTGTCGGCGCCGACGAACACGTTCGAGGCGAAGCTCAGCGGCATGATCAGCGCGAACATCACGCCCTGCACCGCACCCGCGGTCCGCACCTTCATCGACACCAGCACCGGCAGCCAGCTCAGGCAGAGCGCGAACAGCACCGCGAGCAGGCACCCGGCGATCGCCCGGAACAGGTCGGTCTCGATCCGGAAACCCATCACGTAGCCGATCGCGAGGGTCGACACCGTGACGATGACGTACCGGACGACATCGCCCAGAACCGCGCCGACGAGTGGTGCGGAGCGGGGGATCGGCAGCGACCGGAACCTGTCGAAGATGCCCTTGGCGATGTCGGTGTTCAGGTTGACGCCGATCGCGATGGCACCGGTGGCGATCGTCTGCGCGAGGATGCCGGGCAGCAGGAACTGCAGGTAGTCGTGCGTCGATCCGGCGACCGCGCCGCCGAAGACGTACACGAAGATGATGAGGAACAGCACCGGTTGCAGGGTGACGTCGATGAGCGCCTCGGGCGTACGCCAGGTCTTGATCAGGCTGCGCTTGGCGAGCGCCAACGAGTGCCGGACCAGCCGGAACGGCCGCGGGTTCGGGGCCGTCGTCGACAGTGCGCGGCTCTTCGTGGGTGCCGTGTCGATCAGAGTGCTCATGCCGCGACCTCCGTGGGGCGGGTGGTGTCGTCGTCGGATGCCGTACGCCCGGTGAGGGTGAAGAACACCTCGTCGAGGCTCGGCAGGTGCAGGGAGAGTTCGGTGACCGCGATGCCGGCGGCGGCGAACCGCGCGACGCTCTCGGTCAGCGCCGCGTCGTCGGTGACCGGCACCGCGAGCACGCCCTTGCGGATCTCGTCGGCGGTCGCGCCGGAGCCGACCTGGGTCAGGATCTCCGCGGTACGGGGCAGGTGCGCCGCGTCGGTCGGCCGGACCTCGAGGGTCTGCCCGCCGACCACCCGCTTGAGCCCGTCCGGCGTGTCGTGGGCGATGACCCGGCCGTGGTCGATGACCGTGATCGCGTCGGCGAGCGCGTCGGCCTCCTCCAGGTACTGGGTGGTGAGCAGCACCGTCGAACCGTTGCCGACGAGCGAGCGGACCACGTTCCACATGTCCTCGCGCTTGGCCGGGTCGAGTCCGGTGGTCGGCTCGTCCAGGAAGATCACGTCGGGGGATCCGACGAGGCTGGCGGCCAGGTCCAGTCGCCTCCGCATGCCGCCGGAGTAGGTCTTGGCCGGGCGGTTCGCGGCGTCGGTCAGGTCGAACCAGTCGAGCAACTCGACGGCCCGCTTCCGGGCACCGGTGCGCCCCAGCTCCAGCAGGGTGCCGAACAGCTCCAGGTTCTGCCGCCCGGTGAGGTCCTCGTCGACTGAGGCGTACTGGCCGGTGAGGCCGATGCTCTGCCGAACGCGCTCGGCGTCCCGTACCACGTCGAAACCGCCGATCCGGGCGGTTCCACCGTCCGGGGCCAGCAGGGTGGAGAGGATGCGTACGGCGGTGGTCTTGCCGGCGCCGTTGGGGCCGAGCACCCCGAGCACCGTCCCGCGGGGAACCGCGAGGTCCACGCCCTGTAGCGCCCTCGTCTTCCCGAACGTCTTCACGAGGCCCTCGGCCTCGATCACCAGGTCAGCTGTCATGCGCCCAGCCTGCACGCCTCGGCTGACACCGCCCCGACACGCCACCGACACCGGCTGACACCGGCTGACACGGGCGGTTCCGGCCCGGCGGTTCCGGCCCCGGCGCGGTGATCGACTCGACTTCCCGAAAGACGCGGTGTCCACCCGCCCGCGACACCGCGGCTTCAAGAAAACCGAGTCGATCAAGCCGCGTGCGCACGCACCAGGGTCAGATCGCCGGACCGTCCGTGTTCCGGATCATCTGCCGGAGCACCTTCAGGGCCGTCACGTAGTCGGCGTCGTCGATCCCGTGGTGGATGCGAGCACGGATCGCCGGAGCGTGCTGCTTGAGGTCGAGGCGAGCCGCCTCGCCCGCCTCGGTGATCCAGAGTCGCTGCTGCTCGTCGCGCGTGAGCCAACCCCGATCCAGCAGAACGCCGGCCTCGGCCTCCAGATCGTCCTCAGACCTCAGGTAGGTGCTCATCGTCATCTCAAGCTCCGGAATGGTCATGCCGTGACCGTCGGGTGAGATGTCGTTGCCCGACAGGTTGCGAAGCAACCAGAACTGGGGCTGGGTAAAGCCGAACTCGGCGTGCCGGGCCCGCGTGAAGGCGATGAGCGCCTCGTAGGCCACGCCGGTCCAGTACGCGGCAGGCTGGGTCGCGAGTTCGACGTCGGACAGGCGCTGGGTTGCCACGGGTGCCTCCTGGGAATTGTCGACTGAGCGCGACCCTAGAACCTCAAGTCATGGTGAGGTCAATGAGGCGAGCCGGCTGCGCCCGCGCGCGAGCCGCCGCGCCCGCCTCGGTAGGTTGCGGGAATGACGAGAAGCGAGCGAATCGCGGACCAACTGGACCGGCACTGGCAGAAGAACCTGCGGCCCCGGCTGGACGGTCTTGCCGACGAGGAGTACTTCTGGGAGCCGGTGCGCGGCTGCTGGAGCATCCGTCCACGTGGCACGTCGTCCGCACCGATGTCGACAGGTCCGGGGGAGTGGACGATGGACTCCGCGTCCCCCGACCCAGTGCCCGCACCGGTGACCACCATTGCGTGGCGGTTGGCGCACATCATCGTCTCCTGCCTGGCCTATCGCGTCGAATGGCACTTCGGCGGCGAGGAGGCCGACTCGCTCGCCTACGCGGGGACCGCCGAGGAGGCGCTGGAACAGCTCGACGAGATGTACGGGAGATGGAACACGGGGGTCCGCGAGCTCTCGGACGTCGACCTGGAGAATCCGCCCACCATGGGTCCCGAACGGTTTCCCATGGAGGGCATCGTCCTGCACGTCAACAGGGAGCTGATCCATCACGGCGCCGAGATTTCCCTGCTGCGCGACCTCTACCGCTGGCAGGACCGAGCGTGACGCTGGGTTGGGCGATCGCCGACGAGTAAAGGAGGGCCCGATGGGCCGCACGGTGTTGAGCATGAGCGTGTCGTTGGACGGCTTCGCCGCCGGTCCTGACGTCACCCGCGAACAACCGATGGGCAGAGGCGGCGAGCGGCTGCACGAGTGGCTGTTCCAGGCTGACGGGGATCGTGCTGTGGCGGCAGACGGCGTCACCCCGGTCGGGGTTGACGCCGCGCAGGTACGAGAGCGTCATGCCACGACCGGCGCCGTGGTGATCGGCAAACGGACGTTCGACGTCGGTGTGGACCTGTGGGAGGACACCCCGTTCCCGGTGCCGTGCTTCGTGGTCACTCGCGAGTCACGCGACCCGTTGCGGATGAAGAGCGACGTCTTCACGTTCGTCGACGACGGACTCCACAGCACGCTGCGCCAGGCGCGACAGGCAGCGGGCGACCGGAACGTCCTCATCATGGGTGGACCCACCACCGGACGCGAGTTCGTCAAGGCCGGGCTGGTGGACGAGATCCACCTCCAACTCGTACCGGTGTTGCTCGGTGCCGGCACACGCCTGTTCGACCACTTCGGCACCGGCCACATCGAACTCGAACGCACCGCGGTGATCGAATCACCACACGTCACGCACCTGCGCTTCCACGTCCCGAGGTGACCGCTCGGCGTCGGCCGGCCGCAGTGCGGACTCGACGTCCGCCGTACAGACCGGCCGGCGCCTGCGCGGCCGCGCCGATTGTCGAAGTCGCGATATGCTGGCGGCGGCAGAGCGCCTGCCCGTGCCCGATGTGGTGGCCCACGCCCGACCGCATGCTTGGGGCCAAGAGTCTTCGACTCCGCGCCGCTGTGTCGACTCCCGGCGTGCCAGCCACGCCGCCTGCTCGGTGGAGTGCGTGGGGCTGCACCGGAGGCGTCATGTCTGATCACCAATCACGGCGGACCCCAACCCCGGGGCGTGCCCGCAAGCGCGCCATCCGGGAACACGCCGCCCAGGCCGGTGTCGCCTACTCGGTGGCTGCCCGCCACCTTGCGTCGGTGGGTCTGCGACCCGGCGAAACCCTCGCCTCGTACGGGCGAACGATCTATCCGATCGGGTTCGACCCGCATCGCCAACTGCTCGTCGAACGCCGTGAGCGGCGGTCGTTCGAGGCGCGGGTGTCGGACACCCGGCTGGGCGCGACCCTGCCGCACGGTCGCGCGCGCCACCTCGCCGAGCGCTTCCCGCCCAGCCGTGGGCGTACGGGCAGCGGGGTGGGAGTGCTCTACCACGGCGAGGGCCGGGTGGAACTGCTCGCCATGGTGTACGTGGTGATCGCGGCCGAGTCGCCGGGGCTGCTGCCCGAGGTGGGGGACCTCGCCTGGATCGCGGAGCTGGGCGAGGACACCGCGCTCGACACGGCCTGCGCCGAGGTCGACCGCGAGGCCCGCCGGCTGCTCGATCGGGAGCCTCTGGCGCTCTGGCCGGTCATCGAGGCGGCGCTGACCGTCGCCGAACACAGCGCGGACTGGCCGGTCCGCCAGGAGGCGATCCGGCAGGGCGCGCTCCTCCGCACGATGATGACGCCAAGGGTCGGGTACGCCGGTGAGCCGTACGTGCCGGGGCTGCCCGTCGCCGGTGTCCGGCAGATCCTCGACGCGCTGCTCATCGTCGCCGACGACGGACACGCGCCGGGCACCCGGGTACGCCTGCGCAGGTCGCCGGACGACGCGGGGTTGGCCACGATCATCGGGGCCACGTGGGGGTCGCCGGGTCCGCCGGTGGGCTATCACGTGTGGCCCGACGCGGCGACGGCGCCGCTGTCGGCCCGCGCCGACGACCTGATCGTCCTGCCCGACCAGGAGTCGACGCCTCGGTGAGCGGGTGATCGACTCGACTTCCGCGAACACGCGGTATCCAAGTGCCCGCGACACCCCGACATCAAGAAAACCGAGTCGATCAAGCGCCCACGAGGCGTCCCGCTGCTGCGGCCTCGGCACGGGCCGGCCGGGCTCCTGGGGAGGGAGCCCGGCCGGTGCGGTCGAGGCCGTCCTAGCGCTGTCCGCAGCGCAGTGGGGGGAGGTGCTGCGGCGGAACAGCCACGGACGGCGCGACCGCTCTCCGCGCGGTGGTCCGCCTGCTCAGCTCGGCAGACGGCCCCGCGTGGAGACGAAGTGGTACGACATGACGGCGAACCCGGGGTCACGCAGCAGCCGCCGGAAGGCGTTCAGTTGCTGGGGCGACAGCCCAGCCGCCAGCAGGTCCGGCTCCAGTTGGCGGGAGTTGGTCTCGTAGAGCGACGTGCCGGTCGACCCGCCGGCCCAGCTCTGCGAGTGGGTGATGGTGTCCACGTCGGTCAGCCCGGCGAGGGCCATCTCGGTGTGCACGTCCTGCGCCCAGCCCAGGTCGGCGCCGTGGTCCTCCAGGACACTCATCATGGCGTCCATGACCTGCGCGAAGAGCTTCGCGGCGTCGTCGCTGGGCGCGGTCAGCACCCGCTGTGGCGCGGTGCAGTCGAACTCCTCGACCACCAGCCACCCGCCGGGCGCCAGCGCGCCGGTGAGCGTCCGCAGGACCCGTCGTCGATCGGGGAGGTGCAGCAGCACCAGCCGGGCGTGGATCAGGTCGAACGCGTCCCCGGGTGGCGGTTCGGTGCGCACGTCGTGCCGGCGTACGTGCAGGTTGCCCTCCGCCGTGAGGTGCGTGGGGTCGATGTCGGTGGCCAGCACGTGGCCCTGGTCGCCGGTCGCCCGGGCGATCCGCCGGGCCATCGAGCCGCCACCGGCCCCGACCTCCCAGCAGGTCGCGCCTGGTCGCAGCACCGGGCTGGCCAGCCGACGCGTCGTGATCGGGTCCAGGAAGGACTCCAGCGCGTGCATCTGGGGAACGGCGTCGGGTGCGCCGTTGTCGAACGTGTACGCGCCATCGCTCGTCGCGATTGTCATCGGTGTCTACCTCTCCGAGAAGGGTGACTACGGGGTGTCGGCCCAGAGCCGAGGGGCCGCTCGGTTGGATGGGGGTGCCGGGGCGGCGGCGACGCTCAACATCGCCGCGAGCGGCGCCGGGTCGACGCGGGCCTCGGCCGTCGGCCGGTCGTAGACCACCCGGCCGTACTCCAGCACCGCCACCCGGTCGGCGAGCTCGATCGCGTGCTGGAGTTGCTGCTCCACGAGCAGCACGGTCAGGCCGTCGGCGGCGAGACCGTTGACGAGTTCGCGGACCCGCGCCGCCAGATCGGGCGAGAGACCCTCACACGGTTCGTCGAGCAGCAGCACCCGTGGTTGTCCGAGGAGAGCCCGGGCTATCGCCAGCATCTGCTGCTCGCCGCCGGAGAGTTCGCAGCCACGGTGTCGCAGCCGCACCCCCAACCTCGGCAGCAGTTCGAGGGTGCGGGCCACCGTCCAGCCCTCGCCACCGGGGGCGGCGGCCCGCCACGGCGCGGCCGCCAGGTGCAGGTGCTCGGCCACGGTCAACCGGGAGAAGACCCGTCGGCCCTGCGGGACGAGACCGACGCCGGACTGGGCGATGCGATGCGGTTGTCGGCCGGCGACGTGCACGCCACC
Organism: Micromonospora sp. NPDC048839; assembly: GCF_040649915.1. Classification (NCBI taxonomy): domain Bacteria; kingdom Bacillati; phylum Actinomycetota; class Actinomycetes; order Micromonosporales; family Micromonosporaceae; genus Micromonospora; species Micromonospora sp. NPDC048839. Next base: position 478,598 of record NZ_JBEZGL010000004.1, read on the forward strand.
GATCTCGATGCGACCGCTGGAGGCACGTACCAGCCCGGCGATGGTGTGCACGAGCGTGCTCTTGCCCGCACCGTTGCGGCCCACCACGGCCTGGATGCTGCCCGGGCGCACCCGCAGGCTGACCTCGTGCAGCACCATTCCTCCGGCGTAGCCGGCGCACAGGCGATCCACCGACAACATCAGGCCACCCCGTCCGCGTAGGCCCGCCGCACCAGCGGCGAGGTACGGATCTCGTCCGGCGTCCCGGCGGCCAACGTGCGACCGTCGCGCAGCACGGTCACCGTGTCGGACAGGGCGTACACCAGGTCGAGTCGATGTTCGACAAGTAGCACGGCGACCGCGCGGGGCAGTGCCTGGAGCAGCTCGACGAGCCGGCCGACCTCGACGGCGGACAGCCCGGCCGCCGGTTCGTCCAGCAGCAGCAGGCGGGGGCGACCGGCAAGGGCCATGGCGATCTCCAACTGGCGTCGTTGCCCGTGGGCGAGGTGCCCGGCGGGCACCGCCGCGACATCGGCGAGGCCCATCTGGTCCAGCAGTGGGCCGGCCCGGTGTTGTGCGGCGCGCCGGCGGCCACCCGGCCACCCTCTGCGCTGAGGGATGACCCGGGGCAGCGCGGCCACCACCACGTTCTCCGTCGCGGTGAGCGTCGCGAAGACGGCGGGTCGTTGGTGGATGCGGTTGATGCCCCGCCGTGCCCGGGCCGCCGGGCCGAGCCGACCGATGTCCCGTCCGTCGAACCGCACGGTGCCGCGCTGCGGTCTCGTGGACCCGCCGATCACGTTGAGCAGGGTCGTCTTACCGGCGCCGTTCGGGCCGATCAGCGCGTGCCGCTGGCCGTCGTGAACGCACAGGTCCACGCCGTCGAGCGCGGTGAGCGAGCCGTACCGCACGCTGACCTTTTGGGCGTCGAGCAGGCCGGTCATCGGCGCAGCTCCCCGACGGTGGCCTGTTCCTGGGCGACGGACGGGTCCGGCTGGGGTGCCGGGGCGCCCGTCGGGCGCAGCCTGCCCCGGGCCCGGTTGACGCCGCTGGGCAGCAGGTAGACCGTCGCCACGAACAGCACCCCCAGCACCAGCGGCGCGTGGCCGGGCAGCACCCCGAACAACCAGTCCCGGACCGCGATGACCAGCGCCGCGCCCACCAGGGCGCCACCGACCGAGGCGGTGCCACCGATGACGACACCGAGCAGCAGCAGCGCGGACGTGTCGAAGCCGAAGTCGGCGGGGGAGATGTACTGCTGGGCGACGACCAGGAGCGAGCCGGCCGCACCGGCGATCGCCCCGGCGGCGACGTGCGCGCCGGACACGTGGAGCGGCACCCGGTGTCCGCTGGCCCGCAGCCGCGTCTCGTCGTCCCGCGCGGCGCGCAGCAGCAACCCGAAACGGGTACGCAGCAGCACCAGCACCGCGCCGACAAGCGTGGCCACGACGACAAGCGCGTACAGGTAGCGCGCCTGGTCGCTGGCGAGCGGCGGGAGCCCCCAGAACGGGCGGACCGCCGCGATGCCGGCCAACCCGTCCGTGCCACCGGTCACCGACCGCCACCGGCCGAGGACGGTGACGACGAGTTCACCGATGGCGAGCGTGATCATCAGGACGATCACCCCCCGGGCGTGCACGACGAGGGGCACGGTGAGCGCGGCCAGCACCGCCCCGGCGGCCGCCGCGACGGCGACCTGCACGACGCCGACGTCGGAGATCCGGCTGCCGAGCACGGCGCAGGCGTAGGCGCCCGCCGCATACGGTGCGGTCTGGCCGAGGGTGGGCATGCCGGCGACGCCGGTGAGCAGGGCCACGCTCACCCCGACCAGGGCCAACGCCAGCGTCCGGGCGAGGATCGCCGTGGTGTAGTCGTCGACCACCCAGGGCGCCACGACCAGGCCGACCAGGACGAGCGCCGCGACGGCGGCTCGCGCCCGTCGAACCACCGCGTCCCTCATGCCGCCCTCCAGTTGCCGGCCAGGCCCCGGGCCCGCACGGCCAGCACCGCCGCCATGGCGGTGAACAGCAGGAACGGCGCGGCGGACGGCAGCAGCGCCACTCCCAGCGTCTGGATCTCGCCGATCGCGAGCGCCGCCAGCAGGGTGCCCCCCATCGACCCGAGACCACCGAGGACGACGACCACCAGGGACAGCAGCAGCACGGTGTCGGCGGTGTCCGTGCCGGGGCCGATGATCGGCGCGCCCAGGACCCCGGCCGCGCCGGCCAGCGCGCCGGCGGCGGCGAGCACACCGATGCGGATCCGCGCGGGACTCACGCCCAGGCAGGCGACCATCTCCGGGTCGTCGACGGCCGCGCGGACCAGCATCCCGGCCCGGGTGCGCCGGACCACCAGGTAGAGCACGGCGGCGAGCACCGCCGCGACGACGATGAAGACCAGCCGGTACGCGGCGTAGCGGTGCCCGGCGAGCACCACCGAGCCCTCCAGGACGGCCGGCACCTGGACCCGCGGATCGTCGGGGCCGAAGCCGGCGACGAGCAGGCTGCCGCCGGCCAGTGCCACCCCGAACGTCAACAGCGCCTGACCCAGGTGGTTGCCGGCGGCGACCGGGGTGAGCAGGCCGGCCACCAGCGCACCCGCGGCGGTGGCGGCCAGCACACCGACGACCAGCGCCAACGCCAGGCTGGCCCAACCACCGTCGAGCAGCGCCGCGGCGGTGTAGCCGCCGATCGCGTAGAGCAGCCCGTGCGCCAGGTTGAGGATGTTGGCGACGCCGAAGCAGAAGACCAGACCCGACGCGGCGACGAACACGAGCAGCCCGTAGGCGACCCCGTCCAGCGCCGGGATCAGGTACGGGTCGATCCGGTTCAGGCCGGCCGCCACCGCGGTCACCGGCCGACGGTCGCGAGGTCACCCACGACGGTGTTGGACAGCGCCCGGCCGTCCTGGCGGACCTGCCGCAGATACCACTTCTGCACCGGGGAGTGCGTGGTGGTGGAGAACTGCCAGGTGCCGCGCGGGCTGGCGATCTGGCCGAGCTGGCCGATGGCCGTGTTGATGGCCTCCGGAGTCGGGTTGCTCCCGGCGGCGCCGATCGCCCGGTCCAGCACCGCCGCCGCGTCGTACGAGGCGAGCGCGTAGGTGGTCGGTGAGCCGTCGTGCTTGGCCTTCCACGCCGCCACGAAGGCGCGGTTCTCCGCGTTGTCCAGGTCGGGGGAGTAGTTGAGCACCGAGAAGATGTCCCGCGCGGCCTCGCCCTGCGCGTTGAGCACGCCGCCCTCGGTGAGGAACCCGGCCGCGTACAACGGGACGTCCTTGATCTCGGACTGCGCGTACTGCTTGACGAAGTCGACGGCGGCGCTGCCGGCGTAGAACGTGTAGACGGCCGCCGCGCCGGAGGCCTTGATGCGGGCGAAGTACGGGGTGAAGTTGGTGGTGGTCGGGAACGGGGTGAAGGTGGTCTTGCCGTCGTCGTTGGCGAGTTTGCCGCCGATCTTGCCGAACGCGTCGGTGAACCCGCGCAGCTCGTCCCAGCCGCCCTGGTAGTCCGGGCCGATCGCGTACACCGAGCCCTGCACGTTGTCGCGGACGTGCTGGGCGATCGCCGCCCCGGGCTCGTCGGAGAGGTACGAGGTGTGCCAGACGCGGGAGACGTCCTTGAGTTCCGGTCGCCCGTTGGAACCGACAAGCGGCACCTTGGTCTCCTCGAGCAGCGGGGTGACCCCGGCGACCGAGCCGCCACCGACGATGCCGGTGAGCGCGGAGACCCGGTCCTGCTTGAGCAGCTTGGTCGCCGCCGGCACCGCGGTCTGGGCGCCGTTGCCCTCGTCGGCGACGACGAGGTCGACCCGTCGACCGCCGAGTTTGCCGTCGTGGGTGTCCAGGTAGAGCTGGAAGCCGTCGCGGATCTCCGTACCGACCGCCTGGTACGTCCCGGACAGCGACGCGAGCAGGCCGATCTTTATCGAGCCGCTGGCGCTCGTGTCCGGCGCGTCGTCGCCGCAGGCCGTACTGGTGATCAGGACGACCGCGAGCAGCGTCGCGGCCAGGGCATGGCTGCGCCGAAGGGTGGTGTGAGGCATGTCTTCTCCAGGGGAAGTGGGTCTCCGGCGTGGGGGCGCCGGGGCGGTCAGCGGCTGCGGGCGAGTGCCGCCCGGGCCGCGGGGGTCAGGGCGTCCCCGATCCGGTTGGCCAGCTCGGTCATCTCGTAGGAGACCTTGCCCACGTCGCACTCGGGTGCGGCGAGCACCAGCAGCGAGGCGCCGTCGTTGAAGGCCATCGAGAACATGAACCCGCCTTCGAGCTGCGTGACGTTGGAGATCACCGCGCCGGCGTCGAAGAAGGCCGCCGCCCCCCGCAGCAGGCTGACCAGTCCGCTGCCCGTCGCGGCCAGTTGGTCGGCCCGGTCCGGGGGCAGGTCACGGGTGGAGGCCACCATCAGGCCGTCGCTGGAGATGGCGATCGCATGGCTGACCTCGGTCGCCCGCGCGGCGAAGCTGTCCAGCAGCCAGCCGAGATCCTGTTGGTCGCTCACGTGCTCTCCTGTCGCGTCATGAGTTGCCGAGGTTGATCGGGGTGCGCCTCCGGTTCGCCACACCCCGCGCGTACGCGGCCATCGCCGTGGCCACCTGGGCCGGATCGCGGTACTCGGATCGTTGCTGCTGCTGCTGGGGCACGGTCACCGCGCCGGGCACGAGGTGCCGTTGCGGCTCCCGTTTGGGCAGGCCGGCCGTGGTGGTCGTGGCGACCTCGGGGGTGTGCGCCTGGGCGGCGGTGTGCCAGGCGTCGTCGGCGGGGCTGGACCACTCTCGGTCGTCGGTGCCGTCGGCGGCATCCGTCTGGAACCAGTGGTTGACCTGTTCGAAGATGAGCAACTCCTCGGTGGGCGCGTCACCACGGTCCGGGGGTGGGGGAGTCGGTCGGAACACCGGCGCCGCCGGCAGGGACCGCTCGGCCGGTGGGCGTCCGGCGGTGGGCTCGGGGCGCGGCTGGTACGGCGGCGGCGGGTTGGCCGTGCGCGCCGCCCGCCGCGAGAGGCGGCCGGGCGCGAGCAGGTACTCCTCCGGTGGCAGTGACCGGATGATCGCCGCGGGCAGCGTCGCCTCGGCGAGGGTGCCGCGTCGGGGGCCGCGTCGTAGTTGGACGGTGGCGCCGAGCCGGGACGCGAGCTGGCCCACGACGACCAGCCCCATCGCCCGTACGGCCGCCACGTCGATGGCCGGCGGGCTGGCCAGGAGTTCGTTGAGCTGCTGCATCCGCTGCCCGGACAACCCCATGCCCTCGTCGCTGATCTGGACGATGACGCGGTCACCCAGGCTTCGACCGCTCACCCAGGTCTCGCTGCCGGGTGGCGAGTACGTCGTGGCGTTGTCCATGAGTTCGGCGAGCAGGTGCACGACCTCGTCGACGCTCTTCGCCGCCACGGCGACGTCTCCGTCGATCATGCCGAGCCGGATCCGCGCGTAGTGCTCGATCTGGGACAGCGCCGCCTGGAGCACCTGTTGCAGCGGGATGTCGCGCTGGCGTACGCGCCCGACACCGACGCCGCCGAGCACGAGCAGGCTGGCGTTGATGCGTCCCATCCGGGTCGCCAGGTTGTCCAACGTGTACAGCTGGTGGAGCCGGTCGGGATCGGTCTCGTCCCGTTCCACCAGGTCGACCTGGGCCAGTACGGCGTCGACGAGTCGCTGTTCGCGGCGGCTGAGGTGGATGAAGATGTCGGCGGTGTTGGCGCGCATGACGGCCTGCTCGGCGGCGGTCCGCACGGCGGCCTGGTGCACCGCGCTGAACGCCTGGCCCAGCTCGCCGATCTCGTCGTCGCTGGTCGGTTCGAGGGCGGCGGAGGCCTGTTGGCGGGCCAGCCTGTGCGGGTCGACGGCGGCGCTGCCCGGTTGCTGGAGCTGGGCCACCACGGCGGGGAGCTGTTCGAACGCCACGGCGTTCGCCGCGTCCCGCAGCCGCCGCAGCCGCCGGGTGATCTGCCGGGCGACGGCCCAGGTCACCAGGGCGGTGAGGAGCAGTGCCAGCAGGACGCCGACCGCCTCGGCCACGGCCCGGCGGCGCTGGTCGCCGTGCGCGGCCCGGACGTCGGCGCCGACCGCGGCGTCGACCCGTGCGCGCAGGTCGGCCAGGCGGGCGGCACGCGCCTGGGTGGTGGACACCCAGCCGGCGGTCTCCAGTTGCAGTCGCGACCCCGGCTGGGCCCGCGACACCTCGTCCTGCATCCGTTGCAGGGCGAGCGCCTCCTTGCCGGTCCCGGCCTGCTCCCACCAGACGCTCCACTCGGGCGGGGCGAGGGCCAGGAACGACAGGCTCGACTCGGTGTAGCTGGTTCGGGCCGCGGTGATGTCCTGTTGCATGGCGGGGGTGAGTTCGCCGCCCACCACTGCGCGCAGCACGGCAACCTGCTGTTGACCGATCGCCTCGGCCGTCTTCGACAGGGCTGCCGAGGCGCGGATCCCGTCGGCGAGGGTGGCGTCGACCACGCCGTGCGAGATGTTCTCCCGGAAGCTGATCAGGTCGGCGATCGCGATCCGGTAGCTGAAGGTCATCGCGGACACCGAGGCGTGCGCCGCGGTGCGTACCTGGGTGCGCAGCGGGGCGAGACTGCCCAGGGCCGCGTCGACGCGGCGCAGGAGGGCGCGGTTGGTGCCGACGTCGGCGGGCAGCCGGTCGCGCTGTGCGCGGTAGCGGGCGACGGCGTCGTCGGTGGCGGCCAACTCCACGCCGAAGGTGTCCTGCTGCTCCGGCGTGGGGTAGGTGAGCAGGGCGGCGGCGGCGATGCGTTCGCGTTGCAGCCGGTAGGCCAGGTCACCGGCCTCCGCGCCGACCTGTGCCAGGATCCGCAGGTCGCTGGCGCGCATGGTCTGGCGTGCGCTCTCGGTCAGCGCGAGACCGGCGAAGCCGATCACGGCGACGAGTGGTGCCGCGACGATGAGGCGCATCCGCCCGGCAATCTTCCAGCCGCGACGGCGGGTCGGGTAGGGTCTGGCCGCGTGGGACCGGGTGCTCGACGCCAAGATGGACTCCCACGACTCGTCGATGACGGTCTATCCGCACGTTGCCGAATGCAAGTCCCATTCGGCCGGAAGCCGCGCTCGTAGACCAGACCCGGCCGTGGTACAAACTGCCCGTACCAGCATCTGTACCCAACGTCAGCGGCCGATGACACCGCGAGACCGATCCGTTCGGTGCGGTCAGCGCTGGTCGTCGAGGGGGTCGACCCGTTGCTGCCGCCGCTGCGCGTCGTCCGGGTCGGGTGGGCCGTTGAGTACCTGACCGATCAGTTCACGCAGCTCGTCGATCGCGTCCACCACGGCGCCCGGGTCGCGCGCGTCACGTCGAGCCCGCTGGCGCGGCACCGGCGGATCCCGCCGAAGTGGTTGCGGGGCGCGGGGGCCGCGGCGGCCGTCGGCCGCCAACTGCTCGGCGGCCACCTGTGGCCACAGCGCCGCGAGCCGGCCGCCGGTGCCGAGCACGTCGTCGCAGCGCAGCGCGAACTCGTGACTGCCGAACCGGCGACCCGACTCGACAGCTGCCACCGTCTCCCGGCTGAACCGCACCCGATCCGCCAGGGCCCGTTGGGTCAGGCCCCGCCGAACGCGGCAGTTGCGCAGCTCCCAGCGGAAGTGCTCGCTGGCCGCAGAGGGAGCAGCGCTCGACGGGGACGTGTGCTCCATGCGCTCACCTTCGTGGCTACGGGGAATCAGCAGCGGACACCAGATCGAGATTCGCCGATGAGCTGAACATTCATAGATGGCAATTCTTAACCCAGGACGCGATGGGTGTGAAGACGTTCACCGGCCTGAATCATCGGGCAACGCGGAAAAGGTGCGAGTTGCGCCGGGTGCGCTGGGCGACGCCGCCCGGCCCGCACTCGGCCGGGGCGCGGGCGAGCCTGCCGGCGCACGCCCACGTCACGCGGCGGCTGCTTCCGGGGTCGCCGCACCGCGCGTCGCAGGAACGTCGGCGGGTGCCACAACATCGATTACCGCGAGCAGCGTGTGGTGGGCGCGAAACGCGACATTGGGCTTGTAGGAACGCTCCTGCCCACTCGACAGACGGAGGCCGGGAATGGCTTCGGTGAGTCTGGTGATGGTGATCTCGGCCTCCAGCCGTGCCAATCCCGCGCCAATGCAGAAATGCGGGCCGTGGCCGAACGACAGGTGATTGCCCACGTCCGCCCGATCTGGAGCGAACTGGTCCGGGTGGGCGAAAACCGCGGGGTCACGGTTCGCCGCCCCGATCAGCAGCAGGCAGCGTGCCCCGGCGGGAATCGTCACCGTCCCCAGGGTGACGTCGCGGCTTGTCACGCGCAGCCAGCCGTCGATGGCGGGCGCGAACCGCAGGGTCTCGGCCACGAACGCGGACACAGCCCCCGGGTCGGCGGTGAGGTCCGACCAGTGTCGAGGACTCGACAGGGCCTGGTCGAGGGTGTGCGCGAGCAGGCCGGCGGTGGTCTCGTGGCCGGCGACCAGGAGGTTGAAGGCCAGGCTCGCCACCTCCGGCACGGTCAGCACGGCGTCGTCGCCGTCCCGGTAGGCCAGAGCCCGGCCGATGAAGTCGTCACCCGGGTGCCCACCGTCGACGCGCTGGCGGACCAGATCCTCGCAGTAGTGCCAGAAGTCCAGCAGGCCCTGCGCCAGGCGTACCTGCTCGGCCGGGTCCGGTTGCCCCCAGACGAGAGCGATCTGACCGTCCGCCCAGCTCCGGATCCGTGCGATATCGGCGTCGGGCACCCCGAGGATGTCCAGGACCACCAGCAGCGGAAGCTCGGTGGCGAGCTCCGGGATCAGGTCGACCCGCTCGCCCTGGCGGGCGGCGAGCCGGCAGACCAGCTGGTCGACTCTCCGTCGGACGATCGCGCCGTACTCGGCCTCGACCCGCTCGGCGGTGTTCGCGAAGGTCGCTCGCAGGGCCCGGCGGGTGCGGGGGTGCACCGGTGGGTCCGCGGCGGCCGTGGTGGGTGGCGCGTCGAGCTGCATGAGCACGTTCGTCGCCTCGGGGCACACCTGGTAGACCGGGGCGAGGGTGAGGGCGTTGGTGAACGTCGTGGTGTCGGCGAGTGCGCGTCGGACGTCGGCGTGCCTGCTGATCAACCACAGGTCGAGGTCCTCGGCGTGGTGCACCTCGCCGGGGTCGTCGAGGATTCGCCGCCACATGCTTGCCGGATCGGTGAGATAAACTCCGGCGAACGGATTCAGCCGCATGGAACGCCTCCTGGTGGACGCGGCGAGAAAACCGGCAGCGCCTCCATTTGGTGATCCGCGTCAGTCGGGCCGATAATGGCGCTCATCTGCCTCTGGCTCTTTACGGTGCGCTGAGCAACGGCGCAAGTCAAGATTGGCAGACATCTATTTACTGTCGGTCTGATTGCGTATTGCAATGGACGGCTGAGGTCGGCCGGATGCAAGTTGCGGCCCGGTCCTTGCCGCCGGTCGGACCCGATTGGCGGGCCGTCGCGGTCGCCGCGGCGACGAGACGATCAGGGGCGGCTGCCGCGGACGAACGACCACGACCGATCCGCCGCGCTTCCTCATCCGGAGAAACGACCTCCGGGACGGCAGGTGACGCCCGCGTCCGGTCGCTGCCCGACCGGGAAGGCCGAATCCGCCACAGCGGCCCGCGCGTCGCGGGAGGCTCTCGGCCGTAGCGGAGCCTCCCGCGCCGTCCTACCGCGACGTGGTGGCCGCGGGCGCGGTCAGGGTGCCCACGGGGTGGCGATGGCCCAGGTGCTGTCGGAGGCCCACCACGTCGGTGTGTTGTACACGTCGCCGCCGGCGCCGTTGCTGAGCCAGATCTCCGAGTCGTAGTGCCGCAGGTACCTGCCCCGGAAGTTGTACGACTCCAGCGACACGCCCGTGCCGGTCAGTCCGACGCGTGCGCACCAGGTGGCGTCGGCCCGCAGGAGCGCCGAGCCGTCGTCGGGTGAGTTGCGGACCCGGGAGTTCTGGTGGCGCAGGTACTGCCCGGGGAAGTTGACCGACTCGAACGAGTAGCAACCGGTGCCGGCCAGCCCGGCCCGGATGGTGTACGTGGCGTCGGCCTTGAGGATGCTGGAGCTCGCGGCGTCGACCACCTCGGTGTAGGCCAGGCTGTCCCGGTGCCGCAGGTAGCGGTTGGTGAAGCCGGGCGTGGTCACCTGCAACGACCGCCGGGTGTCGACCGGCAGGGCCACCGGCGCCGAGCTGCCGATGGTCCTCGAAGCGTTGATCAAGGCGGTGTTGGCGGCGCGCACCCGCGCCTGATCCATCTTGATCACCTGCCGGTCGTAGGTGAGGAACCCGTTCAGCTCGCCCTCCAGATCGGTGATCTCGGTGTAGACCGACGCGCTGAGCCCCTTGCCGAGCATCAGGTTCTGACTGCCCTGCACCAGCCCCACGTACCGGTCGGTGAGGGCGCTCGAACTCGACTGCCACTCGTAGGCGAAGAAGCCGCCGCTCGGGCTGTACTCGTGGCCCGGAGTGTGCAGGCCCAGACCGCCGAACTCACCGAGCACGGCGATCCGGCTGCTCGACGGTACGGGGGAGTCCGGTCCGAGGTAGACGTGCCAGTCGTCGATGTCGCCGTTGGCGGGGTCGCCGAGGGACTGACAGCAGTTGTGGCCGCTGTGCGGGTTGATCAGCCGGGTCGGGTCCTGGTTCTTGATGTTCTGCGCGACCCGCCGGGTGTCGGCGAGGGACCGCTCGCCCCAGCCCTCGTTGTAGGGCGTGTACGCGATCACGGCGGGCGAGCTGCGGTGCTCGTCGACGATCTCGCGCGCCTCGGCCTCGAACTGCGCCTGCTGGGCGTCGGTCGGGTTGATGTCCTGCGCGGTCAGCGACGGAATGTCCTGCCAGACCAGCAGGCCGAGGCGGTCCGCGTGGTAGAACCAGCGCTGCGGTTCGACCTTGATGTGCTTGCGCACCATGTTGAAGCCCAGGTCCTTGTGCTTCTGCAGGTCGAAGGCGAGGGCGGCGTCGGTCGGCGCCGTGTAGAGGCCGTCCGGCCAGAAGCCCTGGTCCAGGGTGCCGACCTGGAACACGAACTGACCGTTGAGCTTGGGGCGCAACACCCCGTTGACCAGGCCGGTGGTGATCTCGCGCATGCCGAAGTAGTGCACCGTCCGGTCCACTGTGGCGTTTGCGGCGTTCCGCAGGCTGACTCGGAGCTGGTAGAGGAACGGGTCGTCGGGTGACCAGCGGCGCGCGTTCGGCACCGGGACGCTGAACTCGGTGAAGCCGCCGGTGGCCGTACCGACAACTGTGCTTCCGTTCAGTGCCTCGGCGAGCACGCGGTGGCCGCTCACGTCGCCCCGGGTGAAGACCCGGACCCGCAGGGTGTTGGTGGCGAGGTTCGGGTAGACGTCCACGCTGCTGATGGACGCGGTGGGCACCGGCTCCATCCACACGGTCTGCCAGATGCCGGAGCTGGGGGTGTAGAAGATCCCGCTTGGTGTCTTGGTCTGCTTGCCGATGGCCGGCAGGCTGCCGTTCTGCCGGGTGTCGGTGGGGTCCCAGACCTTGACGACGATCTCGTTCGTCCCGGCCGTGAGCTGGGGTGTCACGTCGAAGGTGAACGCGTCGTAGCCGCCGGTGTGCGCGCCGACCCGGACGCCGTTGACCCAGACGGTGCTCTGCCAGTCGACGGCGCCGAAGTGCAGCAGGGTCCGCCGACCCGACCAGTTCGCCGGGATGGTGACGGTGCGCCGGTAGAACAGGTAGTTGCGGTTGTCGTTGGCGGCTCGCTGGATGCCGGAGAGGGCACTTTCCACCGGGAAGGGCACGTTGACCCGCTCGGGCAGGTTGGCACCGAACTGCGGGGCGTCGTCGGTGGCCGACTGGCGCAGCTGCCACTCGCCGTTGAGGTTGAGCCAGTCCGGCCGGGTCATCTGGGGGCGCGGGTACTCGGGCAGTGGTGTGCCGACCAGGGCCTGGCTGGTCCAGGGTGTGGTCAGTGGCGGCGTCTTGGCCGGTGCGGCGTGCGCCGGCCGGCTTGGCGCGGCGAGTACGCCGACGACCAGGGCGAGGATGAGCAGCAGCGGCAGGGCGGGGCGGATGGGGACCTGACGAGTCATGCCGTCTCCGGGGGACGAGTCGCCGCGGGCGGTGCAGCCGGGCCCGAAGCGCGTGGGTGGTGGGCATCGGGTGGTCATTGACGAGGACGGGCGTCATCGACGGATGCCGGTGGGATCTCCATGCGCCGCCGCCGACGTGCGCATCGACATCCGCCATTGCGTCTGCCACGTTACAGGGCCGCGGTGGGTCCGCCGTCAACGCTTTCGAGCCGATCCGAGATCCATAGCCTCCGTGGTACGACCCAGAGAGGATGACCCCCTAGATCCATGTCCCTCAATATGATGACCGCTATCTCGAAATAGGGTGCGCTCACGAGGCGCGCCATCCTGATGCGGAGGACTGCATGGTTCGCTGGCGTACCCTCTCTGGCCTGTTGGCCACCGCGCTGGCCGCGGTGACCGCGGCCAGCCTCACTCTCACCGCGCCGGCCGCGGCGGCCGACAACCCCATGACGCCGAACGTCGTCGGCGGCACCCGCGCCGCCCAGGGTGAGTTCCCGTTCATGGTGCGGCTCTCGATGGGTTGCGGCGGGGCGCTGTACAGCCCCCGGCTGGTGCTCACCGCGGCGCACTGCGTAGGGTCGACCGGCACCAACACCAGCATCACCGCGACGCTCGGGACGGTCGACCTCCAGTCCTCCAGCCGGATCACCGTCCGGTCCAACTACGTCTACCGTGCTCCCGGCTACAACGGCGCCGGCCGCGACTGGGCGCTGATCCGGCTGGCCACCCCGGTCACCGGGCTGAGCACGCTGCCGATCGCCAGCACGACCGCCTACGACAGCGGCACCTTCACCGTCGCCGGGTGGGGCGCCGCGCGCGAGGGCGGCGGCCAGCAGCGGTACCTGCTCAAGGCGAACGTCCCGTTCGTCAGCGACTCCACCTGCAACGCCAACTACGGTGGTGACCTCATTCCCGCGCAGGAGATCTGCGCCGGCTACGCCAGCGGCGGCACGGACACCTGCCAGGGTGACTCGGGCGGCCCGATGTTCCGCCGCGACGCCTCCAACGCCTGGATCCAGGTCGGCATCGTGAGCTGGGGCAACGGCTGCGCCCGGCCCAACTACCCGGGCGTCTACACCCAGGTGAGCTACTTCGCCTCGTCGATCGCCTCCGCCGCGGCGAGCCTCGGCGGCTGACCGTACGACCGCTCGGGCGACCCGGACGACGACGTCCGGGTCGCCCGTCGTGCTGTCACCGAGGGGCCGGCGGCGAGTGGGCCACCCGACAGATTCGGCGGGCCGGGTGTGCGGCACCGGCCGCGACGGCGATGATGGGCCGGTGAAGATCCTGTCCATCCAGTCGTCGGTCGCCTACGGTCACGTCGGCAACTCGGCCGCGGCCTTTCCCCTGCAACGGCTCGGGCACGAGGTCTGGCCGGTCCTGACGGTGCACTTCTCCAACCACACCGGGTACGGCGCGTGGCGTGGACCCCTGCTGCCGGCGGCGGACGTCGCCGAGGTGATCGCGGGCATCGGGGATCGCGGTGTGCTCGGCAGCGCCGACGCGGTGCTGTCCGGCTACCAGGGTGACCCGGCCATGGGCGCGGTGATCCTGGACGCGGTGGAGCAGGTCAAGGCGGCCAATCCGGCCGCGGTGTACTGCTGCGACCCGGTGATGGGCGACGTCGGACGGGGAATGTTCGTCCGGCCGGGCATCCCGGAGTACCTGCGGGACACCGTCGTACCGCGCGCGGACATCATCACCCCGAACCAGTTCGAGCTGGACTTCCTCGCCGGTCGAGCGACGAACTCGCTGGCGGAGGTGCTCGACGCGGTCGACGTGGTGCGGGCGACCGGACCGCGCCACGTCCTGGTGACGAGCGTGCTGCACGGCGACCTGCCACCGGGCTCGCTGGAGGTGGTGGCCGTCTCGGACGAGGGCGCCTGGGCGGTGACCACCCCGCTGCTGCCGATCAACCCGAACGGCGGGGGCGACGTCACCGCGGCGTTGTACCTCGCGCACCTGTGCACGACCGGCTCGCCGGCGACGGCGCTGGAACGCACCATTGCCTCCGTCTACGCCGTGCTGGAAGCGACCCTCGCGGCAGGCACCCGGGAGATCCAGCTGATCGCCGCGCAGGACGTGATCGCCGATCCGCCGGCCCGGTTCACCGCCCGCCGGCTGCGCTGAGGCGGCGGGTCGGGAGACCCCAGCGGCGGCCCCGGACCGCGACGATGGCCAGCGGGCCGGGACCGCGTACCGAGCGACGTTCAGCGGCCCTCGGGTACGGCCATCTCGCCGAGCAGCGACCAGTCCTCCTGCGCCACGGTGGCGTTGACGATGCGCGGCGTCTCGGCCAGGTGCGGCGGCAGGGTCTCCTGCGCCGCGCGGAAGTGGGCGGACTGCACGTGGGCGGCGCCGGCCTGGTCATCGCGGAACGCCTCGACCAGCACGTACTCGGTCGGGTCATTCACGCTGCGGGACCAGTCGAACCACAGACAGCCCGGCTCGGCGCGCGTCGCCTCGGTGAACTCGGCGGCGATCTGCGGCCACCGGTCGGCGTGCTCGGCCAGGACCCGGAACTTGGCGGTAATGAAGATCATGGGCTCAGGCTACCCAGCCGGATGGGCGCGGGCGACGACCTCCTCGGGAGTCAACGGCGCCTTCGGATGGTGGGTCAGGCACAGCGGGGTACGGACCTTGACGAACGAGAATCCCTCCCCGGCGGCGTAGAACTCGCCGCTGTTCAGCAGGCCGATGTCCGGAAGCCGCCCGCCCTTGGCCTCGGCGAGCTGCCGGGCCGCGTCGATCTGCGCGGGCGCGTTGAGCAGCCCGAAGAACTGCGTCGTCGCGTTTCCGGAGATCTGGTTGTGCAGACCCTTGGGCGCCTGGGTGGCGAAGACCAACCCGAGCCCGTACTTGCGGGCCTGCGAGGCCAGCGCGATCGTGCTGGCGGTGCAGGCCGTGGTGCCCGTCGACGGGGCGAGCGTCTGCGCCTCGTCCATCACGAACAGCCCACCCAACGGTCGGTCCCCGGCGGGATGCCGTTTGATCCACGCGAAGAGCGCCATCTGCAACTGGTTGACGAAGCTCTGCCGCTGGTGGTCGGAGGTGAGGCCGACGAAGCTGATCACCGATACCCGGGCCCGCCGCCCCGGCGACGGCGTCAGCAGCAGCCCGGGATCGGCCGGTGCGCCGACCCCACCGAAGAGCGGATCGGTCACCATCGCCGCCTTGAGCGCCTCGGCCAACTCCTCGGCGAGTTTTCCGGCGCGGGCCAGCCGACTGACCCCCTCGGGAAGGTCGGTGAGGAACTCGGTGAAGCCGGGCAGGCCCACCATCCCGCTTCGCGCGTACGCCTGGAGGGCCTCGGTGAGGACGGCCTTGCCCTGCTGGGCGAGCCTGCTCGACCGATCGACGCCGGCGCGGGGCGCGAGCGCCTCCACGGCCGAGCGGACCGCCTGGTCGAACTCGTCGGGCCAGTCCCGCAGTGAGGTGAAGTCGGGCAGTGGTTGGAAGCTCAACGGCCGACCGGCGGTGACGCGGGGCGTCCACACCACCACCTCGGTGTGTGCCAGGTAGTCGGTGGCGCGTTCGGCGTCGCCGGTGTCCCAGCCGCTCGGTGGTGCGGGCCACGCGTCTCCGAGCCGGGCGAGGTCGTTGTTGGGGTCGAGCACGATCGCGGAGACCCCCTCGCGGGCGCACTCCTCGACCAGTCGACGGATGAGCACCGTCTTGCCCGAACCGGACCCGGCGAACACGACGGTGTGTCGGCGCAACGATTCCAGGGACACCGTGAACGGACGGCCGCCGTCGACCGTCCGCCCGAGCCCGATGGTCGCACCGTTGGCGTCGACCACGAGGTCGCCGGAGTCGGCGGGTCCGGCCACGGCGGTCGGACCGGTCGACCGCCCATCGGTCCCGTCGTCGACCGGCGCGCTGGTCGGGCCGGCCCCGCCGCCCGACGCAAGCACGGTGCCACCCCCCGGAAGCGCGGCGCTACCCGTCCGAGGCGCGGCGCTACCCGTCCGAGGCGCGGCGCCACCCGTCCGAGGCTCGGCGCCAGCCGGCGGAAGCGCGGCGCCATCCGACGGAGGCTCGGCACCTCGCGGCAGCGGCAGCCCGTCGTCGGGAGCTGCCGGCGGCGCGTCGTCGCAGGGCTGCTCAGGGCCGGGCAGGACCGCCCGGAACAGTTCGGTGCCGCTGGCCGGACGACGCGACACCAGCCATTCCTGCAGGGCCGTGGACGGCTCGTTCGCCAGCACCCGTAGCGCCGCGAAGACCCGCAGGTCCGCCTCCGGCACCCCGCGCCGCACGCCGCCGGCCGCGTCGAAGCCGGTCAACACCTCGCTGGTACGCCTGCCGGTCGGCCACCCGCCGTTGCGCAGCAGGATCAGTCGCCGTTGGGGCAGGTCCCGGTCCAGTCCGGCGAGCGTGCAGGCGGCCTTGACTCGGGCGGTCACCGCGATGGCGTTCGGGTGCGCGACGGCTCGGAAGCACCAGTGCGCCTCGTTCTCGGTAGCCTCGTCGAGCACCTCGATCAGCCGGCCGTGCAGAGCGGGCTTGCGCCCCGGCGGCGGGTCGTACTTGTAGGTGGCACCGGTCGGCGCCTGCTCGGCGATCCAGGCGGCCAGGCCGGCGGCGAGCAGCGGCGGCATGTGCTCGTCCTCGCCGGCCGGGTCGACGGCGGCCGACACGTCCGCGGCCTCGACCAGTTCGGCGAACCGTTCGTCCAACTCGCGCAGGCGGCGCTCGACGGTCGTCGGGTCCGCCGCCGCACCGCGCGCGGTGCCCGCCGTCGGCGTCGAGTCGGTGCCATCGATGAGTCGGTCGAGTTCGACCACCTCGTCATGGTCGCGGCACCAGGCCACATGCCGGTCCACCCGGCGCAGCAGGGCGCGTGGCGTCAGGGTGGGCGCGTCGGCGAAGGCGGCGGGGGCGATCGGCCAGGTGGCGTGGGGTGGCACGAAACGCGGACCCCCGAACGCGGCGGCGAGGCGCTTCGCCACGATGGCCTGCCCGATCTCCGGGGTGGGGATCCGGTCGGGCAGGGTTGCCGCCCGGAACCGGTCACCGACCGGAGTGGGCACGGTACGTGTCATCAGCACCCAGGTGTCCGGCAGACACGAGACGACGACAAGCGTACGACGGGTGACGTCGCGGAGCTTGAGGAGGCCGTCGGCGATCGGACCGAGCACCCTGGCCTGCCCGTCCTCCAGCCCCTGATGGTGGTTGAGCAGTGAGGTGCTGGTTTGCGCGAACAGCGTGTCGAGCTGATCCACGGCGATCACCGTGGGGTCCAGGGTCAGGGCCATCAGCCGGGAGATGTCCTGCACGATCTGCTGCGGGGGGCGGATGGCGCCGCTCAACCCCCACGCCGCCCGCGCGGCCGGGTCGCCCGGTTCGGAGATGAGGTGGGCGTACCCCACGTCCTGTGCCTCGAAGTCGATGGCACCGTGCAGGACGAGCGCCCGAGCGGTGTCCTGGGCGTCCCGCCCGACCTCCCGGTCCCGGGCGCGCAGTGCCCAGATGAAGGCGTCGAGCTGCGCACGGGTCACCGGCCGGGCACCGGCGACCGCGTCGCGGACCTCCACCGGCAGGCCGAGCTGCGGGGTGAGTCGGCGCAGGAACGTCTTCAGCTGGGTGCCCCAGCCGACGTGGGCGCGACCCATGCCCTCCACCAGGGCCAGGGCGACGCTCTCCCAGAACGTCTTGCCGCTGACCATGTCGACGAGGAAGAAGTAGCCGCCGTCACGCTGGATCCGCTCGCGTACCGCCCCGAGCAGGTGCGTCTTTCCGGCACCCGCGCGGCCCTGCATGGCCACGCCGAGCGGCATGCTCGTGTCGTCGGTACGGGCCCGCGCCACCCCGCGCAGGATCTCCGCGGCCACCTTCTCGTGCAGCTCCGGCACGTTGTGCGGGCTGGGCCGCCAGACGTCGTCCGGGGTGACCGCCGGGTTGAGACTCACCGCTTCCAGCGCGGCCCGCTGGTCGTCGGAGATCATGCCGGGCCGATCGCCAGGGCGTGGTTGTCCTCGTTCCCGATGCGGACGGCCGCGGCCCGGTCCCGTGCGGTCAGCGACTTGGTGTTCGCCACGGGGATGATGCGGACGTCGTCCCGGCCGACCATCGCCCGCAACGCCGCGTCCAGGGCGGCCCGGTCGGTGTCGGCGAGCCGGTCGCGCACGTCGGCCAGACCGACCCAGTCGCCCGGCGCGGCGGCGAGATCCCGGTACGCCGAACGAACCAGCGCCTCCACCTCCGCCGCTGCGGGCACTGCCGCCGCCGCGGGTGCCGTCGCCACCGTCGCCGCCGCGGGTGCCGTCATCGCTGCCGCCGTGGGTGCCGGTGCTTCGGGTCGCGGCTCGCTGGTCGCCGGGGCCGTTGCCTCGGTGTGCTTGAAGAAGTCGCCGTGGCTGACCCGGAGCCGGTCCAGCGAGCGGTGCAGGTTGGACAGGACGACGAACAGTGACCGGGTCGTCGAGCCGCCCTGCTTCGGCGGCGCGGCGGTGTGCAGCTGACGTGCCACCCGCCAGCCCTCGTCGGTCAGCTCATGGGCGAACGGCCGGTGCGTCCGATCGGTGTCGACCAGACCCAGGTCGACGAGCTTCTTGTTGTCCTGGCCGGTCAGCGTGAAACCGGCCAGCTCCTTCAGCTCGACGTTTGTGACTCGGCGCGCCTCGACCATCAGCACCACGAGGGCGTTGATCTGGTTCGGCGTCAGGTGCGGGACGTCCGCCGGGCTGGTCATGATCTCTCATCTCCATCGGTGTGCGTGCCGTCCGCGCGTCGCCGGGCCAGCAGCTGACGGATCCCGTCAACCACCGCCGGCGCGTCGGTGAGCACCTGCTCGTTGGTGAAGCGGAGCACGTCCAGCCCGAGGAGTTGCAGCTGCACGTCTCTCCGCCGATCGTTGGCGAAAGCGATTCGCCCACGATGCTCCGGGCCGTCCACCTCGACCGCAAGACCCTCGACGGGCCAAAAGAGATCCAGCCGGTACGACGCACCCAGCACGTGCCACTCGTAGGTGTGGTTCCACCGCCGGCCCCGCGCCCACTCGTGCGGTGCGAGCGCGCGTTCCAGTGCCTGCTCGGCCGCGCTGTCGCCACGCGGGACGCCGGCGATCGGCGGCCAGGCCAGCACCGTCGGGGCCGGACGTGCCGACGTGGCCGGCGGCCGGTCGGTCGAACTCGCCAGCTCGGCGAACCGTCTGGGCAAACGCATCGGCACCGACCGCACCCGGTCGGCATGGTGCAGAGGCCCGCCGGCCAACCACACGGTGAAGCCGCCGTGCCGCACGAGCCACTCGGCGGCGGCCACGAGCGTCCGCTCGGCATCCGCGCCCAGGTCAGGCAGGGCGATGACGAGTAGACAGCCGGCCCTGTCGTACGCCTCGGCGAGCACCCGGGCGAGACCGGCGGCGCGTACCCCCGGGGCGAAGCGGGACCGGCCGGCGGGGCGGCGCGAATCGCGCAGCCCACGCTCGGCGAGGTCGGCGAGAAACGGGCCGAAGTGCCGGGACTGGGCTGCGGCACGGGAGGCGAGGGCACGTACCGCCGCCACCCCGAGTGTGCCGTCGCTGTCGTAACGGTCCGCGCCGGCCAGCCACTTGGGGAACATGGCGATCGCCGCGGTGTCCAACTGGTCGAGGAGGTCGTCCACCAGGTCGCCGAGTGGACCCACCACCGTGGGCCGGTAGTGCACGACCGCCGGCGCCTCCGGCGGCAACGGGTCGAGTGCCACCCGCAGCACCTCGGGGTCGACGGCCGGCAGGTGACTCACCCGCCGCACGGGCGGGGCGGCCCACCAGACCCCGCTGGCCCCGCCGTCGGCGCGGACGGGTTGCACCATGCCGGCACCCTATGACACCGGCGAGGCCGATCGGTGTCCCGTCGCGGTGCCGGCCCGGGTGCCGCGACCGCAATCAGCGCAGGCGGCGGATGTCGCCGAACGCCCGGTAGAACCCGCCGCGGCTGGACTCGCGAACCTCGGTCACCAGGTAGCGGGCGCCCGGCTCGCGGATTCCCTTGGGGAACTGCACCGACCAGTCGCGCCGGTAGCCGTCGGACAGCACCTGGACCCGCAGCCGCCCCCGATCGTCGAGGCACTGCACGACCACGCCTCCGCCCGCGTCGCTCGTCACCTCGACGATCGTCGGCTCGACGGGCCGTGGCGCCTGGCGGGGGGCCTTGATGTCGCGTACCTCGGGCACGTCCCCGGCCTGGGCCGCCCGGATCGCCGGCTCGCTCGCGTCGATGCAGGCCAGATGGCCGCCCGTGGTGACGACGTAGAGCCGATCGTCGTGATACTGCATCGAATACGCCGAGCCGCAGCCGGTGCCGAGCTTCCACAGCCGCGTGCCGGCGGCGTCGAAGCAGTAGATCGAGGACTGGCTGTCACCGGCGAAGACGTACCTGCCGCCCTCGGCCGTGGCGCAGGAGAACACCGGGGCGTCGCACCGGTAGCTGCGTTCGAATCGACCGGCCTTGGACAGCCGCACCACCTCGCGGGTGCTGGTCCCGGCGAACACGCTGCCGTGCTCCTGCCAGCCGAAGAGCACCGAGCCGGTGCTGGTGTGCCACAGTTCCTGGCCGGTACGCCACTCGTAGCCGGTCACACCCCGCGAGTGGCCGTGGTAGATGGCGTCGTCGTCGCACCGCACCATCCAGGCCGCACGCCCCCGCCCCGGCCTGCGCCACAGGAACTCGTCCTCGTGGTCGACGGCGGTGATCCCACCGTCGGCATCCGAGACGCCCAGGACGCCGTCGTGGATGTCCAGCCAGTAGATGTCGATCTCCGGGGCGATCGCGTACGCCACCCGGGGCACCTTGCCGGAGAGGTCGTAGACGTTGCCGTCGTCGCAGCCGGCGTAGACCCAGGCGTCGTCGGCGACGATGCACTTCACCCCGTCGGGAAGGCGGACCTGGCCGCGCACCTGGGCGTTGTGGTCGAGCGTGGTGATCACACCGTGCTCGTTGCCGACCATGCAGTGCTGCCCATCGACGAAGATGCCGAAGGCGGGGGCGCCGGAGTCGTAGCGCCAGAGCACCGGGGCGGTGTGGGCGGTGGAGCGGGTGCTGACGATCTGCCGTCGGGAGACGGTGCGCTTCTGCCGGACGCCGGGGACCGCCGGAGAGTAACCCTTGCGGACCTTCTCCCCGATCTTCTTCGCCGCGGCCGCTCGGGCCCGGGCGTTGTCCGGGTAGGCGCTGGCCTTGACCTGCCCCTGGTCGCCGATCCGGCCGTAGCGCACGGTCAGCGTGGCGTCGTCGACGATGACCTCGTAGAACTTGTGTGCACCGTCCACTTCGGACAGTTCGAGGTAGGTCGTCTCCTGGGACATGGGGGCCTCCGAGGGGGTCAGCGACCGGCCTGAGCGGGCCGGCGCGGCGACAGTGCCCATACGTTAACGGCCACCACCGACACAATCGGCGGGCGCCCGGAGCACTCCGGGCGCCCGCCGACACCGAACCGGTCCGAGAGTGGTCAGCCCGCGGTGCAGGAGCGGATCTGCGGACGGGCGCTGCTGTTGCCGTTGGTCATCGTGGTGAAGCCGAAGGTGTTGCCGCTGCCGTTGGACCGCATGGTCATGACGGTGCCGCTGCTGTCCCAGGTGGCGGTGCCGTTCCAGATGGTGGAGACGCGCTGCGGTGCGGTGATGGCCACCACCACGGTCCACGTGCTGGCGCCGCTGACCGTCACCGACGTGTTGTACCGGTCGCCCCAGACGTTGGGGGTCGTCGCCGTCGCGGTGCAACTGCCGCCGGGCGGTGGAGTCCCCGTGCCGGGCGGCGGGGTGCCGGTGCTGGGCGGCGGGGTCGTGCCGTCGGGCGCGACCGCCCGGCCGGTGGACGGCGAGATCATGCCGGGGCACAGGTTGCGGCTGGTCAGGTTGGCCATGATCTGGGGAATCGCGTCGCGGGTGTTCTGGATCCCGTCGTGCATGAGGATGACCTGACCCGCCTGGAGGCGGCTCGCGTTGGACACGATCTGGCTGACGCTCGCGCCGTTCCAGTCCTGTGAATCCACGTCCCAGATCACCTGGCGCATACCGAGCGACGACGCGACCGACTGGAGGGTCGAGTTGGTCTCCCCGTACGGAGGCCGGAACAACTGCGGTCGTACGCCGGTGGCCGACTGGATCGCCGAGCTGGTCTGGGACAGGTCGGACTGCATCTGGGACTGGCTCATCGAGGTCATGTGGGCGTGGTTCCAGCTGTGGTTGGCGACCCACATGCCGGCGGACACCTGCGCCTGCGCCGCCGACCGGTTGTTCTGGACGTTCTGCCCGACGTTGAACATTGTGGCCCGTACGCCGTTGCTGCGCAGCACGTTGAGCAGCGCGCCGGTGCTGCCGGTCGGTCCGTCGTCGAAGGTGAGCCCGACGTAGCCGTTGCAGGTGGCGGCACTCGACGGGGCCGAGGTGGCGGCGAGGACGACGCCGCACATCGCGGCGGCGGTGGTGAGGGCGGCCAGTGCCGCGCGCAACCGCCTCGACCGCGGGTGCGTGCTGGGGGAGACCTTGCTCATCTGATGCCCCTTCTCGCCGGCCGGACGCGCCCGGAACGCGGGCGGCACGGTCCGGTCAGGTGTGGGTGAGTGGGGAGGCCAAACCGCATTCGCCACGCGCCGATCGCATTGACCTCGATGGATCGGAGTATTACAGCGGGATTTCCGGTGCGTCAACAAGTTCCGGAAGTCCTCCGGAACCGGTCAACTGCAGTGTCCCGGGATTGAACCCATGTTCAACGGGCGGGAGCGGCCGGGGGAGGAGCGTGCGTGACCACAATGGATCACTCCGACAGGTGCATCGCCACTTGGAATGATCCGGAAGGGAGGCCGGAAGTATCGGTGGCCCCTGGTCGGTCTCGCACCGCCGTGATCGACTCGGCTTCCTGAAACCCGGTGTGTCGCGCCAGCCCGGACACCGCGACTTTCTGAAAACCGAGTTGATCACGGCGCGCGGCACGGCGCGCGGCACGGCGCGCGGCACGGCGCGCGGCACGGCGCGCGGCACGGCGCGCGGCACGGCGCGCGGCACGGCGCGCGGCACGGCGCGCGGCACGGCGCGCGGCACGGTGCGCGGCACGGTGCGCGGCACGGTGCGCGGCACGGTGCGCGGCACGGTGCGCGGCGCGGCGGTCCGTCCAGGTGAGCGGGCCGGCGGAGACGCCGACCTACCAGCCACGGGTGGGCGGATCATGCAGAGGAGCGGGCGCGCGGCGCGCCCAGTCGGAGCTGCCAGCGTGCCCCCCGACCGGTGAGCCGGACGATCGCCAGTGGCTCCACGTCCACCTGCCGGTAGGTCACCAACGGCAGGTCGAGGGCGTGCACGACCGCGACCCGGATCACCAGCGGGTGGGTGATCGCGGTGATCCGCCGACCGAGCCCCCGTTGCCCGTCCAACCAGTGACCGACCCGGTCCCGTACCGCGGCGACGGACTCGCCGCCGTGCGGCGCGCAGTCCGGTGCGGCCAGCCACTCGTGCAACGCCTGCGGCTGCTCGACGGCGATCTCCTCGAATGCCCGCCCGGTCCAGTCGCCGTAGTCACAGTCGGCCAACGCCGGCTCGATGGTGGGGTGCAGGCCGAGGGCGTCGGCGGTCTGGGTGGCCGCCGCCGCCGGACTCGACAGGCAGGCGTCGCCGGCACTCAGGTGCCCGCGCCGGTCCTGACCGACGTCGGCCAGGGCGCGGACGGCACGCAGGCCGCCCTCGTCCAGGCCGTCGTCGGGTCCACCGAAGTGGGTCCGACGCAGGGCGACGGTGTGACCGTGGGCGACCAGCCGGAGGCTGGTGGGGGTCACCGGCTCGGCAGGGCCGTGGCGGTCCGGCGGCGCAGCTCGTGGTGCATCAGGGCCGCGAACAACAGGCCGATCCCGGTCCACAGCACCACCTGCGTGCCGAGCGAGGCCAGCCGGAAGTCCCACAGCAGGGCCGCCGGGAAGTCCGCCGGGACCTCCTGGAAGGAGGGCATCACCACGTAGGACACCACGGCGACCAGCAGGAACCCGCCAGCGGCCGCGGCCGCGCGCTGCCACAGCGGCGCCGTGCTGCCGACCGCGCGATAACCGAGGGAGCCGGCCCACACCGCCACCAGACCGAGCACCACCATCAGCAGATAGGTGACGGTGCGCTGGTTGATGGTGGCCGGATCGCCGACGGCCGGCGGGTT
Organism: Micromonospora sp. NPDC048839; assembly: GCF_040649915.1. Taxonomy (NCBI): domain Bacteria; kingdom Bacillati; phylum Actinomycetota; class Actinomycetes; order Micromonosporales; family Micromonosporaceae; genus Micromonospora; species Micromonospora sp. NPDC048839. The sequence goes on from NZ_JBEZGL010000004.1 coordinate 502,709, forward strand.
CGCCGGATATTTCACAAACGGCACGATCACCGCGCCGAGCAGCGCCGCGCCGGCCAGCAGCAGGCCCGAGCGGCCGTCGTCGTAGGTCCGCCGTCGGCGGGACAGCAGGACGTACGCGGTGGCCAGCAGGCCGCCCATCGCGGCGCCGAAAAGGCTGGTGGCCAGGAACAGGCCTCCGCGCTGACCGGCGCGGCTGACCAGGGCGTCCTCGTGGTCGTGCCCGCCGGCCGAGGGCTCGGCGTGTGTCGCCGCCTCCTCGATCGCGATGGCCGCCTCGACGCGCGGTTCGCCGGCGACGTAGGCGAACGCCCCGGCGAGCAGGCCGGCGATCAGGCCGGCGAGCAGGCCGCGGACGAGGACGGTGACGAACGGAGGAGCGGTGGTGGACGTCAGTGGCACGGGACACCCAGCAGGTGCCGGCCGTCGTGCATCAGCTCGTGCAGGTACATCCCGCTGCGCGAGACTGCTCCCTGATCGAAGGCGACGAGGTAGGCCAGCAGGCTGAGCATCACGACGGTGGCCAGCACCGTCCACAACAGACGTGAGTCGCCAGCGGGACGGACCAACGGCTGGCTGGACGTGGAAGCAGACATAAGATCACGAACCTCCCCAGGGATGACGCGTCCCCATCGCAAGGCTGCGGACGACCGAGCGTCCTGGCTCGCGGCCCCGTTGAGGCGGGACCGCTTACAGTGGCGCGACCGCGCCGGAATCACACCGGCTTCCCTCGCGTCTCCGCAGATAGTGGGTCGACGGTATCGGTGTCGCCGCAGGCGGTCAACCCGGGACCGTGGGCGGGCCAGCAACCCGCAACGAGCGACGGTATCGACAGGCTTGAATTCTAAAGATATGATGCTTGGTTGCGCCGAAGCACGCGCTCAGCGACCCCGTCGGCGTCCTGTTGCCGCTAACATGGTCAAACTGCCGGATCGATTTCGTAACACGAGTCGAGCCGGACGTCAGACCAATGACTGGGCGGGGTGGGGGAGAGCACGTGAGCACGCCAGGACATGTCCGATGACGAGCACCGAGGCCGCGTCGGGCCAGGGCATCGTCGACGCGCACCATCATCTCTGGGTCCGGGCACGGCACCCGCAGCCCTGGATCGATCCGCACACCATGGCCGCGATCGACCACGACTTCACCCCGCTCGATCTCGCGCCGGTGGCCCGCGCCGCCGGAGTCACCCAGACCGTTGTGGTGCAGTCCATCGCGGTCCGCACGGAGACGCCCGAGCTGCTGGGCATCGCGGCTGACGATCCCCTCATCGCCGGGGTCGTCGGCTGGGTCGACCTCGCTGCCGACAACGTCGGCGATCGCCTCGGCCGGCTCCGGGCGGCGCGCGGCGGAGAGCGACTGGTGAGTATTCGCGACCTCGTCCAGTCCGAGCCCGACCCGGCGTACCTCGACCGCCCGGACATCCGGCGGGGCATCGCCGCGGTGGGCGCCGTCGGCCTGGCCTTCGATCTGCTGGTACGCGACCACCAGTTGCCGGCGGCCACCCGGCTCGTCCGCGACCTGCCCGAGATGCGGTTCGTCCTGGACCACCTCGGCAAGCCCTCGCTCGGGCACGCCGGCCTCGGCGACTGGCCGCGCGACCTGCGGGCGCTCGCCGCCGAGCCCAACACGACGGCGAAGCTCTCCGGTCTGGTGACCGAGGTGGACGGTCCCTCGTGGTCGACGGCGGACCTTCGACCCGCCGTCGAGCACGCTCTCGACGCGTTCGGCCCGGACCGGCTGATGTTCGGCTCGGACTGGCCGGTGTGCCTGCTCGCCTCCTCGTACGCACGCTGGGTCGAGGCCCTCACCGAACTGCTGGACCCGCTGGGCGACGACGAGCGGGCGGCCATCTGGGGACGGACGGCCCGTCGGGCGTACCGGCTGGACCCGGCGTGACGCCGCGGCGGCTCGCCGACTGACGGGCCGCACCTCGGGCTGGGCCTGTCGCTGAGCCGCAGGTTGTGCCAGTTTGATCAGACGTATGCCGCACCCGTGCCGGGTCACCACGACAACATGCCCGTAAGACCTTGGCAACATGAGTCAATGCGTGGCAAGGTAACGCCTGATCGAGGGAAACATCCGACCTATCTCGACGGGTGCGCGGGCACGAGCCCGCGCACCCCGCCGAGGAGGCGCGGTGGCTCAGAGGTTGCCGGCTCGCCGGGGATTCCCCCGTCGCGCGCCGGCGCCACGCTTGGGGAGGTCAGATCCGACGATGAGTACCGTCGAGGCATCCGTCGGCGCGCGGCGCGGCGAACTCAGCGACTGGTTCCGCGAACGGATCTCCCACGCCGTCTCCGAGCTGACCGCAGCGACCGCGCTCGTCGTCCTGTTCGTCGCGCTGACCGTCGCCAGTCCCTACTTCCTGACCGCGGACAACCTCTTCAACATCGGAGCGCAGACCGCGGTGATCGCCATCATCGCCACCGCGCAGACGATGGTCATCATCACGAAGGGCATCGACCTGTCCGTCGGGTCGGTCGCCGCGCTCGCCGGCGTCGTGGGAGCGATGGTCGTCCGCGACCTCGGCTTCTCGCTCTGGGCGGCGACGGTGGTCGCGATCGGCGTCGGCGCGCTGGCTGGTCTGCTGAACGGGCTGCTGGTGACCGTGGCCCGGATCCCGCCGTTCATCGCGACGCTGGGCACGATGTCCGTGGGCCGGGGCCTCGTCTTCATCATCACCGGCGCGGTCGGCGTCTACGGACTGCCCCGATCCTTCCAACTGCTCGGTAACGGGGAGATCCTCGGCATTCCGTTCGCCGTGGTGATCACCGTCCTGGTCGCGGTGGGGGTCGCCTTCCTGCTCTCCCAGACCCGATTCGGCCAGTACACCTACGCGATGGGCTCCAATCTGGAGGCGGCCCGCCGCTCCGGCATCCGGGTGGGGCGTCACCTGACCGGCGTGTACGTGCTGGCAGGCGTGCTGGTCGGGCTGGGCGGCATGATCGCCGCGTCCCGGGTCAACTCCGGCCAGCCCAACTACGGGATCTCCCTGGAGCTCGATGTCATCGCCGCCGCGGTCATCGGCGGCGCCAGCCTGTTCGGTGGTCAGGGCCGGATCGTCGGGACCATCATCGGCGCGTTCCTCATCGCCCTGGTGCGCAACGGCGCTGTCCTGCTCGACATCAGCATCCACTACCAGCAGGTGATCGTCGGCCTGATCATCTGGGCCGCGGTCTACTTCGACCAGTACCGCCGCCGGCGGCTGGAATCACGGGGTTGACATGCCATTCCGAGGCTCCGAACGAGGAAGGACACACACCATGGCGCACACCACCACCAGCCGGCGGACGCGACGGTCGATCCTGGGTGTACGAGCGGTTCTGGCCGCAGCCGCGGCGACCGCTCTGCTCAGCGCCTGCGGCGGGGTCGAGGTCCGCGACGGGGGCGACGGCGCGACGAAGGACGCGAGCGGCCCGTTGAAGCTCGCCGTCGTGCCCAAGGCCGTCGGTGCCGACTACTGGAACACCGTGAAGGCGGGCGCGGAGTGCGCCGCGCAGCGCGCGGGGGACGTCACCGTCCAGTGGGACGGAGTGACCACCGAGACCGACGTCGAGGGCCAGGTCAACCTGATCCAGAACTTCGTCACCAAGAAGGTCGACGGCATCGTGTACGCGGCGACGGACTCCAGCGCGCTGGCGCCCGCGACCGACCAGGCGCTCGCCGCGAAGATCCCGGTCGCGATGATTGACTCTGGCACCAGCCCGCAGCCGTCGAGCGTGCCGCTCTTCGCGACCGACAACCGTGCCTCCGCAGTGGAGGCGGCGAAGCGACTCGCCACCGTACTCGGCCCGGGTAACCATGAGGTGGCGCTGGTCGAGTTCCAGCCCGGCTCGCAGACCAACACCGAGCGGGTCGACGGCTTCAAGGCCGGCCTCGCCCAGTTCCCCAACCTGAAGTTGGTCGGCCAGCAGCCGAGCAAGAGCGACGTCAACGAGGCGCGACGCGTCACCGAGAACATCCTCACCGCAAACCCCAACCTCGCCGGCATCTTCGCGGCCAACGAGCCGAGCGTGCTCGGCGCCGCGCAGGCCATCCAGGCGGCCGGCAAGTCCGGCAAGGTGGTCATCATCGGCTGGGACGCCGCCCCGGACGAGATCGCCGGGGTGCGCAGCGGCCAGATCTCGGCGTTGGTCGTGCAGAACCCGTTCAAGATGGGTTACTTCGGCGTCGACAAGATGGTCAAGCACCTGCGGGACAAGGCGCCGCTGGCGTCGGCGGACACCGGCGTCACGTTCGTCACCAAGGAGAACATCGACTCCGCGGAGATCAAGGCGGTGCTCGAGCCCAGCTGCGCCAACCCGCCGGTGCAGTGATGGGCGCGACCCCGACGGCTACCGCCGACAGCGACACGCAACCGACCGCCGAGCAACCACCGGTCCTCGAAGCCCGTGGCATCGTCAAGCGGTTCGGGCACGTCGAGGCGTTGCGCGGCGCCGACTTCACGGTCCACCGGGGTGAGGTCGTCGCGCTGATCGGCGACAACGGCGCCGGAAAGAGCACGCTGATCAAGACACTGTCCGGTGTGCACCCGCCCGACGAGGGCGAGATCCGGGTGGATGGCCGTCCCGTCCAGTTCTCCACGCCTGTCGACGCCCGACGCGCGGGGGTGGAGACCGTCTACCAGGACCTCGCCGTCGCCGACGATCTCAGCGTGGCCGCCAACCTGTACCTCGGTCGGGAGATCCTGCGCTCCGGGCCGCTCGGCCGGCTGGGACTGCTCGACAAGCGCGCCATGCGGCAGGGCGCCGCCGCCGCCCTCGACGAACTGGGCGTGCGGATCCCCCGGGTCACCACCCCGATCGCGATGTTGTCCGGTGGGCAGCGACAGTGCGTCGCGGTGGCCCGCGCGATCATCTGGGCGACGAACGTGGTCATCCTCGACGAGCCGACGGCGGCGCTCGGTGTCGTCCAGACCGGGCGGGTGCTCGACGTCGTCCGGCGGGCTCGTGACGCCGGCATGTCGGTGGTGTTGGTGAGCCACAACATGCCGCAGGTGCTCGAGATCGCCGACCGCGTCGAGGTGCTGCGGCTCGGCCGTCGGGCGGCCCGGCTGCGCGCGGACGAGGTCACCACCGACGACCTGGTCGCGGCGATGACCGGGAGCACCAGCGGAGAGCGGGACGAGCGCTGAGCTCGTCGGCCGGGGCGCGCGCGATCACGTGATCGAGGGCGCGCCCCGGAGCCGTCGGGCCGTGGGTGGCTGCGCAGCGCGCCGCCGTACGCCGAGGTGGTTGCTCAGAACCGTGCCGGCTCGACGTTGGCGTCACCGTCGGCGGGTTGCCCGTACAGCGATTCCTCCACCCCGATCAGGTGGTTGGCCATCCGGATCCGGGCACGCTCCGGGTCCCGGGCCACGAGGGCCTTCAGGATCGCGACGTGCTCGTCGTGGGTACGCCGGTCCGCGCCCTCCTCGTGCAGGCTCCGCCAGAGCCGCCCGCGCAGGGTACGCCCGGCGAACGCCTCGATGAGGCCGACGAGCACCGGATTGTCGGCGTGCACCGCGATGATCCGGTGGAACGCGATGTCGATCTCCATGATCCGTTCGTGCTCCTGCGGCGACCGACCGGCGATCCGCGCCGCCTCGTCGAGCAGTTCGCCCGCCTGGGCGAGGGCCTCGTCGGTGATCCTGGTCGCCGCCAGGCGAGCGGCCTCGCACTCCAACAGCCGCCGGACGATGTGCACGTGCCGTGGGTCGCCCTGGCCCTGGAAGTCGACCACGAAGCCCATCGGGGCCAGCAGCTGCGGCGCGTCGAGGTTGGTGACGTAGGTGCCGTCCCCCTGGCGGATGTTGACGATGCCGAGGATCGACAGAGCCGACATCCCCTCGCGCAGCGAGCCCCGGGAGACGCCGAGCGACTCGGCGAGGTCCTTCTCGATGGGCAGCCGGTCCCCGGGCTTGAAACGCCCTTCGAGGATCATCCGTTTGATGCCGTTCACCACCTCGTCGGTGCGCGACATGACATCCCCCTAGCGGCCGGCGGGGGTGGCCGTTCCACCCGCGATCACGTACGGCTCCGAAGATGACACCGTAGTCGGGTCCGTCGCCGCCCAGTAGCCGCCGTCGGGGAACCGGTAGAGCTCGACCGACTCCTGGCGCATCCGGGTGGAGTAACCGGGCTGACGGGGCAGGACGTAACCGCTGCCCGAGCCGGTGTCCTGGATGATGCACGGGTCGGTGAAGTGCTCGTGCAGGTGGTCGACGAACTCGGTGACCCGGTTGGTGAGATCTCCCGAGATCGCGACGTAGTCGAGCACCGACACGTGCTGGACCATCTCGCACAGCCCGACACCGCCGGCGTGGGGGCACACGGGGATGTCGAACTTCGCGGCGAGCAGCAGCACGGCGACGATCTCGTTGATGCTGGCCAACCTGCCGGTGTCCAGTTGGCAGAAGTCGATGGCCTCGGCCTGGAACAACTGCTTGAACATCACCCGGTTGTGGCAGTGCTCGCCGGTGGCGACTCCGATCGGAGCGACGGCGCGGCGCACGGCGGCGTGGCCCAGGATGTCGTCGGGGCTGGTCGGCTCCTCGATCCACAGTGGCTCGAACTGCGCCAGGGCCTTGACCCACTCGACGGCCTGACCGACGTCCCACACCTGGTTGGCGTCGATCATCAGGTTGCGGTCCGGGCCGAGGATCTCCCGGGCGATGCCGCACCGGCGGATGTCGTCGTCGAGGTTGGCGCCCACCTTCAGCTTGACGTAGCCGTAGCCGGTGTCCACCGCCTCCTGGCACAGCCGGCGCAGCTTGTCGTCGCCGTAGCCGAGCCAGCCTGCCGAGGTGGTGTAGGCGGGGTAGCCGGTCCGGTCGAGCTCGGCGAGGCGGGCCGCCTTCGTGCTCTCCTTGGCGCGCAGGATGGCCAGCGCCTCGTCCCGGGTCAGCGCGTCGGACAGGTAGCGCAGGTCCGCGATGTCGACGAGCTGCTCGGGGGACATGTCGACGAGCAGCCGCCACAGCGGCTTGTCGGCGACCCGGGCGACCAGATCCCACGACGCGTTCAGGACGGCGGCCAGCGACAGATGGACGACACCCTTCTCCGGGCCGAGCCAGCGCAGTTGGGAGTCGCTGGTGAGCAGACGGTAGACCGCGCCCATGTCCGCCGCCATCGTCGCGACGTCCACGCCGACGAGGCGCTGTGCCTGGTGGACGGCTGCCGCGACGACGATGTCGTTGCCCCGGCCGATGGTGAAGGTCAGGCCGTGGCCCGCGAGTGGCGCACCGCTGCTGTCGACGCCGTCGGTGTGCAGGACGACGTAGGTCGCCGAGTAGTCGCCGTCCTTGTTCATGGCGTCGGAGCCGTCAGCGGTCAGGGAGGTGGGGAAGCGGACGTCCTCGACGGTGACGGCGGTGATCTGCGGCATGCGCTCCTCGCCCGGTTAGGCTAAAGATCAGATGATCTCTGGGAGTATACGGAGGGTCGATCCGACGCGTCAACGACGTCGGTCATCCAGGAATCGAAGACATCCAATGTTTTTTCGTGTTGGAGATTCGTCGGTGTGCGGTCTCCTCGATCGCCGTACGCGGTCCGCAATCCCTGGGCGCGGTGGTGGCAACATTCGCCGCGCTGGTAGGAACCGTCGACCCGGGGACTGCTGCGGCGCTGCCGGCCCGAGGGGGGCGGTGGTGCGGGATGTGAACAGTGGTCCAGAAGATTGGATGTCCACTTCGGAAGGCCACATTCACGGCTGAGTATAGGCAGGGATCCTTACATCTAAAGACTTAATACATCACACCTTTCCGAATGTCGACACCTGCTCGTGTGCCGCGTGCCGCGGGGGCGTCGATCCGCCGGGCCTCGGCGCGGCTCGGCTTGGTCGGGGTGGCCGGTGACGACCGTCACGGAGGTCGCCGTCGACACGCCCGGGACCGACATGTGGGGTGTGACAACCGCAGCGTCCCTATATATGGTGTCGAGCGCAGCTGGTTCGGCCGCTCATCCGGAGCGGTCGAGGCAAGAGGGAATCCGGTGGAAATCCGGGACTGTCCCGCAGCGGTGAGTGGGAACGACAGCCGTCATGAGCACTGGGCCACGAAGCGGCCTGGGAAGCGACGGCCAGTAGGAGACCGGTCAGCCCGGTCGTGCCCACGAGTCCGAAGACCTGCCAGCGCGCCGCGCACCCGCACCCGGGTGGGCGGCGGTCCGAGGCCGCGTGGGACGGCCGACGCCACCTGACCCACGCCGTGCCGGCGTGGCGTCCGCCGGTGTCTGTCTCCACGCGTACGAGGGGCCATCAGGTCTCGAACTCGCGAGGAGTGAGTGGTGACAGTCACCGAGGTAGTCCCGGTCAGTGGCGACGCGGCCGTACGGCGCACGCCGATGCAGGTTCGCAAGCGCAACGGCACCACCGAACCCGTGGACGTGAACAAGATCGTCCGTGCGGTCGAGCGGTGGGCCGACGACCTGGCCGACGTCGACCCGATGCGGGTCGCCACCCGCACGATCAGCGGCCTGTACGACGGCGCGACGACGGCCGAGCTGGACCGGCTGTCCATCCAGACCGCCGCCGAGATGATCGGTGAGGAACCGCAGTACTCGCGCCTCGCCGCCCGGCTGCTGTCCGGCTACGTCGACAAGGAGGTGCGTCGACAGGGCATCAGCTCGTTCAGCGCGGCGATCCGGGTCGGCCACGCCGAGGGCCTGATCGGGACCGACACCGCCGCGTTCGTCGCCGCCCACGCCCCGATGCTCGACCACGCTGTCGATCCCGACGGCGACCGGCGATTCGAGTACTTCGGCCTGCGCACGGTGTACGACCGCTACCTGCTGCGCCACCCCACCAGCCGACTGGTGCTGGAGACCCCGCAGTACTGGCTCCTCCGGGTGGCCTGCGGGTTGTCCCAGACGCCGGACGAGGCGGTCGGCTTCTACCGACTGATGTCCAGCCTGGCCTACCTGCCCAGCTCACCGACGCTGTTCAACTCCGGCACCCGACACACCCAGATGTCCTCCTGCTATCTGGTCGACTCTCCGCGCGACGAGTTGGACTCCATCTACCAGCGGTACGCCCAGGTCGCCAACCTGTCGAAGTTCGCCGGCGGCATCGGCATCGCGTACTCCCGGGTCCGCTCTCGCGGCGCGCTGATCCGCGGCACGAACGGGCAGTCAAACGGGATCGTGCCGTGGCTGCGCACGCTGGACGCGAGCGTCGCCGCGGTCAACCAGGGTGGCCGGCGCAAGGGCGCGGCCTGCGTCTACCTGGAGCCGTGGCACCCGGACATCGAGGAGTTCCTGCAACTGCGGGACAACACCGGCGAGGACGCCCGGCGCACCCACAACCTCAACCTGGCCAACTGGGTCCCGGACGAGTTCATGCGCCGCGTCGAGGCCGACGAGATGTGGTCGCTGTTCGACCCGCACGAGGTGCCCGAGCTGCCCGACCTGTGGGGGGAGCGGTTCGACGCCGCGTACCGGCAGGCCGAGGCGCAGGGTCGCCACGTGCGGCAGGTCCCGGCGCGGGAGCTGTACGGCAAGATGATGCGCACCCTCGCCCAGACCGGCAACGGGTGGATGACCTTCAAGGACGCCGCGAACCGGCTGTGCAACCAGACCGCCGAGGACGGCAACGTGGTGCACCTGTCCAACCTGTGCACCGAGATCATCGAGGTGTCCAGCGACGCCGAGACCGCCGTGTGCAACCTCGGCTCGGTGAACCTCGCCGCGCACCTCACCGAGGGCGGCATCGACTGGGAGCGGCTGCGCGTCACGGTCCGTACCGCAGTCACCTTCCTCGACCGGGTCATCGACATCAACTACTACCCGACCGAGCAGGCGGCGGCGAGCAACCCGCGCTGGCGGCCGGTCGGGCTCGGGCTGATGGGCCTTCAGGACGTGTTCTTCGCGCTGCGGCTGCCGTTCGACTCGCCGGCTGCGCGGGAGCTGTCCACCCGGATCAGCGAGGAGCTGTACCTGACCGCGCTGGAGACCTCCGCCGACCTGGCGCGTCGCTTCGGCGCGCACCCGGCGTACCCGCAGACCCGGGCCGCGCGGGGCCAGCTCCAACCCGACCTGTGGGGCGTCGAGGGTACGCAGGCCGCGCGGTGGGACACGCTGCGCCAGCGGGTCGAGACGTACGGGCTGCGCAACTCGCTGCTCGTGGCGGTCGCGCCGACCGCGACCATCGCCTCGATCGCCGGTTGCTACGAGTGCATCGAGCCGCAGGTGTCCAACCTGTTCAAGCGCGAGACCCTGTCGGGGGAGTTCCTGCAGGTCAACACCGCCCTGGTACGCGAGCTGAAGGCCCGCGGCCTGTGGACCGACCGGATCCGCTCGGCGATCAAGCGGGCGGAGGGGTCGGTGCAGGACATCGCGGAGCTGCCGGCCGGCGTCCGGGAGTTGTTCCGCACCGCCTGGGAGCTGCCGCAGCGGGCGCTGATCGACCTGGCCGCCGCCCGCGCCCCGTTCATCGACCAGTCCCAGTCGCTGAACCTGTTCCTGGCCGCGCCGACCATCGGCAAGCTCTCCTCGATGTACCTGTACGCCTGGAAGGCCGGGCTGAAGTCCACGTACTACCTGCGTTCGCGCCCCGCCACCCGGATCCAGCAGGCCACCGTCGCGGTCGTCGCCCCGGTGGCGGCCGACGCGGAGGCTCTGGCCTGCTCGCTGGAGAACCCCGAGTCGTGCGAGGCCTGCCAGTGACCGCCGCCGACACCGTCACCGCCGCCGCCAGCACCACCGACACGAGGACCACGCACATGCTGCTCGACCCCGGGATGGACCTCACCCTCCGCCCGATGCGCTACCCGCACTTCTTCGACAGGTTCCGCGACGCCATCCGCAACACCTGGACAGTGGAGGAGGTCGACCTGCACGCCGACCTCGCCGACCTGGACAAGCTGTCGCCGGCCGAGCGGCACCTGGTCAGCCGACTCGTGGCGTTCTTCGCCACCGGCGACACGATCGTCGCCAACAACCTGGTGCTCAACCTCTACCAGCACGTCAACAGCCCCGAGGGTCGCCTCTACCTTTCCCGGCAGCTGTTCGAGGAGGCCGTGCACGTCCAGTTCTACCTCAACCTGCTCGACACGTACGTGCCCGACGAGACCGAGCGCTTCGAGGCCTTCGCCGCCATCGAGAACATCCCCTCGATCCGTCGCAAGGCCGAGTTCTGCTTCCGCTGGATCGACTCCCTGAACGACCTGCGGGAGCTGCGGACCCGGGACGACCGCCGGACGTTTCTGCTCAACCTGATCTGCTTCGCCGCGTGCATCGAGGGGCTGTTCTTCTACGGCGCGTTCGCGTACGTCTACTTCCTGCGCTCCCGTGGCCTGCTGCACGGCCTGGCCTCCGGCACCAACTGGGTGTTCCGCGACGAGTCGATGCACATGGCGTTCGCGTTCGACGTCGTCGACACCGTCCGCGCCGAGGAACCGGACCTGTTCGACGACGACCTCGCCGACCAGGTGCGGCAGATGCTCGTCGAGGCCGTCGAGTGTGAGGTGCAGTTCGCCGAGGACCTGGTGGGCCACGGGGTGCCCGGCCTGACGTTGGCCGACATGCGGGAGTATCTCCAACACGTCGCCGACCGCCGCCTCGCCCAGCTCGGCATCGCGCCGCACTACGGGTCGAGCAACCCGTTCGGCTTCATGGAGTTGCAGGACGTGCAGGAGCTGTCCAACTTCTTCGAGCGGCGCGTCTCGGCGTACCAGGTCGGGGTGGAAGGCACCGTCGCCTTCGACGACGACTTCTAGGCGAGTAATTCCCAACCCTGGCTGGGGCGGTGAGCGCAGCTGGCGGTGACCGTCGGTCACCTCCGTGAGGGCCGACGCGGTAGTGAACGGTATACCTGTGAGTCATAGTTATGACTCACAGGTATACCGCTCAACAGCACAACGCCATGGCGGCAGCCACGGCGGAGGGCCAGCGCACTCACCGCCGCGGGTGCCCATTACCCGATGGCGGTTCCGCACCGCCCGTTGCGGGGACAAGTACTGGTCCGGCCCGGCGAGGTGCCGCCGGCGCGCTGAAACCGATGCTCGCCCTGGCCGCGGCGGCGATCGCCAGCCGTGGCGTGATCGGGCTCGCCGCCCGGCGTATCCCTGACCCGGTGAACGTTCCTGGACAACGCACTAGGCGGCGACCGGTCCGGGGGCCTGGCGTCGCTTGGTGAGCCACCGCATCACGTGCAGCGGGTGCGACGCCGGGTCCGGGATCGGGTGGAAGACGTGCTCGACCTCGCCGTCGGCGATGATCAGCGTCAACCGCTCGTAGAGCGTCATGTCACCGGCGGTGCGGGTGGGCAGCCGCAGCGCGTCGGCAAGCGTGAGCCTCGGGTCGGGAATCAGCGGGTAGGGCAACCGCAGCCGGTGGGCGAGTTCCCGCTGGTACCCGGTCGACTGCGCGGACAGGCCGTACACCCGGGCAGCGCCGGCCGCGCGGAGTTCCGCGTGGTGGTCGCGGAACCAGGCGGCCTGCTCGGTGCTGCCCCGGGCGCCGTGGACCTCCAGCAGCCCGTTGGGCAGGTCGACACCCGGCCGCCCGGTCAGGGGGTACACGAAGATGACGGTGCGCCCGGCGCCGAGCGCGCCGAGATCGACCGGGCGGCCGTCGGTGCCGTAGAAGGACAGGGGCGGCAGGCGGGTGCCGACCAGCGCGGCGGGGTCGGCGCCGGCCGCCGCGCTGCCGGGCACGACCTGGGTCGCGGCCGCGTCGAGGCGGGCGTCCAGCGCGTCCCGCTGGGCGGTCAGTTTGCCGATCCGTTCCTGCAGGCCGGTGATGGTGCTGCGGTACGTCGCCACCGCCGCCGCGCACACGTCGGCGTCGTCGGCGCCACCGGCGATCGACTCGACGAACGGGCGGGTCTCCTCGACGGTGAGGCCGAGCGCCATCAACTCGCGGATCTGGGCCACCAGCCGCACCGCGATCGGGTCGTACTCCCGGTAGCCGTTGCCGAGCCTCCGGGGCACGACCAACCCGGCCGACTCGTAGTACCGCAAGGCCCGGACCGTGGTCCCGGTCCGTCGTGCCAGCTCACCCACCCGCATCCCGCGACCCTAAACCCGCACCCCGGGGTACGGGTCAACGTGTCGATCGTCGCGGTGCCAGGGCCGCCGTTTCCTGCCAGTCTGGCGGCGAAAAGGCAGCTTGAACAGGGAGTGTGTGATGACGGCAATCAGTCGGGTGCGGGCTCGGCAGATCCTCGACAGCAGGGGCAACCCGACCGTGGAGGCCGACGTGGTCCTCGCCGACGGGTCGACCGGCCGGGCGGCCGTGCCGTCCGGCGCGTCGACGGGAGCGAACGAGGCGGTCGAGCTGCGCGACGGGGACGACACGCGCTTTCACGGCAAGGGCGTCACGACGGCCGTCGCCGCGGTCAACGGCGAGATCGCCGACGCGGTGCTCGGGCTCGACGCCGAGGACCAGGCGCTGATCGACGAGACGATGATCGATCTCGACGGCTCGAAGGACAAGGGTCGGCTGGGTGCCAACGCGATCCTGGCGGTGTCCCTGGCGACCGCGAAGGCGGCGGCGTCGGCCCATCGGCAGCCGCTGTACCGCTACGTGGGTGGCGTCAGCGCCCGCCTGCTGCCGGTGCCGATGATGAACATCATCAACGGCGGCGCGCACGCCGACAACCCGCTCGACTTCCAGGAGTTCATGATCGCCCCGGTCGGGGCGCGGACGTTCGCCGAGGCGGTCCGGATGGGCGCGGAGGTCTTCCACACCCTCCGGAGGTCTCTCGCGGCGGCCGGGCACAGCACCAACGTCGGTGACGAGGGCGGCTTCGCACCGAACGTCACGGACGCCGACGAGGCGCTGCGTTTCGTGCTGCGTGCCATCCAGGACGCCGGGTACGAGCCCGGCACCGACCTGACGATCTGTCTCGACCCGGCCAGCTCGGAGTTCTTCCGCGACGGCGTCTACGACTACGTCGGTGAGGGGCGTCAGCGCACCGTCGAGGAGCACATCGACTACCTGGTGGACCTGCTCGCCCGGTACCCGATCAGTTCGATCGAGGACCCGATGGCCGAGGACGACTTCGCCGGGTGGAAGCGGCTGACCGCGGTGGCGGGGGAGCGGGTGCAGTTGGTCGGCGACGACGTCTTCTGCACCGACGTCGACCGGCTGCGCGACGGGATCGAGGGCGGCTACGCCAACGCGATCCTGGTCAAGGTCAACCAGATCGGCACGCTCACCGAGACCCTCGCGACGGTGGACGCCGCCCACAAGGCGGGCTACCGGGTGGTGCTGTCACACCGGTCCGGGGAGACCGAGGACACCACGATCGCCGACCTGGCGGTGGGCGTCGGCTGCGGGCAGATCAAGACCGGCTCGCTGTCGCGCTCGGACCGCACGGCCAAGTACAACCAGCTCATCCGCATCGAGGAGGAGCTGGGCGATCGCGCCGTCTACGCGGGGAGTCGCTGACAGCACGACCTCGCCATCCTCGTTGCTCTGCGTCGATTGCCGGGCGACGCCCCGGCCTCTATAACTGGAGGTTCGCTTCCGTCGATTCGACGGGCTTCCAACGGGGGTTCCATGAAGAGAACGTCAATTCTCGCTGCCAGTGTGCTCGGCGTGGCACTGGTCGTCAGCGCCGCGCCGGCACCCGCCCAGGCCGCCGACCTCCTGCGGGTCAACAGCGCCTACGGTTCCTCGGGGAGTGATCGGGGCAGGTTGTTCGTCTCCATCACCTCGACGCAGCCGGTTGCCGAGATTCGCGCGGAGATCGTCACCGATGACGGCGTCCCCATCGCCCAGACCTCGGACTTCGTCGTCGACTCGGAGACGCCGGACGCCACCATCTGGGCGACGCCGACGCCGTTGATCTTCGACGAACTCGGCGAGCACCGGGTCCACGTCGAGGTCACCGACACCGCGGGCAACCACGTACGGGAGGACCTGGCCGGTTGGCTCAACTACCGGGTCGCCACCTTCCTGGAGGACGTCACCATCGACCGCAGCACCATCGACTACGACCACCGTGAGGTGACCGCACGTGGTGTCCTCAAGGGACGCTGGCCGGGCACCGGCGAGATCCGGCCGCTCGCCGACGTCCCTGTCGACATCAACGCGGGCGTCGGCTCTCCGCCGGTGCGTACGGCGGCCGACGGTTCGTTCACCGGGACCGTCACCCTGTACGCCTACAACTCGGAAGTGATGGTGCAGTACGCGGGGTCGTACGGCGAACTCGGCTTCGAGCAGTCCGAACCGGTCTACTTCCAGTTGCCGATCGTGCCTCGCAAGACGCGCCTCACCGCGACGGTGGACCGCACCCACATCGTCGCCGGCGAGACCGTCCGGGCCAGCGGCCGGCTGTCCTGGCTCACCCCGTCCGGTTGGGCCCCGCTCCCCAACCAGGTCTTCGCGATCCTGTTCGTGCTGTGCGACGACAACGGCTGCTACAACCAGTACGGGTTTGTGAACACAAATGCCAAGGGGCGGTTCGCACTCGACCTGGCCCCCTCCCAGACGGGATACCTCCACACCAGTTTCTGGTCGAGCGACCCGTTCATTGCCGAGAGCTCGACCCGCACGCAGGTTGTCACGGTGGTGCCCGCGCAGGCGCGGCGGTAGCGCGGCGAGGGCTTCGTGGGTCGCTGCCGGTGATCGGAGGGCCATCGTGGTGTGGCTCCCCGATCACCGCCGGCGGGGTCAGGCGGTGGGGCGCAGTTCGGCGAGGAATCGGCCCCGGATCTCGTCGCGGACTCCGCGGACGGCCTCGACGGTGTCGCCGGGGACCCCCCGTCACCGCCGGCTGGCACAGGCGACACACGTCCGCGCCGACGGGCGGGCGACGAGCCGTTCGGCGGGAATCGGCCGGGAGCACCGTTCGCAGATGCCGTAGCTGCCGTCGTCGATCCCCCGGAGCGCGACGTCCAACTCGGCCAGGCGTCGGCGGGCCGCGTCCAGGACGGCGGTGAGCTGCGCGCGTTCGAAGGCGATGGTGCTGCCCTCGGGGTCGTGTTCGTCGTCGGCGTTCGACGACCGGGACGCCTCGAAGAGGCTGCGCAGGTCGCCCTCCAGGGTGGCGGCCTGGGCATCGGTCTGCTCGCGCAGCCGCAGCAGAGCCTCGCGGATCGTGCTGGAGTCGCTGGTCATGGCCCTCGACGGTACTGCGGAATGACCGTGGTCACATGACTGGCATTCCGAGACGACCGGTCATATTGTGGTGGACGTCAGCCAGCACCCGAGCGAAGGAGCGTCCCGACATGCCCCGACCCAAGTCGCCGGCCTCCGCCGGGACCAGGCAGCGGTTGTCCGACGCCGCGTTGGATCTGTTCCATCTGCGTGGCTACAACGGGACGAGCGTTCAGGACATCGTCGCCGCCGCCGGGGCGCCCAAGGGCACCTTCTACAACCACTTCGCCAGCAAGGAGGATCTCGCCCTCGACTCGGTGGCGAGGTACTCGGCGGCGATGGGGCTGGAGATGCTGGACGAGAAGCGGGGCGGGACGCCGCGCGAGCGGATCGTCAACCACCTCCGTTACATCACCGGCCTCGGCGACACCATGGGGGATCGCGGCTGTCTGCTCGGCAACTTCGCCAGCGAGATCCCGGCGCACAGCGACGTTCTGCGCACCGCCGTCGACGCCGGCTTCGGCCGCTGGGTCGCCGCGCTCGCCGTGACGATCGAGCGGGCGCGCGCCGCTGGTGAGCTGCACGGTGACGAGCCCGCCGGTGACCTGGCCGGCTTCATCGTCTCCAGCTACGAGGGGGCGGCAGCGCGAGCGAAGGCCTCCGGTGACCTGACCGCCCTCCACGAGTTCCGCACGATCACCCTGACGCGGATCCTCGCCTGACCCGCTTCGGTCCCCACCCCCGCTGACGTGTGCGTCGGGCCATCTGCCGCGGCGTCCACCGATTCCAAGACGACCGGTCGTACTTCTTCGACCGGAAACCCATCACCCACGTTGAGGAGTGAGAGATGAGCACCTACCTGATCAACCACCTGCGTATCCCCGGCGGTGTGCCGACCGAGGAGTCCCTGCGTTACCTGGAGCAGGTGCAGGCCACCACCGAGCCGTACGGCGCCACGTGGCTCGTCCTGGACGCCGAGGTGCAGGTCCTCGAGGGCAGTTGGCCCGGCTCGGTCGTGCTGATCGAGTTCCCGGACGCGGACACCGCCAGGACCTGGTACAACTCGCCCGAATACCAGGCCATCCTGTCGCTGCGCGTCGCGCACACCATCAACGATCTGATCCTGGTGGACTCCGTCGGCCCGGACTTCACGGTGGCCGGCTACGCGGGTCAGATCCGGACCCTGCTCGGCCAGTGACCAGCGCTGCCTGACCTGCCGTCCAGCGATCCCCGCGCACGCCGTGGCCGTGCGCGGGGATCGGCTACATGAAGTTGCGGGTGTGCAGGGCGGAGAGGGCCGCCGCCTCGTCGGGCCGGAAGCCCAGCCGTACCAGCCGGCGTTGGCGGCCCTGATCCATCGCGTGTTGCAGAGCCTGCACCCGGTCGTGGCCGGCCGACACGTCGTCCGGGTGCCAGCCACCCGAGGCGAGCACCACGAGCGCGTCGAAGACGTCCGCGTTGAGGCCGGCGGTGTCGACGAGGGCGTCGTGGCGGCGGTGGATGGCCGCCCGCAACCGATCCCGCAGCAGCGGGTCGAGCTGTGCCTGATGCTCCAGGTGTGCCATGCCGAACAGCACGTGCCGGCGTTCGTCCTGCCGGGCGAGCCAACAGATCCGCCGCGTCACCGGGTCCGGGGCGTTCTCGTGCAGAAACGAGAGCAGATCGACGAAGCTGCCCTCGCCGAGCACGGAGAGCAGGAAGGACGCCAGGGCGAAGTCCGACTCCGCCACGAGCGTGAACAGCGACTGCCGACCGCCCGCGGATGACGTACCCAGGTCGGCGCCCCGCAGCAGTGCCCGCCGGCTGAAGACCTCCATGTGCCGGGCCTCATCGGCCATCTGCACGGCCAGAAGCTGCACCACCTCCCGGAAGTGCGGGTGGATGCGTCCCACGAACCGGGCCGGTACGACGAGCGCGGCCTGCTCGTTCTCCACCAGGTAGGTCATCACCTGCACCACCGCGGCCTCGACGTCGGCCGGCAGCACGAACGGGTCGTCCCACGGCACCGCGGCCTGCGGGTCCCACTGTCGGGCGGCGGCCTGCGCGTACAGGTGGGGGGCGATGTCGGCCCACACCAGGTCGCGGTCGTCCAGGTCGAACCGGGCCTCCGGACCACCGGCTTCGAGGAGGGCGCCCCGGGCGCCGAGCCCCCACCGCGCCGGTGGACGGCCGCTGAGCGCCGACGGGAGGGCCGGCCCGGCCCGCTCCGCGCCGAACCAGCGGTCGTCATCCGCCGATCCGCGGACCACCACCGCGACGAGGTCGCTCCGGTCACCCGGATCCGGCCACTCGACCCGGTGACCCCGGCCACGGCACCAGACCGGCAGGTGTACGCGCAGCGCCGGGTCACGGCCGCGCACCGCCACCCGGCCTCCCGGTGGCAGGCCGGCCAGAGCGCGTTGCACCAGCAGGTGCGCGCCCCGGCCGAAGCCCAGGTCGCCGAGGTGGACCTCGACATCGGCGGCCGTTGCTTCGCTCACGGCCGATAGTCCGTGGCCGTCACCCGCCCGTCGGGAGAGTAGAACCCGCTGACGTCGACCGCCCTGGCGAGCAGCGTGTATCCGTTGGTGCGGCCGTCCTTCCAGGCCGTCAGCCCCTCCAGGTCGAGCAGCGGGCGCACCTGTGGATCGGCGTACGACATGCCGAGCAGCAGCGTGCCGAAGAGCTGGACCCCGGCGGATTCAGGCACGCGGACCGTCATGTTGCAGTGGTCGTAGCGCGCCGTCTGCCCGACGATCCGGGTGCCCTCGGACGGCAGCGTGCCCTCCCGGACGAACGCCAGATGGTTGGCGTCGATCATGCAGGCGGCGTCGACCTCCCCGGCCACCAGGGCGCGGGCTGCGTCGCGCTCCCCGCCGATGTGGTCGCCGTGGAGGCCCACACCGACGTCGAACCGGCGCACGTCGACCTCGACGCCGACGCTCGCGAGGTGCTCCAGCGGAATCAGGGTCGCCTGTGGACTGTCCACCGCGCCGACAGCCACCCGTCTTCCGGCGAGGTCCTCGACCTGCCGCACCGGTGAGTCGGCGCGCACCACCACGACCGAGGTGAGGTCCTGGTCGGTGTCGCGCATGGTCAGCGCGTGGACGGCGGTGCCGGTGGCCGCCGCCAGGCGTTCGGCCCGCAACCAGGCCAGGGGTGAGTTCCAGGCCGCGTCGATCCGGCCGGCGACGAGATCCTCGACCTGCCGCTCGTAGTGCGAGTAGAGGACGAAGTCGAAGTCCAGGCCGCGCCCGCGCAGCCAGGCCCGGAATCCCTCCCAGATGGTCACCACCTTGGGGTCGTACGCGACCGCGCCCATCAGGACGGCCGGCGCCGGCATCAGCGGTTGGCCCCGTCGAAGAGGGGTAGCCCGGTGGCGACCCGGCCGACGAAGTCGAGCAGGGCGTCGGTGGTCGGTGCCATCACCCGGGCCGCGCGCGCATCGCGGAAACGGCGCTCGAGGCCCAACTCCCTGCGGAACGCGCTGCCGCCGCAGAGCTGCATCGCGCCATCGGTCACGTCGGCGACGGTCTCGCCGGCGAGCGCCTTGACCTGCAGCACCCGCAGCATGGCATCGTCGCGGCCGGTCTCCAGCGCGGAGAGGGTGTCGCCCAGGAAGGCACGTAGGGCGTCGGTGCGGATCATCAGTCGGGCGAGGTCGCGGCGGGTGACGGGCGCGTCGCGCAGGGCCGCGCCGGTGTGGGTGAGCGTCGTTGCGGTGAGATGCCGGCCAGCCTCGGCGACCGCGCTGTCGGCCAGACCGAGACAGAACGCGGCATTGAGCACCAGGAACCAGGGGAGGACCGCGCCCAGCGCGGCGTCCAGCCCCGCGCCGTCGGCTGCCAGCATCGCTGGCGACGGGACGCGGAGCCCCTCGGCGGTCATCGGCCGGGAGCCGTTGCCGCGTAGGCCGAGCCCGTCGAAATCGCCGGTCACGGTCAGGCCGGGACTGTCGGCGGTAACGAGCCAGAGCGTCATCGGGCCGGTGCCGGGGGCCACCGGGAGGCTTGACCAGACGTAGCTGTTGGCCTCGCCGGCCGAGGTGACCCAGCTCTTGCGGGCGTCGAGGCGGATCGTGCCGTCGTCGGTGGTGCGCGCAGTGCCGGTCGGCGACCAGAAGTGGCTGCGCGAGCCGTACTCGGAGAAGGCCAACGTGGCGAGATGACCGCCGGTGGCGATGGCCGCGCGGACCTCGCGCGGGCCGTGCGCCTCGATGACGGCGGTCGCCGCGTAGTGCATCAGCACCACCATCGCGGTGGACCCGCACTCGGTGGCCAGCCGCTCGACGACCTCGGCGACCACGCGCATGCCGTGACCGCCGCCGCCGACCTCGGTCGAGGAGGCCAGGCCGAGCAGGCCGGCCGCGGCGAGGGCGTCGACACCCGATCGGGGGAAGGCCCCCTCCCGGTCGACGATCGTCGCTTGCGGTCGGATCACGTCGTCGATGACGGTGCCGAGGGTGCTCGCGACAGCGGTGTTGGGATGGGCATTGTCGACAGTGGCCGTCATGCTGGCGCCCCTTCGGCCGAAGCGGTGGGACCGCCGTCGACACTATCCGAACGGGAGCACGCACCGCGAGCGTTGGATCACCGTCTGGTACGGGCGCCGTCCCGGTGCGGCCGGCCGTGCCCGTCGTCCCGATCGATCCGCAACTCGCGCTCCAATTCGGCGATGACCGCCCGCAGGTCGTCCAGCCGTTGGGTGAGCGCGATGCGGTCCACCTCGTCCGGTACGCCGTCGCCGTCCTCGTCGTAGTCGGGGGCCAGGCGTTCGGTCATCTCCAACCGGCGGGCCTCCTCCATCGAGTTGACGATGACGGCGATGAGGATGTTGAGCAGCAGGTTGACGGTGATGACCACGTAGCTGACGTAGTAGAGCAGCGTCCACGGCGAGATGGCCATGCCCTGCTCGATGAGGTCCGGCAGCGTCTCCAGCGACAACAGCACGAACAACGTCAGCAGCGACTTGCCGATGTCGCCGTACTCCTCCGGATAGCGGTTGCCGAAGATCAGCCAGCCGGCCATGCCGTAGACGTAGAGCGTCACGACGGCCAGGGCGAGGAAGCCGGTGACGCCCGGCAGGCTGCGCCACAGCGCGGAGACGATGGTCCGCAGGCCCGGCGAGAACCGCACCAGCCGAACCATCCGGGCGACCCGCACGACGCGCAGCAGCGCGGGGTCGCCGTGCAGGCCCGGTATGAAGATCGCCGCGATCACCACGAAGTCGAAGACGTTCCAGCCGTGTCGGAAGAAGTCCTGCGGACGCCTGCCGTACGCCGCCAGCCGGACGCCGATCTCGACGACGAAGACGGCCCGGAAGAGCAGCTCCAGCCAGTGCAGTGCGGTGCCCGCCGGAGTCAGGTCGTCGTACGTCTCCAGGCCGAGGACGATCCCGTTGGCGAGGATGACCACCACGATGATGATCTCGAAGGGGCGTGACCGGGCGATTCGGGAGCAGTGCGCGGACCAGGCTGATCGGTGCTGCTCGGGTGGACCCGGCTCACGCCGCTGGGCGGGCACAGGGCTGGCGGGCATGCCGCCAGCCTAGCCAAGATCAATGATCGCGGGCGACCGCGCGACCCCCTCAGGCGTGGCCCGTCTGCTCCGGCGTCACGCGGGCCGCGAAGAAGTCGGCGAGCGGGTCGACAATTCTGGGGTGTGCCCGGTTGACGGCGTCATGTCCGCTGCGCGCAATGGTCAACGTCCGGGCCCGCGGCAGCGCGCGGGCCAGCGCCGCGTTCAGGTCGCGGTAGTAGGGCGGGCCATCGGCGCCGTAGGTCAGCAGCACGTCGGCGGTCACCCCGGCCCACTGGCTGGCCGGGCCGTCGTGTGATCGGATCAGCGCCGATTCGTCAAGCGTCAACGGCAGCAGCTCGGCCATCGTCCGGCCGATCGGGGTGCGCATGAACGCGCGGATGATCGCGATCCGTACGCCGAGCGGGAGCTTCCCCGCCGCCATCTGTGGGTTGATGCCAGCGGCCGTGATGGCGAGGCCCCGGGCGACGTCACCAGCCCGCAGCGCCGCCTGCGCGGGTGCGAGCCACGCCGACGGGAATCCACCGTCGATGCAGACCGCGGCGTCGTAGAGGGCGAGTCGTTCGATCGGCAGCCGGAGCGCGGCCTCCAGTGCGATGAAACCGCCGGAGCTGTGCCCGATGACGTTGCCCGACCCGGTGTGCTCCAGCACCACGGCGAGGTCGTCGACCTCCTGCTCCAGGGTGTAGGGCGTCGGCCTGGGTGGTGCGTCGGCCCGTCCCCGTCGGTTGTAGAGGTGCACGCTGAACCGGTCGGCGAGCGCTGTGGCCAGCCGGCGGTAGACGTCGATGGTGACGCCGCCGCCGTGCACCACGACGATGCCGGGCCCGTCTCCCGTGGAGTGCAGCACGATGCTCGCGCCGTCCCGTGCGCTGATCCGCTCCATGATCGTCCACTCCTCCGTGGCGACAACAACTGCGAACGACGTTTGCAGTTTACAGTAGGTCAGTGAGTGACGCATCCCCGAGAGCCGACGACGGCGACTCGGCTCGGCAGCCGATCTGGAGCAGGCCCGAACGCGGCAGCCGTGGCCCCGCTCCTGCGCACAGCCGGGACGCCATCGTCGTGGCCGCCATCGCCCTGGCCGACAGCGAAGGGCTTGCCGCGGTGTCGATGCGCGCTGTCGCCGGCGCGCTCGGTACCGGCGCCGGATCCCTCTACCGCTACCTGTCGTCGCGCGACGATCTCCTGGACCTGATGACCGACCGGGTCGTGGGGGAGTTGCGGCCGTATCCGGAGGCCGAGGGAGACTGGCTGGACTCGATGCTGCTGCTGGGCCGCCGACAGTTGGCGCTGCACCGTACGCACCCGTGGCTGATCGAGGTGAGTCACCGGACGTCCGGTATCGGTCCGGCGAGCCTGGCCTGGTTCGACAACTGCATCCGGATCCTGGAGCCGGTGCCGGCCGCTGTCACCGCGAAGTTCGAGGCGATCGCGATGATGAACGGCGTGGTGACGCTCTTCGCCCGCAGCGAGGCCGCCTCCGGGGCGCTCAGCTTCGCCGGTGCCGACCTCGCGGCGTACCCGCACCTGGTCGCGGCGTTCCGTCAGCCCTCCGCTCCCGCGCCGCGAACCGACCTCTTCGAGCGATCCCTGCGCGGTCTGCTGGGCGGTCTGTTGATCGCCGAGGCGTCCGAGGCAGGCTGACGGGGCTGGCGCCCAGGTGGTGTCGGCCGTTCCGTCCTCCGGAGCGGCCCCAACTGGTCTAGGTTGTCGATGGCAGCGAGGCCGGCCGGTGAGGTGAGAGGTGCGGGATGGCAGATTCTGATCTTGCTGACCTGCGGCAACGAGCCGCGAACGGTGACCGGGACGCGGTTGACCAGATCGTCGAGCTTGCCGGCGAACGGGGTGACCTGGCGGAGCTGAGACAGCTCGCGGAGAGCGGCAACGCCGACGCGGCGGCACAACTCGTCGAGCTCGCCAGCGAACTCGGCGACATGGACGAGCTGCGGCGTCTCGCCGATCGGGGCGACCGGGACGCGGTCGACCAGCTCGTCGAGGTGGCGGCGGAGCGGGCCGACGTCGGCGAGCTTCGACGGCTCGCCGACGCGGGCAGTCGCGACGCCGCCGACGTGTTGGCCGAGCTCACCGACCAGGAGGACGAGGCAGAGTAGACGCCGTACGCCGGTGGGCGGCGCTCTAGTTGGCGTCCTGCGCACAGATCGTGGTCATCTCGCTCAGGTAGCTGGCCAGCGTGGGAAGTCCGGCGTCGGCCCGGCGCCGCTCGACGCCCGGCTCGTCCCGGATCGGAGTCGCCGGCACGGGACCGTCCGGACCGCAGCGGACCTGTGTCCCGTACACCTGGGGCTCGCCCTTGCCCGCCGCGACCCGGTCCTCCAGGTAGGCCAGGTTGCCCGGCGACGCCTGTCGGTCGGCCACCGCCGTGCGCAGCAGGTCCAGTGCCTGCTGCTGGAAGGCCGGATCCAGGTCGGAGTGCTGGGCGATCGCCCACGCGGCGTTGCCGCCGTCCTCGCCGACCAGCGCGAAGGTCGGCCAGCCGTGCGTACGGATGATGTCCTTCAAGCGGGCGGTGCGGGCCTGGTCCGACTCGCTCTGCGGCGTGCCCTCGCGGTCGGCCTGGTCGCGTTGCAGCATCGCGACCAACTCGTCGTGCAGCGCCCGGTCGTAGGCGACGGGGGAGCGGACGACGGGGGAGCGGACCGACGCGGACGGGGTCGCGGTGGGAGATGCCGACGGCGCGCTGCTCGGTGGGTCGCCGGCCGACCTGGGCGAGGTGCCGCAGGCCGCGAGGGTCAGCACCGCCACCAGCGGCACCGCGACCGGCGACGGGAGTTTCACGTCGCCGATTGTCGTCGCGTCGTGGTGGCTCCACAAGGGACGAGCCGGGCCTCAGGCGTGGAGCGTCTCGCGGGGCGGCACGCCGTAGCTGGCGTGGTAGCGGGCGGTGAACCTGCTGTGGCTGGCGAACCCCCATCGACTGGCGATGGCCGAGACGGTCTCCTGCCGGGGGTCGGCGCGCAGCAGGTCGCGGTGTGCCCGAGCGAGCCGGATCCGCCGCAGGTACGCCATCGGGGTGGTGCCGCGATGACGGCGGAAGGCCAGTTGCACCGCCCGCAGCGAGACGCCGGCGGCAGCGGCGATGTCGGCCGCGCTGATGTCCCGGTCGGCGAAGTCCTCCATGAAACTGATCGCCCGGCGCAACGTGGCGGTGCTGGCGTCGTGTCGGTCGGCGGCGGTCGGTTCGGTGAACGCGGTGTTCGGGAAGACCGCGAGCGCCGCCGCGGCGAGCATCCGCGCGGCGTTGCCGATCACCAGCGGTTGCGCGCTGACTGACGGATTGTTCAGTACCACGTCTCTGACGTAGCTGGTGGTGGTGCGCCACTGCCGGGCGAGGGCCTGGTCGGCGGGACCCAGGTCGGTGAATCGGATCCGACCGGGCCGGCGGGCCGGCGCGGTGGTGGCCACCTGCTCCAGAACCGCCAGATCCAACACGCAGAGCTCCACCTCGCCGGGATGCCACCGTACGGTGCAGGGCTCCTCCGGCTTGGTGACGAGGAAGACGTCGCCGGGGCCGAACCGGTTGACCGGTCCGTTGCAGACGCGGTCGACGCGGGCGGTGCGGGTGTGCCCGAGGACCAGCCCGTCGAGGGTGCTGGCGCCGATGTCGAGGTGCCCGGTCTGCCGCGTGGTCGCGATGGCGAAGGGGCCGGCGTCGACCCGGTGATGGGTGAGCCGGAACCGGTTCCTGCTGTCCAGGCGTAGCTTCGGGTCGTACGTCGCGGACAGGAACTCGTGGATGGCCACCGGGTCACGGCTGTCGAATTGTCGGGTCTGCACGGGTATTGACGTCATCCGCTGTCTCCGTCCGGTGGAGGTGCCGCCGAAAGGTGAACTGGTGCCGGAGGCCAGATCGAACGTGCCGAGGTGCTCGGGGTTGTCTCGGCACGGCGGTGGCCGCCGGTGCAGTGAGGTGGAACGTCGCGAGCGGGACGGCAGCGACACGTCGAGGTGGCGTCGTGAACTGGGCTGGTGGTGGAGAGATCGCGGTGCGCAATATCCGTCGATGGGAATGTCACCATACGACAATCGTCGTCGGTCGTCCTACCAATCACCGCAGTGTGTCGGCCTGTCGACTTCGCTTTCCGACTAACCCGCCGGCGGGTTCTGCGCCTGCTGTCCTAGCCATCGCCGCGGGCGACAGCGAAATCTTGTTCATGATTCCCCGGCGTCGCGGGCCGATCGGGCCGCTGCCGGGCGACCGGCCTACGAAAGGGGTGCGCCTTGGACATTACTGATCCCGACCGCGTCGTTCGACTGGCTGTGGCGGAGGCGCTGGCCCGGGTGACGGACGAGGACAGCCTGGGGCTGGGCGAGAGCGACGCGGTGCAGCGACTCGGGGCCGATCTGCGCGCGGTGCTGCGCCGCGCACTCGACAACCGGGTGCCGCTGACCACGCCGGACTTCGTCGACCTCTGCCGTGACCTCGGTCTGAGTCGTGAGGCGTTCGACCTGCTGGGGCACTACCTGATGACCGCGCTGCTGGCCCACCACGTCGGGCCGGACGCCCTGATCCGGGTAGGGGTGCTGCTCGGCACCGTGGGGCGTTACCTGCCGGCCGCCCGCCCGATCGCACCCCGCAACGGACGCCCGATGCCGCGCCGACACGACGTGCGCGCGGACAACAGCGTCGTCGGCCGGTACCGCCGCGCGAAGCTGCCGGAACACCTCCCCAGCCCCCCGAGCTGGACCTGCACCGGATGCGGTCGGGAGTGGCCCTGCGCCACGAAGCAGAGCCAGTTGCTCGCCGAGTTCGGCGGAGCACGCGCCGCCCTCGCGGTCTACCTGGGCTCCTGCCTGGTCGCCGCCGCCCAGGATCTGCCCACCGTGCCGCTGCCCCGGGTCCGGCTCCGATTCCTCGGTTGGCTGCCCCGCGCCCGGATCTGAGCAGTCCGTCAGGCCGTCCGCCCGCCGGAGGACTGTTTGTCCGGCACCCGGGTCACCGGCGGGCACTAGGCTGGACGAACATCGATTCGATGTAACTCGATGCGCGTGTTGATCCTCCGGGAGGACATCATGAGGTCCGCGCCGTTGTCCGTCGGCACCCGCGCACGGGCCGCCGCCGTCCTGGTCGGCCTTCTGGTGGCCGCGCTACCCGGGACTCCGATGGTCGCGTCTGCCCGCGCGGTAGCCCCGACGGCGGCCACGGCCACGGCGACGGCCCAGCCCCGCCCCCGTCCGCCGCACGTGGTGGGCGACCAGACTGTCCCCGCCTACTCGTACGCCGACGCGATCCGGGAGAGCGTCTGGGTCCAGACCCGCGCCGACAGCGATGGTGACGGGGTGCCCGACCGGGTTGCCGTGGACCTCGTCCGCCCCCGGGAGGCCGCCGTCGCCGGGGTACGCGTACCGGTCATCATGGACGCCTCGCCCTACTACCTCTGCTGTGGTCGGGGCAACGAGGGGGAGCTGAAGACGTACGACGCGGCCGGCGTGATCGCCAAGGTCCCGCTCTTCTACGACAACTACTTCGTCCCCCGCGGGTACGCCTTCGCCGCCGTGGACCTGGCGGGCACCGCCCGGTCGACCGGCTGCGAGGACGTCGGCGGTCCCGCCGAGGTGGGCAGCGCCACGGCGGTGATCGACTGGCTCAACGGGCGGGCTCGCGCGTACGACGCCGTCGGCCGGCCGGTCAGCGCCGCCTGGAGCACCGGGCAGGTCGGCATGATCGGCAAGTCGTGGGACGGTTCGGTCGCCAACGGGGTCGCCGCCACGGGTGTGGCGGGGTTGGCCACCATCGTCCCGATCTCGGCGATCTCCAGCTGGTACGACTACATGCGCTACCAGGGGGCGCTGGTCGCCACCGACTATCCCGGATACCTGCACTCCGTCGTCAGCGGCCGCCCGGAGGAGGCCTGTGCGCAGGTGTTGGCCCGGCTGCGGGCGGACAGCGCCGACGAGACCGGTGACTACAACGGGTTCTGGGCGCAGCGCGACTACCGGCCCTCGGCCGACCGGGTTCGGGCCAGCGTCTTCCTGGCACACGGCCTCAACGACCTGAACGTCACGACCAACCACGTCGCCCGTTGGTGGCAGGAGTTGGCCGAGCAGGATGTGCCTCGCAAGCTCTGGCTGCACCAGACCGGTCACCAGGATCCGTTCGACGTTCGCCGCGCCGAGTGGGTGGCCGCCCTGCACCGCTGGTTCGACTACTGGTTGCAGGGGCTGCCCAACGGAGTGATGGGCGAGCCGCGGGTCGACCTGGAGACCGCGCCGGGCACGTGGACGACCCAGCGCGACTGGCCCGCTCCCGGCACCCGGGACGTGCGGGTGGCCCTCGGCGTCGGCGACGGTGTGACCGGGACGCTCGGCGGTCGCGGTGCGCGGCCGGGTCAGGAGCGGGAGTACGTCGACGAGTCGTTGTTCGAGGACGAATTGGTCGCCGCGCCGAACACCGCGACCGCCGGCCGGTTGGTCTTCCTCTCCGGCGCGCTGCCCACCGCGCTGCGGATCTCCGGCAGCCCGTCGGTGCGGCTGCGGATCCGCGTGGATCGGCCGACCACCCAGCTGACCGCCCGGCTCGTCGACTACGGGACCGCCGAGCGGATTCTGCTCACCGGTGCGGGGGGAGTGCGGACACTGGACACCGAGTCCTGCTGGGGCGCCTCCACCGACGTCGACGACGCCTGTTACCGCGACACCGAGGAGGTCACCGCGGTCTCCGACCACGCCGTGCTGACCCGAGGGTGGCTCGACGCCGCGCATCACCGCTCACTGCGGTTCACCACGCCGCTGCGACCCGACCGCTGGTACACGGTGACCGTCCCGATGAACGCGTACGACGCGGTGGTGCCCGCCGGGCACGTGCTCGGGCTGGTGCTCGGCCAGAGCGACCCGCAGTTCACCGACACCGCCGACCGGGACGCCACCGTCCAGGTCGACCTCGGTCGCAGCGCGCTGCTCCTTCCGGTCACTGGTCGTGCCGGGCTGCCCGCCGTCGACGTCGCGCCGCCGGTGGTCACCGCGCCGACCGACCCGTCGGCCGCGCGAACGCCCCGGAACACCCGGCAGGTGCCCTGACCGGCCCGGCCGGGCACTACCTGCGGTCGAGGTGTGACCCGCTGCTGTCGTCAACAGGTCTTTTGGCAGGTCACGCCTCGGTGTTCATCGTGGACCCGCTCGCCGTACGACGGATGTTCACAACGTTCTTCAAGGCTCCTTGATCGAAAGAGCATTCGCTTGATCGAGGAGAGGCCCGCAGTGCGAGACAAGCAACCCGAAGAGACCGAACACGCGCAGCTGTCCCGGCGCAAGCTGGTCAAGTACGCGGGCGTCGGCGCGACGCTGGCCGCGGCCAGCCCGCTGGTCGGCGCCAGCGCGGCGTGGGCTGACGAGGATCGTCGGCCGGGCGACGACACGGGCGACCGCGGCAACTCCAAGAACCGCGTGTGGCGTGCTGGCGACCACCACATCCACTCCGAGTACAGCGGCGAGTTCGACACCACGAAGTCCCCGATCGTCTTCCACAAGGGCGCGGACGCGGTCTACCCGATCGTCACCAACGCCATCATGGCGAAGAACTTCGGTCTGACCTGGGCGATGTGCACCGACCACGGTGGACCGACCCACTCGAAGGTGAACATCGAGCAGGCGTACCCCGACCTGCTGCGATCCCGCAAGCTGGTCCCCGAGGTGCTCCAGTTCTGGGGCATGGAGTTCGACGCGCCCTCGCTGGACCACCACACGCTGATGATCCCGCGCCACGAGGACGAGGCGAAGCAGCTCTTCGAGCTGGAGAGCCGGTTCGCCAAGTACGACGCGTTCCCCACCGACCCGGCCCGGGACACCGAGGCCAAGATGGTGGAGTTCCTCAAGGTTGCCCGGGGCATGCCGCACAAGCCGCTGGTGATCGCCCACCACGCGTCCCGTTCGGCGCCCGGTCTCGGCGTCTACGGCCAGGACACCCCGCGCGAGTTCCGCAACGGCAACAACGCCGCGCCGGACGTCTACATCGGCTTCGAGGGCGCGCCCGGCCACCAGGCCGGTCCGCTCAACGGTGGCAAGCGGGGCGGGTACGGCAACCACCCCACCTACGGCGGCTTCGACCAGATGACCGCTCGGGTCGGTGGCCTGTGGGACTCACTGCTCGGCGAGGGCCGGCGCTGGTGGATCACCGCGACCTCCGACTCGCACGTGCACTGGACCCGCGGCGGCTCCGACTTCTGGCCGGGCGAGTACAGCAAGACCTACGTCCACGCCCGCCAGGACTACGGCGACATCATGGACGGTCTGCGCAACGGCCGGATCTGGGTCACCACCGGCGATCTGATCCGCAGTCTCGACGTCACCGCCAGGTCCCAGGGCAGGACCGCCGAGGTGGGCGAGACCATCACGGTCAGCCGTCGGAGCCGTACCGATGTCGAGATCGAGATCACGTTCCGTCCGTTGGGCGGCGTGAACGCGAACGGGGACCGTCCCGAGGTCCGTCGGGTCGACCTGATCGTCGGTCAGATCACCGGCCCGAGCGCCAACCTGGACGCCGACACCAACCCCACCACGAAGGTGGTGGCCCGGTTCGGCCCGCGCGACTGGCGTCGGAAGGGCGAGGACTACGTCATCCGGCACACGCTGCGCAACGTCGAGGCCGACACCTACGCACGGGTGCGGGGCACCAGCACCGACGAGGCCGAGCCGCTCGCCGACGGGCTGGAGAGTCCGTGGGACGACCTGTGGTTCTACTCGAACCCGGTGTTCGTGCACGTGCGCTGATCCCACCGCCAGCGGCACCACGGGCCTGTCCGGCTGCGCTCGACGTACCACGTCGGGGGAGCCGGGCGGGCCCGCGTCGCGTTTCCCCCCGGCGGCCGTCGTCGGGGTCAGTCGGTGCTGCGGCGCCGGCCCCGGGGGGCGGCGCCGCGCCCGCGGCCGGCCGGGGCCGCGGTCTGGTTCGGCGCGGGTTGCACCTGCGGCACCACCTCGCAGAGGTCACGCAGCGGGTCCGTCGCCTGGGCCGAGCAGGCGACCCGCTGCAGCAGTGCGCGCAGCGTCGCCGACTCGGTCGGCGTGAGCGCCCCCAACAGGTGCGACTCGACGTGTCGTAGCGCCAGACGCCGTTGCTCCCAGGCGCCGCGCCCGACGTCGGTGACGTCGACGAGCCGGTTACGCCGGTCCGCCGGGTCCGCCCGACGGGCGACGAACCCGGGCCGTTCCAGGTCGTCGATCAGGTACGTGAGGACGGTGCGGTCGATGCCGAGCTCCTCCGCGATCGCGCCCTGGTTTCGGGCCGGCCCGGTGATCGCCGCGGTGAGCACCTGGTAGCCGCGGGGACCGCCGGGGAAGTCGGTGAGCGCGTGCTCGGCCGCCCGGACGTAGCCACGGAAGACGATCCCGAGCATCCAGCCCAGGTCGTCGTCGAGCGGATCGGGCCGGTCCGGCCGGTGAGGGGCACCCGTCATCCCCCAACAATAGCGCAGTGACGAAGACCTTGTTGGCAGGAGATGTTCTGCGTGGCATAAGGTTGACGCACGACGCATCGTTCGAGGCGTCGCGTGAATCGGGAGGCTCGCAGATGAGCGACTACGGCCATGACCTGGTCTTCGGATCGTTCGTCACCCCCAGCGGTGACAACCCGGCCCGCACGGTCGACCTCGCCGTCCTGACCGAGCAGGTCGGGCTGGACCTGGTCACCTTCCAGGACCACCCGTACCAGCCCGCGTTCCTCGACACCTGGACCCTGCTGAGCTTCGTCGCGGCCCGGACCAGCCGCGTGCACGTGGCGGCGAACGTGACAAACCTGCCCCTGCGTCCACCTGCGGTACTCGCCCGCAGCGTGGCCAGCCTGGACCTGCTCAGTGGCGGCCGGGCCGGTCTGGGCCTCGGCGCGGGAGCGTTCTGGGACGCCATCGAGGCGATGGGCGGCCGACGCCTGACCCCCGGCCAGGGCGTACGCGCGTTGGAGGAGGCCATCGGGGTCATCCGCCAGGTCTGGGACGCCGAGGCGCGCGGCGGCGTCCGTGTCGATGGTGAGTTCTACCGGGTACGAGGCGCCAAGCGTGGACCGGCGCCGGCCCACGCGGTGCCGATCTGGTTGGGCGCGTACAAGCCCCGGATGCTCCAGCTCACCGGTCGCCGGGCCGACGGTTGGCTGCCGTCGCTGGCCTATCTTCAGCCGGGCGACCTGACCAAGGGCAACGCGACGATCGACGACGCCGCGCGGGAGGCCGGCCGGTCGCCGCAGGATGTACGCCGGCTGCTCAACGTCTCGGGGCAGTTCTCGGCCGTCGGGCGCGGAGCACTGAACGGACCCGCCGAGCAGTGGGCGCGGGAACTTGCCGAGTTGGCGCTGGGAGAGGGTGTCAGCACCTTCATCCTCGGCAGCGACGATCCCGACGACCTGCGCCGGTTCGCCGGCGAGGTCGCTCCGGCGGTTCGTGAACTGGTCGCGGCCGAGCGTGATCGCGGTGCGGCACCAGAGTCGGGGAGTGCGCCGGAGTCGGGGAGTGCGCCGGAGTCGGGGAGTGCGCCGGAGGTGGAGCGTGCGCCGGAGGTGGAGCGCGCGCCGGAGGTGGCGTCGGAGCGGGAGCGTGTGTCGGAGCCGTCGGTGCGGCCGAGTCGGGCGACCGTGACCGGGGGGGCGTTCGCCGTGGTGCCGACCCCTGACGACGGCGTGCGGCGCAGCGACCAGCAGGTCTGGGACGAGTCGACCCGGCCGACCGGTCCCGCGCCCGACCCGGACCGCACCTACACCCCGCACGAGCAGGCCACCGGGGCGCACCTGGTGCAGGTCCACGACGGCCTGCGTGCCGAGCTGGCCCAGATCCACGATCTGATCGAGCAGGTGGCGGCCGGTGAGATCGACGCCGGGGCGGCCCGCTCCCACATCAACACCATGACCATGCGCCAGAACCGCTGGACGCTCGGCGTTTACTGCGAGTCGTACTGCCGGATCGTCACCACCCATCACACCATCGAGGACCAGTCGTTGTTTCCTCGGTTGCGAGCGCGTGACCCCCGGCTCGGCCCGGTCGTCGACCGGCTGGAGCGGGAGCACCACGTCATCCACGACGTGTTGGAGGGCGTCGACCAAGCCCTGGTCGCGTACGTCGGGTCTCCGGACGGTCTCGCCGAGCTGCGGGCGGCGGTGGACCTGTTGACCGACGCCCTGCTGTCGCACCTGAGCTACGAGGAGCGGGAGCTGGTCGAGCCGTTGGCGCGGTTGGGCATCGCCTGATCGTCGCTGGTTCCGTGGCCGTGGCCGTGGCCCGCGTCTGTGGCCCGCGTTTGTGGCCCGTGTTTGTGGCCCGCGGCCCGTGGCCCGGGGTTGCCGGGTCCGACGTGAGAGACTACTTTCGAAACATGTCTCTCAAGAACCCGTACGGGGATTTCGAGATCACCGAGCCGCAGGCGTTGCGGGCACTCGCCCATCCGGTGCGGCTGGCGATCCTCGAACACCTTCAGCGGCACGGCCCGGCCACCGCGACCGGGCTGTCGCCGCACGTCGGCGCCACACCGTCGGTGGTCAGTTGGCACCTGCGGCACCTCGCGACGTTCGGGCTGGTCACCGACTGGGACGGCGCCACCAACAAACGGGAACGCTGGTGGCAGGCCGTCGCCCGGGGGTTCCGTTTCACCGTGCCCGACAGCCTCGAGGGGCAGTCCGCCAGTCACCAGCTGCGCGGCGAGATGTTCGCCCGCAACGCCGACGCGCCCCAGCAGTGGCTGCTGCGCGAGGAGGCCCGGCTGGACCCCGAGTGGCGCGCGCTGGCCGGCATCGCCGACACCCGGTTCGTGGCCACCGCCGACGAACTGCGCCAGCTTGAGGAGTCGATCGAAGAGCTGATCGCCCCCTACGTGCGGCGCAAGGAGGAGTCCGCCCCGGACGGCGCACGGATCGTCCGGATGCTGCGCTACCTCCTGCCCGAGGCCGGCGACAACGACTCGGCCCAGGCCGGCGACGACCCGGCCGCGTCGTGAACACCACCGGCGCGGACACCGAGCGTGCCGCCGGCGCGGACACCGAGCGCGCCGCCGGCGCGGGCACCGAGCGTGCCGCCGACGCGGTGTCCCCGCCGGTGCTGCATCGGGACCGGCGCTTCCGCACCTTCTGGATCGGTCAGACGATCTCCGACTTCGGTGATCGGATCAGCGAACTGGCCCTGCCACTGATCGCCGTCACCCTGCTCACCGCGACGCCCGTGCAGGTCAGCGTCCTCACCGCGTTGATCTGGCTGCCCAACCTGCTGGGTCTGTTCCTCGGCGCCTGGGTGGACCAGCGCACCCACAAGCGGCGACTCCTGATCATCGCGGACCTGATCCGTGGCGCCGTCCTGTTCAGCCTGCCGGTGGCCTACCTGTTCGGCGCGGTGACCCTCGCCCAGCTCTACCTGGTGGCACTGCTCACCGGTACCGGTGCGGTGCTGTTCGCCATGGCGCGTCAGGCGTTCTTCGTGGCCCTGGTGCCGCGATCGGCGTACGTGGACGCGAACAGCAAGCTGAGCATGAGCCGGTCACTCTCGTTTATCGCCGGTCCGGCCGTCGGCGGTGGACTGGTCCAGGCGCTGAGCGCACCGGCCGCGATCGTCGTCGACGCGGTCTCGTTCCTCGGCTCCGCGCTGCTGCTCAGCCGCATCCCGGTGACCGAGCCGCCTCCGCCGCCGCGTCGGACGTCCACTCTCGGCCTGGTCCGCGAAGGGCTCGTGCTGGTGTTGCGGCATCCGGTGCTGCGGGCCGCGCTGGGCTGCACCAGCACCGTCAACTTCTTCACCTTCATCTCCGCCGCGTTGCTGGTGCTCTACGCCAGCAACGAACTTCACCTGTCGGCCGGCGCGATCGGCGTCGCCCTCGGATTCGGGGCGGTCGGCGGCCTCGCGGGCGCGGCACTCGCGCCACGGATCTCCCGTGCCATCGGACTGGGGCGTACCGCCATGATCGGTGTGGTGCTCTTTCCCGCGCCGCTGGCGCTGACCGCGCTAGTGTCCGGCCCCATGTGGACGAAGGTGGCCATGCTGGCGGCCATCGAGCTGGTCTCCAGCGTCGGGGTGATGCTGATGGACGTCAACCTCAACGCCCTCCTCACCGCCGTGACGCCCGACGACGCGCGAGGACGCCGCGCCGGTGCGTACAGCGCGGTCAACTACGGCATCCGACCGCTCGGCGCGCTTGTCGGTGGTGCGTTGGGCACCACCATCGGGCTCCGACCGACCCTGGTCGTCGCGGGCCTGGGTGGTGTGCTCGCCGTGCTCTGGCTGCTCGCGTCGCCGGTGCGCCACATCAGGACACTCGACGAGCAGACGGCCTGACCGGCCCGGGTGGCTCGCCCGGACCGCCGTGGCCGTAATCGCTGCGGGGGCGGACCTCGGGCGCGCCGGTCAGCTGGTTTGTGCCAGCAACAGCTCGGCCAGCTCGGTGGGCTGGGAGATCATCGGCCAGTGACCGGTGGCCATCGTGGCGAGTCGCCACTGGTCGCTGGTCAGCAGCTTGGCCACGGTCTCGTTGGGCTCAGGCCCGTCGAGCAGGCACTTGATGTACGTCGCCGGAAGCTCGCCCAACGGCCGGGTCAGCACGGCCGGCTCGCTCAGCGTGGCGCCCGGGTGCGGCGTGGAGCCGTTGACCAGGCGGGTGACCTGCTCGTCGGTGAGCCCCTGACCGTCGAAGTCGGCCGCACCGAGCGGCGGCCAACACCCGCCGTTGTCGGCGAGCACCGACTCCAGCGCCGCCGGCCCCTGCCAAAACTCGGACATGAACGACGCGCCGTCGACCGGCACCTCCGAGTCGACGAAGACCACCCTGGTCAGCCGGTCGCCGATCCGCTCGGCGGCCTGACCAACCGGGATGCCCGAGTAGCTGTGCCCGACCAGCACCACGTCGCGCAGGTCGCGGCGCTCGACCTCGTCGACGATGTCGCGCACGTGGGTCTGCTGGCCAGCGGCCACACCCTGCCGCTCGGCGAGGCCGGAGAGAGTCAACGGGTAGGTGTCGTGCCCGGCCGCACGCAGTGGTGGCACCACCTCGTCCCATGCCCACGACCCCAGCCACGCCCCTGCCACCAACACGAAATCAGCCATGGCCGGGACCCTAACGTCGCCCTGTGACAGCCCGGCTTCAGGACCAGGTGCGGGACTCTGCCGCGAAGACCTCCGGTGGACTCGCCACCGGCAGCACGCACAGGAGATGCCCACCGGGTGCCCGCAGGACCCGACACTCAAGCCACTGCGACACCTCGGTGGCACCCAGACCGATCAACCGTGCGGTCTCGGCCGACACGTCGTCGGTCTCGATGTCGAGGTGAAAGCGCGGCGCGTCGTCCACCGCCTGCACGGCGGTGACCAGCCCCGGCAGCGCCTCGTGCAGGCCGACGAACTGCGGTTCCGCCGGATCGGACCGGGTGCTGACGCCGAGCGCCGCCGACCAGAACTCCGCTGCCTGGGTGGCCTCCGCCTCCGGGGCGTCGATCAGCAGCGCGTACACGCGGCTTCGATGCATGGCGGACAGGATATCGAGGACTCCCGCGTGCTGCGCGGCGCGGCACCTGGCACCCGACTGCCGGCGGCCACCGGGCGATCACCCGCTGGCACCAAGGTGGGCCGCGACCTGCGTCGGCAGTGGATAGCTGCGTTCGACCGGCAGGTGCTCTGTCGCCGCGCGGAGGTCAGCTGCCCGAACCAGGTCCCGTACGCGGTGGACGGTGGGGGTGATGTCGGTGACGCTGACCGTCCAGTCGTCGACGTAGCGGGCGACAGCTTCGCCGGAGAGTCCCACCTGCAACGACCGGTACGGCAACGCGCCCAGGTGCAGTGTGCGTTCCGGATCCCACTGCACGCGTACCGGACTGGTCCTGAGGTGTCGCGACCACGCCGCCCGGTCACCGTGCAGGCCCCGGTCGTAGTGACTCAGACAGGCCCGCGCCAGCGCCCACTCGAAGCCCTCTCGGGTGATGTCGATGGACAGCACGTGCTCCTGGCCGCGCTTGGTGGCCCAGCCGCACCGGTACATCATCCACCGGAAGGACGGCTTGATCCAGGTCATCCGCTCCCGCCTGAAGGGAGCCACGAGCCGACCGGCCGCCACCGCCGGCAGCGCGATCTCCGGCGGGTACGCCTGGTACACGGTGATCGTGTCGGCCGAGTAACGGGCGCGGATCTCGCGGACGGGAATGGACACACCGGGATCGTCGCCCCTCGGACCGCACAGGCTCCACCTGATTTCGTAGCCAGGCCGGGGAGCCGGTATGGCGGCAGCGCCTCGACCAGCCGGCCCGGCATCGGCGAGACCGCTGGCCACCGGGTGCTGTCGGCGCTCAGCCGACCGGCGGGACCGGGGGACCGACCTGGGCGGCGAGCCGCTTCGGGGCCATGATGCGGTAGCTCTCGGTGAGCAACTCGCCCACCTCCTCCCAGTCGGTGTCGTCGCCCAGGATGATGCCCATCACGTTCGGACTCCAGTCCGGTTTGTAGAAGGGGTGCCCGGTGCCGAGGAGCCCGGCGATCTCGTCGAGTGGCGACCGGAAGGTCAGCAGGCAGGCGGAATCGTCGAGTGCGGCGGCACGTGCGTGGACCGGCTGGCGATCGGGGTCGACGCTGCGCACGTGGGCGATGGTCCGCTTGCGGATCCGCCAGCGGATGCCCACCCAGGCAGGCTCCTCGTAGGTCTCCGGCAGCTCCAGGCAGATCGGCCGCAGCCGGTCGAGGACCTCGGGTGGGACGTCTCCGGGTGCGGTCACGGGCAACGACGCTAGGCGGTCGGTGTGACAAGTTCCGCTCGTGGAAGCCCACCCGGGCCGGTGGTGCGTGCCCGGTCGATCGGCCAGGATGGGCCGGGGCGACCGTGGGCCGTCGCCCCGGCTCGACCCGCCCCCGTGCCCGCTGAGGAGTGCCGTGCCGTCCACCCTGCTCTCCCGCCGAGACCTCGACTTCCTGCTGCACGAGTGGCTGCGGGTGTCCGAACTCGTGGAGCGTCCCCGCTACGCCGAGCACTCCCGGGAGACCTTCGACGACGCCCTGGACCTCGCCGAGCGGGTGGCCACCGAGCAGTTCGCCCCGCACAATCGCGCCGCCGACCTCACCGAGCCCAGCTTCGACGGGCAGCGGGTGCGGCTCATCCCGCAGGTGCGCGCGGCGCTTGACAGTTTCGCCGAGACGGGCCTGCTCACCGCCGGACTGGACGCCTCGGTCGGCGGCCTGCAACTGCCGCACGCCGTCGCGGCGGCCTGCTTCACCTGGTTCCAGGCGGCCAACGTGGCCACCTCCGCGTACCCGTTCCTCACCCTGGGCAACGCCAACCTGCTGCTGGCGCACGGCAGCGCCGAGCAGGTGGACACCTACGTCCGGCCCATGCTCGACGGCAGGTTCTTCGGCACCATGTGCCTGTCCGAGCCGCACGCCGGCAGCTCACTGGCCGACATCACCACCCGGGCGGAGCCCCAGGCGGACGGCACGTACCGAGTGTTCGGCACCAAGATGTGGATCTCCGGTGGCGATCACGAGCTGGCCGAGAACATCGTCCACCTGGTGCTGGCGCGGATCCCCGGCGGCCCGCCCGGCGTGAAGGGCATCTCGCTCTTCATCGTGCCCAAGGTGCTGGTCGGTGCGGACGGGTCGCTCGGCGACCGCAACGACGTCGTGTTGGCCGGCCTCAACCACAAGATGGGTTTCCGGGGCACCACGAACACGTTGCTCAACTTCGGCGACGGCGGGCACACCCCGGGCGGCCGCGCCGGTGCGGTGGGCCACCTGGTCGGTCCGCCGCACCAGGGGCTGGCCCAGATGTTCCACATGATGAACGAGGCCCGGATCGGGGTCGGGGCCGGTGCCACCGCGCTGGGTTACACCGGCTATCTCAAGAGCCTGGCGTACGCCAGGGAGCGACCGCAGGGCCGTCCGGTCGGCGCGAAGGACCCGGCCACGTCGCAGGTGCCGATCATCGACCACCCCGACGTACGACGGATGCTGCTGGCGCAGAAGAGCTACGTGGAGGGGGCTCTGGCGCTGGTGCTCTACTGCGCGCGGCTGCTCGACGAGCAGCACACCGCCCCCGCCGAGGCGGACCGTGAGCGCGCGCACCTGCTGCTGGACGTGCTCACCCCGATCACCAAGAGCTGGCCGTCGCAGTGGTGCCTGCACGCCAACGACCTGGCGATCCAGGTGCTCGGGGGCGCCGGGTACACCCGCGATCACGATGTGGAGCAGCACTACCGGGACAACCGGCTCAACCCGATCCACGAGGGCACCCACGGCATCCAGGCGTTGGATCTGCTGGGCCGCAAGATGACCATGCGCGGCGGCGCCGGCCTCGCCGAGCTGACCGCGACGATCGGCGATACCGTCGAGCGGGGCCGAAAGGTCGGCGGCGAGGCGGCCGATCTGGCGGACCGGCTGGCCGCCGCGGTGGACCGGACAACCGAGGTCACCCGTCGGCTGTGGGCCGACGGTGACCCGGTGTCCGCGCTGGCCAACGCCACCGCCTACCTGGAGGCGGTCGGGCACGTCGTGATCGCGTGGATGTGGTTGGAGCAGGTGCTGGCGTTGCCGCCGGAGGAGGCCGGCGACGCATTCCACGCCGGCAAGCGCCAGGCGGCGCGCTACTTCTTCCGGGTCGAGTTGCCCCGCACCGGTCCGCAGTTCGACCTGCTGGACAGCCGGGACCGCACCACCCTCGACATGCGCCCGGACTGGTTCTGACCGGGCCGGCTGTCAGCGTCGGCGGTTCTGGTGCTGCATCGCCTGCCGGCCCTTGACCACACCCAGGATGATCACGATCACCAGCGCGATCAGGCCGATGATGATCAGCCAGCGGACGGCCTCGAGGATCAGCCCGAGCAGGATCAGCACGCCGGCGACCACGCCGACGACCCAGAGCAGTGCACGCATGTCGACCTCCGGTAACCGGCCGCGCCTGGTGCGGCGGGCACGGTGTGACCTTTCCCGATCTGGCCGCCACCATGCCCGCGTGAGGGGTCGGCCTGCCCGGCCGGCTCAGCCCTTGGTGCGCGCCACGTAGACCGTGTTCGCGGACTCGCCGCCGGTCAGCGGGTTGGCGAACGGCACGACGTGCGCCCGCACGTCCACGAACACCTCGGCGAGCGCCGCGCTGAACTCGGCGTCCGGCGGGTCGTCCGACCAGAGCGCGAAGACCCCCTCGGGGCGCAGCAGGGCGGCCAGCCGACGCAGCCCGGCCGGCGGGTAGAACGCCGCGTGGCTCGGGTGCAGGACGTTGCGCGGGGAATGGTCGACGTCGAGCAGCACGGCGTCGAACCGCCGCCCGGGTGCCTCGGCGTCAAAGCCGGTGTCACCGGCCACCGCGGCGAAGAAGTCGGCCTGCACGAACCGGGTCCGGGGGTCCTCGGCGAGCCCTGCCGCGAACGGCAGCAGACCCCGATGGTGCCAGTCGATCACATCCTCGATCGCCTCCACCACCAGCAGCGAACGCACCCGTGGGTCGCCCAGCGCCGCGCAGGCGGTGTAGCCCAGCCCGAGACCACCGACCACCACGTCGAGCGAGTCGCCGGCCACCGCGGCGAGACCCAGCCGGGCCAGCTCGATCTCCGCGACCGGGAACAGGCTGGACATCAGGTACTCGTCGTCGAGTTTGACCTCGTACACCTCGACCTGGAGGGCCGGATCCCGGCGTCGGCGCAGGCTGATCGCGCCGATCGGGGTCTCCCGCCAGGCCAGCTCCTCGAAACGCGCGCCCACGGGTGCCCTCTCGCCGCCGGATTCGTCCCCGGATGGTACCGGTTGCCCCGCGCCGGACACGCAGGGTCCCGAGACATCGACGCACCGCATATTCTGTGCCCCGGCCGACCCACCGGAAGGGACCTCATGCCGTCGCGGCAGGATCAGCTGCACTCCTACCAGTTCAGCGTCCAGCGGGCGGTCGCCGCTCTGGTCATGCGCGAGACCGACCCCGCGCAGTCGCCGTTTCGGCGGCTGGCCGGCGCCGGCCTGGCCAGCGTCCTGGTCGCGGCGATCGGGCTCGGCGGCTTCGCGCTCTACGGCCTGTTCGCCGGGGGCGGCAAGGGCTGGCGCGACCCGGGTGCGGTGATCGTGGAGAAGGAGTCCGGCGCGCGGTTCGTCTATCGCGAGCAGAAGCTGCACCCGGTGCTCAACTACGCCTCGGCGCTGCTGATCGTCGGCGCGGACCAGTCCAAGACCGTGCTGGTCTCCCGACGCACGATCGACGGCGTGCCGCGCGGGCTGCCGCTGGGGATCGCCGACGCGCCGGATTCGCTGCCCGCTCCCGGTCGGCTGGCCACGGCGGCGTGGACCGTCTGCTCGACGGCCCCGGCGGGCGAGGCGCCCCGCTCCGCTCTGCTGATCGGCACCGAGCCCGACGGCGGCCGACTGCTGGGCGACGAGGCGTTGCTGCTGCGGCACCCCGACGGCGGGCTGCACCTGGTCTGGCACCAGCGGCGCTACTTCGTCCGCGATCCCAGCCGGGTGCTGGCGGCGCTCGCCACCACCCGCGCGCAGGCGGTGGCGGTGGCGCCCGCCCTGCTCAACTCCCTGCCCGCCGGCAGCGACCTCGCCCCCCTCGACCTGCCCGGGCTGGGCCAGCCCTCCACCCGGGTGCCGGACGCCGCGATCGGCACGGTCTACCTGGTGAGCAACTCCGGTGGCGGTCGGCAGTACGCGGTGGCCGTCGACGCCGGCCTGGCTGGCATCACCGAGTTGCAGGCCGGGCTGTTGCTGGCTCGCACCGGGCAGGGTGAGCCGGTGCCGATGACGTTGGGTCGTTTCGCCGCGCTGCCCACGGTGCCCGACCTCGCGCCGAGCGGCGCGTACGCCCCGCCGCCGACCCCGCCCCGGCTCGCGCCCGGCGACGGCGGGGACCTCTGCACCCGGGTCGCCGACGACGGCGGGGTCGCCGAGGTGCGCTGGGGCGTACCGCTGCGGGACCTGGCGGCCACGCCGCGGACCGCGCCCGCCGACGGCGCGGTGCTGGCCGACCACGTGGTGGTGGAGCCGGGTCGCGGCGCGGTGGTCGAGGCCGCCGCGGCCCCCGGCGCGTCCGGCGGCGCGGTGTCCGTGGTCACCGACCTGGGCCGACGGTACGTGCTGGCCGACCGGGAGGTGCTCCCGATGCTCGGCTACCGCGAGGTACGTCCGGTGCGGCTGCCCGCCGGGCTGGTCAGCCTGGTGCCCGCCGGCGCCACCCTGGACCCGGCCGCCGCTCGGGCCGTCGCCGCCCCCGACTGACGCCGCCCGACCGGGG
Source organism: Micromonospora sp. NPDC048839 (assembly GCF_040649915.1). Classification (NCBI taxonomy): domain Bacteria; kingdom Bacillati; phylum Actinomycetota; class Actinomycetes; order Micromonosporales; family Micromonosporaceae; genus Micromonospora; species Micromonospora sp. NPDC048839. Next base: position 544,413 of record NZ_JBEZGL010000004.1, read on the forward strand.
CCGGGTCGGGCGGCGTCAGTCGGCCGGACGGCGCAGGATGCTGACCGCGAACGGCGCGTCGTCGCGCCACGGGCGCAGGTCCCAGGTGGCGAAGCGCTGCTCCACCCGTAGGCCGGCGGCCACCGCGTCGGCGTCGAAGGCGGTGAGGGGGTAGCCACGCTCGGTGCCGAAGCCGACGGTCAGCACGCCGTCGGGCCGCAGGTGCAGGGCGACCCGGCGCAGCACCTCCGGTTCGGTGCCGACGGCGACGAAGGCGAGGACGTTGCCGGCCAGCACCGCCGCGTCGAACGGCTCCGCCTCACCCATCGCCGGCAGGTCCAGCTCGGCCAGGTCGGCGACCAGCCACGTCGGGCCGGGATAGTCGGCGCGGGCGGCAGCCACCAGGGCGGGGTCGGCGTCCACCCCGACCACGGTGTGCCCGCGCTGGGCCAGCGCGGCACCGACCCGGCCTGTGCCGCTGCCGGCGTCGAGGATCCGGGAGCCGGGCGCGACGAGGGTGTCCACCAGTCGGGCCTCGCCGGCCAGGTCCGCGCCCTCGGCCGCGAGTTTCCGAAACCGATCGATGTACCACTGCGAGTGCTCGGGGCCGGTGTCGGTCGCCCAGCGGGTCGGGTTGGCCATGAGGCCACCGTATCCGGGCCGGTGGGGGCGCGGCCGGTGACCCGGGGGAGACGGTCATCCCTTCTCCGCGCCGCTGGTCAGGCCCTCGGTGAGCAGCCGCTCGCTGGCGAAGAAGAGGATCACGATGGGCAGGGTGAGGACGACCGACCCGGCCATCAGCACCGTCTTGGGCACCTCCACCCCGTCGGAGAGCAGGGACAGCCCCAGCGACACCGTCCACCGGTTGGGTTTGTCGATCAGGAACAGCAGGGCGAAGAGGAACTCGTTCCAGGCGATCATGAAGTCGTAGAGCGCGACCGCCATGATCGACGGCATCGCGAGGGGCAGGCTGACGCGGCGGATGATGCCGAGTCGACCGGCACCGTCGATGGCGGCGGACTCCTCCAGACTGACCGGGATGGTCTCGAAGTAGTTGCGCAGCATGTAGACCGACACCGGCAGCGTCTGCGAGATGTAGACCAGCACCAGGCCGAACAGCGAGCCGCGCAGGTCGACGAGGCTGAACGCCACGAACAGCGGGATCGCGATGACGATCGACGGGAACAGGTAGACCGCCAGGAACAGGAAGTCGACCTGCCGCCGGCCGAAGAACCGCAGCCGGGCCACCGCGTACGCGCCGGGGATCGCCACCAGCAGCGTGAGCACGGTCGCCGCGACCGCGACCAGTCCGCTGTTGCGGATGAAGGTGAGGAACCCCTGGCCCCCGTCGGCGGTGGACTTGAGGACCTCGGCGTACGTGGCCACGGTCAGCTCACCGAAGCCGACGAGCAGCGCGCCGGGGTCGAGCAGCAACTGCTCGATGGGGCGTACCGAGAGCACCAGCATGTAGTAGAAGGGGAAGACGGTGACCACCAGGAACACGGCGATCACCAGGCGGCGAAGCCAACGCAGGCTGACCGTCTCGACCATGTCCCGGTCCATCAACTCACCCTCCGTCCGAAGAAGCGCAGATAGATCACCACGAACACGATGAGCACCACGGCCAGCACGACCGCCTGTGCGGAGGCCGCGCCGATGTCGGTGCGAGCGGTGAGGAACTCGTACACCCGGACGCTGACCACCTCGGTGCCGGCGGCGCCACCGGTGAGCAGGTAGACGTCGTCGAACTTGTTGAACGTCATGATGAAACGCAGCACGCCCAGCAGGGCGATCACCGGCAGCAGTTGGGGCAGCAGGATGTGCCGGAACCGCTGGGTGGGGGTCGCGCCGTCGACCCGGGCGGCCTCCTCCAACTCACCGGGCACGGCCTGGAGCCGGGCCAGCAGGAACAGGAACGCGAACGGGAAGTACCGCCACGCCTCGAAGGCGATGACGGTGGTCAGGGCGGTCGACTCCTGGGACAGGAACGGCACCGGGGCGTCCCAGCCCAGCAGGCGTTGGCCCCACGCGTTGACGATGCCGAGCTGCGGGTCGAGCATCACCTGCCACACGAACGTCACCGCGACAACCGGTGCCACGTACGGCAGCAGCATGGATGCTCGGACCAGCGTGCGGCCCCGGAACGGTCGGCGGACGACCAGGGCGGCCACCAGTCCGAGCAGGATCGACCCGACGGTGCCGCCGACGCTGTAGATCAGCGTGACCCACAGCGTCTCGGCGAAGCCGGGGGTGTGCAGCACCCGGTCGAAGTTGTCCACGGTGAAGTCGCCGAACAGGCCGGTCTTGCGCAACGTGGCGAGCCGGACCCGCTGGAAGGCGAGCACCACGGTCCACACGATCGGGATGCCGATGACCGCGAGGGTGACGAGCAGTGTCGGTGCGACGAGCGCGAGCCCGGCACGGGATTCGCGGCGGCGCAGGGTCAGTGGGCGACGGCGGCCGGCCCGTCCCGGCCGCTCCCGGTTGGGGGAGCGGCCGGTCTCGGGCGCGGTGGTGGTCAATTGACGCCCGCCTTGATGGCTTCCACGTCCTTCTTGGCCCGGCCGGCGGCGGCCGCGGCGTCGGACTTGCCGGAGTAGACGTCGGTCAGCGCCTTGGGCACCGGTAGCTCACCGAGCATGGCGCCGACCAGCTTGCCCTGCCCCTGGGTGAGCCCCCACCGCTGGAAGGTGTCCGGACTGCGGCGCAGGGTGGTGAGCACCTCCTCACCGAACACGTCGGCGAGGGGCTTCTTCGCGTCCACACCGGCCTGGCTGGTGTTCCAGGCCGTCAGGTACGCCTCGGGCTCGGCCGTGGTGCCCTTGCGCACCGGGAAGCGGCCCTCGGGGGACATGCCGAACCATCGCGGGTAGCCGTCGCTGAGCATGTACTCCACGAAGGACTTCGCCGGGTCGGTCACCGCGCCGTCGAGCACCGCCCACGAGCTGATCTCGCCGTACTGTGCCGGCTCGGTGCCGTTCGGGCCCTTGATCGCGGTCACGAACCCGCTGTTCTTCGCGAGGAAAGCCGGGTCGGTCTGACACTGTGGGCAGGTCGGTTTGGCGTCGTTGCGCAGCCCGGCCAGCTCGTCGAGGATGAACGGCGACCAGATGACCATGGCCGCCTTACCGGCGAAGTAGGTGGCCCGGGTGGTGTCCACGTCCTGGGCGCCCTTCACCGAGCTGGTGCGGATCAGGTCGCCGTAGAAGCGGATCGCCTCCACGCACTGGGGGGAGTCGAGGGTGACCTTGCCGGAGTCGTCGGTGAGTTGGCAGCCGTTGGCCAGTGCCAGGTGCTCGAAGGTCTGCTGGGTGAACACGTCACTGGCGGAGGTTGCCGCGGTGATCCCGGCGACGCCACCGGTGTTGAGCTTCGCCGCGGCGTCGGTGATCCGCTCGTACGTGTCCGGGGCGGGCAGGCCGGCGGCGGCGAACAGGTCCTTGCGGTAGACGAGCAGCTGACCCCACCCGTCACTGGGGACGGAGAGCTGTTTGCCGTCGTCGGCGGTCAGCTCCAGCGCCCGGGGGGAGAACGTCTGCTTGCCCAGCTTGTCGACGACCTCCGCGTTCGCCGAGGCGTGCAGCAGCTCGTTGCCGGCGAGCGTACGGATGCCGGCCAGGGAGACCGAGCCGACCACGTCGGGCAGGTCGCCGGCGGCCGCGTTGGCGGCGATCAGGGAGGGGAACTGGTCCTCGTTGACGGTCACGAGGTCGACCTGGATCCCGGTCTTGGCGGTGAAATCGGCGATGATCGCCTTGGTGGCGGTGACCCGGTCGGCGACGTCTTCCAGGCTCCAGACGGTGATCTTTTTGCTGCTGCTGTCGGATCCGTCGTCGCCGCAGGCCAGCAGGGTGGACGCAGTCAGTGCCATGATCAGGGTGGTGGCGAGTATCCGCCTCGGAGGTGCTGACATCGGTGGCACTCCTCTCGAAGGGTACATGACTGATTCAACACGATCGATAGATTAATGACAAGACATATGGCGATTTTTTGCTATCCTGGAGCCCAGTGCAACCGGGATGTGACACATGGGCAACTGGGTCGTCTCACTCGCCGGGCCTCGACGGATCAGCCTCGAGCCCTGCCCACCAGATCCGCTCGGCCCCGGTCAGGTCCGGGTCCGCACCCGCTACTCGGGCATCTCCGCCGGCACCGAACTGACCCTCTACCGGGGCAGCAATCCCCGGCTCAGCAAGGACTGGGACGACACCGCCCGGATGTTCGTCCCCCGACAGACCCCGGTTCCCTACCCGCTGATCGGCTTCGGCTACGAAGAGGTCGGCGAGATCGTCGAGGTCGCCCCGGAGGTCACCGACCGCCGCCCGGGGCAACTCGTGTGGGGTATCTGGGGTCACCGGGCCGAGGCGGTGCTCGCCGCCGGAGCGGTCCGTCCACTCCCCACCGGGCTGGACCCGCTCGCCGCCGTCTTCGCCCGGCCCGGCGCCATCGCGCTGACCGCCGTACTCGCCGGTGACCTGCACCTCGGTGACTGGGTCGGCGTCTTCGGGCAGGGCGTCATCGGGCTGCTCGCCACCCGCCTCGCCGTGCTCTCCGGCGCCCGGGTGGTGGCCGTCGACCCGGTGCCCAGCCGGCTGACGCACGCCGCCGGCTACGGAGCGAGATCCACGGTGGACGCCCGGACCGAATCCGCGGCGGCAGTGCTACGTCTGGCCACCGACGGCCGGGGCGCGGACGTCTGCCTGGAGTTGTCCGGCGCGTACCCGGCGTTGCACGAGGCGATCCGGTCCACCGCGCACGCCGGCCGGGTGGTGGCGGCCGGCTTCTACCAGGGCCAGGCCGACGCGCTCGGCCTCGGCGAGGAGTTCCACCACAACCGCATCCAGTTGGTGGCCGCCCAGGTCTCCGGTCCCACCCCCGCGCCGAGCATGGCCGGCCGGTGGACCGGAGACCGGGTCGCGCAGACCTTCATGGATCTGGTGGCTGAGCACAGCCTCGACCCGATGCCGCTGGTCAGCCACATCGTCGACGCCAGCGCCGTCGCCGACGCCCTCGCGCTGCTCGACCGCGGCGCCGGTGACGTCCTCCAAGTGGTGCTGAGGTTCTCATGACCACCATCGCGCTGGCCTGTCAGGAACAACTCCTGCCGGGCACCGACCTGACCCACAAGTTCGCGCTCGCGACCGCCCTCGGTTACCAGGGCATCGAGCTACGCGGGCGCGGTGACCTCGCGTTCGCCCACCGGCTGCCGGAGTTGCGCCGGGCCTGCGCCGACGGGGTCGTGCTGCCCACCGTCTGCGTCGAGATGGATCACTTCATCGGCGACTTCGACCCGTCCCGGTCCGCCGACGCCGTCCGTAACCTGCGCTCGCAGCTCTCGGTGATCGCCGAGCTGGGCGGCGTCGGGGTGATGACCCCGGCGGCCTGGGGGATGTTCTCCCGACGGCTGCCACCGTTCGAGCCGCCGCGTCCGCCGGCCGGCGACCGGCAGGTCCTCCTCGACGCCCTCGGCGAGCTGGGCGAGCACGCCAGGGCCGAGGGGGTCACCCTCTTCCTCGAACCCCTCAACCGGTACGAGGACCACATGGTCAACCGCCTCGACGAGGCGGTCGCGCTCTGCGCCGCCGTCGGGATGCCCTCGGTCCGGGTGGTCGCCGACACCTTCCACATGAACATCGAGGAGGACGACATGCACCGCGCGTTGCGTGGCGCCGCGCCGTACCTCGGGCACGTGCAGGTCAGCGACTCGAACAGGTTCCAGCCTGGTGCCGGGCACCTGGACTGGCCGGCACTGGTGCGGACCCTGCTGGAGCTGGACTACCGGGGCTGGCTGGCGCTGGAGTGTCGGCTGCGCGGCGACCCGGTCCGGGCCCTGCAACAGGCTGCGACGGTCCTGCGACACGCGCTGCCCCGCGAGGCCGCCGCGTGACCGCCGGAGGTGTGACGGCCGACGCCGACCCCGCCCGCACCGGTGGGCCGGCCGACGTCGCCGGGCTGCGCCAACTCGCCGTCGACACCCTCGACGCCAACTGGGAACGGGACCACACCGTGCCCTCGCGCACCCTCTACCCGCACCAGTGGAGCTGGGACTCCGCGTTCATCGCGATCGGGCTGGCCCAGGTGCGCCCCGAGCGCGCCTGGCGGGAGCTGGCGACCCTCTTCCGGGCGCAGTGGGTCGACGGGAGGGTGCCGCACATCGTGTTCAACCCGGCGATGCGGGTCGGCACGTACTTCCCCGGCCCGGAGCTGTGGCGCTCGGCGAGTGTCCCGGGCACGCCCACCGTGGACACCTCCGGTCTGGTCCAGCCACCGGTGCACGCGCTCGCGGCGTGGCTGGCGTTCCAGCGGGCACCCGACCCCACCGGCCTGGCCGCGCTGCGCCGGCTCTATCCCGCGCTTGTCGCCCAGCAGCGTTACCTGGCGACGCGGCGGGACGTGGCCGGCGACGGGCTGGTCTGCATCGTGCACCCGTGGGAGTCCGGGTTGGACAACAGCCCGGCCTGGGACGAGCCGATGGCCGCGGTCGCGGCGGAGGCGGCAGTCATGCGCGCGTACCGTCGGCACGACACCGCGCACGCCGACGCCGCGCACCGCCCCACGGACCTGGACTACGCGCGCTACCTGGCGATCGTCGCGGCCTACCGGGACCACGGGTACTCCGACCGCCGGCTGGCCGACGACCACCCGTTCCTGGTGGAGTGCCCGCTGTTCAACGCGGCGTTCGGGTCCGCCGAGCATGCCCTCGCCGAGATCGCCGTGCTCGTCGGCGCCGACCCTGGGCCGCACCGGTCCCGCGCGGCCCAGATCACCGAGGCGCTGCTACGACGGCTCTACGACCACCGCACCGGGACGTTTCAGCCCCGTGACCTGCGCACCGACCGGTTGGTCAGCGCCCGTACGGTGCTCGGGTTGACGCCGCTGATCCTGCCGGACCTGCCCGCGCGGCAGGCCGAGACGCTGGTCGTCGAGGCCCGGTCGGCGCGGTTCGGGGTTGCCCAGCGGATGGACCGGCCGTTGCCCACCTACGACCGCACCGCGCGCGACTTCGAGCCCCTGCGCTACTGGCGCGGGCCGAGTTGGCTGAACATCGGCTGGCTGGTCCGGCGCGGGCTGCTCGCCCACGGGCGCCCGGAGTTGGCCGCCGGGCTGCGTCGTTCGATGATCGACCTGGTCGGCGGGGCGGGCTGCCACGAGTACTTCCACCCGGACACCGGCGCCGGGCTGGGCTCGCCGGCGTTCAGCTGGACCGCCGCGCTGCTGCTCGACCTGCTGGCCGAGTGATCGCACGGCGGCCACCTGCTGGTAGCGTGCCCGATCTTCGACCGGAAGGGGCGGCGTGCGCGAGATCGACAAGGTGGCCTGGATCCTCATCGAGGACGGGCGGGTGCTGAGCACCCGGTCGGCGGGCAAGGACGTCTGGTACCTGCCGGGCGGCAAGCGTGAACCGGGAGAGACCGACCTGGAGACCCTGCGCCGGGAGATCGACGAGGAGTTGAGCGTCGAGGTGGACGTGCGCCACGCGGTGCACCTGGGCACCTTCACCGCTCAGGCGCACGGGCACGCGGGTGGTGTCAGCGTGCGGATGACCTGCTACCGGGCCGGTTACCAGGGACAGCTGACGCCGGCCAGCGAGATCGCCGAGATGGCCTGGCTCGGCTACGCCGACCGGCACCGCACCTCGCCGGTCGACCACCTCATCTTCGACCACCTGCTGGCGGAGGGCCTCCTCCGCTGACGGCGCCGTTTGTCCCGGCCCGCCGGGGGTAACCGCCCGGACGTGACCGACCCCGACGGGTTCCCGTACTTCATCGACGCGGTGTCCCGCCGGTCCGGCCTGCCGCCCGAGCAGGCCGCCGCGCTCGCCCGCGCCGTACTCCAGACGTTGGCCGAGCGGGTGACCGGCGGCGCGACCGACGACCTCGTCGGGCACCTGCCGAACGAGGTCGACGGCTACCTGACCGGCCCGGCCCCGGACCGGGCGGGGACGGTCGGCCCTGTCCTGGATCCGGCCGGGGGCGTCGGAGCGGATGGTGGCGTGGACGGGTTGGACACCGGGGTGGACCTGGACGTGGGTGGGGCCGCTGCGGTTGCGCCGCCGGTGGATGCCGGCCCGGTTGCGCCGCCGGTGGATGCTGGCCCGGTTGCGCCGCCGGTGGATGCTGGCCCGGTTGCGCCGCCGGCGGATGCCGGCCCGGTTGCGCCGCCGGTGGATGCCGGCCCGGTTGCGCCGCCGGTGGATGCCGGCCCAGCGGAGTTCCTGCGCCGGGTGGGAGAGCGCGCCGGGGTCGATCCGGCCACCGCCCGAGCGGGCACCGGCGCCGTCTTCGGCACACTGCGATCGGCGATGACCGTACGGGAGTTCCGGCAACTGGTGGCGCGACTGCCACGCGGTGGTGAAGGCGGATTTCCGTCCGACCCCTACCGGCCCTGAACGGAACCGCCGCCCGGCCGGTCCGGTCCGGCGAGATCCACTCGTGTTCCTTGAAGTCGGGGTATCGCGGCGACCGGGACACCCCGGCTTCCGGTAACCCGAGTCGATCACGGCGCTGCCGCCAGTGACCTGCTGCGCGCCACCGGCTACGACCCGACCTCGGCCAACGACGAGGTACGCAGGGCAGCGGACGAAGGCGAAGAGTCGGTCAGCGCGGGTTGATCAGGGCCCTTGGCCCGATCTGGTCGTCGGGCCGTCCGTGCGATGGGTCGGCGCGCGCCCCCCGACGTCGTCGCCGAACGCGGCGGTGAGCGCCGTCGAGATCAGCGCGGGCAGATCGGTTCGTCCGTCGTCCTCGGCCCAGCGCACCACCGCCGTGTGCAGGGCGGCGAGACAGGCGCTCGCCGCCGCCTGGACCCGGAACGCCGAGTCGGGATCGGCGGCATCGTCCCCGACGGCCGCGACGATGGCCTGCTGCAGGGCGTACTGGTTGTCGAGGTGTTTCGCCCGCAGGGCCGGAGTGGAGATCATGAGGCGGAGGCGGGCCAGCAGGAAGTCCCGGTGGCTCCCACCGGTCAACGCCGCGGCCGATTCGATGAGGGCGCCGCCGATGCGCCGGACCAGAGGCTGGGCGGCCGGTGCCGCGGCGATCCGCTCGGCGACGAGTTGGCCGCGATCATCGAGGAGGACGAGGTCCTCCTTCGTGGGGAAGTGCCGGTAGACGGTCATCGGGGAGACCCCTGCGGCCTCGGCGACGTCGTGCACGGTCGTGGCGTCGTAGCCGCGCTCGCTGAACAGCCGTACCGCCTGCGCCTGGATCGCGCGCTGCGTGTCAGCTCGTCGTTGGTCTCGCAGTCTTGAACGTTGGTCCGGCACGTGTTAGACACTACCTTGGTGATAGTCACTACCAGATTGGTGGTGACTACCAGATCTGAGGTGGCGACATGGGTGATCTGACCGGCCGGACGGCTCTCGTGACCGGGGCATCGCGCGGCATCGGCCAGGCGATCGCGGCACTGCTGGCGGCGCGGGGGGCGATGGTCTTCGTGCACTTCGGCACCGACCAGGACGGTGCGACGGCGACGGTCGACGAGATCGGACGTGCCGGCGGCACCGCGCTCGCCGTCCGCGCGGAGTTGGGGGTGGACGACGACGTCGAGACGCTCTTCGCGGGGGTCGAGGCCGGTCTGGCCGGGCGACCACTCGACATCCTCGTCAACAACGCGGCGACCGCGCCGGCCGGTCCGCTCGGTGTCACCTCGCGGGCGGAGTTCGACCACCTCTTCGCGGTGAACGTGCGAGCGCCGTACTTCATCACCCAGCGGGCGCTGTCACTGCTGCGCGACGGCGGCCGCATCATCACGATCTCGTCCGTGGCGACCCGGATGGCCAACCCCGCCCAGACCTCCTTCGCCATGACGAAGGGCGCGGTCGAGACGATGAGCATGACGCTGGCCAACCAGGTCGGTGTCCGGGGTATCACGGTGAACGCCGTCGCTCCCGGCGCCACCCGGACGGCGACCAACGGGTCGGTCTTCGACACGCCGGGCCTGGCCGACCTCATCCGTGGGACGACCGCGCTCGACCGGCTCGGCGACCCCGACGACGTCGCCGAGGTGGTCGCGTTCCTCGCTTCCGACCGGGCGCGCTGGATCACCGGTCAGGTCATCGACGCGAGTGGCGGCCTGTTCCTCGGCCCGCGCGTCTGATCGCGGGGGCTCACGTCGCGGAGTCGGACAGCTCCTCCGGGTCGGTGATCCAGGCGGAGAACACCGGCACCCCGTGCCACGGCCCGGCGGTCCCGTCCGGCCGGGCGTCGCTGGCAACGGCCACCACGGCGTACGGGTGGCCGAAGCGTAACTCCGCGGTGCGGGCCACGCCCTCCGGCGGCAGGCTGACCACCCCGAACATCCCGGTCACCGCGGCTGCCTCGAACCCGTACCGGCCGTAGCGGGCCAGCGCCGTCTGTCGTGCCTCGAAGCCCCGCACCGGTTGGGCCAGCGCCTTCGCCAGCGCCACCGTGGCCGCCGGAAAGCCCAGCGCCGGAGCGGTCAGGTCGTGCTCGCTGCGGGCCGACCAGCAGGGGAGCAGCGCGGTGTGCCGCTCCTCGCGGCCGTGGCGGGCCCGGGTCCGGACCCGTTCCTCAGTCAGCGTCCAGAGTGGGGTCTCGCCCAGCGGCAGGTCGAACAGTGATCGGCTGCCGGCCGGTGACGTGCCGTCGGCCGCGCCGGCGCTGAGGTCGTACGCGACGGCCAGCACCTCGGCGGGCGACACCTGCGGTGCGGCGGCCACCGACAGGACGACCAGCCCCGCGCCGTCGCTGCTCGGGGCCGGTGCGGCGTGCACGATCACGTCACCGACCCGTGTGCCGGACACGATGGCGCACCGGTGGCCCTGGCTCGGGCTGCGCAGCACCTGGCGTAGCCGGCGCGCCCAGGCGCTGCCGGCGCCGAGCGCGCGGGCGTCGGCGCGGTCGAACGGGGTCGCCCAGGAGATGCGGGTGGCCAGCGCGCTGGCCAGGGCGAAGACCACGTCCGGGCCGACCTTCAGGGGGAACGTGTCGATCAGGCCGTCGGTGTGCTCGCGCGCCCAGGCATCCAACCCGGCCTGGTCGGGCAGCGCGCCGACCTCGGTCGTCGCGGGCAGCGCGGCCCGCCAACCAGGCGACCCGCCGCCGCTCTGGCCCGTCCGGTGCCAGAGCGCGGTGGCGGAGGCGACAAGCGGATGCGGCGCGTCCAGGAGCGTTCGGGCGACCTCCGCCGCGCTGGCCAGGTCGGTGCCCAGAGCACGGGCCAGGTCCTCGGCGGCCGGGTCGGAGTCGGCCGCGGTGGCGCAGACCGCGAGCAGCAGCCAAGCGCCGAGCGGGGAGGCGACGTGGTGCCGGTCGCCGATCGTGGCGTGCAACCGCGCGGCGTACGCGGCGAGTGGCCCGTGCAGATCGGTCGTCATGCCCCCACTCTGCCCGCCGGCCCGGCTCACGACCACAACTCGAACGGCTCGTCGATCTCCTCCCCGGCCAGGAAGGGCGTGATCAGCCGGGGGAGTTGCCCCGGGTAGAACCGCTCCGGGCTGGCCACCACCTCCGGCAGCGGCCACCAGCGGAAGTCGAAGTAGTCCTCGCGCTCGTAGTCGAGGCGAAGCGCCTCGTCCACGTCCGGGCCGGGGCCCGCGAGTCGTACCGTGACCACCACCTCGTCCTGGACGTGCCGCACCTGACGGTGCAGGAAGCTTGCCTGCCGATGCCAGATCGGCGCGCCCACCTGGTCGGCGGCGACCACGATGCCGGTCTCCTCGCGCAGCTCGCGTACCGCCGTGTCGCGGTAGGTCTCTCCGGGGTCCATGCCGCCGCCCGGCAGCTCCCACCATTTTCCCAGCCGGGGATGGTCCGGGTCGTGGGTGTGGAACAGCAACACCCGGTCGGCGTGGTCGACGACCACCACCCGTACCGCACGCCGTTCGAGGATCGGCAGGTCGTCGGGTATGGCACTCATCGGCCCAGTCTGCCGCAGCAACTCCCACGCCGGTGGTTGGCACGGCGGCGGGTAGGCTGCCCGCCGTGGCTGGTCTGTTGAGGAATGTCGCGGCTCGTATCTCCCGGGTGGGCGCGGTGCTCCCGTCGCCCCGACGTGCCGGGCCGGCACCCGCGCAGGTGGCCCGCCGCCGTCAGGTGAGCGCCCTGCAACGACGGGAGCTGACGTACGCCCCGGAGCGGGACGGTCAGGCCGATCCGGGCGAGATCGTCTGGACGTGGGTGCCGTACGAAGACGACCCCCGGCAGGGCAAGGACCGGCCGGTACTTGTCGTCGGTCGGCACAGCCGGACGCTGTTCGGGCTGATGCTGTCCAGTCAGAGCGAGCGGGACGGGCAGCGGCACTGGTTCGCGCTCGGGCCGGGTGAGTGGGACCGGGACAACCGGCCGAGCTGGGTCCGCCTGGACCGGGTGCTCACCATGCGCGAGGACAGCATCCGCCGCGAGGGTGCCGTGTTGGATCGGCCCCGGTTCGACCGGGTCGGGCAGGCGCTGCGCGCCGGCTACGGCTGGCGCTGACCGCGCGCCCGGCGGGGCCGCCCCTGTCGAGCGGCCCTGGGAGTGACGCACCTGGTGCTCATGCCTACTCGCGGCTCGGGCCGACCGCTGCGCCCCGCGCGTCCGGCGGCGGGTACGGCTGGTCGGCGAGCAGCCGTGCCAGGTGCGCGGTGTTGAGTGCCAGGGCCTTCGTGGTGCGGCCGGTCGTGTCGGGCTTGGGGCCGGCGTCGCGGTAGTCCACCTTGTGCAGCGCCTCGCCGACCCAGTAGGTCGCGGCGGCGGCGGGGAGGGTGAACCCGACCTCGTTGAGTGCCTGCTGCACCTCGCCGATGGTGTGGTGTGCGCCGTCCTCGTTGCCGACGACGGCGACGCCGGCCACCTTGCCGTAGGTGAGGAGCCGACCCTCGGCGTCGGTCTCGGACAGTTCGGCGTCCAGGCGTTCGAGGACCATCTTGCAGACGCTGGCCGGCTGACCGAGCCAGATCGGCGTGGCGATGATGAGCACCTGGGCCGCCAGCAGCTTGGCGCGGATCGCCGGCCAGCCGTCGCCGCTGCCCTCATCCGTGGACACCCCGAAGCGCACGCCGTGATCGACGACGCGGACCAGTTCGCCCTCGACGCCCTGTGCGGCCAACTCGGCGAGCACCTCCCGACCGAGTTGCTCGGAGCTCGACGGCGCTGGTGAGGGCTTGAGGGTGCAGTTGAGCACGAGGGCGCGAATGGTCGCCACGTCGGTTCCTCCGGCTGGTCGGCGGGGATGTGGCTGTCCCATACCCGGACAGTGGCCCCGACACTCACGAGGCGGCGAAGCCGTGGACGAGAGAGCGTTGGGCTGTATATTCAACCGGCAGGTTGATTAACTTTCTGGTGGAAAGCGACAGATGACAGCAGATCCTGTCGACGCCGTGTTCGCCGCGCTCGCCGACCCGACCCGCCGCGCCATCCTGGCCCGGCTGGCGACCGGTGCGGCCACGGTCAACGAACTGGCGGCACCGTTCCCGATCAGCGTCCAGGCGGTCTCCAAGCACCTCGCCGTGTTGGAGCGGGCGGGCCTGATCGTGCGGACCCGCGAGGCGCAGTGGCGTCGCTGCCGGCTGGACCCGGCGCCGCTGCGGACGCTCGCCGAGTGGCTCGACCAGTACCGCCGGCTCTGGGACGACCATTACGACACCCTGGACACCTACCTCCGCGACCTGAGGGAGACCCACCATGAGCACGCTCCCTGACCTGACGGTCCGTCCGGTACGACACCACGAAGGAGCGCGACGGCGAGGTCGACTCCGGCATGACGAGGGGCGCCGCCGAGTCGTACGCCGCGCTGGACCGGCACCTGGCCACGCTGCGCTGAACGTGGGCGGCCGGCACACCGGGTGGCCCGGCAGGGCTGGCATGCTGGCCGCATGACCGAGGACGTCCTGCGGCAGGTGGCCGAGCAGGTCCGGGCAGCCTTCGGCCTGCCACTGTCCACCATGGAGCGGGTGACCCACGGCGCGGACGAGCACGCCCGACTGTGGCTGGCGTCCACCGTCGACGGCGCTCGGTACGCGGTCAAGCTGAGCGGCGGCGGCACCGCGGCCGGTCTGGCCGTGACGGCGTACCTGGCCGGACAGGGGGTGCCGGGCATCGCCGCGCCGCTGCGGACCCACGACGGACAGCTGTCCGTCGACCACGACAGCCACCGCCTCTCGGTGGTGCCGTGGGTCTCCGACCAGCGGGCGCTCGACGGGGCGATGACCGACGCGCACTGGTACGCGTACGGCGAGGTGCTGGCGGCCGTGCACGCGGTGCCGGTGACCGACGAACTGAGCCGGCTGCTGCCTCCGGGCGGCGCGGCGTACCCCTCGATCGTCGCCGCGACCCGCGCGATGGCCGAGCGGCTGCGCGACCCGGACCGGTCCGACCCCGCCGGTCCGGTGCTCGCCGACCTCGCGGCGGTGTGGTCCACGGTGGCCGACCGGGTGCGCACACTGACCGGCGGAGTGGAGCGCATGGCCGCCGACCTGCGCGATCGCCCCGCGCCGGTCGTCTGTCACGGCGACCCGCACCTGGGCAACCTGTTGCTCGGGGCGGACGGGCAGGTGTGGTTGATCGACTGGGACGACGCCGTGCTCGCGCCGCCCGAGTGTGACCTGATGTTCGTCCGGGGTGGGGTGCTCGCCTTCGCGCCGGTCACCCCCGGGCAGCAGAGGGCCGTGCTCGCCGGCTACGGTCCGGCGGACATCGACCCGGCTCGCCTGGCGTGGTTCCTCGCGGTCCGCGCGCTCGACGACCTCAGTGACTGGACCCGCCAGGCGTTGGACCCGGGCGCCGACCCGGCCGAGCGGGATCGAGCCACGGCGATCGTGCGGGGGCTGGTGTCACCGGTCGGTCTGGTCACCCTCGCCGACGCGGCGATGCGTGACCTCGCGCCACCGCGCCGTACGCCGCGCCGGACCGACGCCTGACCACGCCGCGCTGTCGACCAGTTGCCGGGGAGACCGGGCGCCGCCGAGGCTCTTCGCCTGGTACATGAGCGCGTCGGCACGGCTGAGCGCGTCGGTGAGCTGGGCCGGACCGGTCACCGGGGCGAGCCCGACGGACGCGGTGACCCGGACGCTGCATCCGCTCAGCCGGATCGGCGCGGCGACTGTCTCACTGAGGCGGCGGGTGGCGTGCTCGATCCAGCGCCGGTCGACGGTGGGGGTGGAGAGCAGCCCGGCGAACTCGTCGCCGCCGAGGCGGGCGACGAGGTTGTCCCCGGCGAAACCGGCGAGCCGCTCCGCCACACTGATCAGCACCTGGTCGCCGGCGGCGTGCCCGTACTGGTCGTTGATCTGTTTGAAGTCGTTCAGGTCGAGGACCACGGCGATCAACGGCTCGCCGGCCGCGTCGGTGAGCAGGGTGGCCGCGAGGCGGTAGAAGGCGCGGCGATTGGGCAGCCCGGTGAGGGGGTCGTGACTCGCGGCGTGCCGTTCGGCGGCCAGCTCGGCGTGGAGGTGCCCGATCTCGGCCTCGGCGCGCAACGCCCGTCGGCGTAGTTGCCAGGAGGAGAGCAGCGCACCAGCGGCACAGATGCCGGACGCGACACTCATCGGATCGGGCACGATCCCTCCCATCGCCTCGACCGCCTCCAGCCTCGGTCGACGCGGCGTGCCGCGTCGGGGCCACGTTTTGCCTGATGGTTGCCCCTGTCGGGGTAACTCAAAGTGAACGGATGGCCACCGATCACGTGCGTTATCATGCTCGCCGTCCGGTGCAGATGCAATAGCAGATGCACGTGCATAACCGTCCACCGTCGATATGACACCCCTCTCGCCGTCACCGCTCCTCCCACGGCCACCGGCGGGCTCGTGAGCAGAAAGACGCCTTCATGCAGCAGCCACCCAATGGCGTACCGATCCACCAGTTGCCTCCGTTGAGCTGGCAGAAGAGCCGCCGCAGCAACCCCAGCGGCAACTGTGTCGAACTCGCCGAACTGCCCGAAGGGGCGGGCATCGCGGTCCGCAACTCACGGCATCCCGAGGGGCCGGCACTGATCTACACGGTGGACGAGATCACCGCCTTCGTGCTCGGCGCGCGCGACGGCGACTTCGACCACCTCATCAACTGACCGTTCGTCAGCGGGGGCGTCCCGGCGACGGGACCGAAAGACCGGTCCGGAGGAGTTCACCTCACTGTCGGTCCATGGCATGCTTACTCGTCGGCCGGGCTGGGGTGTCTGGCCATCACGGGTCGGTGTCCGGAGGTCCGCACGTGACGATGGTTCCTGCCGAGGGTGGCCCGACGACGGGGCCGACGGTGCTCCGGATGCTGCTCGGCGCCCAGTTGCGCCGCCTGCGGGAGTCCAGCGGGGTGACCCGGGAGGGTGCCGGCTGGGAGATCCGCTCCTCCGAATCCAAGATCAGCCGAATGGAGCTGGGCCGGGTCGGTTTCAAGGAGCGCGACGTCTCCGACCTGCTGACCCTGTACGGCGTCACGGAGGAACACGAGCGTGACGCCCTGCTCAAGCTCGCTCGGGACGCCAACAGCCCCGGCTGGTGGCACCGATACGGCGACGTGTTGCCGACCTGGTTCCAGTCGTACCTTGGCCTGGAGGCCGCGGCCGCACTGATCCGCAGCTACGAGGTGCAGTTCGTGCCCGGCCTCCTGCAGACCCGGGAGTACGCCAGGGCGGTCGTGCTGCTCGGACACGGCACGGCCGGGCCGGGCGAGATCGACCGACGCGTCGCCCTGCGGATGCAGCGTCAGCAGTTGCTGCACCGGGAGAGCCCGCCACAGTTCTGGGCCGTGGTGGACGAGGCGGCGCTGCGCCGACCGATCGGTGGCCCCGAGGTCATGCGCGCCCAGCTCACCGCCCTCATCGAGGCGACCAAGTCACCGAACATCCGGCTCCAGGTCATCCCGTTCGCCGCCGGGGGTCACGCCGCCGCCGGGGGCGCCTTCACCATCCTGCGTTTCGGTGACCAGGAGCTGCCCGACATCGTCTACATCGAACAACTCACCAGTGCCATCTACCTCGACAAGCGCGACGACCTGGACTACTACGCGGTGGCCATGGAACGGCTCTGTGTCGAGGCCGAGCCACCCGAGCGTACGGCGGAGATTCTCGGCCAGCTGCTGGACGACCTCTATCCCGCCTGATCGTCGAGCGGGGTCACGGGCACACCCGCCCTGGCACTACCATGGTCGACGAACGGCGACAGTGGACAGATCATGCGGGGGCTGCCTTGACCACAGATGCTGCGGGCACGACGGTCGGCTCACCGAGCGACCGGATCGACACCTCGGTGCCGCACCCGGCCCGCCGCTACAACTACTGGCTGGGCGGCAAGGACAACTTCCAGGCCGACCGGGAGTCCGGCGACGCGATAACCGCCGCCTTTCCGACCGTCCGCACCGCGGCCCTGGAAAACCGCCGCTTCCTGCAGCGGGCGGTGGGATACCTGGCCCGTGAGGCGGGCATCCGGCAGTTCCTCGACATCGGCACCGGCATCCCGACCGCCAACAACACCCACGAGGTCGCCCAGGCCATCGCTCCGGAAACCCGGGTGGTCTACGTGGACAACGACCCGATCGTGCTGGCCCACGCCCGCGCGCTGTTGAGCAGCTCGACAGCAGGTGCCACCGCCTACATCGACGCCGACCTGCGCGACCCGCAGCGGATCCTCGCGCACCCGGAGTTGATCCGCGCCATCGACCTGTCCCAGCCGGTCGCGCTCATGCTGGTCGCGGTCCTGCACTTCCTGCCCGACGAGGACGAGCCGTACGCGTTGGTGCGGCAGTTGCTCGACGCGCTGCCGGCCGGCAGTTACCTGGCCGCCTCGCACGGCACCCACGACCACCTTCCGCCGGCGGTCGCCGCGGACTTCCGGGCGAAGGCCCGACAAGGCGGCCCGCACGGGCTGATCAACCTACGCGGCCAAGACGAGTTCGCCCGCTTCTTCGCCGATCTCGACATGGTCGAGCCGGGCATCACCTCGGTCGCCGAGTGGCGGGCGGAGAGCGAACCGCCGCCACGTCCCTCGCCTGTCGAGGTGAGCGTGTACGGCGCGGTGGCCCGCCTGCCCTGACCCGCTGGCTCACTCCTGCGACCGGCCGGACGGCTGCCGCTTACCGATATGGCGGCGGCACGTCAGCGGCTGGCCGCCGAGGGTTGCGGCAGCCCTGAGAGGCATCGCCGAACTCCGAGTCGCATCCACGTATTGACCGACGCCGACTGGCCGAGCTAGTCTCTGTATCGATACAGACTGGATCGATACAGAGAGGTGCCGGTGAAGCCGACCCTGCAAGCCGTGGCCGACGCCGTGGGCGTCTCGCGCAGCACCGTGTCCAACGCCTACAGCCGCCCCGACCAGCTCTCCGCCGCCCTGCGCGAGCGGATCCTGGACGCCGCCCGACAACTCGGCTACCCCGGCCCCAACCCCACCGCGCGGTCCCTGCGCCGGGGCTTCGTCGGGTCGATCGGCGTGCTGTTCACCTCGCACCTGTCGTACGCCTTCACCGACCCGTTCGCGGTCCGCTTCCTCGCCGGGGTCGGCGTGGCCGCCGAGCGGCACGGCACCAGCATGCTGCTGGTGCCGCTGCCGCCGGCCGTGACCGACGCCCGACGGGCGGTGGAGAACGCCGCGGTCGACGGGTTCTGCGTCTACTGCGTCGCCGACGAGGAATGGGCGTTGGACGTGATTCGCGCCCGCGGACTGCCGTACGTCAGCACCGCCGCCCGCGACGACGCCGGCCCGGACGAGCGGTTCGTCGGCATCGACGAGCGCGCCGCGGCGCATGGCGTCGCCGCACACGTGGCCGGCCTCGGCCATCGCCGGGTGGCACTGCTCGCCGATTCCGTCGTCCCCGACGCCCCCGCCGGCCCGCTGCGCCTGTCCGGCGTGCACGAAGTGGGGCACCCCACCACCCGGGGCCGGCTCGCCGGATTCGCCGACGCGTTCGCCGAGGTCGGCGTCGAGTGGGCCGAGCTGACCCTGGTCAACGCCCCGGGCAACAGCCGCCCGGCGGCAGCCGCCGCCGTCGCCGGCCTGTTCGACTCACCGACGCCGCCGACCGCCGTGCTGGCCGGCTCGGACGTGCTTGCCCTCGGTGTGTTGGACGCCCTGGAGCAGCGGCCGGACGGCAGCCGCTCGGCCGTCTCGGTGACCGGTTTCGACGATGTCCCCGAGGCTGCCGCGGCTGGCCTCACCACGGTCCGGCAGCCCGCCGAGGAGAAGGGCCGGATCGCCGCCGAACTCCTGCTCGACCCGCCCGCGGACGCCGCGGCCGGCCATGTGTTGTTGCCCACCGCACTCGTCGTCCGGGCCTCCACCGGACCTGTCCCGAGGAGTTGACCATGGAACTTCCCACCGGATACGTCACCGCGCTCGACGCCATGAACCGGCACGTCAACTCGGCCCGACCGGACGCACCGGTCCAGGTCGAACGCGTCCGTCCGGCCGTGCTCGCCCCGACCAGGCAGGTCGTCGCCGTCGCCCTGCGTCGGCTCGCCGACCGCATCCAGCCGCGACCGCTGCCCGCCGCGCCGCGCTGCTCCTGACCCGACCGAAACTCATTCTGGTACGCATGGGACGAACAGTGTGGGTCCGGGCACGGAGGGTGGTCGAGTGAGGCTCGGCCAGGCAGACTGGTGAGGCCATGTCACCTTTCACGCCCACCCTCCGTCTCCACGACCGCTACGTGCTGCACGAGCGGATCGGGCTCGGTGGCATGTCCGAGGTGTGGCGGGCCGACGACGACGTGCTCGGCCGACCGGTCGCGATCAAGGTCCTCGCCGGGCAACTCGCCGCCGACCCGCAACTGCGGGCCACCATCCAACGCGAGGCCCGCGCGGCCGCCCGGCTGACCCACCCACACGTGACCCAGGTGTACGACTACGCCGAGGCGACACTGACCGGCGGCGTCGTGGTCCCGTACCTGGTGATGGAACTCGTCGACGGTCACAACCTGGCCGACCGCCTGCGCGGCGGGCCGCTGCCCTGGCCGGAGGCGGTCCGGGTGGCCGGGCAGATCGCCGCCGCGCTCGCCGCCGCGCACCGCATCGGCGTCGTGCACCGCGACGTCAAGCCGGGCAACGTGATGCTCACGGACACCGGGGCCAAGGTGCTCGACTTCGGTATCGCCGCGCTCGGCGGGCTCGACGGCCAGTCCGGCGAACCGTTGATGGGCACCCCCGCCTACTTCGCCCCGGAGCGGCTGACCGCCGGCCCGCCGGATCCGGCCAGCGACGTGTACGCCCTCGGCGCGCTGCTCTACCGCACCCTCACCGGCCAGGCGCCGCTGCCCGTGCAGAGCTGGGAGGACGCCCTTGAGGTGCACCGACGCGGCACTCCGGTGCCGCCGCTGCGGGTGTCCGGCCTGCCCGCCGACATCGCCGAGTTGACCCTCGCCTGCCTGGCCGCCAACCCCGCCGACCGGCCGAGTGCCGCGCACCTGGCGCGCCGCTTCGGCGCCGGCCAGCCGGTCGAGCCGCCCACCGAACTGCTGCGCGTCCGGCCGGTGGCGCACCCTCCCACCCTGATCGACCGCTCGGCGGCCCGCCCCGCCCCGGCGGCCGCCGCATCGCCCCGCCGCCGGTCGCGCCGGCCCCTCGTCGTGCTGGTCGCCGCCGGCCTCGCCGTGCTGGTCGGCGTCGGTGCTCTGCTCGCCGAGGGTCCGTGGGGCACACCGAGCGCGCCCACCTCGCCCCAGGCGGTCGCCCCGCCGTCGGCGTCCGCTCCGAAGCCCGCACCCACGACGCACTCGCCGTCACCGGCGGCACCCTCCTCGCCCCGACCCAGCGCCAGCACCGCGCCCCCGACGACCGGGCAGGTGCCGGTCAGCTTTCGGGAGGTGACAAGCGAGTTCGCCGCCGTCCTCGCCGGGGCGGTCGCCCGCGGCGACGTCGACCCCAGGACCGCCGACGATCTGCGCGACGACCTCGCCGACCTGAACCGACGCACCAGGGACCGGGCCAAGCGGGTCGCCGAACTGCGCGAACACCTCTCCGAGCTGGTGGAACGCGACCGGCTACCAGCGCAGACGGGCGCCCAGCTGGACGCTCTGCTGACCCGGGCCAGCAGCTTCTCCATGGGCCGTACGGACGACTGATATCGCTGTCGAACCCGCTGGCATGATGTGCCGATGCGGACACGTCTGATCTTCGTGCGGCACGGCGAGTCGCTTCACCAGGTCGAGGGAATCGTGGGCGGGCCGCGTGGCTGCCGGGGCCTCACCGCCCTCGGCCACGAGCAGGCACACGACCTCGCCAACAGGCTCACCCGTGACGTTGCTGCCGACGGGCCGGTCGCGGTCTACTCGTCCGTCCTGCGCCGAGCCGTCGAGACCGCGCAACCCATCGGCGCGGCGCTCGGCGTCCGACCGGTGGCCGACTGCGGTCTGTGCACCTGGCACACACCCCCGTACGCCGACGGTCTGCCGACCGCCCGCTTCCGCAGCGAACACGCGGTGGCCGGTGGGGGTGTGTTCCGGCCGTTCGAGGAGGGCAACGAGAGCTGGGCCGAACTGGTGGTCCGGGTCAGCCGTGCGATCATGGAGATCGCGCATCGGCACCGGGGCGGCACCGTGGTGCTGGTCGGCCACAGCGAGACCGTCGAGGGCGCTTTCCACGCGCTCGCCGCGCAGCCGATCTTCCGGGCGTTCGACCTGGACGTCGCCCCGGCCTCGATCACCGAATGGACCACCGATCACGACCCCGGCGGTTGGCCGCCGGCCCGGTGGACGCTGCGCCGCTTCGGTGACACCGGCGGGTGGGCCAAGGCGTGATCCAGTACCGCTGTGCCGAGCCGAGGTCGGTGTCCAGGATGCCCTCCGGGACGCGCCGGCCCGGCGTGTCGCCCAGCGGATTGCGCCGGCCGTAGTCTCACCGACATGACGACAACGCAGACACACACCCTCGCCGTGCCCGGCGTCGACCTGGTCTACGACGTCCGCGGTCCGCTGCCCCCGTCCGGCGGGCGTCCCGTGCTGCTCATGATCGGTCAACCGATGACGGCGGAGGGCTTCACCGCGCTCGCTCCGCACTTCACCGACCGTACCGTCGTCACCTACGACCCGCGCGGCCTCGGTCGCAGCGTCCGCACGGACGGCCGCACCGACCACACGCCGCAGCAGCAGGCGGCCGACCTGCACCACCTGATCGAGGTGCTCGGCGCCGGTCCGGTCGACCTGTTCGCCAGCAGTGGCGGTGCGGTGACGGCCCTCGAACTCGTCGCGGCCTACCCGGGTGACGTCGTCACACTGGTGGCGCACGAGCCGCCGATCAACGCGGTGCTCCCCGACGCCGGGGCTGCCGAACGCGCTCGGGCCGACTTCTACCAGGCGTACCGGACGAAGGGCGCCGGTGCGGGCATGGCCGCGTTCATCGCGATGACGTCGTGGCAGGGCGAGTTCACCGACGCCTACTTCGCCCGGCCCGCAGCCGACCCGGCGATGTTCGGACTGTCCACCGAGGACGACGGCAGCCGTGACGACCCGCTGCTGTCGGACCTGTCGTGGGCGATCAGCGACTATCGTCCCGACGCGAGCCGGCTCACCGCGGCGCCGACCCGGATCGTGGTCGCCGTCGGCGAGGAGTCGACGGGTACGTACACCGCGCGGACGGCCCTCGCCCTCGCGGCTCTACTCGGCCAGGAGGCCGTGGTGTTCCCGAGTCACCACGGCGGTTTCCTCGGCGGCGAGTTCGGCTACGCGGGCAAGCCCGAGGAGTTCGCGGCACGGTTGCGGGAGGTGTTGGACGCCGGCTGACCGCCCGTACTACTCCTCGGCCAGGAGTTGCTCGCGCAGGATTTCGGCGTGCCCGCAGTGCTGGGCCAGCTCGCGCAGCACGTGCAGGTACACCCAGCGCAGCGGCAGCGGGCCGCGTCGGTTGCCGCGCAGGACGTCGTCCAGGCCCAGCGGAGACGTCGCGCGGCGGGAGGCAACGCATGCCTCGCGGTGTGCGTGCTGGATCGACGCGATGGTGTCGTCGTCGTCGAGGATGAACGACTCGTCCGGTGTGGCGGGGATGCCGATCTCGGCGCGGGAGCGGCAGGTGATGGCCTCGTCGAACCAGACCTTCTCCACGACGGTGGCGTGCTTCACCAGACCCAGCAGCGTGGTCCGGGACGGCACCAACGAGCGGCGCGCCTGCTCCTCGGTCAGCCCGTCCAGACAGCCGTTGAGCGCTCGGCGATGCTCGTCGATGAACGTCTCGATCTGCGTCCGCGCCGGCTGGTCGATGACATCGTCGGCGAAGGTCCCCGGTAAGGAAGTCACCCGCGGAGCATTCCAAGGTCATGGTCGAGGCGCAAACCCAGCCGCTCAGCCAAAGGAGATCCTGCCCGAGGCGTACGACACCCGTCGTCGTTCAGTCGGCGCGGCCGGCGAAGTGCTCGGCAAGCACCGGCGCCAGTACCTCGTCCGACACGCCGTGCCACTCGCCCGGGAGCGTGCGGTGCCGCCCGGCGGGCAGCGTCTCGGCCACCCCTCGCGCCCAGCCGCGCAGCCGTGCGTCGCTCTGCTCACTGTCGAGCACCAACGTCGGGGTCGTGAGCGTGGTCAGTGCCTCGGCCGGCAGGGCCGTGAGCAGGGTGAGGTCGTAGACCAGAGTGTGTGCCAGGGCTTGCAGGGCCGGCCAACCCGGCCCGTCGCGCATGCCGTCGATCATCTCCGCCGGCACTCCGATGCTGCGTTGGAAGTGCAGCACCGCGTCGCCGCGCCGCCCGTCGGCTACCAACCTGATGATGTCCGCGGCCAGGTCCGGCTCGTCGGGCGACCGCTCCTGCTGCTCGAACGGCGGCTCCAGCACGGCCAGCCGGGTGACCGGCAGGCCACCGGTCGCGGCGAGCAACGCCAGCACCGCGCCGGAGGAGAAGCCGTACAGGGCGGCAGACCCGCCGACCGCGTCGTCGATCAGGGCCCGCAGATCCTCGACCTCCCGCTGCGGCGCGTACGGCGAGGTGTCGGTGCTCTGCCCCCGGCCCCGCCGGTCATAGGTCAGCACGGTGAACTCCTCGGCCAGGTGAGCGGCCAGTGACCTCATCGGACCCATCTCGCGGAATCCGCCCGCCGCGTCAACCAGGATCGCCGGCGGGCCGGTGCCGCTGCGCTCGTACGCGATGCTGGTGCCGTCCGCCGAGCGGACCGTGCCGGTCGTCGCGGCCTTGCCCATGGTGCCTCCTCGCGTCGGTGACGTGGCCCCACGCTAAGCGGTGGGTCCGACGTCGACGGCCCGTTCAACCGAGGCTGACGCCGACCGACTCTCCCGGCTCGGTGCCCGCGCGCGCGACGACCTTGCCCTCCGGCGTCCACACCCCGGACCGTCCGGCCGCCTCGGTGAAGCCACCGCCGGTCGAGCCGGCGAAACTCGCCACCGCCACCCAGACCCGGTGCGCGGTGGCGATCCGGTGCGCCCGCTGGTCCATCACGGCGGCGTCGCGTGCGGACTCCGCGACACCCGCCGCGTAGACGTCGATCCCGAGCGCCGCGGTCCGCTCCGCGTGCGCGGTGACGCCGGTGTCCTTGCAGACCGCCAACCCCACCCGCCAGCCGTCCACATCGAGCACGACCGGCGCGTCGCCCGGCCGGAACCGACGGGCCTCGGCGCCACCCAACCACATCTTCCGGTACGCCAGCGTCACCCCGGCGCCGGTCACCGCCAGCACCGCGATGTGGTCGCCGGCGACCGGGGCGCCGGCCAGGGCCAACGTGCCCGTCTCGGCGCACGCCTCGACCAAAGGCGCCAACCGCGGGTCGTCGACCGGCACGGGCGGCGCCTCCAACTCGTACCCGGTCAGGGACAGTTCGGGAAAGACCACCAGCCGGGCACCCGCCGCGCGGACCGCGGCGGCGTGCGTCCGCGCGTTCTCCGCGACATCCAGGGGTACGCACAGCGGCTGCGCCACCGCGAGCCGCAGAGGGGTGCGGTTTTCCCCACCTCCACGGGTGTGGTCGACTCGCGCGGCCGGGCGGTCAACCGCATGGTCGGCTCTCAGGTTTACTTCGTACGGTGGGCGCATGATTCGAACGTCCCACGCCTTGCTCGCCACCGGAACCCCCACCGCCGCAGCGGAACCACCGCAGGGCGGCCTCGTCGGTTACGTCAGTGACCTGGTGGAACGACTCGGTGGGCCGGGTGCCGGCCTGGCTGTGGCGCTGGAGAACCTGTTCCCGCCGATCCCCAGCGAGGTGATCCTGCCGCTGGCCGGTTTCGTCGCGGCGCAGGGCCGGATGAGTCTGGTCGGTGCGATCTTCTGGACCACGCTGGGCTCGGCGGTGGGCGCGCTGGCGCTCTACCTGGTCGGCGCATCGCTGGGTCGCGACCGGATGCGCGCCATCGTGGCCCGGCTGCCGCTGGTGAAGCTCAGCGACGTGGACCGGACCGAGGCGTGGTTCCTCCGGCACGGTGTGAAGGCGGTGTTCTTCGGCCGGATGATCCCGATCTTCCGGAGCCTGATCTCCATTCCGGCCGGGGTGGAGCGCATGCCGGTGGGCACGTTCCTGCTCTACACCACGCTGGGCAGCCTGATCTGGAACACCACGTTCGTCCTCGCCGGCTATCTGCTCGGTGACAACTGGCACCTCGTCGAGGGGTACGCGAGCACGCTCCAGAAAGTGGTGATCGTGGTCTGCGCGGCGGCGGCCGCCTGGTTCGTCGGGTCCCGCGTGCTGCGCGCCCGCCGTGCCGCCCGCAACCCCGAACCGGCGGTTCCCGGTGCCCCCGGGAGTGAGGAGGCGGTCCTCGGGGTGCCCGATCCGGGTGGACGCGGCACTCTCTACCGAAGCGGTTCGTGGACCTCGGACGCGCGCTGACCCGGCCCGCCGCGACCGGCGCTGTCGAGCTTGCCGTCCTGGTGGTCGCGGCCGTTGGGCTTGCTTATCCCTTGGCCGAGGTTTCGTTGATTCGTGGCTGATCATCGCTCGGTGGGGCATTCGAACCAGGTGTGCCGGGCACGCTTGGGTCGAATGTCCGGTTGTGGGTAGTGTTTGGCTGTGACCGGGCGCACCGGTGGCCCGGAATGCTGGCCGGGGTGGGGTCGTTACATACTCTGACGATCGCAGGACCACCGGCCCGCCGCCCCCGCCACGGGGGTGGGAATGCGGGATCGGGTCCGGTCGTTGCAGTCCCCGCGAACGATCGCCCCGCTACCGCCTTCGGGTGGAGGCGAGATGGATGGGCCGCCCCCGGAATGACCCCGGCCCGCCGGTCGTTACACCTGGACCCCGGCACCGCAAGCCCTCGCGCTTGCCGGTCGCCGACCCCAAAGACTTTCTCCTGTTTGTTTGTGCAGCGCCGGACGAGGTGCTCACACCCTGCCGCTTTCCCCCTGGCGGTTGAGGTGTCCTACCCCCGAAGGAGCTACCCCCATGAACACGATCATGCGTAAGAGTGTGTTGTCTGTTGCTGGTCTCGCGTTCGCCGGTGGCGTGTTCGCCGGTCCGATCGCCGCCCACGCCAACCCGGTCGATGCCAAGCCCGTCGCGGCCGCCGTGCAGACCACCGCCCCGAAGCCGCAGGGCGACCAGTCGCACATCGACCTCACCGGTGAGAAGACCGCCAACGTCAAGGCGATCATCGCCGCCACGAAGAAGGCCGGCCTGCCCGAGCGGGCCGCGGTGATCTCGATCGCGACGAGCCTGCAGGAGTCGAAGCTGGACAACCTGGGCCACCTCGGCGACATGAACGACCACGACTCGCTGGGCCTGTTCCAGCAGCGCCCGTCCAGTGGTTGGGGTACGCCGGAGCAGATCACCGACCCGGCGTACTCGACCACCGCGTTCCTCAAGGGCCTGAAGCAGGTCGACGGGTGGCAGGACATGCCGCTGACCGAGGCCGCGCAGACCGTGCAGGTGTCGGCGTACCCGGACGCGTACGCGCAGTGGGAGCAGCAGGCCACCGACCTGGTCGGCCAGTACTGGAACAGCTGACACCCGCACCACCGCACCAGCAGCACCCGCACGACACCGACCGCTGGCCGGCGCCCCGCAACTCCGGGGGTGCCGGCCAGCGGCGTATCCGCCGCCTGAGCGGGGCTGGCGGGCTGGGCGGTGAGGTGCCCGACGCACCCCTCGGGCGTGCCGGGGAGCTGATTGCCCCGGCCTGATCGGTGATTGTTCGTAGATCTTGGACAGTTTCCGTTACGCGAGAACGGAAACTGTCCAAGATCTCGCGGACACCGACAACTGACAACCGACCGCCGCTGCGCGACCGCCCACCGCGACCAAGATCGCGCTCGATCCTGGTGGTAGTCCCCGTGCTCAGCAACGGTGGCCACTACAACAAGGATCGAGCACGATCTTGCAAGGGCAAGGGCAAGGGCAAGGGCAAGGGCAAGGGCACCGGCACCGGCACCGGCGCGTCCGCGACTGCCTCCGCGCGCGCGATGCTGACCGCGCCGCCGGCCACCGTCGTGCGGCGGTTTGGCGGTAGGGGTGAGCGTGGGGAACAACGTGGGGGCCTGGCTGGTTGTGGAGGGTGTCGGTGTGACTCAGTGTCCCCGGGCCTCACCTAATATCGCCTTCGCGGAATACCGTTCGGCTGGAGCCGCGTCGCGCCACTCGCCGAGAGGCGACCTGCACACCGACACCAGCGCCGCCCCCGGTCCACAAGGCCG